>CAWJMA010000006.1:0-547200 GCA_963843855.1 uncultured Alphaproteobacteria bacterium
TTCCGGGTGTCGATTTCCGACTAAGAGAGACACGAAACGGTAGCGGGCCAGTTGGCCGCCGCCGCTGCTGTGAGGGGGCATATATGGGTGACTATTTCACCCGTCAACGGGTTTTTTCAAAAAACTGGAACATTTCCAGCCGTTCGCGGCCCTCGTCGCACGCGCGATTCCTTATATAGGGGAAATCGCTTCCTATACGGACTGGATATACGTGCGCATCGCCTCGGCTTCGGATTCGATGCGCTCGATCCGGTACTTCACCAGGTCGCCGATCGACACGATTCCCAGCAAATGCCCGTCATCGACCACTGGAAGGTGCCAAATCCTGCGCTTGGTCATCAGCGCCAGCGCGGACAGCACTTCGGTCTGCGCGGTTACGGTGATGGCGGGCTTGCTCATGACATCGCCGACCGGCCGGTCGAGCGCGGCGGCATCATGATCCTTCAGGCAATAGACCAGGTCGCGCTCCGACAGGATGCCAGCGACCGAATCGCCATCCATCACCAGCAAGGAACCGATTCGCCGACGACCGAGCTCGCCGACCGCTTCTCGAAAACTCGAGCTTGCGCTGATCGTCGCGACGTCGCCCCCCTTTCCCGAGAGGATCCTTGCGATGGTCATATCCCGCTCTCCCTTCGCCGTTTGGCCGAGCCTTGAACGTCTCACGAACCGCCGCCAAAGGGAAGCCATGCCCCGTCACGACCCTTTGCCCAAGGCGCCAACCCACGATCGCGTACAATTCGTCCGTGCGATTCGCCTGGTTGCCGGCTTTGCCCTGGCAGTGGCGGCGACCGCGGCATGGTTGGTCTGGCAACAATCCGACCAGCTTCGCATCCATATGCTGCTGGCGACCTTCCTGGGCGTTTTCCTGAGCGTCCTACTGGCGGGCGGGCTTATGCTGCTGATCTTTGCAAGCAACAATAGCGGCCATGACGAGGCCGTCGCCACTTTTTCACCGGAGGACGAATGAACAGCGCATCGTACAAGGACCCCATCTTGCGCGTCGTGCCGGGGCCCAGCGACATCAACGCCAACGGCCACATCTTCGGCGGCTGGGTGCTCAGCCAAATGGATATTGCGGCGGGCATTGTCGCGGCGCGCCGCGCCGGCGGGTCGGTCGCGACCGTCGCGATCGACAAGATGGAATTCATTCAGCCAATCCACCTGCGCGACTTGATCAGCGTCTACGCCGAAATCGAGCGGGTCGGGCGCACGTCGATGGCGATCAAGATCGAGGTCGTTGCGACCCGCGACCGCGGAACGATCGAGAAAAAGGTCACAGAGGCGATATTCACCTTCGTCGCGCTCGACGAGAATCACTGTCCGCGCTTGATCGATCCTGCCTAGCCGGGGTTGCGATAGCGAAAGCGCAGGGTCTTCGAGCCGTTGGCGGGAATGGTGGCCGACCAGACCCACTCGCCATCGCGTTTCTTGAGCGCACCACCCGTCGGCGTTCCATTGTCGGGAAATACGGCCTCGAACGGTACCGACGCTGGCTGGTCGTTGGTGGCGACAAGTTCGACCTCGAAGCTCTTGTCGTCGCGCTCGACCAGCCGCTGAATCACCCGCACCCCTGGCGAATTGGTAATCGGCACCTCGACCTTTTCGCCGACGGCGCGGTCGGTCATGACGCCTTCACCGATTAGGAAGGGGCGGCCGTCATGCTCCGCGTAGAGCGTGAAGCTACCCGATGGGAGCGGAAGGCCGAGACCGTCCGATTGCCGATTTTCGAAGATCAGCAGGCGCTCGGCGGGGCTTGATTCGTCGCGCACCGTGTCGAAAGCGGCGCGCCAGCGAAACAGCGTGCGGAACTTGGCTTTGGGCTGCTCGATCATCGCGACCTGCTTCTGTGAGCGCGAGGCGACGGATACGGAAATCGGGATCCGATAGAGCTTGAGGTCACCGAGATCTTCGCGCTCCGCCTTCATCATTCGCGCGCCAGTCACGACGATGGCTTCGGCTTCTGGTGCAGGGGCGGCGGCGGTGCCATCAAACCTTCGACCGTGACCGTTCCGGTTAGGTCGAACTGATCTTCATCGACCGTCAGCCCCTCATGCGTACGCTGGCTCGGCCAGCAGTTGAGGCTGATCGACCGAGCCTCGGGGCGCAGGCGCTCGACATTCTCCCGATTCAATCGTCCTGCCACCGCCATTGTGTCGGCGTTGACAAAACCGGTCTCATCGCCATTGGCCAGCGTCAGCCAGGCGAACAGGCTGAGCGTCTTGCCGTCTTCGCCAAGCGTCGCGACATAATGGGCGCGCCAGTCGAAATTGCTGCTGAGATAAGTCAGCGTCACCGGCCCGCGGTAGGGCTGGGCCGCGACTGTCCGCGTCGACAGCGTGGGCTTGGCCGACAAGCGTGGCGGGCAGCTGGTGCGCCATCAGGGTCTCGGTCTCGCCGTCGCAGCGCAGGGTCTCGATTCCCGCTTCGGTTTCGATCACCATGCCGTTGGTCGCGGCGCGAATGATCGCCTGCTGCTCGACCGTCTTGCCGGTCGCCTTGGACGTGCGCTTGAGAGTCACGCGCTCGCCTAGCGAGGCGTCGAGCAGGGTGCCCGGCGACAGCAATTTGGCGTCGCAATTCTTCTCGCGCACCGAATCGCCGAGGCCGCTCACTACCGCGCTTTGCGGGATCAGGCCGCCCGCGACGCCTTCGAAGCGAAGTTCGCTTTCGCCCGCCGGGAGATCGACCGGCCGGGTTTCGCTGATCAACGCAAAGCCGTTCAACCAGCGCAAATTCATGCCGCCTGATCCGTTGGGATCGCGATAGACGGTCACTGCAACCTTGTCGGGCGCTGCGGAGACCACGACAGGCTGCGCCGCCGCGAGCGACGGCAAGGCCAGCAGGCCGATGAGCGAAGCGGTCGCCACATCGGCGCGATCCTAGTAACGCGTGTCGAAGGTGGCGGTGACGGTGGCTTCGCCATTGGCTGGCAATGTGACCCGCCACAGCGCCCGATCGGCATCCTGCCGTTCGCTCTTCTGACTTTCCTGGACGATCCTTGTGTCACCCCACAGGCCATCCTGGACCAGATCGACGACAACTGGTTTCGGGCCGGCGTTGGTCAGATCGTAGCGCATCCGAGTTTTCCAGCGGTCCGAGCTAATCCGCGTCCGCTCCTCGACCACCGAGCGGACCTTCACGTCAAACGCCTCGCCGGTGGCAAGGCTCAGGCTCGACCCCATCGGGGTGTGGCCGATGCGATGCTCACCAACGAATTGCGGATTTCCGCGGGCATCGCGCTGGTAGACCCGAACCACCCCGGCCGGAAGCGCGTCGCCAAGCCCGCCACCACGCGCGCTGGAAAACCGCAGCACGCTATTGGCACTGACCGGCTCGGGCGCAGTCGACATCCAACCGTTGCGAAATTCATAGCCGCGTGAAGCGGGGGCGCCGTTGACGTCCAGGAAACTGACCTGCTTGGTCTGCTTGTCGGCAATCGTCGTCCGTTCAGCGAGCGGATAGAGATAGAAACCGCCAAGCCGTTCGCGATCAGCCGTCTCGGTTCCCGCGCGGACCATTCCGCCCGGCGGCTGCGACCGGTTGCGGGCGTTGTTGTTTGCGGCATTGACCGCGCCTGCGACCAGCAATGTCCTGGCATTGATGTAGGGCGTCCCGCTGCGGTTGGTCAGCGTGATCCAACCCTGCACGTCCATCGTGCCATTGCCCTCATCGAACAACGCGACATAATCCGCCGACCAGCCAAGCCCGCGCGTCAGATAATTGAGCGTTGCCGGCTGCCGCCCACCGCGCGAAGCGTCCAGCGTGACCGACAGGGTCGGCCGAGCTCGAAGGGTTTCGGGGACTCGATCGAAAATCACGCGGGTCGGCAGGCCGTCGTCGCGAAGCACTTCGATCCGGTCGCCGATCTGCATGACGACGCCGCTGTTGGCGGCCAGGATCCGCGCCCGTTCCCGCACTTCCGCGCCGGTTGCCGGATTGACCCGCACCAGCGTCACGCTTTCGCCGACCGCTTTTTGCATCATCGCGGCCGGGGTCAGCAGGTCGAAGTCGAAATTCTGTTCGACGATGCCAAGCCCGTTACCGGTCAAGGTCACCGTTTCGGGCCGGATCTGCGCCGACACGTCGGGGAAATCCTGCTTCGATCGACCGGCCGGAAGGGTCAGCTCGCGACGATCCTGCACCAGCGCGGTGTCATTGTTGTAAATCGTCACCGCGACATCGCCCTGCGCCGTTCGCGAAGGTAATGGCAGGACGGGCTGAATCTGGCTGAGGGCGGGAACCGCGAAAAAGCTACTGGCGGCGGCAAGAACGATGAAACGCATGCTTTCACTCTCCTGATCGGCGAACCACAGCGTGATACATTATCTCACAAAGTCAAGGCCCCCCGACTTTCGCCGAGGGGCCCCTTACGCAACCAACTTGCAAATCTATGGGCAGATCAGAAATCGATCTGGCTGCGCAGGCCGACCATGGTCGCGCTGTAATCGCGGTCACCGGCAAGCGTTGCGATCGCTGCATCATCATATTTCAGATAGCCGGCGTTGAGACCAAACAGGACGTAATCGACCGGCTTCCAGTTCAGCGAGGCCTGGAACGCGTTCTGCGTTCCGCCCACGATGCCCTTGCTCTCGAGGTCGAGGTAATCGTAGCGCAGGTTGAAGCCGAACGAGCCCCAACCGCCCTTGTCGAAGGGCTTGAGAACCTTCACGCGATCGAACTTGCCGCCCTTGTAGCCGCGGGTCTCGCCGGTGAAGAAATAGCCGGCCTCGACGTAGCCGCCGAAGAACGTCGGATCGGACAGGTTCTCGCGGCCGACCTTCTGCCAATATGCTTCGCTGGCGATATGGAACGGGCCGAAGATTCCGGCCGCTTCTAGGCCAAGCCCGGTTTCGCTGCGGGCTGCGGTAACGCTTCCGGTATCGATGAAGCGAACGTCGGTGGTGTGGATGGCCGGACGCTGGCGATAGCGAACGACATTCGATGCCCCGTTGATGTCGCGATAGTGGAAGCTTGCACCGAAGTGCAGCTGGTTGTCGCCCATCTTCGGTGCATAGACGATCCGCGAATCGCTGCTCCAACTGTTATTGTCGTCGCCGACCGAATTGAGATCGGAAATGCTGTCGGTGAACACGCCGGTCTGGAGCAGCAGCGGACCTTTCGCATATTGCAGGGAGGCACCGACCCGGCGTTCGAACCCGAACGCGTCGGTAAAGGCGGATCGTTCGATGAACGAGCTGTGCAGCGAGCTGGTCAATTCGTCGAGCGACTGGAAGTTGTTATGCTGCCCGGCGGTGAATTCGAGGTTGCCCTTCTTGTAGGTCAGGAAGGCGTCGGCGAATTCAACGCCGTCGGCAAAGTCGAGTTCGAACTTGTAGCCAAAACCGCCCGGCACCGTGCCCTCGACACCGAGTCGCGCGCGGCGAACCTCGTTGGAGAAGCCGAGGCCCTTGTTGCTGTAACCGTCAGGCCCGTTGACGAACCCGGCATCATACATCAGTCGGCCACGCGGCTTGAACGACCAGCCGGCTTCCTTGTCTTCGAACAGCGGTCCGCCCTTCCACGAAGGAACGGCCTTGGCCTGCGCGGTCTGCACGTTTTCGAGCGCGGACTGAAGCGCTTCGACCTGCGCCTGCAGCAGTTCGATCTTGGCGTTGAGGTCGTCGACTGGCTGGGCGTTGGCAATGGCCGCATCGGCGGTCGCATCACTGGGATCGGGATCGGTCGGCTCGGCGGCCTGGGCGGCATCCTGCGCGAACGCGGTTCCGGTCATGAGGAAGCTGCTGGTCCCCAGCAACGCGGCGATGAGAATCTTGCGGGTCATGGCTAATCTTTCTTGTCGTACCCCGGGCAATCGGCCCTTTTCTGGGGGTGGGGCGCCCTGCCGTTCGGCGGACGCCCCGTTTTGTTGAAGATGAACGCGCCTATTTCAGGCTTGCGAGATTAAGCGGCGACATGTTGCGCGCCGCCTGCTGGCTGCGGGCACGTACGCCGTTGGGCGCGGCGACCAGTCCGGACTGCTTGAGGTAGCCGTTCGGCCCCATCGCGCTTTCCTTGGTGAATTCCGCGACAAAGGCACGGATCGCCGGAATCGCGTTCACATGGGCGTTCTTCACGTAAATGTAGAGCGGTCGGGCACCAGGATATTGGAAGCTGGAAATCGACTGGTAGGTTGGCTGGATGCCGTTGATCGATACACCCTTCACCTTGCTCGTATTTTCCTCAAGGAAGCTGTAGCCGAAAATGCCAAGCGTGCCGGGATTGGCGGCAAGCTTCTGGACGATCAGATTATCGTTCTCACCGGCCTCGATAAAGGCGCCGTCGGTCCGCATTTCCGTGCAGATCGCCTTGAACTTCTTTTCGTCGCTCTTCTTGAGCGCGCCCATCTTGGCTTCGCATGGCGGGGTCATGATGAGTTCGCCCAGCGCGTCGCGCGTGCCGGACGTCGACGGCGGACCGTAAACGCGGATCGGAAGAGCGGGCAATTTGGCGTTGACGTCTTTCCAGGTCTTGGCGCGATTCGGCTTGCCGAAGGGGTTTTTGGCGAGCGCGGCATAAATATCGCGCTGGGTCAGGCCAGGAATCTGGGTGGCGCGCGCGGTCGCCAACGCAACGCCGTCGAGTCCGACCTGGATTTCGGTCACCTTGGTAACGCCATTGGCACTGCACTGCTTGGCTTCCGACGCTTTCATGCGGCGTGACGCATTGGCGATATCCGGGAAGCGTTCGCCGACACCTGCGCAGAACAGCTTGAAGCCGCCGCCGGTGCCCACCGATTCGATCACTGGCGTGCCCAGTCGCGGATTGGCGCGGGCAACGCGCTCGGCAACGGCCTTGGCGAACGGGTAAACGGTCGACGACCCCACCGCGCGAAGCGAACGCGCATCGGCGATCGAGGGAATGCAAAGTGCCGTCACGGCCGTGACGGCGAAAAATGTGTAGCGGTTCATGTCTTGTCCCCTTGGCGGCCTCCCCGGCCGCTGACAGGGTCTCCAATAGGCGGAGGCGGTGACGCCTTGGTGACACGATCGTTACGCTTTGGTTACAGACAGCAAAAAGGCGGGCCCCGAAGGACCCGCCCGATTGAATCTCATGAAGACCGAGTCAAGCTTCGGCTTCATTCCCTTTTTCGGCGCGCGGCTTGCTTATGCGGCGGCGTGGCTTGGGTACCTCGTCCTGTTCGCCCGAACCTGAAGTTCCGATGCCAATGGCAGGCGGGAGGACGTCGAGGCCGATGGTTTCCTTCGTATCACCCGCTTCGCGCGTACGCCCGTTGGCGCGGGGCTTCCGTTCGCTCCGCTGGGGACGCTCCGCATTTTCGCTCCGCTCCGGACGCTCCGTCCGTTCCGGCCGGTCTTGGCGTTCATTGCGGTCCGAACGTTCCGTACGTTGCGGCCGCTCATTGCGTTGCGGACGATCATCACGATCGTCGCGATCCCTGCCGCGACCGCGCTGCGCACGATCATCGCCGTCAGAATCAAGGTCGGAACCACCGGCGTCGGCGCTTTCGTCCATATCATCGTCGGAATCATCGTCGCCGCGTTGGCGCCGCTGTTCCTCATATTTGGCGCGACCTTCGTCGAGCACCCGGAAATAATGATCGGCGAATTGCAGGTAATATTCGGCCTGCACACGATCGCCAGCAAGCTGGGCATCGCGCGCCATGTTCTTATACTTCTCGAGAAGCTGCGCGGCGTTGCCACGCTGGCGGGTATCACGCGCATTGCCGCTATTACCCGACATGCCCGGGGGACGCTGTCCACCGCGACCGCGACGGCGGCCACTTTGACGGTTGTTGATCAAACTGATGTTCCCTGTCGCACCGGCGCCGCCGTGGCGGCACTCCTTGTTCTCTCATCCCTTCAACGGAAGAGGCGGTTTCCCCAATCGCCACCCGAATCTCATCGGGCTGGTGTTGCCGCATGGAGCCGACATCGGCGACAGCACGGCAGGGCGATCGGAAATCAGTCGGGAGCGCGTCAATTTTCGTGAGTGCAGCCCCGTCCCTGCCCCCGGATGTAAAGGGGACAGTCTGAAATTCCAAGTCTTTTCGTATCAAGCGGCAATAAGCAAGGCGCGCGGTCTGCCGCCAAGGTCGAACGCAAGCCGTGGCTGAAGGCCAGCCGAGCGGAAAACCTGGGCGGCAGTTTCGGCCTGATCGTAGCCGATTTCGATCGCCGCCAGCCCGAGCGGCGCGAGCAAGCGCGCGATTTCAGGCGCAAGGCGCCGATAATCGTCGAGGCCGTCCGGCCCCGCGAACAGCGCCTCGACCGGCTCGAATTCGGCGACGCCGGGGCCAAGCTCCGCATCGTCGGCCACATAGGGTGGGTTGATGAGGACGAGGTCGAACCGCTCGTTGATTCCTTTCGCCCAATCGCCCCGTTTGAAGGTCGCGCGCGGCGCGATCTCTAGACGTTTGGCGTTCGCGCGGGCATATTCCAGCGCCGCATCCGATGCATCGACGCCAATCCCCGTCGCCTTGGGATACTGATCCAGGGCCGCGAGCAACAAGGTGCCCGGTCCGGTGCCAAGATCGAGAATTCGCTTTGGCCGGTCGAAGCCCGCAAAATGCTCGATTGCCGCAGCGATCAGCGTCTCGCTGTCCGGTCGGGGGACAAGTGCGCCAGGGCCGACCTCCAGTTCGATATTCCAGAATGCGCGGCGCCCGGTGATATAGGCGACCGGCTCGCCCGATGCGCGACGCGCGACCAGTCGATCGAAGGTCGGCGGCGCGCTTCCGGTCGGCGGATTGAGGATCAGCCGGTCGCGCTCGATCCCCAGCGCATGCGCCATCAACAATTCGGCATCGAGCCGCGCCGTATCGCTGGACTTGGCGAGGAGGTCGGTCGCGCGATTGAGCGACCGCTCAAGCGCGCTCACACGTCGTCGAGACTGGCCAGCCGCGCCGCCTCGTCCTCGGAAATCAGCGCCTCGGCCAGTTCGCGAAGGCCCGGCCCGGCGAGGATTTCGTCAAGCTTGTGTAGCGTGAGGTTGATGCGGTGATCGGTCACACGACCCTGCGGGAAATTATACGTTCGGATGCGCTCCGAACGATCGCCCGAGCCAACCATCGATTTGCGCGCACCGGCACGCTCATTGGCCAGCCGCTCGCGCTCCAGTTCGAACAGGCGCGTGCGCAACACCTTCAATGCCTTGGCCTTATTCTTGTGCTGGCTCTTTTCATCCTGCTGGATGACGACCAGGCCGGTCGGCAGATGGGTGATCCGAACCGCGCTGTCGGTGGTGTTGACCGACTGCCCGCCGGGACCAGACGAGCGATAGACGTCGATCCGAAGATCCTTGTCGTCGATCTGGACGTCGACATCCTCGGCCTCGGGAAGGACGGCGACGGTAGCGGCGGAGGTATGAATTCGTCCGCCGCTTTCGGTAACCGGGACGCGCTGGACGCGGTGAACGCCGCTTTCGAACTTCAGCTTGGCGAACACGCCTGCGCCGTTGATCGAAGCGACCGCTTCCTTGATCCCGCCGACGTCGGACACCGATGAGCTGATCATCTCGAACTTCCAGCCCTGCTCTTCAGCGAAGCGCTGGTACATACGCAGCAAATCGCCGGCAAACAGCGCCGCCTCGTCGCCGCCGGTCCCGGCACGCACTTCGAGCATCGCGGCACGTTCATCCGCCGAATCCTTGGGCAGCAGGTTCAGCGCCAGCGCGCGTTCGGCGGTTGGCAGCTTCCGTTCGATTTCGGCCAATTCCTCCTCGGCCATCGCCCGCATGTCCGAATCGGCATCGCGGGTCATCGCGTCCAGGCTGTCGCGCTCGGCGCGAAGTCGGCGGACTTCGCGCGCCGCCGCAGCGACCGGTTCGATGTGGGCATATTCCTTGGACAGCCGAACGAATTCTTCCGGCGCCAGATTGGGCTCTGCCATCGCGTCGGCAATCTCGTGCCGCTTCGCCTCGATCGAGACGATCTTGTCGAGCGAGATGGGTTTCATTGGATTGCCAGTTCGACCCCAGACAAGATGGCTTCGGCCTTCGAAAGGCCGTTCGTTTTGAAACGTGTCGTCAATTGGCCGTCCCGGACACCGATAATCAGAATTTCACCAGCGCCCTTCTTGACGGCCCGGTCGAAGCGCTTGCGAGGGCTTCCGCTGGCAAACAATTCGGCGGAAACGCCGTCCGTGCGCAATGCGGCCAGCGCCTTCCATCCGACCGAGGCCACGGAATCGTCTTCGACGACCACGGCAACGTCGATGGTTTCACCACCAGGTTGATCGATCAGCATCCCCAGCCGTTCGATCCCGGCCGCCCAGCCCACCGCCGGCGTCGGCGGACCGCCGAGTTGCTCGATCAGGCCGTCATAGCGACCGCCGGCCAGCACGGTGCCTTGGGCGCCGAGTTGGTCGGTGACGAATTCGAAGGCGGTGTGGCGATAATAATCGAGACCGCGAACCAAGTGCGGCGCAAGTTCGTACCCCACACCTGCCGCGTCGAGACCGGCGCGAACCTGGCCGAAAAAGTCCTCGGCCTCCGCGCTCAAGGTCATGGTCGGCGCACTGTCGGCGAAGGGGCGATCGCGCGGATCCTTGCTGTCGAGGATGCGTAGCGGATTGCGGGCCAACCGATCCTGGCTGTCCTCACTCAATTCGCTGCGGTTCGCCGCGAAATGCGCGATAAGTTGCTGGCGCCATGCTTCCCGGCTCGGCCCGTCACCCAGGGTGTTCAATTTGAGCGTGACGCCGCCGATCCCGAGCTCGGCCAGCAATTGCGATCCGAACGCAAGCAATTCGACGTCGGCCTGAGGGCCGGCGCTGCCAAGCACTTCCGCGTCGAGCTGGTGGAACTGGCGGAAGCGGCCTTTTTGCGGACGCTCGTAGCGAAATGCCGGACCGTGGGTAGCGACCTTCAGCGGCGCGAATTGCTGCCAGCCTTCGCTGAGGTAGGCGCGCGCGATCCCCGCCGTGAATTCGGGGCGCAGCGTTACCGAATCGCCGCCGCGATCCTCGAATGAATACATCTCCTTGGACACGACATCGGTCGTTTCGCCCATTGTCCGGGCGAACACTGCTGTCGGCTCAAGCACCGGAACCTCGACGCGTCGAAAGCCATAGAGGCGCCGGACGCGATCGAACGCGGCAACCACCGTGTGGAAACGGTCGGCTTCCTCACCGATCATGCTCTGCATTCCGCGGATTGGCTTTGGCGTTTCACTCATTGCATGGGCCCTTGGCATATTTTGCGGTTTTCACAAATGCGCGGAGCGCCTAGAGGCCCCAACATCATGAATATTGACCTGATACCCGTCGGTGCCGATGCGCCGAATAACATCAACGTGCTCATCGAGGTCCCGATTGGCGGCGAGCCCGTCAAATATGAGTTCGACAAGAAGAGCGGCGCGATGATCGTCGATCGCATCCTGCACACCCCAATGCGCTATCCGTGCAATTACGGGTTCATCCCGCAGACCCTGTGCGACGACGGCGATGCCCTCGATTGCCTGGTGATGACGCGCTGGACGCTCCAGCCCGGCGTGGTGATCGCCGTCCGTCCGGTCGGGGTGCTTTTCCTCGAGGACGAGGCCGGCGGCGACGAGAAGATTCTTGCGGTGCCGATCACCAAGGTGTCGCCTTATTATAAGGACGTCGCCGACTATACCGATTTGCCGCCCATCGTGGTCGAGCAGATCGAGCATTTCTTCACCCACTACAAGGACCTCGAGCCCGAAAAGTGGGTGCGCGTCGGCACCTGGGGCGATGCCGATGCGGCGCGCCAGGTGGTGCTGGATTCCGTGGCTCGAGCTGAAGCAGTCCGCGCCTAGTTCGACGCCGGACGCTGCGGTCCGCCACGCTGGAAGAAGCGGGCGGGCAGGAACAACTTCCGGAAGCTGATCCCGATGGTCCGCCCAATCGGTTCGAGCCGGTCAGCCTCGTAGGCATAAGGCACGATTCCGTCGGCGCCCCGTACGGTGGGCCGCTCGTTGAGGATGTTCTTCACCTCGAAACGGACCGAACTTCCGATAAAGAACGGATTCTTCGACACGAGGTCGAAGCGTTCGCCAAGGTTCGCGAACAGCCTGACGTCGAGAGTGGCGTAGTCGTCGAAGCGAAGATCGGGCCCAACCGCGCTGTCGACCCTCGTTGCGCTGCGCCAATTGCCGGTCAGCCGAACGCCGATACCATTATTATAATATCCGCCCTGCAATTCCACCACGTGGCGAGAGCGACCACCCGTCCCGCCGGAGGCTTCGCCGTCGAGATAATCGAGCGGTGCCAGGCCGGGCGCAATTTCCAGTTGGTCCTTGAGCGTGGCGGTATGGGTCAACGACACATTGAGCCGACCGCCATTACGATTTCCGAAGAATCCTCCGCCGCGGCCACCGCCGCCGGGTCCGCGCCCGGCGGCGCTCGGAGGCGCGGTCGGTGCAGCCTCGCTCTGCGGCGCAGCGCCAGTGGCCGGGGGAGCGGCGGGGACTCCAGGAGCCGACGGACGGGTTTGCGCCGGGGTTGCTCCGCCGGGAGCAAAACGCTGGCGAAAAGCAGCGATTTGTTCGCGGTTCGGGGCAGCGGATTTCAGCTCCTTGGAGAAATCGAACCCCCAACGCACCTGGTCGCGGCGCGACTGCGAGCCGTTGACCGGTCGGAGATCGACCCGGACCAATGTGCCGCCACCATCGCGCACGAAGCGATCCGGGAAAGCCGCTTCCAACGCGGGAGTCACGGCCGGGAAGCCGATCTGAGGGTTGTCGATTCGCTCGCTGATGAATTCAGCACGCAGACGAAGGTCGGGGTTTTCCAATGCCTGCCAGTTCGCACCAATCTTCCAGACGGTCCGTCGATCGGCGGAAAGGTCAGGGTTCCCACCCGTCAGCGTGGTGACATTGACCGTCTCGCCGTTGACGGCATCAAAAAACGGGATGCCGTCGCTTTCAATCAGGGGGTTGCCGAGATCCTGAAGCGTCGGTGCCCCTTCCTCGCGCGTGAAACTTGCAAGAAGATTGAGTCGACGGGCTGGCGACCATTGCAACCCGCCGCCATATTTAATTAGCGTCCCGAAATCGCTTAGCTCGGAAATTCCGGCATTGGCGTTGAGGCCAATTCGTCCGATTGCGCTGTCCCGATCGGTAATCGGCAGATCGATGTTCGCTGCGCCATCGGCCTGGGTCCGCCCAAAGCTTGTCTGCGTAAAAATGTCGCGTCGCCGCGCGGCGCTGTCCAGATCGATCCGCGACAGACCGACCTTGAAAGTGGCCGTCGCCTTCCCGGCCGGGAGAGTTAGTAAGGGTCCGTTGGCCGTGGCATCCGTTGCGAAAGCGGTTCGCACCGAACGGCTCTTGTCGTCGGTCACGATGCCGGCAAAATTGCGATCCGAATCGCTGATTGTTCGATCGTAATCGGCAGCGGCGGTCGCCGACAGCCGCCAACTGCCTTTCTGAACATTTGCGACGGAACCGAGCCCCAGCGTCAAGGTCGTGGAATTGCGGGTGAGCAGACTGACGTTGTCGTAATCGGCAAGGCCGAACCGGCTTCGATTGTGCGTGATCCCCGCCTCGCCGGTGACTGTCAAACCGCCGGTCGTGCCCAGAGGGCGGTTGTGCGTCGCGGTCAGGCGCGCATTCTGGGCGGCACCGATGAGGGTTCGCGCGTCGCGCTCGTCTACCGCGGAATTGGGATCGAGACGGATGTCGCGATCGCTCTGGTAGAGTGGGTTAGTGCCGCCAACCTGAAGGTTCAGCGATGTTCGTTTGTCATTGCGGATCGTCAGTCGCGTGACTTCGGCACGGCCGCTGGAAAAGTCGCCGTCCGTCGCCGCTTCACCGCGCAATTCGGCCGTCGTTGCCTGGAAGCGCGGACGAAGCACGATGTTTACGACCCGCTGATCGGCGGCATAGCCATATTTCAGCGCGACTTCCTCGGGCAGGATTTCCATCCGCTGGATCGCTTCCGGCGGAAGATCGCGGAGTTCGCGAAAACCCGAGATTCGCTGCCCATTCAAAAGAAGGATCGGACGTCCGCCCGAACGACCACGAGCGCTTCCGGTCTGCGCCGACACCGCATCCAGCAATTCGGAAATGCTGGTCGCGCCCGTCGCGCGGATATCGCGGCTGTCGAGCGTGTTCTCGGGCGGGATGTCGCCAATGACGGAGCCTCGTGCCCGACCGCCGTTGACGATGATCGGTTCTTCATCCTCGCCCATCATCGGATCGACGTTGGTCGGAGACGAAGATTGGACCGGAGCGGGCTCGGCCGAAGGAATCGTCTGGGCGACAAGTGGCAGCGGCGATGCTGCTGCGAGGAGGAATATGGCGGTGCGCGTCATGGTCATTACCCTTTGCGCTGCAACATGAACGCCTTGTGTCTTGTTCCGCCACTTCGACAAATGGGCGAATTTGACCGTCAAACGACAGGTGAACCTACCGGCCCTCATCAACCCGTCATTCGAAGACCCGCAATCGCGCCAATGATGACGAGGATCAGCAATCCGCGAACAATGCTCGCAGGTTCATCAAAATAGAGGATCCCGACAACCACCGTCCCTACCGCGCCGATGCCGCCCCAGACCGCATAGGCCGTGCCCATCGGGATCGAACGCGCGGCATATTCCAGCAATGCCATGCTGATCCCGACGGATATGAGGAAGGCGAGCGTCCACGGCCAGTTCCTGAAGCCATCGACAAACCGTAACGAGGTGGTGAAGCCGACTTCGAATATGCCGCCGACGATCAGCCAGAACCAAGCCATCGTTCCTTCTCCTTGAATCCAGTTTCAACAAGTCCTGTGCTTATCGCCAGGCCTATGTCCATCATGAATCACTTCATGACGTCTCACGCGGATCGGGCTAGGCCGACGTTTCCAGTGTCGGGTGCGGCAATTGCCGTGTCCGCGCGGCAAGGACGCAGCCAGAAATGATCAGAACCGCGCCGCCGAGCGTCCATGGCGAGACCCGTTCCTGAAACAACAGCCAGCCTAGGATCATCGCATAGACGAAGCCTGAATATTCAGTCGCAGAGAGATAGGCCGCGCCAGCACGGGCATAGGCCCAAGCCAGCAGCAACATCCCGGCAATCGACAGAAGGGTCGCCAGAAACAACGCCGATTCGTGTCCGGACGGATAGGTAGGTGCGCCGACGAGGACGGCGATTGCCCAAAACCCCAGACCGGTCACGACGAACTGGAAAAACGCGATTTCCATCGGGCCGGCGTTCTGCGCCTGCCGCCGCATCACGACGATGTTGAAAGCGTAGCAGATCGCCGATCCCAGGATGGCAATCGATCCCCTGAGCGCGTCGGGACCAAGTTCCGCCCGGCCCTGCCCAATGAAGATAAGGACGACCCCGACGAAGGCAAGCAGCGAGCCGCTTACCATCCGCTTCCCGACTGGTTCAGCGAGAAGCATCGCAGCAAGGACTAGCGCAATCAGAGGGGCCACAAAGGTCAGTGCGATCGCCTGCGCCATCGGCGTTCGCGCAAGGCCCCAGAAAAACAGAAAACTCATCGGAATCATCAGCAATCCGCGAAGGACGTGAAAACGCATGGCCCGCCGGGTCGGCCATTTCTTGCGGGTAACGACATAAGGGACCGAAAGCATTGAGACGGCCAGGATCGCGCGCCAGCACATCGTCGCAAATGCGCCAATCTCCTGACTCAGCCCCTTCATCACCGCGTCCATCGTCGACAGCGCGAGGATACCGACCAGCGCAACCGCGAAAGCGGCGATAGGTTGTTGCTTGACGTCGTTCATCGCTGCTTCGCGCCATAGACGAGCGCGGTGCAAAGGGAAGCGGCGAGCGTTAGCGAATCACCATTTCGTCGCCCTCGATTTCGATCTTCCCCATTCGTGCGAGGAAAGACTGACCGAGCAGCGACATTTCCGCATGTTCGAGGATTGCGCCGGGCACCTGTTCGACCGTCTTGCCGCCCATCGCGACCCGGTCGAGCACAATCAGCTTACCGCGGACAGGTCCGGAGGCGCCGCTGCCGATCACGGAAAATTCGGAAGGCGCGAATACCAGCCCGATACGCTGCGCGTCTTGCGTGGTCAGCGCCACCCCGGTGGCTCCGGTATCGACGAGGAAATTCACACTCATTCCGTTGACCGACGCCTCGGCAAAAAAATGCCCGCCTTCGCCGCGCGACAGGATCGTCGCGCCGCCAGCATTGCCGGTCAGGCGCGACGGCACCATCTGGTTTGCATAGCGCGGCGCATCCACGACCCGGGTTTGGGGCGCTTCACTGCTCACCGGCCCTGAGCTCTCCCCGCTGCGGAAGCTGGCGGGCATCAACAACCCGACAGCAAGGCCGATCGCAATGACGAAGAAATACAGGCGTCCCATCGGCTGGATGCTACGCTCTGTTCGTCAACGGATTCCTAATGGCGGCGCTTAGAATTCTCGGCAAATAGTCGATAACCCAACGCGACGGCCGTTCCGGCGAGACAGGCAAGGAACCCGACCAGCAATGAATCCCAAACCATGATCGCCCACAACGGAAATGGCGCAAGGCCCATCGCCCAAACATGATTCTTCTGGTGGACCCAGGCCGCCGGACCGAATCCGATCGCGACAAGTACGACGATCAGAAGGAGATACGGCCAGCTGCGAAGGACCAATGTCCGTGCTCGCGGCAGCGGATCGCCAAACAGGCCCCCAACAATGAGGAGAAGACCGGGAAGGGTTATCAGGCCGACCAGTATCTCTAGCGTTGTGTCCACGGTAGGCTCCAGCTGCCCGTCCCAAAGTGCGGGCAATGATCCCAGGCCGCCAAAGATAGCCAGTCCCAGCAGCAATGGTGTCCAGCAAATGTCGCGCACATCCCACCAACGGCCTTCGCGATGCCGGACACCCCAAAACCGTGCGGACGCCAGGATGGCGAGCCACAGTCCGGCGATCTTTGCATAAGCGAAATTCCAGCGCATCGGATCGTTCTGGAGCGCCTTGAACACATCCTTGCTCTCGAACATGCCGAGCTTGACCTCGACGACGTGCTGCATGAACTCAGGAACAATCACCAACGCCGGAATGAGCGGCGCAAGCCAGAAAAGGCGGGTTCCCGCGGGATAGAGATCGCGCAGCGCCTGCCACGCACCAATGAGAAACGCTTTCACCGACCAACCCCCGGTTGGAAGATTATGCCGCCGCATCCTCTTCGAGGACACTCGCCGCTTCGATTTGCGCCGCCTTTGCTTCCACCAGGTTGACGATATGGTTGATCATGTCGGCGTCCTGGACGTGGTGGTCGGTCACGCCCGACAGATAGACCATATGTTTGCCGTTGCCGCCGCCGGTGATCCCGATGTCGGTTTCGCGTGCTTCGCCCGGCCCGTTGACGACGCAACCAAGAACGCTGAGGGACATCGGAGTCCGAATGTGCTGCAGCCGCTCCTCGAGCGCCTGCACCGTTCGAATAACGTCGAACCCCTGGCGCGCGCAACTAGGGCAGGAGACGACGCGAACGCCGCGATTTCGAATTCCCAGCGCTTTGAGAATTTCATAGCCGACGCGAACCTCGTCCTCCGGTTCCGCCGACAGGCTGACCCGGATCGTGTCGCCGATTCCAAACCACAATAACGATCCGATGCCGATCGACGATTTCACCGTCCCGCCGACGAAACCGCCGGCTTCGGTAATTCCAAGGTGAAGCGGACAATCGACCTGCTCGGCAAGCTGCTGATAGGCGGCAACGGCGAGGAACAGGTCGCTGGCCTTCACTGCAACCTTGTATTCGCGGAAATCGTGATCCTCGAGAATTCGGATATGATCGAGCGCGCTTTCGACCAGCGCTTCGGGGCACGGCTCACCATATTTTTCGAGCAGGTCCTTCTCGAGGCTCCCGGCGTTGACGCCAATTCGGATCGCGCAGCCATTCGCCTTGGCGGCGTTGACGACCTCGCGTACCCGTTCGGCCGACCCGATATTGCCGGGGTTGATGCGAAGGCACGCAGCGCCCGCCTCAGCCGCCTCGATCGCGCGTTTGTAATGGAAATGGATGTCGGCGACGATCGGCACTCGCGATGCACGGACGATCTGCTTCAGCGCAGTCGTTGATTCGACATCGGGGCACGATACCCGGATGATGTCGACGCCCGCTTCTTCGCAGCGGCGGATCTGGTCGACCGTCGCCTTGACGTCTGATGTCGGCGTGTTGGTCATCGTCTGAACGGTCACCGGCGCATCGCCGCCGACGGCGACATTGCCAACCATGATCTGACGGGACGGGCGACGCGCGATATCGCGCCAGGGTCGAATGGACATGACCGCCATATAGTCGGCGGCGCCCCGAGCGCCAAGCAAGCATCGCGAATCGCCCGGCAGGCAAATCTCTGCTATTGCCGTGGGTCAGCAAGATTGGGGGTGGCTGAGTGAACGAGCATGCCCTTCCGGCGCGTGGAACTGGCGCTGCTGCCAAACCGGCGGCGGCGGGCGACGCTGGTCACCGTTACTGGGCATTCGTCAGCTATTCGCATGCCGACGTTGCCCAGGCGGAACGTCTTCATAAACAGCTGGAAACGTACCGCACGCCGAAGCTGCTGGTCGGTCGCGGGCATCCTTTCGGTGCAATTCCGGCAAGGCTGACCCCGATTTTCCGCGATCGGCAGGAGCTCGCAGCCTCGAGCGATCCTGGGCCGGGAAATTAAGGAGGCCCTCGCAGATTCGCGCTACCTTATCGTCATTTGCTCGCCCGCCGCCGCCACATCGCGCTGGGTCGATCAGGAAATCCGCGATTTCAAGCGGCTCCATGGCGAAGAACGAGTCCTTGCGGCCATCGTGGACGGGGAGCCTTTCGCGGCGGACCCGCGCCACGAATGTTTTCCGCCGTCGCTTCTCCAGAAGATCGACAAGCGCGGCAAGCAAACCGGCAAACCGGCCGAGCCGATCGCCGCCGACCTTCGCGAGAGCGGCGACGGATGGAAGCTTGGCACGCTGAAGATTATCGCGGGCCTGCTCGACGTCGGGCTCGACGATCTCGTCCAGCGTGATCAGCAGCGCCGCCAGAAACGAATGACGTGGATCGCCGCCGCATCGCTTGCAGGGATGGCATTCACGTCCGGCATGTCGGTGTTCGCTATCAACGCGCGGGATGCCGCCCGCGACGAACGGCGTGCCGCCGAAGGTCTCGTCGGGTTCATGCTTGGCGATCTAAAAGACGAGCTCCAGCCAATCGGCAAGGCTCGACGCGCTCGACAAAGTCGGCGCCCGCGCGCTGGCTTTCTACGAACGTCAGGACCAGAAGGAATTGACGGATGACCAGCTTGCCCAACGTAGCCGGGCACTGACGTTGCTGGGCCAGATCGCGACGGATCGGGGCGATACCGACGCCGCCCTTGCGCGCTATCTGGAAGCCAGGCGCGGAACAGCCGAACTAATCGGGCGCTATCCCGACGACCCCGAAAAGCTGTTCGATCATGCGCAAAACGTATTCTATGTCGGCGACCTCATGGTGAAGCGAGGCGATCTGGCCGAAGGGGAGCGCTCCTACCGCGAATATAAAGTGCTTGCCGATCGTATGGTGGCCACAGAGCCCGACAGCCCGCGATGGCTGATGGAGAGACTTTACGCGAACGAGAATATCGGGATCATTCTTTACTATCAGCGGCGATTTGCAGAGGCCGCGAAGCAGTTTGATGTTGCGTTACCCGCGATGCAGAAAATCGCCGCGAACAACCCGAGAAATCGCGACTATCAGATCGAACTGAGCAACATTCTGGCCTGGCTCGGTGACTCGCGTCGCGACGAGGGCAAGCTGGATCTGGCAATCGTGGCCCGCACAGAGCAAATCAAGTTTCTGGAGGCCAAACTCAAGGTCGGCACCAGTGATATCAGGCTTCGGGAGGATTTGATCCCGGCGCGACAAGCCTTGAGCATCTTGCTTGGCGACAAGGGTCAACCGAAAGTCGCAACGGAGCAATTGCGCATCGCCATCCGGGAAGTGGATTCCCTCATGTCCGTGGAATTTGAAAACGCCAACTACAAGGGATTTGCGGCGGGTATTCATTTGGAAATGGCCAGGTCACTGATTTCCCTCGGTTCTCTATCCGAAGCGGCAACACATGTCGTTGCAGGGTGCAAACAGGTGGACGAACTTCGTCGGAAAGATTTCGAACTTGGCTTTGTGGCACAGTCTTCAGACAGACTGCCTGATCGTTCGTTCGAATGTCGCCCTGCGCGGCGGGTCGATGGATGAAGCTTTGTCGTTTGCCCGGCAAGCCGTCGCGTCGGCAAGAGGCGAACGTAGCGCCGATCGCATTGCGGACGCCTTTGGAATCGCTGCTGCCTTGCGGCTGGTCGGCGACATTCAGCAGCAAATGCGCGAACGCGAAGCTGCCAGGAAAACATGGGCTGCCGGCCTCTCGTTGCTGCGGCCCGACATCAACGCGCGCCCCAGAGAGATTTTCGAGCGCTCGGCGCTCTTGTCCCGTCTGGGTCGGTCGGTCGAGGCGCGACCGCTGGTCGCCAAGCTCAGGTCGGGCGGGTTTCGCCGAGTGAACTGATTAGAAATTTCATGATGGAGGTGAACATGGGGAACAAGAAACGTAGTTACGAAATCGTCGAAACAATGACCGGCAATCCGCCGAAGCCGACGCCAATTCTGACCGATAATGGGAAAGTAATTGGAAAAGACGATCGGATTGTTTTTAACAAGAACCACGACAAGATGAAGAAGGTCGATTTTTATGTAATCACCTTCCAGATAAAGGACTTCAAGGATTCGTCTCTGCGGTTCGTGAACAGTCTCGACGACGCAATGTGGGTTCAAAAAGGAGCCGGCTGCCCGCAATCGCCAAGTCATTTGCCGGGCGTCATCTGGGTAGACGAGGTTGATCCGAATGGAGAATGGATCGTCGTCTTCAACATGGACCTGATCGCAGAAGACTTTCAGTTCACACTCAATTTTGTCGACAAGAGCGTAATCAATCCTACACAGGCGGACTACGTCATGCTCGATCCTGGCGGAAGCAACCAAAATCAGGGCATGAACGGTTACGATCGCTCCAGCTTGCGAGCGCCGATCGCCTCTTCGATAGCCGGTGCGCTTGTCGGGTTAGCGACTGCAGTGCTTGCGACCAATTCCTTCGTCGCCTCTTCGGCATTGATCTACGGTGTTCTCGGCGCCATCGTTGGGGCTGCTATTGGATTTGCCTTCGAGCGAAGGTGAGCCGATTTGCATTTCCGATATGTCTTTGCGATCGGTTCGTGCCTTGGTCGCGGGGCCCGAAGCGTCGAACGAACTAGGTTAGGAGCCGCAGCATCAGAGGCGAACAGCCTTCGGGCCCACCGCGGCTTCCCTTTGCGCTGACGGTCGGTGTCTCCGGGCACCGGCTGGCGGCGATCGATCCGGCGCGGAGAGAAAAGGTCGGGGTCGAGATCGCGTCCGCACTGGCGATGATCGAGAAAGTTGCGCTCAGAGCTGCACGATCGGTTGGAAAGCAGCGGCGCATTTTCGCCGGCCGACCCGGTGTTCACCTTGGTGTCGCCACTGGCCGACGGCGCCGACCAGATCGCCGCCGAGGCGGCGCTGGAGCATGGTTGGCGGTTGCAGGCCGTCCTTCCGTTTGCGCGCGACGAATATGCCCGCGATTTCGTCGAGGAGGATCCGGCCCAGACCTTTGACTCGCTGATCGAGCGGGCAAGCTGCACCCTGGAACTGCCCGGCAGCCGAGAGCATGAGGCGGAAAGTTACCTGTTGGCCGGCCGAGCGACGGTCGCGCATTGCGATGTCCTTATTGCCTTGTGGGATGGCGCTCCACCGCGTGGTCGCGGTGGCACGGCGGAGATTGTCCAGTTGGCCGTGTCTTCTGGCGTTCCGGTCATTCACATTGGCACGGCCGCGGAATCGGAAGTCGGCTTGATGTGGAGCGCCTTCGATCCTCTCGTCGTGACCCGGAGCGCTTTCGAGCGGACCATTCGACGTCCGCTCGACGAAGTGCAATTGCAGTGGGTGATGGATGCCATGCTGTCGCCGCCGTCCGACCTGATCGAGCAGCGCCACCTGTTCGACTTCAGGAGCGAAAAGGCGCGGCGCATTCGTGGCCGGATCGAGTTCCCGCTATTGCTGACCCTGACTGGCGTCAAACGCATCCGTGCGAGCAACTGGCGGGAATCGGCATGCGTTCGTGCGATCGAGGATGAATGGCGCAGCTTCGCCACCAATTGCTCGGACCGGCACGGCGTGACGGCACCGCTGGACCTGATCGAGCAGGCCTACGCCTGGAGCGACCGGCTGGCGAGTTATTACGCGCAGACATTCCGGAGCGGGCACGTCTTCAACTTCAGCCTGATGGCAACAGCGGCCCTGATCGGGCTGAGCGCATTCCTGTTTCCGCACCGCCAGTTCGAGCTTGCGGCGATGGAATTCCTGGTCGCGATTGCCGTGATTGCAAACACCATTTTCGGAACCCGGCGCGAGTGGCAGCGGCGGTGGCTGGATTATCGGCACCTGGCCGAGCGGCTTCGCCCGATGCGCAGCCTGAAGCTGTTGGGCGTTGCAGCGCCGGAACCGCCCGGCAGCATGACCGATCCGATCCCGCGGCGGTGGATCGACTGGTATGCGGCGGGCATGTGGCGCGCGATGGGCTGCCCCAATGGCGACATCGACCAGAAACGCGCCGACAATTTGATCGCTGCAATTGCGGCGCACGAAATCGATTCCCAGATTTCCTATAATGAAGGTGCGGCGCGGCAGGCGGAGCAGCTCGACCATCGTCTCGGGCTGATTTTCACGGGATTGTTTCTCGCGACGGTGCTGGTGTCGGCTTCCGTGGTAATCGGCATGAAGATCGCGCCCGCCTGGATCGGCGATTACCAGGATTGGCTGACTCTGGTCTCGGCCGGACTTCCCGCCATCGCGACCTCGATTTTCGGGATCCGATCGCAGGGTGATTTTGCCGGTAGCGCGCAGCGATCGCAGTCGACCGCGCAAACCTTGCGGTCGATATCCGTTCAGCTGGCTGACCAGCAAGGCGATCTTGCCCGCAGCGCCGACCTGATTGAACAGGCAGCGCGAGCGATGCTGGTCGACCTGGACGAATGGCGATTGGTCCTCAAAAGGTCGGAGTTGGAAATGGCCTGACGTCGCGGCGGCTGCCCAAATGCCATGGACAGCGCTAGAGACGATCCATGCCGATTCGATTTTTCGCCGCCTTTGCTGCGGTCTTGCTGTGTTCGACCCCCGCCGCCGCCTGGTGGGAATATGGTCATGAGACGGTCGCGCGGATCGCCTATGACAATGTCAGGCCGCAGACCCGCGCCGACATTCGCCGCTTGCTGGCGAAGGGCGCGCTACTGGAAACACCCGATTGTCCGGTCGCGACGATCGAACAGGCGAGTTACTGGGCCGATTGCGTCAAGACATTGGGCGACCGGTTCAGCTACGCTTTTTCGTGGCACTACCAGAACGTCGACATCTGCAAGCCGTTCGACCTGAAGTCCGCTTGCAAGGACGGCCATTGCGTATCGGCGCAGATAGAGCGCAACGCCCGCATACTGGCCGACCGGAAGGCGCCCGATCGAGAGCGACTGATGGCGCTGGCCTTCCTGGTCCATTTCGTCGGCGACCTGGTTCAGCCGATGCACGCGGGCGATCGGGGCGACAAAGGCGGCAATGACGTGAAGGCAAATTATGGCCTGGTTGGCGGACGCACCAATCTCCATTCGATCTGGGATGGCTATCTGGCCGAGCGTGCCATTTCGACCCCGCCATATGGCGCGACCGGAATCCTGTCCGCGTTCACCCCGGCAGAGCAAGCGGCCATGGCAGGTGGAAGCGTCGAGGACTGGAGCCGTGATGGCTGGGAAACGGCGCGCACCAATGCCTATCAGGTGCTGACCGGCGATGCCTGCGGACCCAAGACCGAGAGTCGCGAGACGCTCGACGAGCAGCAGGTTCAGACGCTGATCCCGGTCGTTCGGCGCCAGGTCGCCGCGGGTGGTCTGCGCCTTGCCCGCCTGCTGGACGACGCGTTGGGGCCCGAGGCCAAGGCCCCGGGGCAACGCCGCTAGCGCTGCGCCTTCACGAACGCCGCAATCGCATCGACAACTACCGGTGAAACCGGTTTCGATGCGTCGACATAGGTTGCCATGTTGGCGGCGCGATCATCCCCATCCGCAACCTTCAGCGTGTGGGTCACCCCCTGGGCAATCACCAGTTTCGCCTTGGGCTGCGCCGCGGCCAATGCCTGGGCATCGACCACCGGCGTCTGGATATCGCGATCGCCGCTGACAACCAACAGGGGCAGCTTAAGCGAGCCTGCAAGCTTCGCCGAATCCTGCGCCATCAAATCCTTGATGTAGGGTTGCACCGCCGGGTTGAAGAGGCTCATGAGCGCCGCCGGCATGGTTGCGGCAGGAACATCGCGCCCCGCTTCGAGCGCATCGATCGCATGCTCGGCAGCACCCAGGATCGGTGCATTGGCGGGGTTGCTGCGCAGTTGTTCGCGAAGCACCGTTCCGAACGGCCGACCCATCGCAGACACCGTGACAATCCCGCACAAATCGCTGCTGTCCTGACCCGCCTTCAACGCGACCAGCCCGCCTTCGCTATGGCCAAGCAGCCAGGCGCAACGAGCGCCGGTCTTCGTGCGTGCAACCTTGGCCCATTCGTGGGCATCGCGGGCGTAATCGGCGATCGTTACCTTGTTGGCATCGGGAATCGCCGCCTTGCTTCCAAACATGCCGCGCTTGTCGACGCGGATCGTGCTGACCCCCTGCGCACCAAGCGCCTCGGCGAGCAGCTTGTAGGTCAGCGGCGTCAGGCCCATCGGATTGTTGCCGTCGCGATCCGTCGGGCCCGATCCTGGGATGATGATCACCACCGGCGCATTCTTGCCGGCATCGATGAAGCTGCCTTCCAGTGGCCCATTCGGCCCGGGCGCACTTACCGTCGACGCGGCAATCGCCGCGGCTATCGTCAAGATATTCATTGCTTGTCTCCCCATTTCCAGCGCCAGCCACCCTCGGTGGTCTTTGCCGCAATCAGCATGAAAATCGCCGTCACCGGAAGCAGGATGGCAAGCACGACGGCGGGCTTATCCGCGAACAGCAGGCTTACCGTGAGCACCGTCACCATCACCACCGCCAACAACGCCCAGCCCTGCCAGGCGATCGGCATTCCGCTGCCCATCCCGTACTTCTTGGGCGCGAACCATTTTGGCCCCTCGCTCATACCGCGAGCCACAGGATGACGCCGATGGCGAGCAACAGTGCAAAAGCGGCCGTGAGGGCGAGACGACGGTCCCGCGTCGAATGCATTGCCATCAACATCATTCTTGCTCCTTCTTGGGCGGACGCCCCCGGCGAACTGGGACCGGTTCCGCAATCTTGACCCCCCGCGCCTTCAGCAATTCGCGAAGCAGGCATTCAACCTGTGCGTTGGCCGAGCGCAATTCGGTCGCCGCAAGCCGCTCGACCGCTGCCCACAGGGCAGGGTCGATCCGCAAGGGAAAGGCTTTGCGGTCGTTGCTCACGGTTTACTGGTAGAGCGAGCCGGCGTTGACGATCGGCTGGGTATCGCGCTCGCCGCACAGCACCACCATCAGGTTCGAAACCATCGCTGCGCGACGTTCGTCGTCCAGTTCGACGACATTCTTTTCGCTCAGCATCGACAGCGCCATCTCGACCATTCCGACCGCGCCTTCGACCAGCGTCTGGCGTGCCGCGACCACGGCCTGCGCCTGCTGCCGGCGAAGCATCGCACCCGCAATCTCCTGGGCATAGGCAAGGTGGGTGAAGCCGCATTCGTCGACAGTGATCCCGGCGACCGAAAGGCGGGCTCGGAGTTCCTTCAACAGCTCGATCCCGACCTCGTCGATATGGCCGCGAAGGGTGATGTCCTCGTGGGCGAAATCGTCATAAGGGTAACGGGCCCCGACCGCGCGGATCGCAGCCTCCACCTGCACGCGGACGAATTCCTTGTAATCGTCAACGTCGAACAGCGCCTGCGCGGTGTCGACCACGCGCCATACGATCTGTGCAGCCATTTCGATCGGATTGCCGCGCAGGTCGTTGACCTTGATCTTGTCGGAAATGAAGTTGTGCGAGCGCACCGACACTTTCTTGCGGATCATCCAAGGCAACACCCAGCGAAGGCCAGTGGACCGGTCGCTGCCCTTGTAATCGCCGAACAGGGTGATCGCCGCGGCCTGGTTGGGCTGCAACATGTAGAAGCCGCTGGCCACAAACAGCAGCGCCAGCGGAGACGCGATGGTCAGGACCAGCGTCAGCAGCGTGTGATTGTCGATGATAAGGTTCCGGATCGCCCAGATCTGGACCAGGACGACGAGGAACAACAAAGCCAGCATGCCGTAACCGCTCGCGGTGGATGCGGTGCGCTCGCGGCTGGAATTGAGCGCGACAATCGAATCGGACATCAAACTTCCCCTTTTAATTGATATCATATTTATATCGTTTCGGGGCCGCGTCAACTGGAATCGGTTTCATTCCCGCGCTAGGGCCCTGCGCAATGACCTGGTCCTTGATGATTCACGGCGGCTGCGGCGCGATGCGCCCCGACAGCCTGGCCCCCAACACCGAGGCACGGGCCCGCGCCGGGCTGCGCGCCGCGCTCGATTCGGGAGAGGCAATACTTGCGGCGGGCGGCGATGCGCTTGATGCGGTCGAGGCCGCAGCACGCACGCTGGAGGAAGACCCGGCGTTCAATGCCGGCCTTGGCAGCGTTCTTGCGGCCGACGGCGTGGTCGAACTCGACGCCGCCATTATGGACGGCCGTGACCGGCGTGCCGGTGCGGTCGCCGGACTGCGCACCACCCGGGCGCCGATCTCGGCGGCCCGGATCGCCATGGACCGGTCGCCTCACGTCCTACTGACCTATGAACAGGCGGACCGCTTTGCCGCCGACCACGGGCTCGAACAGGTTGCCAACACACATTTCATCATCCCCGAACGACAGGCCCAGCTTGATCGGGTCATGGCGGCGGGCGGCGCGTTCGACGCCGACATTAAGTATGGCACGATCGGCGCGGTCGCGCGCGACATCAACGGCCATCTCGCGGCCGCCACCTCGACTGGAGGACTCACCGCCAAGCGCTGGGGACGGATCGGCGATTCGCCGTTGATCGGCGCCGGTACCTATGCCGACGACCGCGCCTGCGCGGTCAGCGCAACCGGGCTCGGCGAAGCGTTCATTCGGGCCGTCGCCGGGCACCAACTGGCGATGCGGATGATGTTGTCCGGTGCCAATCTGCGCGACGCCCTCGACGCCGTGCTTGCCGATGTGTGCGCATTGGGCGGAACCGGCGGCCTAATCGCGATTGCCCCGTCGGGCGAAACCGCGTGGCGCTTTACGACGCCCGGAATGTATCGCGGCACGGCAAGCGCCGATGGCGAGCGAACGATCGCCGTCTACGATGAAGCGTCGGAGCGATAAGGCAGCGCGGCGCGGCACCATTCCATCTCGCCCGCTACCGCCGCCCGTTCCCGCACCAAGAAATCGGCAACCGCGGAGCGAAAGCCCGGGTCGGGAAGGAAATGCACCGACCGAGTGATGACCGGCACATAGCCGCGTGCCAGCTTGTGTTCGCCCTGCGCGCCAGCCTGGACAGTGGAAAGACCGTTCGCGATCGCCCAATCGATGGCACGGTAATAGCTCAGCTCGAAATGCAGGAACGGCACTTCCTCGCGCGCGCCCCAATAGCGGCCGTAGAGCGCGTCATTCCCGATGATATTCAGCGCACCGGCGATCGGCTGACCATCGCGCAGCGCAAGAAACATCAACGCCGATTCGCCAAGCCCGTCACCAGCCCGGTCGAACCATTCGCGGGTCAGGTATGGCTGGCCCCATTTCCGGCTGCCGGTATCCTGATAGAAGTGCCACATGGCGTCCCAATGCGCCGGTTCGATGTCCCGGCCGCGCAGCGTCAGGATGTCAAGACCCGCGTTGGCCGCCGCGCGCTCCTTGCGGATCGTCTTGCGCTTTCGGCTGGCAAGCGTTGCCAGAAAATCGTCGAAGCTGGCAAAGCCGCGGTTGGGCCAATGGAATTGCAAACCGTGGCGAGGCAGCCAGCCGCGCGCTTCGGCGGCATCGGCGTCGGCTTGGGTGCAAAAGGTGATGTGGGCTGAGGAAAAATGGTTCTGGCCGGTGACGGCCTCGATCGCGGCAAGCAGCGACTGCGGTTCGCCAAGCAATCGGTTCCCCGGGCATGGCGTGAACGGGACGGTGACCTGAAGCTTTGGATAATAATCGCCGCCTGCCCGCTCCCATGCTTCGGCCCAGCCATGATCGAAGACATATTCGCCCTGGCTATGCGTCTTGAGATAGGCCGGCGCCGCCCCGACGATCGATCCGCCGCGTTCGGCTAGGATTGGCAGCGGCGTCCAGCCGGTGCCCGGGCCGACGCTGCCGCTATCTTCAAGCAATAACAGGAACGCGTGCCCGATCAGCGGGTCCGGACCGGCCAGGCAGTCCCATGTCGCGGCGTCCACGCCGGCAACGCCGCTGCCGATCCGGGCAGTCAGTTCAGGTTCTCGGTCGGCCATCGCCTTCCCAGATGGCGGCGTCGGCCCAGCGTTCAACCCGCAAGCGATCCTTATCGCTGCGGACGGTCCAGCTATAGATTGGTCGTTCAGCCGATTCGGCGTGGACCCACGGCTTGTCGAGCTGCGTGACCTTGACCGCCAGGAAATCGGGATCCGCGCGGCGCAATTTCGCGGCCCGTCGCAAGGTTACATCGCGCCCCGAAAGGACGAGACCGCGGCGGATATCGGGAGCATGGGTGGCAAACCAGGCGGCGACACCCGCCGCGAAGCTCATGACGCCGACCGGCCCGCGATACTCCTGCAGGATGGGGACGAGCGCACCGGCGAAACGGGCTGCATTGCGTTCATCTTTCAGTTCGAGAATCAACGGGACCCGCCCATCAACCCGGCATAGCAAATCGGCAAGCGAGGGGATCGTTTGATCGGTATTGTCGAGCCGGAGCGTTCGAAGCTGGTCCCAATGCGACTGAGAACAGACCAGCGCGTCACCGCACAAGCGCTGCGTATCGCGATCGTGGAAGACGATCGGGACATGGTCCGCGGTCAGCCGAAGGTCGCATTCGATTCCCGCACCGATGGCGGCGGCAGCATCGAACGCGGCAAGACTGTTTTCGGGAACCCCCGGGCCATGCAGGCCGCGATGCGCGAAGCCTTGGGGACCGGGGTCGAGCGGATCAGGCGCGGATCGCGACGACCGCATCCACCTCGACCGCGACGCCGAGCGGCAGGACCGGAACACCGACCGCACTTCGGGCATGGCGGCCCGCTTCGCCGAACACTTCCTGCATCAACTCGCTGGCGCCATTGGCGACCTTGGGCTGGTCGGTGAAATCGCCGGCCGAATTGACGAAAACGCCCAGCTTGACGATCCGTTCGACCCGGTCGAGCGAGCCCAGCGCCTTTTTCATCTGGGCGAGCAGCATGATTCCACAGCGCCGGGCCGCGGCCTGCCCGTCTTCCAGGCTGACGTCTTCGCCAAGACGGCCTTTGATCAGGCTGCCGTCCTCGGCGAAACTGATCTGGCCGCTGATATGCAGCAGGCCATTTGCCTCCACCGCAGGGACGTAGGAGGCCACCGGTGCGGCGGCTTCGGGAAGGGCGATGCCAAGTTCGGCGAGGCGGTTATCAATGCTCATTGTGCTGCGATTGGTCTTGTCGGGGTTGGAAATCAACCCTCGTTCCGATGAACCGCAAAGCCAGCCCAGCTCTGGTTGGTCGGCATCAATTCCAGCGTATTGATATTGAGATGGGGCGGCAGCGTCGCCACCCACCACAGCGTTTCGGCCAGATCGTCGGCGGTCATCGGGTCCATGTCGGCATAAAGCTGGTCGCTGGCCTGCCGGTCGCCGCCATTGCGAACCAGGGTGAATTCGGTTTCGACCATCCCCGGCTCGATCGAGGTCACCCGGACGCCGGTGCCATGCAGGTCGCAGCGCAGCCCGAGCGAGAATTGCCGGACGAATGCCTTAGATCCGGCATACACCGCGCCGCCCTTGTACGGATAGGTTGCAGCGACCGACGACAGGTTGATGACCCCGCCCCTGCGCTCGACCAGCGTCGGCAACAACGCGCGGGTGATCGCGACCAACCCTTCGATGTTCGTGTCGATCACGTTGGACAACGGGTCCTGATCGGCTTCCTGCATCACGCTCATCGGCGGGGCGAGGCCGGCGTTGTTGATCAGCAGATCGACCCCTGAAAAGTCGTCCGGCAACTGGTTCACGACGCGCTGAAGGTCATCCACATCGCGCATGTCGGACACGATTGGAAGGAAGGCATCTCCGACCTCCGCTTTCAGTGCGTCGAGCCGTTCGCGGCGCCGGCCGGTCCCGATGACCTTCCATCCGCCCGAAACGAAGCGACGGACAGCGGCATCACCGATCCCGGCGGTCGCGCCGGTGATGAACATCGTCTTGGTCATTCGGTCAGCCTTTCCAGGATCCATTCGGTGGCATCGGGCCAGTGGTCAATTCGGGCGTGGGCATGCTTGGCCGTCGGTACGGCGGGGGCAAGGCGCGGTTCCGACACCATGTGGAGCCGATGAATGTCGGCGGCATGCTTGGCGACCGAGGCGTGGTGGACCGGGAGGTCATCGACAAAAACGGCCGTGCTGGCGCCATAACGTTCGACCAGCGCGCGGGCCGGAACACCCTTGCCGCCCTGGTTGGTGACGACTTCGTGATGGATGCCGTGACTTGCCAGTTGGGCGACCCGCCACGGATGCGCGTGATCGCCCAAATTGGTCAGCACGACGATATCGGCAACTTCGCCGATTCGGCCAAGCGCCTCGATCGCGCCGGGAACGATCGTCTGGCGATGCATTTCTTCCCGAAAGAATTCGTCGAGCAGCGGCCACACTCGGGCTTCTTCGACCTGCTCGCCGGTCGTCCTGATCGTCATCGCGCCGCCGAAATTGCCACTTTCGAAGGCGAAGCGAATACCATGCGCTTCGTCGAGCCAGGCATCGAAATGCGCCACCATGTGAAGCAGCACCTCGTCGCAATCGGTGATCAACAAAGGACGGCTCATGCTTCCAGCTCCCAGCGGACCGCAACCAGCGCGGCGGGCGCCATATCGATTGCCTCGGCGACCGCAACAAGGTCCGGCTCGTGCGCCTCCAGGAACGTGAGGCAGGCGGCAAGCAGGCTGCGATCCTCGATCCCTTCGCGAATCCCTTCGGGGGACAGGCCAGTCAGGTCGAGGAACCGAGCGGCGCGCCGTTCGTCGGACAATATTGCCGCCAGTGCCGCGAGCGCAATCGTCTCGCTGTCCCTTGGAGGTTCGCGCGTCATCGCCTAGTTAGCACTCTCTTGTTGGGGGAAGTCGTGGCCAGGATCCTCGTTGTCGAAGACAATGCGCTGAACATCAAGCTGTTCTGCGACTTGCTGGGCGCGCACGGCCATGAAACTGAAGCCGTGACCGACAGTCGCGAGGCGCTTGCCACCGCGAAGGCATTTCGTCCCGACCTGGTCATCACCGACATCCAGCTGCCGTACGTTTCTGGCCTGGAGTTGATGGGACTGATCCGGGGCGATGTCGATTTAGCCAATGTGCCGATCATGGCGGTTACGGCCTACTCGGGCGTCGGCGATGATGAGAGGATGCGGGCAGCCGGGGCGCAGGCCTATGTCGCCAAGCCCATTTCGGTCATGCGATTCGCCGAAACGGTCGACCAATTGTTGGAAGACGGGCCGATCGGTGGGCCGAAAGCCTCGCCTGTAGACGATACAAAAGAAAACGACGCGGAGTGAATCCGCGTCGTCGATCCTGTCCGCTGTGCGGCAGGTCGGCCGAGTAAACGCCGCCTCTTCGCGCTGGCCCTCGATTGCATGCGCAATCGTTCACCGGCGCCAAGCGGTGCTTACTTGATCTTTGCTTCCTTGAAGTCGACGTGCTTGCGAACGACCGGGTCGTACTTGCGGAACGACATCTTCTCGGTCGTGTTGCGCGGGTTCTTCTTGGTGACATAGAAGAAGCCGGTGTCAGCGCTGCTGACGAGCTTGATCTTGACGGTTGCCGGCTTGGCCATCGCGAATATCCTGGTGCGCTAGAAAATATGAAGGCGGCGTAATCCGCCGCCCGAACCGCGCCCCAATGACGATTGAGGCGGTTCGTGTCAAGTCGCCGGAAGTCCATCGGCAGCGATTAACCGCTTGCGAAAGGCCTCCGCCTGGTCGTGGGCAATGGTGAGATTTTCCAGCTTCTCGTCGATCGATGCAATATATCGGGTCATCTGGCGGCGAATGTCCGGCGTGGTTCGGATCATCCGCGCTGCTGCTCCGGACTTCACCGGGTCAAGGCTTATGGTGCAAGGCACGACGACCCGTACGCCGACCAGTCGCCCGGCATAATAAACATTTCGATCCCCGCATTCCTGCCGGATGGCGATTTGCAGATCATAGGGCATCACTTCGCGAAGCAAGGTTCGGTACGGAAGAATCGTTTCCAAAAGGCGCTGCACGCTCTCGACCGTCAGGTAGAAGTCGCTGGCCAAATCCTGCGTCTCGGAATCGCCGAGCCGATCGGTGAGTCCGTTGGTCGCCATCTCCTCGTAAACTCCCGTTTTCGCGCGGGTCGAGTCGGTCTGGGTGAGCTGATAGGCGGCAATCACGAAATCGCGATCTGATAGCGGCTTTGACCCGTCGAGATTGGCGAGCGCCTGCAACCCATAAGCCCGGGCCTGCCGATAATAGGCATCCTGAAGCGCATATTGGCGGGCATCGAAATCGAGTTCGCTGACCAGTCGTTCGCGATATTCGGCAGCCCGTCGATCATCTAGCCGCTCATCATTCCAGTTGCTGACCTGCGTGCCCAGGAAAACGCCGAGCACGACGATCCCGACGTCGACCGCAACGGCGAACCAGTTGTGATCGGCAACATGTTCGCGAATCCGACGGACCACCATCCCATTTCCCCCGACGCGTTTGCGCCCTGTTAACCATTTCGAGCGAAGATCATGAGGTCAACGAGAGAATCGCCATGACCGACAAATCGCTTCGCACTGTCCGCAGCCTGATCGGCGAGCGTATTGCCGAATTGGAAAACCGAATTCCGCGCCTCGGCCCCAAGGCCATTCGCGACCGGATGGACGCAATCCGCGCAATGGCCGCCGAAAATGGACTAGCCGCGCTCGAGGGGCTCGCCGATTATGGCGCCCATCACGCGTTGATGCCGGGCCACGCTCAGGCGACACGCTGCTGCATGGATCACATGGCCGCCGCACTCGACAGCGACCAGGCCGGCGACCGCGAAGCAATCCTGGCATCGGTTGCCATGCGCATCCATTAGACTGACCAAGATTCTTCATCAGCGTAAGACGAACCTTTCGGACGGGTCGACGGTTGAGATGGCATATTTAGCCATTCCGGAGACGAAACCATGTCCGACACCCCTGCCAAGCTCGATACGCCGACCGACCTCAAGGGCAACAAGACCAGCAATGTTGCCGATGCGCTCAACGGCCTTCTGGCGGATAGCTATGCGCTTTACCTGAAGACAAAGAATTTCCACTGGCACGTCAGCGGCCCGCATTTTCGCGACTATCATCTGCTGTTCGACGATCAGGCCGCCCAGATCCTGGGAACGACCGACCTGATTGCCGAGCGCGTCCGGAAGATCGGCGGCACGACGCTGCGTTCGATCGGTGACGTTGGTCGTCGCCAGACGATCAAGGACAATGATTTCGGACTTCGTCACCGCCAAGGCGATGTTGAAGGAATTGCGGGACGACAATCTGGCGATGATCGAAAAGCTCCGGGAGGCCAAGGACCTCGCCGACGATGCCAAGGACAATGGCACGAGCGCGGTAATCGACGAATGGACCGATGCCGCCGAACAACGTGCCTGGTTCCTGTTCGAAGCCGCCCAGAACGGCTGATCGGCCGCGGCCGTGCGTGCATTCAGCCAATTGCTCGACGACCTGATTTACACCCGGTCGCGCAACAGCAAACTGACGCTGATCGGCGACTATCTCAAGGCTACGCCAGATCCCGATCGCGGCGTCGCCTTGGCGGCGTTGACGTCGACGCTGGACATTCCGCACATCAAGCCCGCCGCCGTGCGCGGTCTTGCCGAAGAGCGCATCGACCCGGTGCTGCTCCGGATGAGCCGCGACTATGTCGGCGACATGGCGGAGACCGTTTCGCTGCTGTGGCCGGCCAGCGAGGATGGCAATCCCGAGATTGATGACGGAGACATCGGCATTTCAGAAGCGGTCGAGCAATTGAAGGCGGCGAGCCGAAGCGACGCGCCTGCCGTCCTTGCAAGGATGCTCGACCATCTCGATTCGTCGGGGCGCTATGCCTTGCTGAAATTGGCGACGGGCGCTCTTCGGGTCGGCATTTCGGCGCGGCTGGCCAAGCAGGCGCTGGCCGACGCTTACGGTTTGGACGTCGAAGCGGTCGAGGAAGTCTGGCATGGGCTGAAGCCGCCCTTCACCGAACTGTTCCACTGGGGCGAGGGTAAGGCGCCGCAGCCGACCGCAAAGGACGTGCCGGTGTTCCGGCCGTTCATGCTGGCGCATCCGCTCGACGATACGAAGGTCGATCTCGCCGATTATGCCGCCGAATGGAAATGGGACGGAATCCGCATCCAGCTGGTCCATGCCGGTGGCGAAACCCGACTGTTCAGCCGAACCGGCGACGATATATCCGGAAGTTTTCCGGACATCGCCGATGCCTTTGCAGTGCCAGCCGTTCTCGACGGCGAACTGCTCGTGCGCGGCGATAGCCAGGGCGGTGCGGCAGCAAGCTTCAATGCCCTGCAGCAGCGGCTTGGTCGCAAGAATGTCAGCGCCAAGGTGCAGGGCCAGTATCCCGCGTTCGTCCGGCTTTACGACATCCTGTTCGATGGAGAGGAGGATTTGCGCGCGCTAGGCTGGAGCGATCGCCGGAAGCGGCTCGAAGGCTTCATGGGCAGGCTCGATGGCGATCGGTTCGATCTCAGCGCCGTCGTCGATGCGCGCGATTTCGATCACCTTACCGACATCCGGTCGGGGACCCGCGACGACGGCATTGAAGGGATGATGCTCAAGCGCCGCGACAGCCCCTATGTCGCCGGCCGCAAGGTCGGGCTTTGGTATAAATGGAAACGCGATCCGCTGACCGCCGATTGCGTCATGATGTATGCGCAGCGCGGATCCGGAAAGCGCTCAAGCTACTACAGTGATTACACCTTCGGCTGCTGGAACGAGGCTGGCGAGTTGTTGCCGGTCGGAAAGGCCTATTTCGGGTTCACCGACGACGAGCTGAAGTGGCTCGACCGCTTCGTCCGAAAGAATACGCTCAACCGCTTCGGCCCCGTTCGCGAGGTCGACAAAACGCTGGTGCTGGAGGTCGCATTTGATTCGGTGAACGAATCGAAACGGCACAAATCGGGACTTGCGATGCGCTTCCCGCGGATCAGCCGGATTCGCGAGGACAAACCAGCCCACGAAGCCGATACGATCGCGACATTGAAAGCGCTTGTGACCTGACCGAAACGGCCTAAGCTTCGCGCCATGCAGGGGGCTGCCGACCAACCGCGAAAGACGATCGCGATCTTCCTGATCCTGACGTTCGCACTGAGCGCGGTGACATGGATCCCGCAAATCCGCACCGGTGCAATTCACCCTATCTGGGTCACCGCGACGATGTGGAGCCCGGGGATCGCGGCGATCCTGACCAAGCTGATCACCCAGCGCAATTTGCGCGGAATGGGCTGGATGCCGAGACCCGCCAAGCTGCTCGGCCTCGGTTATCTCTTGCCGATTCTCTATGCGCTGCCCGTCTATCTGCTGGCGTGGACGATTGGCCTGGGGACGTTCGACGAAGGCCAATGGATCGTCGCGCCGGGATTGTCCCCGCCGGTCGGATTGCTGATCATTGCCAGTGCCGGGCTGTTCAGCAGCCTCGTCTCGGCAACGGGGGAGGAAATCGGCTGGCGCGGACTTCTTGTCCCGGAACTCATCAAGCTGACCAGCTTTCGAAAGACGGTGGTGATTTCCGGTGGCATCTGGGCGGCGTGGCATATGCCTTTGCTGTTCGCCTCCGATTATCACGGGCAGGGAACGCCGATCCTCTATTCGATGGCGTGCTTCGCCGCGATGGTCATGGCGATCAGCGTCATCATGGCCTGGATCACGTTGAAAAGTGGCAGCCTGTGGCCGGCCGCGATGCTTCACGCGGCCCATAATCTTTTCGTTCAGGGCGTTTTTGATTCCGCCACTATTGCCGACGACCGCACCAGCTATCTGACCGGCGAATTCGGAATCGGGCTGGTGGTCACCATCGCCATTGCCGCCTTCCTGCTGGTTCGCCTTGATCCCATCATCCCCAAGGAGCGTACATTATGAAAAGATCGCTGATTGCCCTTGCCGCCTTGCTGACTGCATCTGCGGCTTCGGCGGAAACCTACGCTATCCAGGCCGGTCGATTGATCGTCGATGCATCGAAGCCTGCCTTGGGCCCGTCGACGGTCATCATCGAGAACGGCAGGATCAAGGCGATTGAAAGCGGCGCCGTCGCGCCGGGCGGGGCGATCATCGTGGATATGCGCGGACAGACCGTTCTTCCAGGAATGACCGACATCCACGTCCACATCACCTTCAATTCGGGCGAACCTTGGTACACCGGATTCACCCAGAAATATTCGTCGGCCTATTCCGTCACCAACGGCCTGACCCACGCTGCCGAAATGGCGCGCGCCGGGTTCACCACCGTGCGGGACCTGGGCGGCGACACCTCGGCCAGCCTGGCGGTTCGCGACGCCATCGACGAGGGGCGATTCCCCGGCCCTCGCCTGAAAGTATCGGGCGCGTCGATGTCAATTATCGGTGGGCATGGCGATACCGCCACCGGCCTGCCGCCCGAATTGGTCCAAGCCGTCAACGAGGCGGGAATGAACAGTTCGGTTTGCACCGGCGCGGCAGAATGCTCGAAGGTTGTTCGCCAGCTTGCCGCCTCGGGTGTCGATGTCATCAAAATCCATGCGACCGGCGGCGTGCTGGATCCGGGTGCGCGCGGTTTGGAGCAGCATTTCAGCGATGAGGAAATGCGTGCGATCGTCACCACTGCTCACCAGTCCGGCCTGAAAGTTGCGGCCCATGCCCACGGCGCCCGCGGGATCGAGGCGGCGGCGCGTGCCGGCGTCGATTCGATCGAACATGGCACATTCCTAGACGAGGCCGGCGTTCGCGCGATGAAGGCGACCGGAAGTTATTATTCGGCGACGCTATCCGCGTTCAGCGGTGTCAGCCGGATGCTCGGCACCGGCAAGCTGACCCCGGTGATGGAGGCAAAAACCCGGCAGACACTCGACGTCTGGGGCAAGGGCCTGAACCTGGCCTATCGGAACGGCGTGAATATCGCGCTTGGCACCGACGCCGCTGTCGCGCCGCATCGTGAAGCAGGGCTCGAGTTGGGACTGATGGTGTCGAAAGGCGGCATGAGCCCGCGTGACGCACTGGTCGCGGCAACCAAGGGCGGACCGGCGTTGATGGGTCTGTCATCGGAAACCGGAACGCTTGAGGTGGGCAAGTCGGCCGACCTGATCGCGGTCGATGGCGATCCGCTGGTCGATCCGGCTGCCGTCACGAAAATCAAATATGTCATGGTTCGCGGCCGCGTCGTGCCGATGAACTGAGCGAAGGACGATCGAACGACGAAAAACGCCCGCCCGGGTGACCGGACGGGCGTTTTCGATCGCCGCTTTCGCGGACGATTACTGGATCGGCTGAAGATTCACCGCAGCATATTTGCCGCGACGATCGACCTCGATATCGAACTTGACGCGATCGCCCTCATTGAGGGTGACCATGCCAGCACGCTCGACCGCCGAAATGTGAACGAATGCGTCGGGCTGTCCGTCATCGCGGCTGATAAAGCCGAAGCCCTTCATCGCGTTGAAGAACTTCACGGTGCCTTCCGAAGTTTCGCCGGTCAGCTCGCGTTGCGGTCCACCGCGCTCTCCGCCGGCCGCAGGTGCGGCATCGCGTGACGAACGCACGACTTCCAACGGCTCACCATCGATCTTGAGATCGGTCGCCGAAATTCGGCCACCGCGGTCGACCAAGGTGAAGCTGAGCGGCTGCCCGTCGGCAAGGTCGGTCAGGCCGGCACGCTCGACCGCAGAGATATGAACGAACACATCCTCACCGCCATCGTCGCGAACCACAAAGCCGAAACCCTTTTGCGGGTTGAAAAACTTCACGACGCCGGTGCCTTCGCCGACAACCTGAGGTGGCATCCCGCCGGCAGCACCGCCGCCGCGGAATCCACCGCCGCCGCCAGCACCACCGCCGAAGCCGCCACCACCACCGCCGCCGCCGCGATAGCCACCGCCGCCGCCTGGTCCGCCGCTGAAGCCGCCGCGATCGCCGCCGCCGAAGCCGCCACGATCACCAAAGCCACCACGGTCGCCGCCACCGAAGCCGCCGCGATCGAAACCGCCGCCTTCGAAGCCACCACCCGAACCTTCACCGCCGAAATTATCGCGTTTGTCGCGACCGCGACCTCCGCGCTCACCCTTGCGCCCTCTATCGAAACCCATGCCCGTCCAAACTCTTTCGTGCCCGTATTTTCTACCGTCAAACCAACGCGCTTGGGCCGGGGGCGCAATTAGTTGCCCGCGCGAAACGCCCGCGCGGCTGCCCGCCTTCTACAAGAAATCCGGCGATTCTCCTAGCCTTTTGGATTCATGGCGGCAGTGGTGGAAGCGGACAAGCCACTAGCGATGTTCACTGGCAGGCAATAAGGCAGGGTGCACAAGCAGATTGCCCCGCACGAAAGATCGATCATGGCCGTACATTTTCACGAAGAAGACCTGCCCGAAGGTCTCGACTTTGGCGACCGCGCCATCGCCGTCGATACCGAAGCGATGGGCCTGCTGCCGGGCCGTGACCGACTGTGCCTGGTGCAGCTGTCCGACGGAACGGGCGACGAGCATCTGGTCCGCTTCGGGCCGGACAGCGATTATTCCGCGCCCCGGCTGAAAGCCCTTCTCGGCGACCCCGCCCGGCTCAAGCTCTACCATTTCGCGCGTTTCGATCTCGCCATCATGCAGGCTTATCTCGGTATCATGGCGGCACCGGCCTATTGCACCCGCACCGCGTCTCGGCTGGTGCGCACCTACACTGATCGTCATGGCCTGAAGGAATTGTGCAAGGAGATGCTTAGCCAGGACCTGAGCAAGCAACAGCAGTCCAGCGATTGGGGGGCACCTGAAATCAGCGATGCGCAGCGCGAGTATGCCGCCAGCGATGTGCGCTATCTACACCGCCTGAAGGAACAGTTTGACCTGCGACTGGCACGCGAGAAGCGCACGGAATTGGCACAATCCTGTTTCGATTTCCTCCCCACGCGCGCGATGCTGGATCTTGCCGGATGGGGGGAACAGGATATTTTTGCGCATGTCTGAAGCAGCGCTTCGCGATCGTGCGGCCAAGCGGCGTTGGGCGGAGCCCGGCAGCCGACACGACCGCGTCATCAAGCTCGTCAAATATGCGTTGCCGGTGTTCGGCTTCCTGCTTCTGGTGATGCTGGTTGCATCGCCGTTCGACCGGAAAAGCGACGTCAGCTTCATTCTCGACAAAAAGGATGTCGACAAGGCGAACGAACGAATGCGAATCGAGCAGGCTCGGTATATTGGTGAGGACGACACTGGTCGCAAATTCGTGGTGACGGCACAGCGCGCGATCCAGCCGACCAGCGACCAGCCGATCGTCAATATCGAGGGTATGAACGCCAACCTCCAACTGCCCAACGGTCCGTTGGCGATGGCGGCGCTGAAAGGCACTTATGACCTCGATCGCAAGCTCATCGGTGTCATCGGTCCGATCCATGTTGCCGGACCCGACAATTATTCGCTTCGAACCCGCGATGTCACCGTCGATATGGGATCGCACCAGATGACGAGCGCCGGGCCGGTCAGCGGGACGATGCGGTTGGGCGAGTTTTCGGCCGGGCGGCTGGAAGCAGACCTTGACGCGCGCATCGTTCGGTTGGAGGGCGGGGTGCGCTTGAAAATTCGGCAGGGGGCGGTCAATTGAGAGCCATGAACAAGAAGATCATCATTGCGGCGGGCGTTCTTGCCCTTGCGCTGGGCGGGACCGCGGCAGCGCAGGAGGGCGTTTCGGCGCTGAAAGGACATAATAGCCGGGCGCCGATTGATCTTTCCGCAGATCATGCCGAAGCGCAGGATCGCGCCGATCGCGCCATCTTCGCCGGCAATGTCGTGGTCCGTCAGTCAGGGCTGACCCTACGCACTGCGCGACTGACCATCGCCTATGCGAGCAACGACGGAATCGATATCAACCGGATCGACGCCAGCGGCGGCGTAACGGTGACCAGCGCAAGCGAAACCGCGCGCGGCAATTTTGCGACCTACGACCTCGACAAGGGGTTGATCACGATGGTCGGCGATGTCCGGCTCGACCGCGGCGGATCCTTCCTCAACGGTGGTCGGCTGGTGATCGACCTGAATACCGGGCGAGCGACGATGGATGGCGGCTTGCGCGGCGTGAACCAGAATGGCGGACGGGTCACCGGGCGCTTCACTGTCGCCAAAAAAGGCCAATAGGACGACCGCGACCGACATTGTGAACGACATCCAAACCCTGATGCCGGAAGGCGTGGACGATGATGCGTCCAGCGACGTGCGCGGCCTTGAAGTGCGCTCGATTGCCAAGGCTTATGACGGTCGTGCGGTGCTGCACGACGTCTCGCTTTCGGTCTCGCGCGGAGAGGTGGTTGGCCTACTCGGCCCCAATGGCGCCGGTAAGACGACCAGTTTTTATTCGGTAATGGGCCTGGTCAAACCCGACAGCGGCCGAATCTATCTCGATGGGGCCGATATCACGGGTCTTCCGATGTATCGCCGCGCGATCCTGGGACTGGGCTACCTGCCGCAGGAAACGTCGATTTTTCGTGGACTGACAGTCGAGCAGAATATCCTGGCCGTGCTCGAGGTCAGCGAACCCGACCGCGATGCGCGTTACGCGCGGCTGGAAAAATTGCTCGGCGAGTTCGGGCTTGTCCAGTTGCGCAATTCGGCGGCGATGTCGCTGTCGGGCGGCGAACGGCGGCGATGCGAGATTGCGCGGTCGCTTGCGGCCGATCCGTCGATCATGCTGCTCGACGAGCCCTTCGCAGGCATCGACCCGATTTCGATCTCCGACATTCGCGACCTTGTTAAGGACCTCAAGCAGCGCGACATTGGCGTGTTGATCACTGATCATAATGTCCGCGAAACGCTCGACATCGTCGATCGCGCCTGCATCATCTACGACGGTCAGGTGCTGTTCCAGGGCACCCCCCAAGCGCTGGTCGCCGATCAGGAAGTCCGCCGGCTCTACCTCGGCGAGAGCTTCGCGCTCTAGGGCGCGGCGACCATGGCACTGGGCCCCGGCCTTCAGATTCGGACCGCGCAAACGCTGGTGATGAGCCAGCAATTGCAGGCGGCCATCAAGCTCCTGGCCCTCAGCAACATCGAGCTGGAGGCGGCAATTGCCGAGGAAGTAGCGAAGAATCCATTGCTGGAGATTCGTCCCGGCGAAGGCGGCGCGAGCGAGAATGTCGTGACCCGCCAAGATCGCGAATTTGGCGACATGGCCGTCGATCCGAAGAATTCCGATGAACTGATCGCCGGGCTGGGTGGGACGGATGATGCGCCACTCGACATGGACTGGCGCGAGGCGGCGCTCGACAATGACAGCTTCGCCGACGTCGGTGCTGGCAGTGGAAGCGACGAAGCTTTCGACTTCGATCGGCTCGGCGAAAAAGAAGGCGGGTTGTGCGAACATTTGCTGGCACAGCTTCGCGGCACTGGTGGAACGATTGGTCGGATGGCCGAAGCGATCGTCCGCGAGCTGGAGGAAACCGGCTATCTTGAAACTGCGCTAAGCATCATCGCGGAGGAAGTCGGCGCCAGTGCGAAGGAAGCCGCACAGGCGCTGGCTCTTGTCCAGTCGCTCGATCCGCCAGGGGTCGCGGCGCGAAGCCTGGAAGAGTGTATCGCGCTGCAGGCCAAGGCTGCCGACCGATACGATCCGGCAATGGCGCGGCTGATCGCGAATCTGGATCTGCTGGCGAAAGGACGGATGGCCGACCTCAAGCGGATTTGCGGAGTCGACGACGAGGACTTGCAAGACATGGTGGCCGAACTTCGCGGTTACGACCCGAAACCCGGGTGCAGGTTCGAGCCCGGATTCGGCGCCGCCGGCGAGCGAGCCGGACATTCTTCTCCGCGAGACAAGGGGCGGGTGGCACATCGAACTGAACCCCGCGAATCTGCCGCGTGTTCTGGTCAATCGCCGGTATCATGCCGAACTGAAGCGAGGACCGAATGACAAAGCGTCGAAAGCGTGGCTGAGCGAATGTCTTGCCAACGCTTCCTGGCTGGTCAAGGCGCTGGACCAGCGGGCCCAGACCATCACCAAGGTCGCGACCGAGATCGTCAAGCGCCAGCAAGCCTTTTTCGAGCAGGGTGTTGCCGCACTTCGTCCGCTGACGTTGCGCGAGGTCGCCGATGCGATCGAAATGCATAAATCGACGGTCAGCCGGGTGACGCAAAACAAATACTTGTCGTGTGAGCGCGGCCTGTTCGAGCTGAAATATTTCTTCGGGTCGGGCGTTTCGTCGGACAGCGGCGAGGGCGCTGCAGCTGAGGCCGTCAAGGACGAGATCAAGCGGCTGATTGATGCCGAGACCGACATTCTTTCCGACGACGCGTTGGTCGAGTCTACTGAAGGATAAGGGCTTCGACCTGGCGCGGCGGACCGTTGCGAAATATCGGGAGGCGATGGGAATCGGTTCGTCGATCCAGCGCCGCCGGTCGCGCAAGATGCTGGGCGGCTAAAGCGTGAGGCGCGCCCAGACCGGCAAATGATCCGAGGCGCGGCGAGCCGCTTCGCTGGCATGAACGCCGGCAGCTGTAATCGAAAAGCGCCGGTCGACGATGATCTTGTCGAGCGAGGCGACAGGCTTGCGGCTGTGAAAGCTGGGGCCGCAGTCGGCAATTTCGAACCTTTCGTCGAATGCGCCGAGGCTTGCGCCCTTTATCCGCCATTCGTTGGTGTCACCCATGATCACGGTCGGCATTGCGCGGTGGCGCTGTTCGACATGGTCGAGGATTTTCAGCACCTGTTGACGGCGGCGCATTCCGGACAAGTCGAGATGCATCCCGATGACACGCATTTCAATCCCGTGGCATTCCAGCTCCGCCATCACCGCGCCGCGCGGCTCGATGTTGGGAAGGTGGATGGCCTCCAGGTCGGTGACGTGAACGTGCGATTTCACCAGAATAGCATTGCCGTGCCAGCCCAAATTTCGGAAATCGAGCTTGCGAAGCGAAGCCGTGAGGGCATGTTTCGGCATCTTGTCGACCAATCCGCCGCGTAACCGGCCCAGCAGCCTGGTATGGGTGACATCGAAATCGACCGCACGATAGAGGCCGTGATCGTCGATCAGGGCATGCGGCACCGCAGCGCCGCGAGTGCCGACGCGCTTGTCGGCCTCCTGCAACGCGACGACATCGGCGTCGATCTCCTCGAGCACCTGAAGAACACGCGCCGGATTTCGTCGGCGGTCGAGTCCAACCGCTTTGCGCATGTTATAGCTGGCGACGGTCAGGGTTTGGGAGTCGCTCATCGCTGGGCCAACCGTCCGTGCGTACCGGGGTTCCTCAGACGTCCAGATTCGCGACGGACAGCGCATTGTCCTGGATGAATTCGCGGCGCGGTTCGACGACGTCGCCCATCAGGCGCGTGAAAATTTCGTCGGCGATATCGGCCTGCGCGACTTCGACACGGAGCAATGAGCGGTTGGCCGGATCAAGCGTGGTTTCCCACAATTGTTCGGCGTTCATCTCGCCGAGACCCTTGTAGCGCTGGATGCTGAGGCCCTTGCGCCCGGCTGCGAGCACACCGTCGAGCAATTCGGACGGACGCGTGACAGGGACGGCCTTCTTCACTTCGGCGACGTCTTCCCCTTCGTCGCCATCGGCTTTCGCCGCTGCCTTCAGGGTCTTGAGGACCGCGGGTTTGGCGTAAGCCTCAGCCTGTTCGGTGGCTAGCGCGTGCAACTTGCGCGCCTCCGCCGATTGCAGGAAGCCGGGTTCGATGATCGTCACATCGGTGACGCCGCGCCATTTGCGACGGAACAGATAGCCGCCATCCTGCGCCAATTCTGCCGACCAATCCGCTTCCAGATCGCCCTGCGCCTGCCAGCCGGCAACAAGCTGGATCGCCGCTTCGCGCTTGGCCGGTGCCAGATCGGGGGCAAGCGCGCCGCCGATTGCGAGAGCCTCGACCAATGACGGATCATATTTCTTAGGCGCATATCGCATCAGCGTACGCATCCGGCGGGCGTGGTCGATCAGTGCTCGCAAATCCTTGCCTGTGCGCTGTTCGGCTCCATCGAGCACCAGCCCGTCGAGACCCGCATCGACCAGATATTCGTCGAGCGCGGCATCGTCCTTCAGATAGACTTCCGACCGGCCGCGCGCGACTTTGTATAGCGGCGGCTGTGCAATGTAGAGGTGCCCCGCCTCGATCAGTTCGGGCATCTGGCGATAGAAAAAGGTGAGCAGAAGGGTACGAATATGTGCCCCGTCGACGTCGGCGTCGGTCATGATGACGATCTTGTGGTAGCGCAGTTTTTCAAGGTTGAACTCTTCGCGACCGATCGACGTACCAAGCGCCTGGATCATCGTCCCGATTTCCTTCGAGCCGAGCATGCGATCGAACCGCGCGCGTTCGACATTGAGGATTTTGCCCTTGAGCGGGAGGATCGCCTGATAATGGCGGTCGCGGCCCTGCTTAGCCGAGCCGCCGGCGGAATCACCTTCGACCAGGAATAGTTCGGATTTGGCGGGATCGCGTTCCTGGCAATCGGCAAGCTTGCCGGGCAACGAGGCAATGTCCATCACGCCCTTGCGCCGGGTCAGTTCGCGCGCCTTTTTAGCCGCTTCGCGCGCGGCGGCGGCGTCGATCGTCTTCTGGATGATCGATCGGGCGTCGGCGGGATGCTCCTCAAGCCATTCGGCCATCTTGTCGCCCATCAGCGATTCGAGCGGCTGACGAACTTCCGAACTGACCAATTTGTCTTTTGTTTGTGAGCTGAACTTGGGATCCGGCAACTTGACCGAGACGATCGCGGTCAGACCTTCGCGCATGTCGTCGCCGGTCAGCGTCACTTTTTCCTTCTTCAGCATCCCCGATTTCTCGGCGTAATTGTTGAGCGTTCGGGTCAGCGCGGCGCGGAATGCGGCCATGTGGGTGCCCCCGTCACGCTGCGGGATGTTGTTCGTGAACGGCAGGACGTTTTCATAATAGCTGTCGTTCCATTCCAGCGCGACATCGATGCCGATGCCGTCGCGGACTGCCGAAATGGCGATCGGTTCAGGGAACAGGGGCGTCTTGGCGCGGTCGAGATATTTCACGAACGCGGCAATTCCGCCCTCGTAATAGAGCTCGACTTCCTTGCGCTCGTCATGGCGCGCATCGGCCAGCACGATGCGGACGCCTGAATTGAGGAACGCGAGTTCGCGGAAGCGATGTTCGAGCCGGTCGAAATCGAATTCGATGATCTTAAACGTCGCTGGGCTGGGAAGGAAGGTCACTTTCGTCCCCTTCTTCCCAGCCGGCGCGGGGCCGTTGACCTTGAGCGGTGCTTCGGCATCGCCATGACGAAAGCGCATCCAATGTTCTTCGCCATTGCGCCAAACCGTTAGCTCCAGCCATTCGCTGAGCGCGTTGACGACCGAAACGCCGACGCCGTGAAGGCCGCCCGAGACTTTGTAGGCATTGTCGTCGCTGCTGTTTTCGAATTTACCGCCGGCGTGGAGCTGGGTCATGATGACCTCGGCCGCCGAGACGCCTTCTTCCTTGTGGATATCGACCGGGATGCCGCGCCCATTGTCCTCGACCGTCACCGATCCGTCGGGGTTGAGCTGGATCAGTATCCGATCGCAGTGACCTGCGAGCGATTCGTCGATCGCATTGTCGCTGACCTCGAACACCATGTGGTGGAGGCCCGAGCCGTCGTCGGTATCGCCGATATACATGCCCGGCCGTTTGCGGACTGCGTCGAGGCCCTTGAGCACCTTGATACTGTCGGCGCCATATTCGCTGGTGTTGGGATCGTTTGCCATAAGTCCGTGTATAGGGAGGTGAAGAGGAAATGTCTTCCCGCGCGTACGCGTACGCACGCGCGCGTGGAAGGGGTGATGGGACATTTTTGCCGTTTTTGCGTTTGGTTTGAAGAAAGACAGAGGGAAACATGCCGCATTGGCGATGGCTGGCCGGAAATCTGGCCAAGAAAATCTGGTTTCGGGCGGCACTGATTTCGCTGCTTTCGATCGCCGGCGCCCTGATGAGCGCGGTGCTAGCGCCGCTTATCCCTTACGAACTCAGCCTGAAGATCGGCGGCGACGCGGTCGATAACGTACTGACCATCCTGGCGTCGTCGATGCTTGCCGTAACGACCTTTTCATTAACCGCGATGGTCGCCGCGTTTTCCGGCGCGGCGCAAAACGTCACGCCGCGCGCGACCCAATTACTGATCGAGGATTCGACCGCGCAAAATGCCTTGTCGACGTTCCTCGGTGGATTCCTGTTTGGGATTGTCGGGATCGTCGCGGTGTCGACCGGAATTTATGGCGAGCAAGGCCGAGCCGTCCTGTTCCTGTTCACGATTGCGATGATTGCGTGGATCGCGATCACCCTGCTGCGCTGGATCCAAACTCTGTCGCATTTCGGACGCGTGCCGGACACGATTGCGCGAGTCGAAAAGGCCGGAATTGCGGCGTTGGATCGTCATTGCGGGCCGCTGATCGCGGTCGGACGCGCCGACACTAAGGTCCCGAACAATGGTCATCCAATCTGCGCGAAACAAACCGGTTATGTCGCGGTCATCGATGCCGAGGAACTGTCGGCAATCGCAGAGAAAATCGGCAAGCCGCTGCACGTCGTCGGCCCGCCCGGCCGTTTCGTCGACCCGCGGACGCCGCTGGCCTGGACGGTCGGCGATGTCGGGGAAGCCGATGTCGAGCATGTCGTTGCGGCATTCACGGTGACACGGGAGCGATCATTCGATCACGATCCGCGCTTTGCCATGATCGTCCTCGCAGAAATTGCGTCGCGAGCACTGTCGCCGGCGATCAACGACCCCGGCACTGCGATTGGCGCATTGGTGGCGGGGCAGCGGCTCGTCGAGAAGATTGGCGAGGCCGACCATCAACCAGCGAAGGGCGTCGTCTATCCGCCGCTATCGATCGAGGAAATGATCGAAGACCTGACGCTGCCAATTTCGCGCGATGGCGCCGCCATTGTCGAGGTCGGAATAAAGTTGCAGCACATGCTTGGCTCGCTGGCCAAGGCGTTTCCCGATAGCAGCCCGGCGCTTCGCCGACTTGCCGGCGATGCGTGCGAACGGGCGTCATGCGCCGGTCTGGCCGACCCCGACCGGGACCGGCTGACCAAGGCGCATAACGCCGCATTCGATTAAGCGCGAGCGCCGCCTTCGACGCGGCGGGGTCCGCCCGGGCCGCGACGACCCTGGAACGGACGCTTGCCGCCATTGCCGTCGGGACGACGGGCGGGATGACCGTCGGCGCGCTGGGGGTGACGCTGCGGACCGCGTGCCGGCTCGCCGCTGCGGACCGGATTGCGGACCGGACCACGGGCTTCGCCCGGCACCGAACCGTCGGCACGCTTTGGCTGATATTGCGGCTTGTCGCTGCGCGGACCGTTGCGGTGGTCGCGGCGCTGGCCGTCGGCGCGACGATCGGATTTCATGCCATGCGGGGCGCGACGTCCGCCGCGACCGTGATCCTGGCCGTCGTCGGCCTTCTTGGCCGGCTTGAGCCGCTTGATCGCAGCGACGGTTTCCATGAATCCGTCGGGAAGTGCGGCCTGTTCGATCTTGGTCCGGACCAGCTTTTCGATATCGCGCAAGTTGACGCGCTCATCAGGGCTGCAGAACGCAATCGCCTGTCCTTCGGCGCCGGCACGCGCGGTGCGGCCGATCCGGTGGACATATTGTTCGGGCACATCGGGAAGGTCGAAATTGACGACCAGGTTGACGCCCGAAATGTCGATCCCGCGCGCCGCAATATCGGTCGCAATCAGGACCGGCATGCTGCCGCTGCGAAAGGCCGCAAGGGCGCGTTCGCGCTGGGCCTGGCTCTTGTTGCCGTAAATCGCCCCGGCCTTGATGCCAGCGGCGTCAAGGAAACGGACGATCTTGTCGGCACCGTGCTTGGTCCGCGAAAAGACCAACGCACGTTCGACTGGCGTGTCGCCAAGAACGCGGGTCAGAAGCGCCTGCTTTTCGGCCTGGTTCACCAGGGTCACCGTCTGGCCAATCCGGTCGGCGGTAGCCGCGACCGGGGTAACGGCGACTTCCGCCGGGTTGGTCAAATAGGCGTCGGCCAGCTGGCGGATCGACTTCGGCATGGTGGCCGAGAAGAACAGGGTCTGGCGCTTAGCCGGGATGAGCTTCACGATCCGCTTCAGGGCATGGATAAAACCGAGGTCGAGCATCTGGTCTGCTTCGTCGAGGACGAGGATTTCCAGCGCCGACAGGTCAAGCGCACGCTGGTCGACGAGGTCGAGCAGCCGGCCCGGGGTGGCGACGAGGACGTCGAGCCCGCGCGACACTTCGCGAATCGACTTGGGCACCGGGATGCCGCCGAAGATCACGCCTACACTGATATGCTGGCCTTTGGCGTAGGTGCGCGCACTTTCGGCGATCTGGGCAGCCAATTCGCGGGTCGGGGCGAGCACCAACATGCGGGCGCGGCGCGGCGTCGGGCGGCCGGTGCCAGCGGCGACCAGTCGGTCGAGCGAGGGCAGCATGAAGGCTGCGGTCTTGCCGGTACCAGTCTGGGCGATGCCGAGCAGGTCGCGACCCGACAGGACCGTCGGGATCGCCTTGGCCTGGATCGGCGTCGGCTGATGATAATCCTTGGCGGCGAGCGCATCGATAAGCGGCTGCGAGAGGCCAAGGTCGGAAAATTTGGTCACGATAATTCCAATATGCAAAACGAGCGGCCGCGCCGAAATTGGCACGGTCCGGTCGGGGTTGGGTTGAGCACCCCGCGTGAATTGGGAAGCCGGTAAGGTCCGGGTCGAGGCGCGGGCCGGTCGTCTTTTCGACCGTTCACGCCGCTTGCTAAGCGCCTCGTGTTGCAGTGCGATATAGAAGGAAATCCGCAAAAGTCCAGTCAGGACGGTTCGACAGCTCCATCGACGACCCGAAAGCGGGTCGCAGCGTCGATGCCATCGAACAGTTGTTCTTCGGTAGCGGTCATCCAAACTTGTCCGTTTCCGGACAAACGTTCGAACAGGGCCGCCCGACGACTGGGGTCGAGATGGGCGGCCACTTCGTCGAGCAGCAGGATCGGCGCGAATCCCCGCTTTCCGGCGACCAGCCGGGCATGAGCGAGAATGATTCCGATCAGCAGCGCTTTCTGTTCACCGGTCGAACCAAGCGCGGCGAGTTGTCGTTTGGCGAGATTGGTGACGAGCAGATCGTGTCGATGCGGACCCGTTGTGGTGCGCCCGGCCGCTGCATCGCGTCCACGATTGTTGCACAGTGCCAGCGCCAGATCGTCACCATTCCATCCGTTGATTGCCAGACCGGCACGCGGGAAGTCGGTGTCGGGTTGCGCGGCCAGGGTTTCGCCAAGCGCCTCCACCGTACGTTGCCTTGCCGCCGCCACTTGGCTGCCATGGTCCGCCATTCCGGCCTCGAGTGCCTGAAGCCATGCGGGGTCGGCGGGGCCTTCCTGCGTGAGCAATTTGTTGCGCGCGCGCATCGCCGCTTCGTAACGCGAAGCATGGTGGGCATGGCCCGGCTCAAGCGCGAGGACGAGCCGGTCGAGGAAACGTCGGCGCGCGCTCGCGCTGTCGGCGAAGAGGCGGTCCATGGCGGGTGTCAGCCAAAGCACCGAAAGGCGTTCGGATAGCGCGTTGACCGAGGTCGCCGCGCCGTTGATCCGCACCTGACGGCGCTCGGGCGCGGTCGCCACCGTTCCCGTACCAATCTCGGTCCCGTCGGCCATCCGCGCAGCGACCGCAAAACCGCCCGGCCCTCCCTGCCGAGCGATTTCGGACAACGGGGCGCGGCGCAATCCGCGGCCGGGAGCGAGTAACGAAACAGCCTCGAGCAAATTTGTCTTTCCGGCACCGTTGGGGCCGCTGAACAGGACAAAGCCCGGTGCTGATTCCAGCACCACACCGGCATGGTTGCGCAGGTTGGTCAGGGCGAGGCGCAAGAGTGGCATGGCGATGGTCTAGCCAAGCGCGGTCAATGAGCCTAGGGCATGCTGCAGTGCAACAAAGGAATAAGCGATGTTCATCGATATGTTCCGGCTCTGGGATCGCGGGATTGAGGCTCAGAGGATGCTGACCGAGACGATTTCGAGTGCGGCTTCCGTCGTCTCCCACCGAAGCAATACAATTGCAAAGGCGATCGAAAATCCGATCGCCGGAGATTATCGCGAATTGACCCAGATGGTCGGCGAGAAGGTCGCAGCGATCCATGAATCGGCAGGCGCGGTCATGTCCGACTGGGGGCAATGGCAGCGTCTGTGGTCTAGCCATGCAACGGCAATGATGGGTGTCGTCGCGGCCGCCAATGGCAATTGGACCGCCGCCCAGCGCCTCGCCAGCTCCAGCGAGAAAATGTCATCGCTGGCATTGTCGAGCTCGGTCCGGGCACTAGCCCCGATCCATCGCCGTGCCACCGCCAACCAACGACGGCTATCCCGCAAGGGTTAGCGGGTCACACCCGCATCGGCATCAGGACGTAGAGCGCGTTGCTGTCGTCGCTTTCGCGAAGCAGGGTCGGCGCGGCAGCGTCGGCAAGATGGACTTCAACCGTATCGCTTTCGATCTGTTGGAGAATGTCCATCAAATAGCGGGCGTTAAAACCGATTTCGATTGGCTCTCCGCCATAATCCGCAGCGATTTCTTCGGTCGCGGTGCCGCTTTCCGGACTGGTCACCGCAAGCGTCACCTTGTCCCGGTCGACACTCATCTTGACCGCGCGGGTCTTCTCCGAGGCGATCGTCGCGACGCGGTCGACGCCCTGCGCGAAGCTCTTCGGATCCAGTTTGAGCAACTTGTCGTTCCCGGTCGGGATGACGCGATTGTAATCGGGGAAGGTGCCGTCGATCAGCTTGCTGGTCAGTACCGCGCTACCCAGACCGAAGCGAACCTTGGTCGCCGACAGCGACATTTCGACCGTTCCGTCGACCTCATCGAGCAGCTTGCGAAGCTCACCGACGCACTTGCGCGGTATGATGATGTCCGGCATTCCGTCGGCGCCGTCGGGCTTGTCCATCGTGACGCGGGCCAGCCGATGGCCGTCAGTAGCGGCGGCCTTCAACTTATCGTCGGCGACATGCAGGAAGATGCCCATCAGATAATAGCGCGTCTCTTCCGAGGAGATCGCAAAGCGGGTCTTGTCGACGATTTGGCGGAGAGTCGCAGCCGGAAGTTCGAAGCAAGTCGGCAGTTCGCCTTCAGCAATCACCGGAAAATCGTCGCGCGGAAGCGTGGAGAGATTGAAGCGCGCCCGGCCCGCAACGACCTGCATCTTGCCGTCGGCAGCGGACAATTCGACCTGACTGCCTTCGGGAAGCTTGCGAACAATGTCGAAGAAGGTATGCGCGGGAACGGTGGTGGCGCCGGCCTGTTCGACCTGTGCGGCGACGCTTTCATCGACTTGGAGGTCCAAGTCGGTCGCCATCAGGCGGATAGAGCCGTCGTCCTTGGCCTCGATCAGCACATTGGAGAGGATCGGAATCGTATTCCTGCGCTCGACCACCGACTGGACATGGCCCAGGCTCTTGAGGAGAGTCGCCCGTTCAATCGTCGCCTTCATGCCGCTGCTTTCCGTTTCATGCCCCTGGACGGCCCGGCCGGAGGTGCGGGCCCGTTGTGGCAACGGTTATAACCATCCGATGGCGCGCCGCCAGTGGTAAACGATGCGATTTCGCGCGGAAAGTTCAGGCTGAAGCGCGATCCTCGTCACTTCCGGTGTCGAGAAGTGCGATCAGGAGCGCCTTGACGATCGCCGCGGCCGCGTCGAGCATCGCCGACGCATCGACTGCTGCCTGCTTGGCAGACGTTTCGGGCCAATCCTCGATTGCCGCCGCCGCTTCGGAAACGGCCGTCGCGCCGACACTCAACGCTGCGCCCTTGATGCTGCGGGCGGTGGCCCGGGCCACGTTCCATCCCCCGTCCGCAAGCAGGTCGCGAATCTGCGCCGGGCGGCGGTGGAGTTCGACCAGAAAGATATCGAGCAATCCTGCGAAGCGGCGCGGACCAAAGGCCGCACGGATCCGCTCGATGTAGGCGCGATCGCGTCGGCATCGATTGATTGGCTCGGCATGCCACGCTCACCGCTGGCCTCAATCGCAATCAAGGCGAGCCGGGCGGCCAGCGCATCCGAATCGATGGGCTTAGTCATGAAATCGGTCAGGCCGGCATGATCGTAGAACCGCGGCCGTCTGCGAGTCAGACCGACGCGACCTTGCCGCTGTAGCGGGTTAGCTCTATCCCGGCGAGCGCAAGCACGAACATCAGCATTGCGGCGAGCGCCGCCCTCACCAGTGCCTGTCGATCCCAACCCACTGCCTGTTCGATCATCCACCGTCCTCCACGCGTCATCGGCGTAGCGAATTGTGGAAACGAGATACTTACCCAATGAACCAAAATGGAGCGGGCGGACCCCAAGGAGCCCGCCCGGTACGTCGTTCAATCGAAATGGATCGATCAGGAGGGCATAAGCACGGAATCAACTTGATGAACAATACCGTTCGATTGTTTCAGATCCGCCTTTGTGACGATTGCCTTTCCGCCAGCGGCATCGGTCAGGACGATCTTGTCTCCATCCTTCGTAGCCGTCAGTTGGCCGCCACCGATCGTCATCAGCTGGGTCTTGCCGCCACCGTTGTCGATGGCCTTCGAAATATCCTCGGCAAGGATCGAACCGGATAGGATATGAACAGTGAGAACCTTGGTCAGCTGTTCGCGCGCCTCGGGCTTTAGCAAGGTGTCGAGGGCACCAGCCGGGAGCTTCTCGAAACCAACGTTGCCGGGAACAAGAACGGTATAGGGGCCAGGACCAGCAAGGGTCGTTTCGAGACCGGCCGATTTGACAGCCTGCAGGAACGTCGACGTATCGCCGCCCAAGCTCGCCGAAATGGTCGACTCGCCTGCCGCTTCCTTTGCTTCTTTCGAAGCCGGGGCGCTGTCGCTGTTGGAATCGCATGCCGCAAGGACAAGCCAGAGTGACGCGGACACGATCAATGAAATGGTTTTGCGCATTGCTGCGTTTCTCCGCTTTTATAAATGGGGGCGCCCTCGAGAACGGAGCGCCCCCGAGCAACTCAGATGATGGCGTCGATGACCGCGGTAATCAGACGCGTCGTGGGGTCGACACGATAGATGTAGCCGTCGTTATAGCGATACCATGCATCCTGCGTATCGGCATATTGCGACCGATAGCTGAGCGGGACGTTATAGGTGTCGTACCCGACCGGTAAGCGACTGCCGACGCCAAGATCGCCCGCTAGCAGTGCGACGATCGCGTTGACGGCATTGGTGCTCGGATCGACGCGATAAATCGCTCCATCGCCATATCGGTAATAATAATCGTCATTGTCCGCATAGTAGCTCTGGTACTGCTGCGGCACGTTGTAGAAATTGTACGGATCCGGCCAAGAATCGCCGACCGCATAATAACCGGTGCCGAACAACGGCATCAAGCCGTTGACAAGCCCGTCGCTGCGATTGACGCGGTACATATAGCCGTCGCCGCTGCGATAATAATAACGATCGTTATCCTGATACCAATTGCGATAGGCGTAGGGCACCCGATCATTAGCGAAGGCGGCAGCTAACGGAACGCCGAGCAATTTCTTTGCCTGGCCCGGCGGCAAGCATCCATTATTCTTGCGGGCAAGACCCGGCGGGCAATCATATTGACGCGATACCTGACGATAAGCCTGACGCGGAGCTTCACGATAATTGTCGCGATCCAGACCACGATTTCTCACGACCTGTTCGACACGACGATCACGCCGGTCATTGCCTTTCCATTCGCGTCGGCTTTCGCGGTCGTCTGCAGATTGGCGGCGCTCCTGCTTCATGCCCTGGGCAAAGGCCGGGCGATCACGCCCCTTGTCCGAGCGCGCAACTTGGGCCTGGCCACGTTCGCGCCCATGGCCTTTCGCATGGTCCTTACCGCCCTGCATTTTCATCGACGGCCCGTGGCCGCCGCCCTTGTTGCCATGTTCGCCGCCCTTTTCGGGCTTGGCGATTGCGGGAGTTGCGATCGCGAGCGCCGCGGCACCCGCGGCAAGCATCCACTTGGTCATGATCAATTCCTTTCGAGGGACCCAACGGTCATGCAAGGATGACGTTCCTTGCCCGTTCATCGCAGCGAAAGGCTGTCAGGACTCCGCGCCCTCCTCGACCCAGTCGTTGGCGAGGCGGCGCACGGCGAACCACATCAGGGTTGCCGCGACAAAATAAAATCCAACCACGGTGACGGCAGCATAACGAAGCGCTTCCTCGGCAAAACGCGCCTTGTAGCTGTCGGACAGGAAACCAATTAGCGTCGGGCCCACGCCAAGGCCGATCAAATTGTTGATCAACAGGAAGGACGCCGATGCCGTGGCCCTGACATCGCGCGGGACAAGGTGCTGTACTGCAGTTGTCACGGGCCCAAGCCAAAGGATGTTCAGGGCATTGGGGATCAACAGGAACGGCCATGCCATCCACGCATTTGGTGACATCAGGCCGATGACGAACATCGGCGCGGTAATCGCCCAGGCAATCATCGGGAGGCGGGCGTACCAGCTGCGATCCTTCTGGCCGAGACGGTCAGCGAGCCATCCGCCACCGAACACGCCGGCAACGCCGCCAATCAGGTAAAGCGAGGCGAGATAATTGCCCGTCTCGATCAATTCGAAATCGAAGCTGCGCATCATGACCGATGGGACCCACGCGGCAAGACCGTAGCCGGCAAGCGAGCTGCACGAGGCGGCAAGCGCCATCAGCCAGAAGGTCGGTTTGCGGGCGATGATCGGAAATGTTGCGAGAAGTCCCACCGATGGCGTGGTTGCAACTTTCTCGCGCGGCTTGTCGCGAACCATGATCAGCATCACCGGAGCAAGCGCAAGTCCCGCAATGCCCATCACGAGAAAGGCGGCGCGCCAATCGATCCACGATGCGAGATACGCCCCGATCAACGTCCCGCCAGCAAGGCCCAGCGGCACCCCGAGGGAAAAGATCGCAAGAGCGCGGGCTCGGCGTTCCGGCGGAAAATAATCGGCGATCAGCGCATAGGACGGGGCGACGCCACCAGCTTCGCCGACCCCGACGCCGAGGCGATAAAAGAACAGCTGACCAAAACTGACCGCAGTTCCGCACAGCGCCGTGAACCCGCTCCACACCGACAGCGCGCCGGCGACGACCCAGCTGCGCCGGGTGCGATCGGCAAGCATCGCCAGCGGGACACCGAGAATTGAATAGAGCAGGGCAAACGCAAGCCCGCTGATCGCGCCGAATTGGGTGTCGGTGAGGCCGAGGTCCGCCTTGATCGGCGTCGCAAGAATGCTGAGGATAGTTCGATCGAGAAAATTGAAGATGTAGGCGAGCAACAGGAAGCCGAGCAGAACATTGGGATTGCTGGCCCGGGCTGACGCTTTACTGGCCATCACTCATTCCTCCTTCGGTCGCCGAGAATGTGTCGATGGCATGGGGCGCCGGCAAAAACCAGCGCCCCATCTCCGGGAGGAGCTCAGTAACGAGCAGTCAGGCGAAGTGTCACGGTGCGCGGTGCGCCATAATAAACGGTGCGGATTCCACCGACGGACGAGAATTCCTGAGCGTCCGTCTTGTATGCGCGGTCCGAAAGATTGTTGCCGTAAACGCCGATCGCCCAATGCTTGTTGGCAGTTTCGTAGACGATCCGCGCATCGTGCATCCAGAAAGCTCCCTGGAACAGACCATCAATCCGGGTGTCGGTGTTGGTGAACGTATTGTCGACGGCCAGCGCGGTCTTCGACTTGTAACGGGTCTGCGCGCCGATCGTGATTGATCCGGCCGTGCCCAGGTCGAAGCCATATTGCGCACCCAGGCGCATCGTCCACTTCGGTGCGAATGCCGGGGTTTGGAACGCACGGCTGCCGCCAAATGCGGCGAAACGCGCGTCATCGAATTCCTTGTAATCGGCATTGAGGTAACCGATCTGGGCATCGAGCAGAAGGCGTTCGACCGGCGTCCAGCTGGCTTCGAGTTCGGCGCCACTGATCCGCAGCTTGCCAGCATTGAGTACGGACAGGACAGGGGTTGGAACGCCACCGATCTCTTCGACTCCCGAAACCCGGGCCTGGAAATCCTTGTAAGTCGAGGTGAAGACCGCGCCATTGAAGGTGATGCCATTGGCCGGGCGCGTCTTGAAACCCGCTTCCCATGACCAAACGGTCTCCGGATCATATTCGGTCGATTCGCTGGCAGAGTTGGCGCGGCCATTGAAACCGCCCGATTTGAAGCCCTTCGCGACCCGCGCGTAGAGCATTGCATTTGGCGATGCCTGCCAGTCGATGCTGGCCATCGGCGACCAATCATCCCACTTCCCGAGCGAAGGCGAGAAGATGTACGTCCCGCGGAACAATGCGTTGCTCGAGAAGGTCGATGTCGTGCGCCAATAATCCTTGGTTTCCTTGGTATAGCGAAGGCCGGCCGAAAGCCGGACATCCGGGACCACCTCGTAACTGGCGTTGACGAAGGCGGCATAGCTTTTCGTTGTCAGCCGGTCGTCGATCGTTCGAGTAAAGGTGCCGCCGCCAAAGAACGTCCCTAGTAGATCGTCGGCATAGGCTTCCTGGTGAGATTTCACTCGCTCGCGCAGGTAATAGAGGCCGCCCACCACGTTCAGCCGTTCGCCGGTGTAGAGCAGCTGGAATTCCTGGCTGATCTGGTTCTGCTGCACGCCGACAAAGACGTCGCCGACTTCATATTGGGTCGCGTCGATGTCGATATAATCGTCGGTCTTCAGGTTCCGGTAAGCGCTGATCGATTTGAACGTCAGGTCGGGGGCGACATCGACGGCCAGCGTTGCGGCAGTGCCGTAATGGGTGAGCTTGGTCGAATTTGGCAGACCAGGCGTCGTCCGGCCTCTCCAGTCATAGCTTCCCGAACCCACCGGGTTGGTCACGACGAGCGCGCCGCCGGAAAATTGGAAGAGATTGTTGACGGGACGGCCGACGTTGAGCGCCGCGTCGTCATGCGAATAATCGGCGGTCAGATCGAGGCGAACATTCGAAGATGGCGTGAACGCAAGTGCGGCACGGCCGCCGATGCTGTCCTTGTCGTTGTAGCGTTCGTCGCGAAAGCTGTCCTTGACATAGCCGTCACGTGTCGAGCGCGAGAGGGCGAAGCCGGCCGCAATCGTGTCCGACACAGGGCCTGATGCAGCGAGTTTCAAGTCGAGTTGGTCGTAGCTGCCGACGGCAATCGACCCCGCTGCCCGAAAGTCCTGGCCCGGCTTGCGCGTGACGAACTTGATGGCGCCGCCGATCGTGTTCTTGCCGTAAAGCGTGCCTTGCGGTCCACGCAGAACCTCGAGCCGTTCGAGATCGAGCAGGTCAAGCTGATTGCCGCGAATGCGCGAGAGATACACATCGTCGACGTAGACACCGACCGCCGGATCGAAAGTCTGCAGCGCATCGGGCTGTCCGATGCCGCGAATGAAGACGTTTGTCGCATTCGACGAGCCGCGGCCCTGGACGATATTGAGGTTCGGGACTGCGCCTTGCAGACCGGTGGTGTCGGTCGCCTGAATTCGGTCAAGCGAGCGCTCGTTGAACGCAGAAATCGACGAAGGAACCCTCTGGACGCTCTCCTCCGTTCTGCGCGCGGTCACGACGATCGCTTGCTCCCCACCCTCATCATCCGCCGCACCGGTTCCAACGTCCGCCGCAGGCGCATCGGCGGCTTCCTGAGTCGTTTCCTCAGCGGTCTGGGCATGTGCCGTTCCACCGATCAATAATGCGCCGCTCGCCAGCAACACTGCGCGCGAAATCATGAATTTTCTCATTTGCCCCATCCTCTTCCCATCGTGCCGCGGTCAGGCCGCAATACATCGTCCTCGTCATCCATAATGAAAGTTGAACCGACTTTCAACTTATGAGATATGCCGGGCATGGGGGATCAATTGACCAGCAGCAGCGAGCGTGCGCAAAAGACTGCGATGATGGCCAGCGAAGGCAAGGCGCCGCGCACCGCGCGCGGTGCCAAGACGATGCGAAAAATCCTCGACGCTGCGCTCCTCGAGTTTGGCGAGCGCGGATTCAACGACAGCTCAGTTGTGTCGATCACAAGCCGCGCCAGGGTCGCGCTTGGCACCTTTTATACTTACTTCGACAGCAAGGAGGCGCTGTTCGCGGCGCTGGTCCAGGACATGTCCGGAAAGGTCCGAGACCATGTTGCGCCCGTGTTCGGCGAAGCGACCGATGGGCTGGATGCCGAACGGCGGGCGCTCGCCGCTTACCTGGATTTCGTCGCGCACCATAAGGAAGTGTATCGGATCATCGACGAGGCCGAATTCGTCGATCCGGCCGGATTCCGCCAGCATTATGAAACCACCGCCAGCCGGATTGCGGCGCGGTTGGCGCTAGCCGAACGGAAGGGCGAAGTTGCCCATGCCGACGACTTTGCGACCGAAGTGCGGGCATGGGCATTGATGGGAATGAATGTGTTTCTGGGACTTCGCTTTGGCGTGTGGGGGGAGGAAGATCCCGGCAAAGTCGCAGCCGAAGCGAGCCGATTGCTGCACGACGGCCTGAAGCCCCAACCCTGATCCTGGGCCTAGGCCAAAGTCCCGACCATCTCGGCAAGCCGGTCGATATCGTCCGGTTCGTGATACAGGCCAACACCGATCCTGAGCACATCGCCGCGCACGTCGGTGATGCAATTGCGGGTGAGCAGTTCCTTTTGCCAGCGCTGCGCATCTGACGACCGGAAGGCCAGAAAGCGGGCATGCGGGCCGCCATCGATCGGATTGAGCAGCGCCGCGCGGCCAAGCGCGGTCGGCGCCAGCGTCGCGACCATCTGGGCCTGCAGCGTGGTCACTTTCGTGGATATATCTGCCGTTCTCAGTCCTTCGGCGCGAAGCATTCGGCGTATTGCGGTAAAGCGATAGAAGACCGTCGGATCGAACGTCGCCCCCATGAAGCGCATCGCGTCACTGGTGTAGCCGACCCCGCCAGGCGGCGCCTTCAGGTCGCCGAATTCGGCATACCAGCCGGTAATCGGAGGGCGCGGGCCAAAGCCCGGCGGGCAATGAAGGAAGCCGAGCCCTTCACCGGCCATCGCATATTTGTAGCCGCCGCCAAGATAGAATAATTTTTTGCCGAGCGCCGGGGTCATCGGCGCGTCGATTGCCATGAAGCTGTGATAGCCGTCGACGATCACCCATGGTCCGTCGGGACGGGCAAGCGCGGCCAGTTCATCGAGCATCGCCACGATCCGGCCGCTGCCGAACAAGACATGACTGACGAAAATTAGATCGTGATTGCCACTTCGCGCGGCGGCAAGGAAGCGTTCCGCGAAGTCATCGAACGGTTCGGCTGGGATTTTGTGCTCCACCAACCATTGGTCCTCCGACCAGCGGGCAAACTGGCGCCGGGCGGAATGAAATTCGCCGTCGCTGGTCAGCACGCGAAGTCGGGCCGGGTCGCGGCGCGGACAGGCCGCGGCGAGCCGAACGACGAAATCGTGGGTGTTCGACGAAAAGACGACGGCCGAGGGATCGCCGGTGCCAAGCTCGGCCGCGACTTCGGCCTGCGCCTCGGGCCAGATTTCGCCCATCACCTTTTCCCATTTGCGGTCGGCGAGAAGCGCGGCGTCCTCCCACGCCGCAACCTGCGCATCGAAACTGACGTCGGGCCACAGATGATGGCTGTGCGCGGCGACGTGAAGACGGTCGCCGCCAGCCGCGAGGCTTTTTGAGAACAGGTGCTTGAAGCTCATATTTCGGTGCGCAGCGACCAGAGTTGCGGGAACGCGCGCTTGTCTAGTGTCGACTTCAGGTAGGCCGCGCCTTCCGAGCCGCCGGTGCCGCGCTTCATCCCAATGATCCGTTCGACCGTCAGGACATGCTTCATTCGCCATGCGACCAGCGCATCGTCAATATCGACCAGCTTTTCGGCGAGGCCGTAAAGTTCGAACCATCGTTCGGCGTCGCGATAGACCGCTAGCCAACTCGCGCCGATTGCAGCCTCGCTCGACACATCGAAGCCGGCCCGGCCGAGCGCGGCATTGCCTTCTTCCCAAAGACTGGGTTCATCGAGCGCTGCCTGCAGCCGCTGGCGGCCTTCGTCGCCGCCTTCGCCGAGTTTGAGGAACCGTTCGTCCTTGAGTCCAAGCCGAAATTCGAGCTCCCGGAATTGGGCCGACTGGAACCCCGATGACGTTCCGAGCACATGGCGAAACTGCATGTAGTCGAACGGCGTCAGGGTCGAGAGTATATCCCAGGACAAGGTCATCACGGTCTGGATCCGGCTGATCCGCGACATCGCCTTATGGGCAATACCGAACTGGTCGGTGGCGATCAGGCTGCAGGCGAGTTTGACCTCGTGCAGCATCTGCTTCAGCCACAATTCCTTGGTCTGATGGATGATGATGAACAGCATCTCGTCATGGTGGTCCGAGATCGGATGCTGCGCGCCGAGCAATTCGCCAAGCGCGAGGTAATCGGCATAGGTGATGCCAGCGGGGGTCGCAGTCATGCAACCCCGCTTAGGACAGTTGTCGGTCGGCTCAAAGCCTAGTTGTCGGGGTTCTGCTGTCCAAGCGCGCCGGAGTTGAACACGCCGATGTTGCCGAACAGTTCGTCAAAGAAGCTGCGCTTGCGGCCCAAGGTCGGGGTTTTGTCGCCACTCGGGCGGATCGCGACGATGGTGCTTTCGTCGGTACGATTGATCGACGCGACGTTTCCGGCCGGATCGAACCGGATGTGGAGCAGGTCCTGGTCGATGGTCTTGGCCGACCGAAACGCAACGGTCTTCGTGTCCGCCGAAAGATAATACCAATCGTCGGAATTGAACTGCCCGGTGAAGGTTGGGCGCCCAAGCGTCTTGGTGACCGATTCCTTATTGTCGATCCCGACCTGGATTCCGCTCGCCAGCTCCTTGTCGAGCACGAAGCCGCGGTGATCCTGAATCCCGGCGCACCCCGTCACCATTGCTGCTCCTGTGAAGGCCGCAGCCAGCTTGACCCAGGTCGACGCCATTCAAATCACTCCTCAGTTCGATAGCCCGCCGCTTGCGTCGCGGCGAGGCAGCCTCAATATGCGGCCTTGCCCGCTGCTTCAAGTCAAGAGGCTGTGCACTTAAAGGAAGCTGAATGATCTGGCCATTTTCCCGCCGCCCAGCGCTTGCCGACGCCCGGCCCCTCTATGCAGCGGTCGTTGCTGAAGCGCGCCGGCCGCGTTGGTATCGCGAGGCGGGGGTGGAAGACACGATGGACGGGCGATTCGCGGTCCTTGCGACGATCATGGCGATCACCGACATACGGCTGTCCAAAGGTGGCGAGGAGGCGGAAGCAATTTCGCCGCGCCTGACCGAAATCTTCGTCGACGACATGGATTCGCAGTTGCGCCAGTCCGGACTTGGCGACCCGACGCTCGGCAAGCAGGTGCGCGGAATGGTGGGAATGCTGGCCAAACGCATCGACGCCTGGCGAGCGAGCCAGGCACGGCCGGACATGCGGATCGAGACCGCACGAATGTCGCTCTACCGCGACCAGGATGTGGCGGACGAACCGGTCGCGAAGGGTCTCGAGTTCATCGACGATTTTGCCAGGCGGATCGCGGAAACAAGCGAATCCGAATTGACCAAAGGGGCCATCGCATGAGCGAGGACTTCGAATTTCTCCTGCCGCTCGACCAGGTTCGTGAAGGCGAGCGGATCGAGCTTTCGGCAAACGATTTGGAATGCGGGGCCATCGCCAAACGCCTCGGCTTGCTGTCGTTGTCAGCGCTGAAGGCGCATATCGTCTTGTCGCGCGACAGCGACAAGGTGAATGCAAAAGGCCGGGTGATGGCGACGCTGGACCAGGCGTGCGTGGCGACCGGCGAGCCGGTGGCAGCGCTGATCGACGAGCCGTTCGACCTGCATTTTCATCCCGAGCCGCAAATTGCACCGGACGAGGAGATCGAGCTTGAAGGCGCAGCGCTCGACACCATTTTCCATGACGGATCGCGGATCCCGCTGGGCGATTCGATCGTCGATACGCTCGCGCTTGCGTTAGACCCCTATCCGCGCAGCGCAGATGCTGAAGAAACGCTGCGCGCGGCAGGCGTTCTCAGCGAGGAAGAAGCGGGGCCATTTGCAGCGCTTGCCGCGCTCAAGGAAAAAATGGCGAAGGACTGAAGGCCTCGATCGCACTGCGATCGCTCAGAACGGGACGTCGTCGTCGAGATCGGTATCGAAGGCAGCCGGTTGTGGACGCGACTGTTGGCGCGGTTGACCGCCGCCAAAGCCGCTGTCGTCATAATCGTTGGACTGGTTGGAGCCTCCGCCACCGCCGCCGCCTTCGCCGCGCGAATCGAGCAGGACGAGTTCGCCGCGAAAACGCTGGAGCACGACTTCGGTCGAATATCGGTCGGCGCCGCTCTGGTCGGTCCATTTCCGGGTCTGGATCTGGCCTTCGAGATAGACTTTCGATCCCTTGCGCAAATAGCTTTTCGCGACCCGGCCGAGATTTTCGTTGAAGATGACGACCTGGTGCCACTCGGTGCGTTCCTGACGGTTGCCGTCCTTGTCCTTCCACGTCTCCGACGTGGCGACACGCAGATTGACCACTTCGCCGCCATTGTTAAGCGAGCGCGCCTCCGGATCGGCCCCCAGATTGCCTACCAGAATCACCTTGTTCACGCCCGCCATCTCGCTCTCCATCTTCTTGGTTCGGAAATAGCGTTAGGAGGCTGAGCGGCCCTAGCCAAGCCCGAAAGCGACGGCCGTCCAATACGTCAGACCGGCTGCGGCATAGGCCAGCGCAAACAGGTAGCCGACCATGAACATCGGCCATTTCCAACCATTGGTTTCGCGCCGGGTTATCGCGATGGTCGAGATACATTGCGGGGCAAAGACGAACCAGGCGAGGAAGGCGAGCGCGGTTGCGATGCTCCATTTGCCGGCAAGCCGTTGTTCCAGCGTTTGCAGTTCATCCTGCTGTTCGGCATCGAGCGCATAGACCGTCCCGATCGCACTGACCGCAACTTCGCGCGCGGCCATGGTCGGGAGAAGGGCGAGGGCGATGTCGTGGTTGAAGCCAATCGGTTTCACGACCACCTCGATCGCCGAACCAATCTTGCCCGCAATCGAGACTTCGGACTGCTTTTCGCCGGGCCCGGCCTGCGGATAACTGGCGAGCGCCCACAGCACGATGGTGGTGGCAAGGATGATCGTCCCCGCGCGCTTCAGAAAAATCCACGCTCGCTGCCACAGCCCGATCAGGACGTCGGCGACGCGCGGCATCTGGTATTTGGGCAATTCCATCATGAAGGCGCCGCCCCCGCCCTTCACCACCGTGCGGCGGATCAGCAAGGCGGCGAGCATGGCGCCGACAACACCGGCAAGGTAAAGGCCGAACAGGACGAGCCCTTGCAGGTTGATGCCGGGACCGACGCTTCGTGCCGGGATGAAAGCGGCGATGATCAGGGCATAGACCGGCAGGCGGGCCGAGCATGTCATCAACGGTGCAACGAGAATGGTCGTCAGCCGGTCTTTCGCATTGTCGATGGTGCGGGTCGCCATGATTCCTGGAACCGCGCAGGCGAAGCTGGACAGCAAGGGAATGAAGGCGCGACCGGACAGGCCGGCGTGGCTCATCAGCCGATCCATGATGAAGGCTGCGCGAACCATGTAGCCCGAGCTTTCAAGGATCAGGATGAAGAGGAAGAGGATCAGGATTTGCGGGAGGAAGACGATGACCGCGCCGACCCCGCCAAAGATACCGTCGACGACCAGCGACCGTGCAAAACCCGCCGGCATCAGGTTGCCAATCGCCTGACCGAGCGAAAGGATACCCGTCTCCAGGGCATCGGCGGGAAGCGCACTCCACGCAAACACCGCCTGGAACATCACGAACAGGATCGCGGCAAGGATGACTGGTCCCGCGACAGGATGGAGAAGGACCGAATCGAGCCGATGCGTCCAGCGTCGCACCGGGGTTTCGCTGACGATTGCCGAAAGCGCGATCTCGCGCGCCTTGCGGTGCAGGTTGATCGGTTCCGCAGGCGGCAGGTCGCTGCCGGCAATCGCGCGATGATGGCCCAATTCGCATTCCAGCTTGGCGAGCAATCCCTGGATACCGCGCTTGCGAACTGCGACGGTTTCCACAACCGGGACGCCGAGCGCGGCGGACAAGCGTACCGGGTCGAGCTCGAGCCCGTCGCGGCGGGCAAGGTCGGCCATGTTGAGCGCGACGACCGTCGGGCGGCCGAGCGCGATCAGTTGAAGCGCGAACCGAAGATGATTGTCGAGGTTCGACGCGTCGACGACGATCAGCAAGGCGTCGGGCAGGCGTTCGCCCTGCTGGCGACCGAGCAGCACGTCGCGGGTAACGGCTTCGTCCGGACTGGCGGGATCAAGACTGTACGTGCCGGGAAGATCGATCAGATCGAACTCCCGGCCCGAGGGCAATACGGTCCGGCCGACATGGCGTTCGACCGTGACCCCGGGATAGTTGCCGACCTTCTGGCGTGCGCCGGTAAGCGCGTTGAACAAGGCACTTTTGCCGGCATTGGGGTTGCCGACGACCGCGACCAGCGGAGTTTTGTTCATGCGGCCTCGAGCACGACCTTGATCGCGCGGGCATGGGCACGGCGAATGGCGACGGTCATCCGCCCAACGCGAACCGCCAGCGGATCGCGTCCGAACGGGCCCTGGTGAAGCGCCTCGACCGACACTCCTTCATCGAACCCGAAATCCTTGAGCCGCATTGCGGACGCATCGTCGAGACCGCCCCAATCGACGGTCGCGATCCGGGCGCGAACGCCAACACGTAGTGTTTCAAGAGATAGGGCCTCGCTCATGTTGCGAGTGATTATCAATAACGGCGGGCTTTGGGAAGCGCAATCAGGCCGGTGGGTAGCGCAGTCGTCCAAGGAAACGGGCGAAGCTGGGACGGCGCACCGGATCGCCGCGCCACTGCGCCTTCCATTTTTCGAAACTCATCACATTTGCGATCCGGCGGTCGAGGAAGGCCCGACTTTCGATGAGGTCGTCGCTCTTGTCGTCGAGCCAGGCGAGCAAGGTCGACGAGTAGACCGCGCCGAGCGTGATTCGCTTGGTATAATGATTGAAGTCGGTCGCGGTATCGCCGGCCAGGCGCCAGATCCGGTCGGCGGTGCGCCATCCCAGCTTTGCACCGCGCGGCGCGTTTTGCGGCATCGCCATGATTGCGAGCGCCGAACGGACCGCTTCGCGGGCAGGCTGCATCACAACGAAGCGCTGCCATACCAGTTTCGTGATCCGGTCCCGGATCTTCATCGCGGCGACACGTTCGGGCGGGAAGGCATCGACCATCGCGGCATCGACCGCGCCGACATAAGCTTCGACCATGTCGATCGGGTTCTTGCCGAAGGCAAGCCGGGCAATTGCCGGATCGATCCCGCCAGTCGCCGCCGCGGATTCGACGGCCTTCACGGTCCAGCCGTCGAACACCGCATTTGCGCCGACCGCGAGGCCGAGTTGGTCGCGAACGACCTGAAGCGGGGTTGGATCGTCGGTCATAGGGCTTTTGTGCCCTGTTGGCCGCGCGGGCGCAAGCGGACGAGCGCCAGCGCAAGAACGATCAGCAGCGCGCCAAGGAAGTCGAGCGGCGTCAGGCCTTCCCCGTAAAATCGCCAACCGAGGAAAGCCGACAATGCGGGCTGGGTCAGCATTGCGATGCCGACGACAAGGGGGGAAACCTGGCCGAGCGCAAAGACCAATAGGCCTTGGCCCAGCACCTGGCTGCAAAGGGCGAGCGCGAACAATGCACTCCAGTTGTCCGGGGCGAAGGTTTCGCCGCTGGCAAGTGCGGCGGGAAGCAGCATCGCCGCACCGAACAGGCTGGCGAGGAACAGCAGGGGCATCGGCGCAAGCGTCCGCCGAGCGCCATCGACCGCGATCAGATATCCCGCGTACAATAAGCCAGCGAGTGCGGCGAGCAGATCACCATGCAGGTGCGCCGCGCTGAGTTCTGCGCTTCCCCACATCAGCAAGGCGCAGCCGGCGGCGGCCAGCAACAATGCAAGCGCCTGCGCCGGGGTCGGGAGGCTGCGGACCAGCCACAGGCCCCAGGCAGCGAAGATGAAGGAGGAGATGTTGCCGAACAGCGTCGCATTGCCCAGCTTGGTCAATAAAATGCCCTTGTGCCAAGCGGCCAGATCTGCGGCAAAAAAGAAAGCTGCAAGTGCGATAGCAACAACGACGCCGCGGCGTGGCCAATGAACCGGCTGCCTGACCATCCGGGCGATCAGCCAGAGGAACGGAATGGCAAGCGCCAGCCGCCAAAAGCCTGCAGAAATCGGTCCGACGCCGCTGTGCCGAACGAGGAACGGCCCCATCGCCAGCGCAAGATTGCCAAGCAACAACGCGAGAAACGCAAGCGGGTGCGCGGTTGAATCGTTTCGATCCGCAACTATTTGAGATTGCCCGGCGCCGCTGTCCATTTCGGCCAACTAGCAGAAAGGCCCGATATGCCCAGCCTGTTCGATCCTGTGGAATTGAGCCCCGCCCTGAAGCTCCCCAATCGGATCGTCATGGCGCCATTGACCCGCGGCCGTGCGACACGCGACGCGGTGCCCACACCGCTGATGGGCGAATATTATGGGCAGCGTGCCGGTGCCGGACTGATCATCACCGAAGCGACCGGGATCAGCCGTGAGGGACTGGGCTGGCCAAGCGCACCGGGATTGTGGACCAACGCGCAGGTCGAAGGCTGGAAGCCGGTCGTCGGCGCCGTTCATGAACGCGGCGGAAGGATCGTCGCGCAATTGTGGCACATGGGGCGAATGGTCCATTCCGACGTCACCGGGACGCAACCGCTGGCACCGAGTGCGATCACCCCGCCGGGCGAAGCGCACACTTATGATGGCAAGAAGGCATACGAGCAGCCGCGCGCCGCAACCCTGGACGATATCGCCCGCGCGCTCGACGATTATTCTCGCGCCGCCCGAAACGCCGTTGCTGCTGGCTTCGACGGCGTGCAGATTCATGCCGCCAATGGCTATCTGATCGACGAATTCCTCCGCGAAACGTCGAACCGCCGGGACGACGATTACGGCGGTCCGATCGCAAATCGCGTGCGCCTGTTGCGTGAGGTCGCGCAGCGCGTCGCCGAAACGATCGGGGTCGAGCGCACGGGCGTCCGCCTGTCGCCCAATGGTGCGGTCAACGGCGCCGACGATTCGAACCATGTCGAGCTGTTCACCGAAGCGGCCCGAACGCTCGACGCGGTCGGCATCCCGTGGATCGAGCTGCGCCAGCCCGGGCCTCAGTCGAGCTTTCGCCCGACCGACCAGGAACCGGTGTCGCCGTATATGCGCAAGGTGTTTCGAGGCATTATTGGCCTGAACAGTGATTACAGCCCGGGGAGCGCGTCGGATATGGTCGGTAATGGCGGCGCGGACTTCATCGCCTTTGGCCGGCCGTTCATCGCCAATCCCGACCTGGTCGAGCGCCTGCGCACCGAAGCGCCGCTCAATCGCTGGGACGTCGGCACCTTTTATTCGGCAGGGCCCGAGGGCTACACCGACTATCCGACCCTGACGGAACAGGGGGAAGCCTGATCGATTGTCACCTCACTATTTGGTGAAGGACGCGACGATGGAAAAGAAGGTGGGACGAACCCTTGCTGCCGGTGCGGCACTGGCCGGCGCGGCGCTGGCTGGCGCAGCTTATTATGTCCTCCAGGAAAAACAGACCAAAGAACCCGACTTTCGCGCCCTTCGAAGCGATGGCGATTTCCAGATTCGCGATTATCCCGAGGTTGTCGTCGCCGAGACGATTGTCGATGGACCGCGCAAGGACGCGTTGGGTCGCGGCTTTTCGATCCTTGCCGATTACATCTTCGCGAAGTCGCGCGACGGCGAGACACTGGCGATGACGGTTCCGGTGATGCAGGATCCCGGTGACCCGATGCGGTCCGACCCGCCGATGTTCGATGACGAACTGATGGATGGCGGCTGGCGCACCCGGTTCGTGATGCCCGCCGGACGGACCGCCGACGACCTCCCCCAGACACCCGAAGGCGTGACACTGATGACGATGCCGCCGCGGCGGGTTGGCGTCGTGACCTTTGCGGGCCGACCCGACGATGCTGAACTGGCAGCGCAGGAGGACCGCCTGCGCGGCTGGTTGTCGCGGCAGAATGAGAAAGCCGCGGCAGAACCGGAATATGCCTTTTACAATTCGCCGGTGATCCCCGGCCCGCTGCGCCGCAATGAAATCTGGCTGGCGCTGGACTAAGCGAAGCGTTTCTTAAGGTCGAGCAGGGCGAGGGCCGCGTTGGCGGCGCCCGCGCCCTTGTCGGCTTGCGCCGGATCGGCGCGGTAAATCGCCTGCGTTTCGTTCTCGGTCGTAAGGATGCCGTTGCCAACCGCAATGCCGTCCATCGTCAGCGCCATCAGCCCACGCGCACTTTCGCCGGCGACGATTTCGAAATGCCAGGTTTCGCCGCGAATGACAACTCCGAGCGCGACATAAGCGTCGAACGTGCCACTTTCGTCGGCAAGCGCGATTGCGCCCGGAAGCTCGAGCGCGCCGGGGACGGTGATCGTCTCGTGGGTGTGGCCGGCGGCCTCGATCGCGCCGCGCGCACCGGCCAGCAGCATGTCATTGAGGTGCGCGTAGAAGCGCGCTTCGGCAATCAGGACGTGGGCCAAATGCTTACTCCAGCTGGGTGATGGGCCGCTCTTCCACGATTGCCAGGCCGTAGGCCGAAAGGCCGACCGGGGCGTGACGCGTGTTGGTGAGCAGGATCATGTCATGGATTCCAAGTGCCGCCAGAATCTGCGCGCCGATCCCGTAACCGCGCAGTTCCGGTCCGCCGGTCGCCGGTTTTCCCGAGCGAAGGTCGGTCGCGCGGCTTAGCGAGCCCGGCGCCGCGGCGTGAAGCGCGACGACGACGCCGGACCCTTCGGCCTCGATCATCGCCATCGACCCGTCGAGCAGGCCGGCACGCGCGCCTTGCTCTCCCAGCAAGTCCGCAAACAGGTCGATCGAATGCATCCGGACCAGGGTTTCGCTGTCGGGGTGGATTGCGCCGTGGACGAGGGCCAGCTGCTCCTCCCCGCTGGCCTTGTCGCGGAACACCTTTGCGGTCCACGACGCGCCGCTCCGGCTGGTGAAGGCGGTCTCGGCGACGCGTTCGACCATGTGATCCTTCTTGAGTCGGTAGGCAATCAGGTCGCGGATCGTGCCGATCTTCAGGCCGTGGGTCCGTGCAAAATCCATCAGGTCGTCGAGCCGCGCCATCGTTCCGTCTTCGCGCATGATTTCGCAGATCACGCCCGACGCGTTGAGACCCGCAAGGCGCGAGACATCGACCGCGGCTTCGGTATGTCCGGCACGGACGAGGACTCCGCCCGGGCGCGCGACAAGCGGGAAGACATGGCCGGGCGAAACGATGGCATCGGCATCGTTCCCGGCGTCGATCGCCACCGCGATGGTCCGTGCACGGTCGCCCGCCGAAATGCCGGTGGTGACCCCGTCACGCGCCTCGATCGACACGGTGAAGGCGGTTTCAAGCTTGGTGCCATTGGTGCGTGCCATCGGGGCGAGGCCAAGCGCGTCGGCGCGGTCCTTGGTCAGCGCGAGGCAAATCAGGCCGCGGCCATGGCGGGCCATGAAGTTGATCGCGTCCGGGGTCGCCATTTGCGCGGGGATAACGAGGTCGCCCTCATTCTCCCGATCGTCATCATCGACCAGGATAAACATCCGACCGTTGCGTGCTTCGTCGATGATCCGTTCCGGACCGACCAGGACATCGGTCGTCCCGCTGACCAGCAGCTTTTCCAGCTTTAGCAGGGTGTCTGCCGTCGGATTCCACTCCTCCGATCCCAATTTCCGAAGACTGTTGGGATGAAGGCCGGCAGCGCGGGCCAGGCCGGAACGGCTGACTTCGCCGGTCGCGATAACGGCGGTTAGCCGTTCGATCAGGTCAGTGGACATGAACGGCGCGTTATCACATTGAAATGTGGTATGCCAGCATGATTGATCACAGCAGGTATTAGGAGGAGCGGGCCTCTTCAAGACGCTTCAGGTAACGCGCGAGGACGTCGATTTCGACATTCACGGCCTGCCCCACGACCAACGATCCCAATGTAGTGTGATTTGCGGTGTGTGGAATCACGTTGATCGAGAAAATGCTGTGGTCATCGCGGTCGCTGATGACATTGACGGTCAGCGACACACCATCGAGCGTGATCGAGCCTTTCTGGGCAACAAAGGGTGCCAGGCCGCGCCCGATTCGGAGCGCGACGTCGAGCGAATCGCCACTAGCGACGATGCGGTCGACCTGCGCGACCCCGTCGACATGGCCGGTGACGAGATGGCCGCCCAATTCGTCGCCAAGCCGAAGCGCGCGTTCCAGGTTGAGGAGTGCGCCCTGTTCCCAATGCAGCGGCGCGGTCCGGCGTACGCTTTCGGCGCTAACGTCGACCGCGAACCAGTCATCGCCTTTCTCGACCACGGTCAGGCACACGCCGGAGCAGGCGATCGACGCGCCCAGGTCAACGCTCGCCATGTCATAGCCGCACCCGATGGCAAGGCGTAGGTCGCCGCGCTCACGGACCGAGCGGACCGTTCCGATATCGGTGATGATTCCGGTGAACATGGCCTAGTAGCCCTCCTCGCGAACGCGCTCGTAGACTTCGAGCCGGTCGATGCCAAGCGCGCGACCGTCGCTGTGGGTCCAGCGACCATGGGCGTCGGCAATGGCGTCGAGGCCGACGTAGCCGACACTGGATTTGCCCTCGCCAACGATGATCGGGGCACGATAGATCAGGATGCGGTCGACCAGGTCGGCCGACAAAAATGCCGTCGCGGTCCCCGATCCGCCTTCGACCAAAAGGTCGTTGACGTCATGAAGTCGGAACACATCTTGCGGAGATTCCAGCATTTTCCAGCCTTCGACGGGCGCCATCGTGCGGCTGAGCAGCGCGCGGCGCGGCGCGCGGAGCTCAAGGCCGGGAAGCCTTACATCGAGGCTTGGCGAATCGGCTTCATACGTGCCGCGGCCGACCAGGATCATGTCGGCATGCGCACGTTCGAGGTGGACGTGGGCGCGCGCATCCTCACCGGTAATCCATTTCGATTCGCCCGAGGGCAGCGCAATCTTTCCATCGATCGATAGCGCGAGTTTGAGGGTGATGCGCGGTCGGCCGAGCCGGAGGCGGGTAACGTAACCGGCAAGGCTGGTGCGCGCGGCTGCCTCCCCCCTGCCAACCGCCACCGGAATGCCGGCCGCACGAAGCAAGGCGACGCCCTGTCCGCTGGTGCGTGGGTCGGGATCGGTGAGGCCGATCACCACGCGCGCAATCCCTGTATTGCGAATGAGGGTAGCGCAGGTCGGTCCGCGCGCGCTTTGATGGGCGCAGGGTTCGAGGGTGGTATAGAGGTCCGCGCCGACCGCCGCGGCGCCGGCCTGTGCAAGCGCCACTGCCTCCGCATGAGGGCGTCCACCCGGAGCGGTGGCGCCGCGTCCGACGATTTTGCCGCCGGCGACGATGACGCACCCGACGTTGGGGTTAGGCGCCGTCGTGCCGCGCGCCGAATCGCCGAGGGCAATCGCCTCGGCGATCCACGTCAAATCATTCGATCCCAAGCTGGTTCTGCAACTTTTGGAACTGCTCCTGACGCTTGCGCTTGGCCTCGTCGATCGCTGCCTGGTCCTTTTTCTGGTCGGCAATGATTTCGGCGTCGGTGCGGTCCGCGGAATAGCTGGTCACATAGGTAATGGTTTGCGGTGGCGCGGTGTTGATCTGGGAGTTGACGAAGAACAGGATCGTGATGATGATCGTGCAAAGGATCGCGAGCGTCGCACCGATTACCTGCTCGCGGCTTCGATGTCCCATGAACGCGCGAAGGTCGCGAAAGGCGGCGCGCGGGCCGTGCATTGGCGGGAAGATGGACATGATCACCGACATAAGGCGGGGCGGGGCAGTTCGCCAGCCCCACCCCGCTTCGGCGTCCGGGGGCTCAGCCGTCGAGCTCGAACTGGAGCGTGATGGTCGTCGTCGAATGCACCGCTTTGCCGCCGTCGGTTGCGGGCGCATAACGCCAGTAGCGCAGGATATGGCGGCGCGCCGAGTTGAGGAAGGCGCGGTCGATATCGCCAACCGGCTGCACCGCGACGACCCGGCCCTTGTCGTCGATGCTGAGCCGCAGCTTCAGGGTGGCCTCCTCGTCCGATACACGCTTTGAATCCGGGTATGGCGGGCGAAGGTCGGCGGCGGCCGTCTTGAGCACCGCCTTGGTCCGGACGACGGGGGGCGGATCGAGCGACGGGACAAAAGGCGGCCCGATATCGGGGCCCGCAATCGGTCCTGACGGCGTGGTGTCGATCAACACCTGGTTAGGGAAGGTGGTGAGGATGTCGGTATCCACGATCGGATCGAGCGTGGTGACATGGCTGATCGGCGTCGACGGTTCGGCTTTCTCGATCGGAACGGTGGGATCTGGCGGCGGCGGCGGCTTGGGCAGCGTCACCACTTTGATCGGCGGATCGTAGACGCGATCGACCTCCATCTTGGCGACCATCGCCAGCGCGATGACCGCAACATGAGCACCGACAATTAGGGCGAGCGTGGTGGGGCGGACCGACTGGCGATCACGGACGGAAGCATAAGCGAGCATCGACACCTCCTCCTCTGGAAGTTGCGATGATACATCATTACATTGTTTTGGCAAGAGTTGTCCTCGCCGGCAATTCAGCCCTTCAGTCGCGGGATGCGGCGGCGCGAAGGCGGGCGGTGCTTCGCGCCTTGCCGATTCGTGCCATCAGGGGCGCCATTTCGGGCCCGGAGTCACGACCGGTCAGCGCTTTACGTAGCGGATGGAACAGCGCCTTGCCCTTGCGGCCAGTCTGCTCTTTCAGCGCCGACGTCAACGCAGCCCAGGGATTGTCGGTCCAGTCGATCTGGTCCGCGATACTCGCGGCCTCGTTCAAAAATTGAATGTCCTCAACGTCGATCCCGTCGACCAAAATGTCGCCGTCGAGCACCGGGACCCAGCCGGAAAGTTCGCCCAAGTGATCGACGTTACCCGCCAGGATCGCCCATTCGGCCGCTCCAATCCCCGCTGGAACGCGCCCGGCAACAGCGGAGAAATCAAGATGGTGGAGCAGCTTGCGGTTGACCTGTTCGACCTCGGCGAGATCAAAATGGGCCGGTGCGCGACCGAAAGTCGACAGGTCGAAAGTGTCGGCGAGTTCGGCCAGGCTGGCCTTGGCCTCGACCGGCTGGGACGTGCCGAGCCGGGCGAGCAGGCTGTTGAGCGCCATCGGTTCGATGCCCGCTTCGCGCAGATCGGCCACCCCGCTGGAGCCGAGGCGCTTCGACAATTTGCCGTCGGCCGCGACCAGCAACGCCTCATGCGCGAAGATTGGCGGCGCGGCGCCCAGCGCCTCGAACATCTGCACCTGGACGGCGCTGTTCGAAACATGGTCCTCCCCGCGCAGCACGTGGCTGATCCCAAGGTCGATATCGTCGATCACAGAGGGCAGGAGGTAGAGCCAGCTGCCGTCGGCACGGCGGATGACGGGGTCGCTGATCAACTTAGGATCGAAATTCTGAGCGCCGCGAATCGCGTCTTCCCATGCAATCGGCGAATCATGGTCGAGCCGGAAGCGCCAGTGCGGCGCGACCCCATCCGGGATCGGCGAACCGGCCGGCTTTCGTTCGTAAACCGGGGGCAATCCGCGACCCAGCAGGACCTTGCGGCGCAGGTCGAGCTCTTCCGGAGTTTCGAAGCAGGCATAGGCGCGGCCCGCGTCCTTGAGCTTTTCGAATTCACGCTCATACAGGTCAAAGCGCTTGGACTGGCGGAACACGGCGTCAGGGACGAGACCGAGCCAGTCGAGATCGGCGATGATCGCGGCGACATATTCCTCCTTCGATCGGGCAAGGTCGGTGTCGTCGATCCGAAGCAGGAAGCGGCCGCCCGCCTTCGTGCTGAGCAGGAAGTTGTGCAGCGCGGCGCGGATATTGCCGACATGCAGGTTGCCGGTTGGTGACGGGGCGAAACGGGTGGTGGTGGTCATGGCGCCGGACTAGTCCGAAGTCGGCGCATCCGCCAGCCCGCCAAGGCTTCGCGCCAGTTTTCGAGCAAGCCGACGGAATCGGCGCGCGGAAGGCCTACGGGATCGATCGGGGTCAATCCCAATCCCAATATCCCGAGCTGGCAGGGTCACCCAATCGGCGGCTCATCATCCAGCGTGGAATGCTGTCGACCATTGTGGCGCCAAGTCACGGGAATATCCGCCAAGCTTTTCGTTGCTTACTTGCCCGTGTGGAAGGCGTTGGTGATCGGGTAGCGGCGGTCGCGGCCGAAGTTGCGGGTCCCGATCTTGACCCCGGGTGGGGCCTGGCGGCGCTTGTATTCTGCGCGAAGCAGCTTCTTTTCGATGTCGGCCACCACGGCTTCATCGGCGCCGGTGGCGGCCGCGGCTTCGGCGACCGACAATTCCTGTTCGACCAGCGCTTCGAGCATCCGGTCGAGCAAGGCGTAGGGCGGCAAGCTGTCCTCGTCCTTCTGGCCGGGGCGAAGTTCCGCGGTTGGCGGCTTGTCGATCACCCGCTGAGGCATGACCGGGCCGTCGGGGCCGAGCGCGCCATCGGGCCGGTTGGCGTTTCGCCACCGCGACAAAGCGAAGACCGTCGTCTTGTAGGCGTCCTTCAGCACCGAATAGCCGCCCGCCATATCGCCGTAGAGGGTGGCATAGCCTACGCTCATCTCGCTTTTGTTGCCGGTGGTCAGGACCATGTGGCCATGGGTGTTCGACAGCGCCATCAGCGTGACCATTCGAAGCCGCGACTGGATATTCTCTGCCGCCAGCCCTTCCGGATTGTCGAGCATCTCATCGAGCGCCTTGACGCCCGGAACGATGGGGATGACGTCATGACGGCATTTCAGCAGTTTTGCGCAGATTTCCGCGTCTTCCAGGCTATCGTCGCTGGTATACTTGCTGGGCAGCATGACACACCATACGCGGTCCGGACCGAGTGCATCGACCGCGACTGCCGCCGACAAAGCGCTGTCGATCCCCCCGCTGAGGCCGAGCAATACCCCCGGAAATCCATTGCCGATCACATAGTCGCGAAGGCCGACGACCATCGCGCGGTAAATGTCTTCGGGAAAGGGCGACAATGGCGATACCCGGCGGGTGGCGCAGCGCCAGCCGTTGGCGGTACGCTGCCAATCGGTTTTCCAGGTAGCCTCGTCCCAATCGGGCATCTGGACGACGATTTCGCCGTCGTCGTTGACGATGAAACTGGACCCGTCAAACACCAACTCGTCCTGCCCGCCGACGCGGTTGAGATACGCGAGCGGAAGGCCGGTTTCGACGACACGGTCCTTGACCAGGCGCTGGCGCCGATCGTCCTTGTCCAGTTCGAACGGGCTGCCGTTGGGGACCAGCAGGATTTCCGCGCCCGACTGGGCGAGGTGGGCGCATACCGGTTCGAGCCAGATATCCTCGCAGATCGGGACGCCCAGCTTCACACCGCGCCATTCGATCGGCTCGGGAAGCGGGCCCGGCGCAAAGACGCGCTTCTCGTCGAAGGTGCCGTAATTGGGGAGTTCGCGCTTCAGCCGGCGCGCAACCAACGTGCCGCCGTCCGCCAGCAAGACGGCGTTATAGTTCGAACCGCCCTGGGCATGCACGCTGCCGAACAGGATGGCGGGTCCGCCGTCAGCCGTCGCATCGACGAGCCGCTCGGAAAGCTCCATCGCGCGGCGCACGAATTCGGGCTTTAGGACAAGGTCTTCCGGCGGGTAGCCCGTGAGCTGGAGCTCGGGAAACATGACCAGATCGGCGTCGCGATGATTGTCGCGAACGGCCAGCATGGCCTCGATATTGCCGCGCAGGTCACCGACCCGCTGGCCAAGCTGCGCAAAGGCGATGGTGAGGCGGTCGGTCGTGGTCACCATCGCCGATTAGGCGCGCGCATCGCACCCGACAAGCTTGTCGCGGCGCGTCCGAGGTGGCTAAGGGGGATCAGCGCGATCCAACGAGGGCATATCCGACATGAAACTGATGGCCGGCAACTCCAACCTGCCGCTTGCCAAGGCGGTCGCCGACTACCTCGAGATCGCGGTCACCGACGCCAGCGTGCGCCGGTTCGCCGACGAGGAAGTGTTCGTCGAAGTCAACGAGAATGTCCGCGGCGAGGACGTCTTCGTCCTTCAGTCGACAAGCTATCCGACCAACGACAATTTGATGGAATTGCTGATCTGCATCGACGCCCTGCGGCGTGCGTCGGCCAAGCGGATTACCGCCGTCATCCCTTATTTCGGTTACGCCCGCCAAGACCGTAAACCCGGCCCGCGCACGCCAATTTCCGCCAAACTGGTCGCCAATTTGATCACCACCGCGGGCGCTGACCGGGTGCTGACGATGGATCTACACGCCGGCCAGATCCAAGGCTTCTTCGACATCCCGACCGACAATCTGTGGGCCGCGCCGGTGATGGCCGCCGACATCAAGGCACGATTGGCGGGCAAGAACCTGATGGTGGTGTCGCCCGACGTCGGCGGCGTCGTTCGGGCTCGAAGCCTTGCCAAACGGCTCGACAATGCCCCGCTGGCGATTGTCGACAAACGCCGCGAACGCGCCGGCAAATCGGAAGTCATGAACATCATCGGCGATGTCGAGGGGCATTATTGCATCCTGATCGACGATATCGTCGATTCGGCCGGCACCCTGTGCAACGCCGCCGCCGCACTGAAACAGCAAGGCGCGACCGATGTCGCGGCCTATTGCAGTCACGGCGTCCTTTCGGGCGGCGCGGCGGCGCGCGTCGCGGCGAGCGAGCTGACCGAACTGGTCGTCACCGACAGCATTTACCCGGGCGAGGCCGACGATCCCAAGGGCAAGATTCGCCGCCTGACCATCGCGCCGCTGTTCGCCGAGGCGATTCACCGGATTGCGGATGAATCGAGTGTGTCGAGCCTGTTCGACTGACCTTGCCATCGCCGCACCGTCTGTTATAGGCGCGCACGCTTTCCAAATCGTTGGAAAACACAACCGGTCCGGCCAGTTAGGGCTGCCGTGGCAGGTTGATAACGTCGCCCCCGAGCAATCGTGCGGGCAACAAGGAGACGAAAATGCCCAAGCTCAAGACCAAGAGCGGCGTCAAAAAGCGCCTCAAGCTCACGGCGACGGGCAAGATCAAGCATGGTGTCGCTGGTAAGCGCCACCGCCTGATCAGCCACAACGCCAAATATATTCGCCAGAACCGCGGCACCGAAGTGCTGTCCGAGGCCGAGACCAAGCGGGTCATGGCCTGGGCACCTTACGGCCTGAAATAAGGAGAGCGGAACATGGCACGCGTCAAACGGGGTGTAACCACCCGCGCAAAGCACAAGCGGATTCTTGAAAATGCGAAGGGCTATTATGGCCGTCGCAAAAACACGATCCGTATCGCCCGTCAGGCCGTCGAAAAGGCCGGACAGTACGCCTACCGTGATCGCAAGGTTAAGAAGCGGAGTTTCCGCGCCCTGTGGATCCAGCGCATCAACGCTGCCGTCCGTGTGGAAGGCCTGACCTATGGTCAGTTTATCCACGCGCTCAAGCTTGCGAATATCGATCTGGATCGGAAGGTCCTGGCCGACATTGCGATGCATGAAGGCGAAGCGTTCAGTGCGATCATCGCACAGGCTAAAGCGGCGCTCGACAAGAAAGCCGCTTAAGCGAACGAATAACCCATCGTGAGAATGGGAGAGGATGAGGGCGCTGCCAGCGATGGCGGCGCCCTCGTTTCATCTCGGCGGCAGCGGTTCGCGTTCGAGCGAATCGCGGTCCCAGTGGCCAAGGTTGGCGGCGAGATCGTATGTTTCTTGCAGGAAGGCGAGCAGGATCGCTTCGGGATCGCTCGATACGCGAACCTCCGCGTACGGAAGGACGAATTCGCCAAGCGTTTCGTCGAACGTGCCGACCTGAACGGCGCCGTCGCGGAAACCCTTCGGCTCGGGATAGGCATAGCTATAGAACAAGGGCTCAGCCGCAATCGTACCGGCGGGCCAGAAGCCTGCACTAGATACTTCGTGGCTATACGCTTCGCGGGTCACGACATCGGGCAAGCCGGGCACGCCACCAGGATGGGCCGGTGCGACGCGACCCGAAAAGCGCGTCACCGCGAGATCGAAACTGCCCCAGAAGAAATGCACCGGACTGGCCTTACCGGCAAATCCGGCGCGGAATTGCGCAAACACGGGGACGATGACGGCCAATGCGTCGCGAAGACGCGCGGCACTGCCTCGATCGTAGGTGCGTGGCGAACGATCGTCGGCGAACGGTATCGCTCCCTCAATCTCGCTTGGTACACCGTGGAACCGCAAAGGAAGCGCGCGATGATCGAGCATCGCTACAAGGTCGTCGTGATAATCGGCGATCGAACGACCGTCCTCGAATGCGATCCGATCGTGCGTCCCGTCGCTCGTTATCAGCACGATCGAATGATCGCAGAGATCGAGAGACAAGGTATAGGTTCGCCCGTCCGCCACCGACGTCGGCTCTGTCATCATTCCCGATGCCGTAGGATGAAGCGTCAAATGCCAACCATGATTGGTCCACGGAGCTTGGGCAATGCGAAGCTTCCCGAGCATCTGGCTGACGAGATGAAGGGTGGCGAAGGTCGCACCGTCTTGAGCGAACTCAAGTTTCGACCAGATTGGGGACATGCTAACCTCCGGTCCGAGTTGGGACACGGCGGTCTCTACGCGAGTATGTGATACGCCGGTAGGGTCAGGAACTCTTCGAACTCGTCGGCAGTAACCAATTGGTAGAGCAAACGCGCGGCTTCCTTGAGGTGGGGCAGATTGCCGAGCGCGAGCACTTCTTCCTGGTGCCAATGTTCGAACAAGTCGCGACTGAAATCGAAGCCGCCATCCGCACGATGGCCTTCCAGCGGCGCTTGATACTTGAGCCACTGCCACAGTTGGGCTCGGCAGATTTCGGCCGTCGCGGCGTCCTCCATCAGATTGTAGAGCGGAACCGCGCCGCGTCCGTCGAGCCAGGCGGCGATGTACTGGATGGCAACCCGGATATTCTCGCGCGCGCCCGCCTCGGTGCGCGGGCCGTCATGAAGCGCGAGCATGTCGTCACGGGTCGGCAGGCGTTCTGGCATGACATCGAGCTGGTTCGGGCCAGCGAGGACGGCGAATGCCTCCATCGCGACCGGAACCAGGGCGGGATGAGCGACCCAGGTGCCGTCGTGGCCGTTACCGACTTCGCGTTCCTTGTCGGCCTTCACCTTGGCGAAGGCGGCGGCATTGGCGGCTTCGTCGCCCTTGACCGGGATCGACGCCGACATGCCGCCCATCGCAAACGCACCGCGACGGTGACAGGTGGCGACCAGACGCAGCGAATAGGCCGCGAGGAAGGCCTTATCCATCGTCATTGCGCTGCGGTCCGGGGTCAGCCAGTCGGGCGACCGTCCAATGCGCTTGATCGCACTGAAGATATAATCCCAGCGCCCGCAGTTGAGACCGACGATATGCTCCTTGAGGGCGTGAAGGATCTCGTCCATCTCGAACGCCGCGGGCAGCGTTTCGATCAGCACGGTGACCTTGATCGTCCCGCGATCCAGTCCAAGCCGGTCTTCGCACAGCGAAAGCACGTCGCTCCACAGCGCGGCTTCCTCCATGCTCTCCAACTTCGGCAAATAGAAATACGGCCCACTTCCCGCGTCGAGTGCACGTTTCGCGCAGTTGGCGAGGTAGAGCGCGGCATCGACGAAAGAACCGGCGACGGGTTCGCCATCGACGGTGAGATGGCCTTCGGGCAAATGGAGCCCGCGCGGGCGGACGATCAGCACCGCGAGGTCGTCGCCGAGCCGATAATCCTTGCCGCTATTCGGATCGGTGAAGGCGAGCGTTCCTGCCCACCGATCCTTTAGATTCACTTGTCCCTGGACGAGCTGGTCCCAGGTGGGGGCGGTGGCATCCTCGAAATCCGCCATGAAGACCTTCGCACCACTATTGAGCGCGTTGATGACCATCTTGGCGTTGGTTGGGCCGGTGATTTCGACCCGGCGGTCGGTAAGGTCGGTCGGGATCGACCCGACCCGCCAGTCGCCATCGCGAATCGCCGCCGTGTCGGTACGAAAGTCGGGACGATGGCCGTCGTCATAGGCTTTCTGCCGCTCGGTCCGCGCCGTCAGCAGGACGCGCCGGCGCTGGTCGAAGCGGTCGTGCAATTCGGTGACGAGCGCGAGCGCAGCGTCGGTCAGCACCTCGCCGTCGCGCGCGATCCCCGAGGGCTCGGTGGCAACCCGCGGTCGGTCGAGAACTGAAATCATCGGCCAACCGCCAGCGGTTCGACTGCGATGGAGAAGCGGGTCATTGCGCCAATCCGGTCGCGGAAGGTCAGGCGGCGCCATTCGGTGCTCGCGCGGTCGCGGTTGGCGAACGGGCCGGCCATTGTCTCGGTCCCCGGGATGATCCGCTGGAAACCCTCATCGGCAAAGTCGGCGCCGATTACCCAATAACGTTCGGTCATTTCTCGGCTCCTGTCAGGCGTGGGCGAACTGGTCGGCTTCGGTCGATTCGGCGAGCGCGACGGTTGACGCCTGTCCGGCCGAAATCGCGGTCGCGATCTGATCGAAATAGCCGGTGCCGACCTCGCGCTGGTGGCGCGTCGCGGTGTAGCCGTCACCTTCGCTGTCGAATTCGGCCTGCTGCAGGCGGGAATAAGCCGCCATGCCCTCGTCGCGGTAGCCCGATGCAAGCTCGAACATTCCGTGATTGAGGCTGTGGAAACCGGCCAATGTCACGAATTGGAACTTGTACCCCATCGCGCCGAGTTCGCGCTGGAACTTGGCGATGGTCGCCTCATCCAACTTTGCCTTCCAATTGAAGCTGGGCGAGCAATTGTAGGCTAGCGACTTGCCCGGATATTCCTTGTGGACCGCTTCGGCGAAGGCGCGGGCATCATCGAGATCGGGGTTGCTGGTTTCCCACCACAGCAAGTCGGCATGTTCGGCAAAAGCCAGGCCGCGCGCGATGCAATGGTCGAGTCCGGTGCCTTCCTTCAGGCGGAAGAAGCCTTCAGGGGTGCGTTCGCCAGTCAGGAATTGACGATCGCGCTCGTCGACATCGCTGGTGATCAGGCGCGCACTTTCGGCGTCGGTGCGAGCGACCAGAACAGTCGGCACGCCCATGACGTCGGCGGCAAGCCGCGCGGCGTCGAGGTTGCGAATCGCCGCCTGGGTCGGAATCAGCACCTTGCCGCCCAAGTGGCCACACTTCTTTTCCGAGGCGAGCTGATCCTCGAAGTGAACGCCGGCGACGCCCGCCTCGATATAAGCTTTCATGATCTCAAAGCAGTTGAGTGGCCCGCCGAAACCAGCTTCGGCATCGGCGACGATCGGCGCGAACCAATCGCGCTTCGAGCCGCCTTCGCTATGTTCGATCTGGTCGGCGCGCTGCAGCGTGCGGTTGATCCGCCTTGCGAGTTCCGGGCCGGTGTTGGCGGGATAGAGTGACTGGTCGGGATACATGGCACCAGCGGTGTTGGCGTCCGCAGCAGCTTGCCAGCCACTCAGGTATATTGCCTCTAATCCCGCACGGACCATCTGCATCGCCTGGTTGCCGGTGACCGCGCCGAGCGCACGAACCGGATCGGGCTGCTTCATTCGCTCCCACAATTTCAGCGCGCCGCGCCGCGCCAGGCTATGTTCCGGAACGAACGAGCCGCGCAGGCGGGCCACGTCCTCAACCCCGTACGGCCGGGTGATTCCATCGAACCGGCCAAGGGGTGCGGGGACATATTGGTCAAAACTTGTCATTGCGAGGCTCCAGCGGAAAAGCGTGATTTCTGACGCTATAAGAGCCACGGTAAGCCTGACACGTCTCGGCAAAAATGGTCATTCTGTCAAAACGTGACTTGTGAAGTGAGTGCTCAATTGACAACATTGCAAGCATGTCCACCGCGAAACTCTTCCTTGGCCAACGCCTTCGCCGCCTGCGCAAGGAGCGCGAACTGTCGCAAACCGACATGGCCGCGACGCTGGCGATCAGCCCGTCCTATCTCAACCATCTGGAGCGTAACCAGCGCCCGGTTACGGCGGCGCTGCTACTCAAGTTGGCCGAGCGTTACGATATTGACGTGCGCACCTTCGCTGCGGGCGGCGGGCAGGGATTGGGCGCGGACGAATTGGCCGAGATTTTCTCTGACGTTCTGCTCCAGGACCTTGGCGTGCCACGTTACGAACTGGCCGAGCTGGCCAACAATGCGCCATCGGTCGCAGACGCCATCGCCCGTCTCTATGCGGCATTGAAAGAAGCACACCGCGAAGGTGGGGTCGCGGCGGGCGGCGATGCCCGCGCCGTTCTGACGCCGGAAAATTGGGTGCGCGATTACATCCAACAGCATCGCAATCATTATCCCAAGCTGGAAGAAGCCGCCGAAACACTGGGCGGCGCATTGCGCGACCCTTTGTCGATGGCTGAGCCGATGCGGCGCCGGCTGCGCGATGCCTGGGGAATCAGCGCCAAGGTCGTGCCGCAGGCCGAGCTCGGCAACCTCAGTCAATTGTTCGACAAGGAGCGGCGGCAATTCCTGTTGTCGAGCCAGTTGAAGGCCGAGAATCGTACCTTCGGGCTGGCATATCAACTCGCGCTGATGGAATTCGGCAATTTGCTCGACCGGATGGTCGCCGAAGCCGCGCCGCCCGACGAGGGCATCGCGCAACTGCTTCACATGCACTTGGCCAATTATGCCGCCGGCGCCATCATGATGCCGTACGGTCGTTTCCTTACCGCTTGCGAGGAAATGCAATATTCGATCGACCGGCTCAGCGGCGAGTTCGGTGCCAACGTCGAACAGATTGCGCATCGATTCACGACGCTCAGCCGTCCGGGCCAGCGCGGCGTCCCGTTTTTCATGCTTCGGGTCGATCCGGCCGGGAATATCTCGAAACGTTATGCCGGCGATCAGTTTCCGTTCAGCCGCTTCGGGGGAACCTGCCCGCGTTGGAACCTGCACGCCGCCTTCCAGGCTGCCGGTCAGGTCGTCACCCAATTGATCGAAACCCCCGACGGACACCGCTATTTTACCGTCGCGCGGACAATTGAGCGCCCGATCAAGACCGAGCTTGGCGGCGGATTGCTCGCCATCGGGTTGGGATGCGACATCGAACATGCCCACAAATTGCATTGCGCCGAGGGCTATGACCTGGCCCGTGCGCCGGTGACTCCGGTCGGCCCGGCTTGCGCGATCTGTCCGCGGCTGGACTGCGGTTATCGCGCGACTCCGCCGCAGGGCCGGTTGCTTGCGGTCGACCGCACCAAGAAGACGATTTCGCCCTACCCGTTCGTCACCGGCTAAGCCTTTGCATTTTGCGGTGCAGCGCGGCTAAGGCTTTTGCCCATGAATCACGAAGAAATCCTGGGCCGGATCGCCGCCGCCGCCGACCTTTCGGCGCTCGACGCATTGCGCGTCGAAACGCTCGGCAAGTCGGGCAGTGTTACCGCAATGCTGAAAAGCCTTGGTGCGATGGATGCCGAGACCAGGACGCGCGAAGCGCCGGCCATCCACGCGCTTCGCGAAACGGTCACCTCGGCCCTTGTCGCGCGCAAGGAAGCGCTGGAAAACGCCGAGTTGGAGCGGCGCCTGGCCACCGAACGCCTCGACCTGTCGCTGCCCGCGCCATCCGCACCGCGCGGATCGATCCACCCGGTCAGCCAGGTGATGGACGAGCTCACCGAGATATTTGCGGACCTCGGCTTTGCCGTCGCCGAAGGGCCGGAGATCGAGGACGACTGGCATAATTTCACTGCGCTCAACATCCCCGAGAGCCATCCGGCACGCGCGATGCAGGATACGTTCTACGTCGAGGGCGACGGTCACATGGTGCTGCGCACGCACACCTCGCCAGTCCAGATCCGAACGATGCAGTCGCAGACGCCGCCGATCCGGATCATCGCGCCGGGCCGCGTCTATCGCAGCGACAGCGACGCGACCCACACTCCGATGTTCCACCAGATCGAGGGTCTGGTGATCGACAAGGCAATCACGCTGGGCCATCTCAAGTGGACGCTGGAGACCTTCCTCAAGGCGTTCTTCGAGCGCGATGACATCGTGCTTCGACTGCGTCCCAGCTATTTCCCCTTCACCGAGCCATCGGCCGAGGTCGACGTTGGCTGGTCGATGGAAAAGGGCCGCCGCGTGGTCGGCGGGTCCGAAGGCTGGATGGAAGTGCTGGGCAGCGGCATGGTCCATCCCAAGGTCATCGCCAATTGCGGGCTAGACCCCGACAAATGGCAGGGCTTCGCGTTCGGCACCGGCGTCGACCGGCTTGCCATGCTGAAATACGGAATGGACGATCTGCGTGCCTTCTTCGATGGGGATTTGCGCTGGATGAAGCATTACGGCTTCCGCTTCCTCGACGTTCCCACGTTGAGCGGGGGAGTCGGCGCATGAAGTTTACCTTGTCATGGCTGAAAGAGCATCTCGACACCGACGCCGATGCGGCGACCGTCGCCGAACGGCTGACCGGCATCGGGCTGGAGGTCGAGGAGGTCAGCAATCCGGCCGAGGCACTGAAGCCGTTCCGTGTCGCCAGGGTGCTGACCGCCGAACGCCATCCCCAGGCTGATAAACTACAAGTGCTGACCGTCGACGCCGGCGACGTAGAGCCGCTGCAGGTGGTGTGCGGTGCGCCGAACGCGCGCGCCGGCATGATCGGCGTGTTCGGCGGCGCGGGCACTTATGTCCCGGGCAGCGACTTCGTCTTGAAGAAAGCGGCGATCCGAGGCGTCGAATCGAACGGCATGATGTGTTCCTCCCGCGAGCTCCAACTGGGCGACGACCATGACGGGATCATTGAACTTCCCGCCGACGCACCGGTCGGGACCAGCTTTGCCGATTATGCCGGTTTGGACGATGCGCTGATCGACGTCGCGGTCACGCCGAACCGGCAGGATTGCATGGGCGTTCGCGGCATCGCCCGCGACCTTTCCGCGGCCGGACTGGGCACCCTTAAACCGCTGGCCGACGTTTACCGGATGGGCGCGGCGGTGATCGGCGATGGCCCGGGCCCGGATGTTCGAACCGACGATCCCGAAGGCTGTCCGGCGTTTTACGCTCAGGCCGTGTCCGGCGTTACCAATGGGACCTCACCCGCCTGGATGCAGTCGAAGTTGAAGGCGATCGGACAGAAGCCGATTTCTGTGTTGGTCGACATCACCAACTTCGTATCGATCGATCTTGGCCGCCCGCTCCATGTTTACGATTTGGCAAAGCTTCAAGGCGGGTTGGTCGCGCGGCGGGCCAAAGAAAGGGAAAGCGTCCTTGCGCTCAACGGCAAGACCTACACGTTAGACCCGACCATGACGGTCATCGCCGACGACGCCCAGGTCCACGACATTGGCGGGATCATGGGCGGCGAGGAATTCGAGCGTTTCCGAAACGACCACCGACGTCATCATCGAATGCGCCTTCTTCGATCCAGAGCATATTGCCCGGACGGGGCAGAAACTGGGTCTGACCAGCGATGCCCGCCAGCGTTTCGAGCGCGGTGTCGACCCGGCCTTCCTTGACGAAGGGCTGGCCATCGCAACCTGGCTGGTGACCGAGCATTGCGGCGGCACCGCAAGCGCGGTCACCCGTGCCGGAAAGCCACCGCTCGATGTCCGCCGCGTGTCGTTCAAACCCGAACGCGCCGCCGGATTGGGCGGGATCGACGTGCCGCGCGACGATCAGGTCGCCATCCTGGAACGACTGGGCTTTACCATCGATGGTGATGACGCCATCGTCCCGAGTTGGCGCCGCGACGTCGTCGGAAGCGCCGATTTGGTGGAGGAAGTGACCCGGATCATCGGTTTCGACAAGATTGTCGCCGCACCCTTGCCGCGTGCCGATGGTGTCGCCCTCGCGACTGCAACGCGCGGGCAGATGATCGAGCGCCGTGCCCGCCGCGCCGCTGCTGCCCGCGGCCTGGACGAAGCCATCACATGGAGCTTCATTGCTGAAAACGAAGCCGACTTGTTTGGCGGCGCTTCCTTCGTAGTGGCCAACCCGATCAGCGAAGAAATGAAGCATATGCGGCCGTCGCTGATCCCCGGTCTTGCTGCCGCAGTCCGGCGCAACCTGGATCGCGGCGCATCGAGCGTCCGACTGTTCGAGATTGGTCGGCGATATCTTGCCGACGGCGAGAAGCCGACGCTGACCCTGATCCTGGCCGGTGAACGCAGCGAGCGTAGTTGGAATGACGGCAAGGCCAAGGGCTTCGACGCGTATGACGCGAAGGCCGAAGCGCTGGCCATACTGGAGTCGGCGGGCGCACCCGCGGGGAACCTGCAGCTGTTCATGGATGCAGGCGAGACCTGGCATCCGGGCCGCTCGGCGAAGTTCGGGCTCGGACCGAAGGTGGTGCTAGCCGCTTTCGGCGAATTGCATCCGCGGATCGCCAAGGCGCTCGACGTTCCGGCGGGGACCGTCGCTGCCGAAATCTTCCTCGACGCGATTCCGGCGCCGCGATCGGCAGAACGTGCCCGCGCCGCATTCACCCCGCCCGCGCTGCAAGCGATCAGCCGAGACTTCGCGTTCAGTGTGCCCTCCGATCTGGCCGGCGAAGTGCTGGTGCGGGCGATGAAGGGCGCAGACAAGGCACTCATCGTCGACGCGCGGATCTTCGACCGCTACGAGGGCGAGCAGGGGTTGAGCCTGGCCGTCGAAGTGAAGATGCAGCCGACCGAAAAGACGCTGACCGACGCGGAAATCGTCGATGTGTCGAACCGGATTGTGGCAGCAGCGGCGAAAGTCGGGGCGACCCTGAGAAGTTAGGGCGCCGAAGCTCCGCGGTCATCGTCTTTCGTCAGCGCATCGCGATTGAGGGCGTTGATCGCTCGATGGACGCGCGCCTCAATGTCGTCGCGTTTCAACCCCGCCGGGATGACGTCGCCAACCTTGAAGTGGACGACACCAGGGGGCTTCCCAAAGCCTTGCTGCCACAGCCGGCCACTGTCGACCGCGACCGGAATGACCGGCAGTCCAAGCATCCGGTACATTCCAGCAAAGCCCGGTCGCAGGCCGGGTTGCTGGCCGCTTGGGACGCGAGTTCCCTCGGGGAAAATGACGACGGGGCGGTGATCGGCAATTGCCGCTTTGCCCAGCGCCATCATTTCGCGAAGCGCGGCGGCGCCCGCCGATCGGTCGACCGGAATGACGCCGTAACGCCGGCAGACCCAGCCGAAGAGCGGCAAGTAGGCGAGTTCGCGCTTCATCACGACGACCGGCGTTTCCGCAAAACTCAGCGTATCGATCGCCTCGACCATCGATTCATGTTTGACCGCAATCAGGTAAGCACCCGCAGGGATCGCGCCATCCCATTCGAACCGGATGCCGAGCACGTCGCGGAGCAGCCAGCGATGCGATTGCGACCAACTGTGCACGATTGCCCTGACCGGCTTCGAGCCCAGCGGACTGAACAGGATCACGCCCAGCACATGGACGGTCGTGCTCAGGAAAAAGAGCAGCGAGAAGAACGCGGACCGAAGGGTTGCCATCAGATTTCGAGCCATACCGCCAGTCGGCGAAGAATGTATTTATTATATTCGCCAAACAGGGTGACGAAGCGCGGCTCGCTGGCCACGGCATCCTCCACGATCCGATAATCTTCACCGAGGACGCGGTGAAATTCATACGCTGCGCGGCGCATATGCCAGTCGCTGGTAATCAGGCGTAACGAGCGATAGCCGCTGCGATCAAGCCAGCGCTTGGCCTCCTCCGCGTTCGACCGCGTGTCGACCGATTCCGAACCCAGGTCGATGCAGCAATTCACCAATTTCCTTTTGCCGCCCAGCCGGCGGATCAAATCCTTCTTTGTGACCGACGGGTCCGCCCCGGCAACCAGCATGCGCTTGCCCTCTCCATCGGCGAGTAGTTCGACGCCACGCTCGATCCGCCCGGCACCTCCGGTGATCGCGATGATTGCGTCAGTCTTGCCGGCAGACTCCGCCGCAACACCGAGCGTGATCGAAAAGAGGAAAAAGCCGAGCGCATAAAGGATGACGACCAAGGCACCGAAACGAAGGATCATAGCTTCGCCCCGAGATGGCGGAGCACGGCGCGACGGGCGACAAGCGTTGCAAGCATGGTTCCCGCAACCGGCAACAATGCCAGCAACAAAATGTGAATCGGACCAAGCAGCGGCCCCATCGTAAGGTCGGACAGCCAGGAGGAGGCGCCGCCCGCAATGACGAGCAGTACGATGCCGGCAATTGTCGCCCCGATGGAGCCGCCGACCAGCGCATCAAGCGCCATCTTTCGCTGGAACAGGCGGGCGATCTGGTCGTCGGTCGCGCCAACCCCGTGCATGATCTCAATGGTGGCGCGCTGCGTGTCGAGCGCACCGCGGGTGGCCAGCACGACCGATGCCGCAGTCGCGAGCGCAATCAGGATAACAAGCGCCGCTGCAAGCAGCCCGAGCGCCCGAAGCGCGGTAAGTGCGGGGCCAAGCGATTGGGAATGGGCAACCAGCCGCGCGCCGGAGACTTTGGCAACGACCATTTCGAGGTCCTTCGGCGATGCGCCTGGGGCAAGGTCGACGTCGATCATTGCAGGAAGGGGCAAATCGCCTGCAGCCGCTTGCGGCCCCATCCATCGTTCCAAAGTCCGGCGCATCTCAGTCTCTTCGACCGGTCGAACGACCGTCACGCCTTCCGCCTCGCGAAGAAGGGTGGTGAGCGCGGGCGCAGCGGCGGCATTGCCGTCGACCTGCACGGTGTAGCGCTGGTCAATGCCCTGCGCGGCGATCGAAGCGGCCTGACCCAGCGCAAGGCCGGCAGCGCCGATCACGACCATAACGAACATCATGATCGCGATGACGAACGGCATCGGGCCTTCCAGCCGACCGCCCCCGAGAAGACGCGATTCCGCCGGGCTTGCGGCGAGGAGCGCGCCGATCATGCGCCGTCACTCCGCTGCGGCGGATGGCGAAGCGCGCCAGTCGGGTCGACCATATGTCCCTGGTCCAGCCGCATCATGTGCGCGCCAGGGGTCGCCGCGACCAGCGACATGTCGTGGGTCGCAATGATGATTGTCGTACCCAGCCGGTTAAGCGCCGTCAGCAGGAAAAGGATACGCTGCGCCATTTCCGCATCGACGTTTCCGGTCGGCTCATCGGCGATCAGCAGTTCAGGGCGCGCAATCACGGCGCGCGCAATGGCAACGCGCTGCTGCTCCCCGCCCGACAGGGTAGCGGGCCGCGCACTAGCGCGATCGGATAATCCCACCCAGGCCAGCATCTCGCGGACGGGACCCTCAATTTCGCGATCGCTCGATCCGGCGATGCGTAGCGGCAACGCGACATTGTCGAAAGCCGACAGATGGGGGATCAGGCGGAAGTCCTGGTAGATCACGCCGATCCGTCGGCGGAATGCGGGCATTGCATCTCGCGGCGCCTCGCTCAGTTCCTCGCCAAATAGCCGAACCAGGCCACGCGTCGGGCGCTGCGCCAGATAGAGTAGTTTCAGCAGGGAGGTCTTCCCGGCACCCGAGGGGCCAGTGAGGAAGTAAAAGGCGCCCGCACTCAACCGGAAATCGAGGTCGCACAGGACCTCGGCGCCGGTCCCGTACCGAAGCCCAACCCGGTCGAATTCGACGATGCTCGCCAGAACGTCTACCCCTTGCCCGGCCAGCGATCGGCCACACCCTGCTACTGGCATGGGTGTGTCGCCTTGCCAATGCCGTCAACATGCTGTTTATCAATTCGTGAACAACCAAGGGAGGGCGCGCGCTCCGGCTATGATCCTGACCTGTCCCGAATGCAGCACCAAATATGTCGTGAAAGACGGCGCGATCCCCGAAGGTGGTCGCAAGGTTCGCTGCGCGTCCTGTAAGCACAGCTGGCACCAGGATCCGGACGTCCTCGACGACGAGGCCCCGGAAGCGGTGGAACCAGCGACCACGCCTGCCGACGTTCCAACACCGCAAATTGACGAAACCATTCCCTTTGCCGGTGCCGGCGACGTCGTTCTCGACGAACAAGCTGCCGGGCCCATCGAAACGGTCGAGGAAGCACCGGTCATCCGGGTGGAGACGACGGGCGACCGGGATAAAGAACACGAGCATGATCCGCGCTGGACGCCCGTCGACACCGGCGCGGCTTGGCGTGAGGAGCCGGCGCCAGTTGTGGCCCCTGCCGACGAGTTCGAACCGTTCTACCCGGCTGACGACGAAGACGACGCGACGCGCCGGAAATGGCCGCTTGTCGTCGGAGTCATCCTCATCATCGCCGCAGTGGTCGTGGCGTTCTGGTATCTCGCGCCTTCGTCGATGAAGCAGCGGGTTGGCCTGGCCCAGGGCGGCAGTCCGCTTGAGGTCATGGCGATCAACAATGACCGGCAACCGCTGGCAAGTGGCAATGACCTGTTCACGGTCAGTGGCCGGATCATCAATCCAACCGGGACGAGCCAGCCGGTCCCTCCGCTTCGGGCCGAATTGCTCGACGAAAGCAAGCAAAAGGTCATACACAGCTGGATGATATCGCCGCCGGTCGACACCTTGTCGCCAAACGAGAGCCGTGTGTTTCATAGTGCCGAAGTGGATGTTCCCGAAGGCGGGAAATTCATTCGCGTCCGCCTCGCCACCTCGGGTTGACCCTCATTCGAATTCGATGAGTCGGGCAGGGCGGCTTGAACCGTCCTCGACCCGGATGCTGACGTTGGTCAATCGCGCCTCGCGCGGGATTTCAGCACTTCCCCACTCCAGACGTGCACCGCGAACGATCCGAACGCTGGCGCGCGCCTCGACACGGACGCTCGTTTCCGGAGCGGTCGGGATCGGTGCTGCAAGGGCAGCCGCGACGAGGATTTCCAGGCCCATGAACATGACAAAGCACAAATGGCCGGAAAGGTTAATGCGCTGTTAGGGTTTGTCCCGAAATGGACCTATTCAATGGGCGTTGCGCGCCCCGAAACGCTCTGCTAGAGGCCCCGCCTTACCAGAGGCGGCGGGCTTGACCCGTCGCTTTTATCAAGTGCGGTCGTGGCGGAACTGGTAGACGCGCAACGTTGAGGTCGTTGTGGGCGAAAGCCCGTGGAAGTTCGAGTCTTCTCGACCGCACCACTTCCTTCTTTCCGACAAAATATCTGCCTTCGGTGCGGCGCGCGCAAAATGCTGAGAATGCATGGTGATCGAGAGATTGTTAGCGAAGCGCGCTCGGGGCGGCCTCGCTTCGTTGGCGGTTTTCCGCGATATTCTGAAGTTGCACGACCCGCACGATGCCAAGCCGTGCAAGCGGTGCCTCGCCGCTTACCTGCGCGGACACGCCCAGGTTTCGCTCGAGCTGAGCTATCTTCGCGCTCTCCGCAGCAAGGCGAATGACATATTTCCCGTACGCCACGCGCTCGAACAGGAAGAAGCCGTCATAGTCGCTCCGGGTCGTTCCGATGACCTTGCCGCTTTCGTCGACTAATTCGATGTCGAGACCTTCAAACCCTTCGCCATCACCGCGAACGATACTGCCTTCGATATCGCCGGCGCCGACCAGCCCGATTTCAACTTCGGCGGCAACACCCGGGCGCGGCGTGACGACCTGAAGCGCCTTTTTCGGCGCCAGGGTCGGGTCGGCCAGGCTGCTGCTATCGATACCTACCGCGACCGGAATGTAATTGGTTAGCCCAGGGATCAAGACCGAGCCATTGGTATCGGTGGTCCGCTCAGCCAGCCGTGGACCGGTCGTGACCTGTGCGCCCTTTTCAAACGGTTCACCGGCATCGCGGCGTCCATTATCGTTGAGATCGCGATACACCGTCGCACGAATTGCTCCGGCACTAGCAAGTGGTTGGCGCGACAGTCGAACGCCGCGCGACGACGGATCGAGTGAGAAGTTCAGGTTGAATCCGACCGCCAGCGACCCATCAGTCGCCGCTTCGCCCGTCACTGCCAAGGCCATCGTATCGAAGCGGCGAATATGGCTGAGCCGGCCACGCGCCATACGTGACGAGGCCTCGTAAATGACCGCTGCCTCGAAATCGGCCTTTTCGGACGCCGACCAATAAGCCGACACTTCAGCACTTCTGAATTCGCCTTGTGGCAGGACATTCCACGTTCCCGATCCGCGAAGCCTGACGTCGCCAATTCGGCCGGATGCCAGCAACGTGGTCTCGAGCTCGTCGGGCGGAGCATCGGCGCCAGGCGTCCATTGCTTCCGGTATCGGACTTCGCCGGATAGATTGAAGCGGTTGATATGACTGGACAATCGCATCGCAGCTTCGAGTTGCCGACCATTGTCGCCGCGGTCGCGATAGCGCACGTCGCCGTGCAACGGGATGAGCGTTCGGCCAAATTTGACCGGCGCATCAAGCGTAACCCGCGCCTCGCGATATTTCGCTTCGCGGACGCCGTTCAGCCGAAAATCATTGGCCGCAATCGCCTCCGCACTTAGGCTGACGTTGCCGAGTTGCGTGAGCAATTGGGCACGTGTTGCCATCCCGCCCTTGTCGTCCCGGGCTACCGCCACTTCGATCAGGGCGCGCCCGATCGAACGCCGGATCGTGCCTTCGACGTAGGTTAGGCGCTCATCTTCGAGCTGCACCGACTGGACGACGAGCGAAACCGACGTGTTCTTGTCGATTCCGTACGCAACAGCTGCAGTCGCCTGTGCTTTTGGACGATCCGACGTGTCGGGCGTGCGCTGAAAATTGACTAGGTCTCGCCCGGGCTGGTTGGCACCGACCCAATACCACAATTGGCCGGGCGGTACGTTTTCCTGTCCGACATTGACGTTTTCGGTGCGCGTGCGGATCTGGCCTTGTGGGCCGTAGAGGATAATGTCGATCTGGTTGTCGCCATAGACGAGCTGAACGTCCTCGAAGATGTAACGCTGCGACCCGTCGGACGAAGCGAAGCCGAGCAACTGGCCATTCCGGTAGATTTCGGCTTCCCATCCTGGCTGCAAATCTCCTTCAAAACGAGTGCGATCGAAGGTCGACGGGGTATACAAAGGCTGGTTGGTGACGGCGAACCCGCGTCCCGATGCGCCCGAACCGAGCAGTTTGCTGCTTCGCCCCGACACATCGCCAAACTCGAAATTGGTAGCATTCAAGGGGCCGAGCAGGCCGCCATCAGGATCCGATCGGAATGCCCGGAAGCGCGCGACCTGGGGCGATCCGCGATCATCGGTCGAAATCTGCGCATTGTAAGAGAGTTGAGCGATTTCGCCTGCTGCGTACACGGCTGCGCGACGATCAATTCGCGTTCCGGTGGCCGCGCGATAAGTCACGCCGCCGCTGACCACGAAATCCATGGCCGGTCGGCGCCACATTCGATAGGGCAGTTTGACCTGAGGCAGCGAACTGAGCTCGACCGACGCATGTTTTTTCAGCTGGGCAGCCCGGCGATGCCTTTCCGCAGCCAGTTCGACGGGCAGCTTTGCCTCAGAATCAATGGTCAACGCGGATCCCGATAGTTTCGGTTTAAGCGACAGGCCGAACCACCGTCCCAATGCTGCCGTATCGACGCACCATCCTTCCGGGACATCACGGACCGCGTTTGCGGCGAGTTCCTCCGCCTTCTCACCGAACCGTACCGTCGCTTTGGTCCGGTCGACCATCAGCTTGTTGGTTTCCTTGATCGCCCAACCCTGCATCGTGCCGGCCGAAACATCGACCTCAAGGGGGAGGTCGAGCGCATCGATGAAATCGCCCATCACCAAGCAGGCGCCTTGCGGCGTCTGATAGGCGCGAACGCCCTGGCCAAGGCGCGTGGTCCGGATATCGACATCCAGGAGATATTGCGAATCAGGATCAGCAACCCATTGGTCACTGGTTGCGTTAGCGCCGATTGCAGCCGGGGTGCCGACCGAAGCCAGCGCCGCGAGAGCGAGGGCATCGAAGCCCCGCTGCCAACGGAAACGCACCGATTTTCCCCTTGTCCCCCAGCCTTCCTAGCGCAGGACCGCCGAGGTGGAAGCCATCGGCACGGTTCCACTGTCGCTGACTTCGACAAATTCGACCGTGACGGGCCCGTTCGCCAAGGCTGCGAGCTCCGGATTGACGGGAATGACGAGATGGCGTTGTCCGATTTCAGTATAGACCGCGACGCCGCGCTGCTGGGCGATCGGATCCCTGATCCCCGCCTTGAAGACACGCACGTCGCCGTACACCGAACGGTCGCCGCCGCGCACGAGGTCGAGCGCAACGGCGGGCTTGCCATCGATCTTCGTCAGCGAGACGTTGGCAATCCCGACGCTAGCCTGGAGATTGCCGAGCCGCACGACGACCGGAATCGTCACTCCGTAGACGGGGATCAGTTCGAAACCGATGCCCTTCACTTCCTGTTTTGGTGCGACCGGGCGCGGCTTGGGCACAGCACGAAACAGAATGTGCGCGCGATATTCTCCATCGGCCAGCCCCTGCGGAGCGCGCGCGGCAATCCGGATTGTCTGGGGCTGGTTCGGCGCGATCGTCACCCGCCGCGGTGCATAGAAAATCATGTCCTGCGCGATCTTCTCCCGATCGCTGGCGGCCGGCACCTCTTCTAGTGCACCCGCCGGCGTCATGCGCCGCAGTTCGACAGAGACGCGGTAGGTGGCGACCTCCTCGCCAATGTTGCTGAGCACGATTTCCGCGCCGCGCGACCCATTGAGGATGATTTTCTCGTCGGCGCGACCAACAGGTCACCGACACCGGCCGGCGCGGGCGCGGCGAGCAACAGCGAGAACGCCGCAGCGATCGAGAGAAATTTACGCACGAGGGTCATCAACCATCTCCACTTGATCCGTTTCGGAGGAGATTGGTCGGAAATGGTTACTTTAACGCTAACCACGAGCGTTGATCGGGCAGAAATCACATCATCCATGAAAAAGGGGCTGCCGGTTCAAGCCGACAACCCCTTCGTTTCGTCGTCAATGACGGCGAAAATTTAGCCAGATTAGTTATAGTCGACCTGGACGTTGACCGAACCGGTGTAGAGACCATCGATGGTCGCTGCGCCGATCACGAGCGATCCGCCGATGTTGAAGTCGCTGCCCGGCGAACCCGAGTTAGCGAGAACGACGGAAGCTGCGCCGACCGGAGTCAGCGTCAGCGAGCCACCATTCGAACCGGTCAGGACCGACGTGTTCTTGATGATCGAGACCGTCTGGCCCTGCGTACCGGTGACGTTGTACGTCGGCACGGTACCGGTCGCTGCGCAAACGAGCTGCGCCCCGCACGTCAGCGCGCCGTTGGCGGCAAGGCTGACATTCTGGTCTGCGGTCACGCTGTTCATCACGATGGTGCCGAAGTTCAGCGAACCAGTCGCGGTTAGCGTCAGCGGCTTGACGATACGAGCCGAAGCCGACGGTGCGGCGCCGGTGACGCTGACCGGTGCGGCAAACGCCGGCGTAGTGGTCAGGACGGCAGCGGCAACAGCCGCGATCTTAGCAAACTTGGTCATATAAAAATCCCCACAGGTTCCATTGTCCGAGCGGCGACTGGGTTGGCCCGGTCATCCGTGATCCTGTCATTAACCGCGAGCGCTTACGGCTTTGCTCAAGTCTTTGGTTAATGCGCCGTTGACCTTTGCTCCGGATCGGATGCGTCTTCAGAGGTAGTCAACGGTGATGGGCACGTCGCCGCGATAATCGCCTTCCATATCGCCCTGTATCTGAAGCTCGCCACCGAAGCGGAATTGCAGCAGGCCTTGCGAATCGAGACGCGGTGCCGCGTCGAGGTCACTTTTCAGCTGGGTAAGCGTCAGGTTGCCGCCGATCCGACCGTAAAGGGCGATCGAGGCGGGCAAGTCGATTCGAACGAGACGGCCCGGCTCTCCGCGCACCGTCACACTTCCGACCATGGTCCGTCCGGTCATCGCGCCAAGCGAGCCCGTCGTCGATGTGCTTCCGTCGGGATTCAAGCGCGCGCTCCCCTGGCCTCGCGAATCGAGCATGATCAGTTGATCGAAGTCGAGCCGTGCTTCGACATCGATTCGGATCGGGCCGGTTGTCGGACCTTCATCGCGCTGCGTTTCGGGCTTGCTGCACAGCCGACATTGCGCCGGCGCATCGGCGGGCACGACGAACGCCCCGAGAAGCAGGGTGGCAAACAACGGCAGGGCAGTTTTTGGGCCCATCATGCGCCGCACACTATTGGGAAGGGATGAAAACATGGTTAAGGTCAGCTTACCGAACCGACGGCCGGGAGAGTGCGGATGAGCGACAGTGGCGAAACCAGGCTGACCGATGCCGAATGGCGCTCGAAACTGACGCCCGAGCAATATCGGATCCTTCGCCAGGCGGGGACCGAGCCGCCGGGCAGTGGCGACCTACTGAATAACAAGTCCGACGGCGACTATCGCTGTGCCGCCTGCGGCACGCCGCTGTTCCGCAGTGACGACAAATATGACAGCGGATCGGGCTGGCCCAGCTTCACCCAGCCGATGGGCGACGCGGCGGTCGACCAGAAGAGCGACGTCAGTCACGGCATGGTCAGAACCGAAGTACGCTGCGCCAGATGCGAAGGGCATTTGGGCCATGTCTTTCCCGACGGTCCGGGCCCCGAGGGCCTGCGCTTCTGCATCAATTCGGCGGCGCTTGATTTCAATCCCGACGACGACGATTGAATCCCCTACTTGTCGCCCCCGTCGGCTGCCCCTAGTCACTGACACCGCATGGTAAAAACCGCATCGAAAATGGGTGGCAGCAAGCTCGCCACCGCCGCCAAAATTCTGGTCTCAATCGGACTTGTCGGACTGTTGATCCTCGGCATTGCCGTCGGCTTCGCTTACCGATCCCTGCCCAGTTACAGCGAGCTGACCCAGCGCAGCGATCTTGGCCAGATGGTCCGCGTCCGCGCGGCGGACGGAACCTTGCTGGTGTCCATGGGCCCGACGTTTGGACGCTGGCTGCGCTACGATGAAATTCCCGCGACGATGCGGGCGGCGATGATCTCGGTCGAAGATCGACGGTTTCGCAATCATATCGGGGTCGACCCGATCGGCGTCGCACGTTCGATCAAGGTGCGCTTTGACTCGGGTCGCTGGAAGCAGGGCGGCTCGACCATTACGCAGCAGCTTGCGCGCAACATCTTCCTGACCAACACCCAGACTTTCGCACGCAAGGTCAAGGAGGCCGTCCTTGCACTGGCGATTGAACGCAAGTTCAGCAAGGATCAGATCCTCGAACTCTATCTCAATCGTGTCTATTTCGGGGGCGGTGCCTACGGCATCGATGCAGCCAGCCGCACCTTTTACGGACATAGCGCCGATCGCCTCAGCTTGGGTGAAGCCGCGATCATCGCCGGTCTGGTCAAGGCGCCGTCCAACTATTCGCCAACCGCCGATATCGATGCGGCACGCGGCCGCGCCAACGTGGTGATCGCCACGATGGTCAAGACAGGCTATGTTTCGGCGGCTGCAGCGGCCATGATCGATCCCGCGACGATCCGGTTGCAGCCGGCCTCCGCGCAAAACAGCGCGCGTTACTTCACCGATTGGGCGCTGCCCCAACTCGATACTCTGATCGACGAAACCTCCGAACCCATCGACGTCTACACCACGCTTGACGTCCGGATGCAGGGCGCCGCAAGCCGGGCAATCAATGCCAACGCGCCCAGCGGCGCGCAAGGTGCCTTGGTGTCGATGGATCGCGACGGCGCGGTTCGGGCAATGGTGGGCGGACGCGACTATGTCCGTTCGATCTACAATCGGGCGACTCAGGCCGAGCGTCAGCCGGGCTCCGCCTTCAAATTGTTCGTCTATCTCACCGCGCTTGAGAACGGCATGAAGCCGACCGACATGGTCGTCGACGAGCCGTTTACGATTGACGGCTGGACACCGCGCAATTCGACTCGAACCAACGCTGGCCCGATCACGCTTCGCGAGGCCTTCTCGCGGTCGATCAACACGATCAGCGCGAAGATCGGGGCCCAATTCGGCTTCGGAACGATTGCCGACATGGCTCGCCGCTTTGGCGTCGGGACAAACATCTCGACTTATCCCGCGATGGTGCTTGGCAGCAGCGAAGTCCGCTTAATCGACATGACGCGCGCCTTTGCGTCGGTCAGCAATCGCGGCAATTCTGTCATGCCTTACGCTATCCGCAAGGTCGTCACTGCCGACGGTCGGCTGCTTTACCAGCACGAGGGTATGGAGGAGCGCGTCCTGGTCGCGCCGTGGGTCGCGGCTGGAATGACCGACCTACTGCAATCGGCGGTGCTCAGCGGAACCGGTCGCGCCGCCAGTATCGGTCGGCCCGTCGCCGGCAAGACGGGGACGACGACATCGAACAAGGATGGCTGGTTCATTGGATTCTCCAGCGGCCTGACCACCGGGATCTGGATGGGACGCGATGATGCCAGGCCGGTCGCCGGCTTGCAGGGCGGCACTGCCCCGGCGCGCGCTTTCGCCGATTTCATGCGAGATGCAGTCGCCAATCGTCCAATCGAACAATTCGAAACCGAAGTGCCGCTGCCCGATTGGCAGCTCGAGCCCGATGAAGAAACCTGGGGCGTCCCCACTGACGAGAATATGCTCGAGCCGCTGGTCGACGAGAACGGGATGCCGATCGGTAGTCCGCCGAGCGACCCGATGGCACCGCCGCCAGCCGCGCCCTCGGGTCGCGGGCCGGACCAGAGCGAACTCGACCGCATTTTCAACAGCCCGCCGCCACCTCGCGCAGCGCCTCGGCAAATACCCCGCGAACAAGTCCCTTCGCAGGGACCGCCGCGCTCAGCCCAGCCGACCGATCCTCTTCAACCGCGGCCCGATGCGGCGCAATTCTAACCGCGCCGCCCGGCAGTCACCGTCGTAAATCCGCGCCTCTGCCGCATGAAAAGCGGGGGAATGGTCCATATGCAGCCGGTGCGCGACTTCATGCGCGACCACCCATGTTCGAACCGCCTGCGGGGCCATGACCAAACGCCAATTGTACCGGATCGCGCCCGCGGTGGAGCAGCTTCCCCAGCGCGTTCCGGCGTCGCCGACCGACACCGCGCGGATTGTGACCCTGGCACGGGCGGCGGCCAGCGCGGTTTCTTTCGATAGAAAATCCCTGGCTTGCTGACGGAGCCAGCGCTCTATTCTCGGAGCAAAAGTCTCGATCGGGCCGCCGGCGGAGATCGTGTTGCCGTCAAAAATGACAGTCCGCGGCGCATGCTCGACCCAATGCAGAGCAGCATCCTTGCCATCAAACGGAATCTTCGCTCCCGGGATGAACCGCTCGCCGGGCGGCAGTGCGAAAATCTGTGTCTCAACCCAATCCCGCTGGGTTGCTGCCCACGCCAGCGCCGAGCGCTTGTTCGACCGCGGCGGGCAGGTCAGGCGAAGCTCGCCACGGTCGGGATCGAGGCGCAATCGCAAACGACGGGCACGGGGGTGAACGATCAGCGCGACCGGCCACGGCAGTCCGGGATGATCAAAGCGGGCGGTCGACAAGGTGCCATTCCAGGTCGCCAGCATCGATCTCGCTGACGGTCCAGCCGCGCGTGGATTGCCCCGCAGCGTGAACGCTCTCGCGGCTGCCCGATATCAAATAATGCCAGTCGTAAAGCGGCTTGCCTTCGTATCGAAGGCGATAAGCGCAGGTCGATGGAAGCCATTCCAGTTCGTGCAGCCGATCACGCTTCAACACCACACAATCGGCAACCAGCTTCTTGCGATTCTTATAGTCGCCGCACGTCCCGTTCTTGCGATCTAACAACTTGCAGGCGACGTTGGTGGGGTAGATCTCGCCGGTCTCTTCATCTTCCAGCTTGTTGACGCAGCATCGTCCACAGCCGTCGCACAGCGCTTCCCATTCGCCGCGGTCGAGCGCTTCCAAAGGCTTTTCCCAGAAGGGTTTTCTCTCGTTCATCGAACGTGTAGCCATGGTCTGGCAAAGACCGCATAGCAAGAGCGGGAAGCGAGGAGTTTTTGATGCGGCGCGGGTTGATTGGAATGATGGCATTGGGGGTCAGCATCGTCGCGGCCCCGGCAACCAGCCAGATCCTTGGCAATGACGGCCTGGAATTTATCAATGCGCTGAAGGACGACGAGGGCAGCAAGGCCTATGCGATTGCCGAGCGCAATGGCACCAATATCTTCAACCAGCGTGGCGCCGATGGCGACGCGCCACTCCACATCGTTGTGCGCAAGAGGAATGGTAACTGGATCGGCTTCCTGCTGGCCAAGGGGGCTGATCCCAACGTTGCAGGCCCCGATGGTGACACCCCGTTGATCCTGGCGGCGCGCGCCGGATATGGCGAAGGGGTCGTCCGGCTGATCGCAAGCCGCGCCGACGTCAATCGCGTCAACAAGCGCGGCGAAAGCCCGCTGGTTGTCGCGGTCAACCAGCGCCAGCAGCAAATCGTCAGATTATTGCTCGAAAATGGGGCCGACCCCGACAAGCGCGACTTCGCGGCCGGCTATAGCGCGCGCGAATACGCCAAACGCGACAATCGAAACCCGGAGCTACTGCGCCTCATCGAAACAGTAAGACGGCCGAAGCCGAAGGTCGCCGCACCAGCCCGCTAGTTTGCTAAGCCCAGCGTCGGGTCGATCTGGGCGGACAGACGCCGCGCCGCCCGACGAGCGAAATTGAGCAATTCGGATTTGCGCCTGGCCGGCGCCAGCGGGCTCATCGCCGCTTCGCGAAGGACGGCCGCGTCATAGCGATCGGCGACCAGCAGGCCGGCCTCGTTCGGCATGAAGTCCTCACCTTCCAGGATCGTGCAAAGATGCTGCGGCACCGCCCAGAAAAACCGGTCACAATAATCCAGATACTCGCGCCATTTTGAGTCACCGATCAGATCGGCCTTACTGACTTTTATTTCCACGATCGTGAGATGGCCCTTGGCGTCGATTGCCATCAAATCAGCGCGGCGGCCGTTGGGTAGGGGGACCTCGCACATCGCAAACCAGTCGCGGCGACAGAATAGTCGCGTGACCCCCCGCGCCACTTCGGCCGCGATCGGCGGCTGGTCGGCAAAGCAGGTCGGATCGATCACGGCGAAGCTCATCGCCGCCGGATTAGAACGATAGGAGAACGAAGAAAAGCGCCTTAACGGTAGAAGACGTGGTTCCCGATGTTCGCGACGCGAGTCAGGCGCCAGCCCGGCGAGACGCGCTTGGCATGAAAGAACAACGCCTTGCCGACCGGGGAAGCATGAAGCTCGGAATCGACGATTTTGGCGATTGCCACGGCATTCTGCCACTGGCGACCGGATCGCGCGATACTCGGATAACTCTTTCCCCGAACGAAGCTGAACTGGCTGCGCTGGAACAGGACACCGCAATATGACGACGGGAAGCGACCTGATTTCGCCCGGTTGGCAATGACGTGCCCGACAGCCAATTGGCCTTCAAGCGACTCGCTTTTCGCTTCAAAGTACACGCCGACCGCCAGGCATTCCATGTCGCGCCCACCGGCGTCGCTGCTGCGAAGTGCCGCGACCTGCTCCCCAAGTGACGCATCCTTGGCAACTTCCGGCTCGATAACGTCTTCCTGGACGGCAACGATATCCTCGACGTCGGTTTGCGTTATTGGGGAGAGCCGGTCGGTCAGCATGGCGCTAGCCGGAATGGGTTGAAGGACCACCTGCGTCGGCAGGACTGTCGATCCGCTTGCAATCAGGGGCTCGGAATCCTTCTGAACCTGGGCCGGCGCCACTTGCGAGGCGCTCACTGCTGCAATCACAAACAAAGCGGATCGAAACGTCGAAATCATGAAAAACCGAAACCGTGCGGTGAGTGGCTTTCGGGCCTCGAGCTGTCCTACCGTGACAGCAATCGGGACCGGGACCATCTCCCCGTCTGCGTGGCATCGCACCGGCCGAATTGCCGAAAAAGATGCCCCCCGCGCTCGTTAGGGAGAGCGTTTGGCGGTCCCTTCCGGGCCAATCAACCCACAAGGGTCATTTCAGCGGTGAATCGTTCCGCATCCGGGACGTCCAGTTCGATTAACCAGCAATCGGGATCGATTCTCGTCCTGTCGCGTCGAAGAATCGTCCAGTCGCAACCTTTGGCATCCTGGGCGGCCCACTGGTACGAAAAGTCAGGTTGAAGCCTTCGTTCTAACAGGCTGTGGACTGCACCGCGCTCAAGGATCAGGACGACAAGCGAGCCCCGTTCCCGGTCACCTCGGTGCAGAATCGCCCCGAATCCACCCGCGCCGTCGACCCGCCGAAGCAATGCGCCAGCCTCCAGATGCGACGGCAGACGTTCGCTCACGCCGGTCGGTAGCCGTCAAGGCCGGACAGCGCGATGTGGGAGCGCAGGAAGGTCCCGGTGCCACGCGCGCATTCCTCTCCTTCAGAATCCACGATTCGCGCTTCAGCGACGAACACGCGTCGCTTGCCGCTGATCCAACGACCTTCGGCAACCACCGGCCCTTCGCGAAGCGCTTTGGTGAAATGCAAGTTGAAGGCGGTGGTCAGAAGGAAGCGGTCGCTAACCAGGCTGTTGGCGGCGTAGAATGCGGCGTCGTCGAGCATCTTGAAATAGATTGTGCCGTGCGCCGCACCTGCAGCATGGAAAACGCTCGGTGCCACGGTAAAACGGATGATCGACTGCCCCGGCGCGAGAAGTTCGAGCCGGGATTCGAACATTCGGTTGATCGGCGCGGACGCATAGAGCGCCTCCAGCCTGCGGAAATGCGATTCGACGCCCCCGGCTTTGTCAGATTCAGGCGGCATCGCGTTCGTCGACCGCCATCAGCACTGCGGCGAGCGCGTCACGGCTTCGCGCTCCGCGCAACTTTTCCAGGGTCGTGTCGCTTCGCGCCGCGCGGCTGATTGCGGCAAGCGCCTTGAGGTGCGCAGCCCCGGCATCGGGCGGCGACAGCAAAAGAAAGACGAGGTCGACCTTTGCACCATCAATGGCCTTGTACTCAACTGGCTCGGCCAATCGAACCGCCATAGCGTAGATCGAATCGAGCCCTTCGACCTTGCCGTGCGGAATTGCGACCCCGCGGCCGAAACCGGTCGTTCCAAGGCGTTCACGCTCGACGATCGAATCGACAATCACCGCCGGATCGAAGCCCAGCCGTCCGCCGGCAATCTGACCGAGCATCTGCAGCAATTGCCGCTTGTTGCCGACCCCGAGGTCGGCACGAATTGAATCGAAGTCCAGGAACTCACACAGGCGCATTGCAATCACTTCGCATCAAAGAATCAACAGGATCACCCATAAGCGATCGGGGAGCAAAATTCATTACGGTTGCGGTTCGACCCAGCCGATCGTTCCATCGTCCCGTCGGTATACCATGTTGAACGAGCCGCTCTTGGCGTTCTTGAACATCAATGCGTTGGTATTGCGCAGGTCCAGCATCATCACCGCATCGCCGACCGTCGCACTTGGAATATCAACCTTGGTTTCCGCAATCACGGCGGGATGCGTCGGCACGGTCGCTTCCGGCACCGACGCGAACACGGTGTATCCCGCATTTTCGACAAATGTGTCCGCCGCGCCATTCTTATGATTGCGAAGGCGGTCGACATAGCGGCTTAGTTGGCGCTCGATCTTGTTGGCCGCGCCATCGAACGCAATGTGGGCGTCGCCCGCTTTGTTTGACGCCTTGAGGACAACGCCCTGCATGACCGGCGCAATGATGTCGCAGGAAAAATCGTCGTGCGGAGCGCGGCCGAACGTGACGGTCGCTGAAATCCCCCGGTCGAAATATTTGTCGGCAAGCGCCGCGATACGCTGCTGGACATGGGACTGTAGGGCTTCTCCGGTATCGACCTGATGGCCAGCGACACGAACGTTCACTTTCTGGGTTCCTTTCGCTTGCCCGGCCACGCAGCGGCGCAGTCGGGACGAATCTTAAATCGTGGTCGCGAGGCGATCCCACAAGGGGTTGGCCATCAAGGCAACGAATTCTCGATGGCGCTGAAGTTCCGCGTCACTGGCCGAGTGCGGTCGCGGTGGGCGCGCCGGGCGATCGATGGGCGGAGAGACCGCCGTCCCGGAATGAGCTGCGTCACTCGTTTCTGCAGCAAGACCCAGACCGATCTGCCGGCCACCGGTCAGTTCGACATAGACCTGCGCCAGCAACTGCGCATCGAGGAGCGCGCCATGCTTCACACGTTGGCTGCGATCGACACCGAAGCGCGTGCACAAGGCATCAAGGCTATGTTTGGCGCCGGGGTGCCGAGATCGTGCAAGAACGAGTGTATCTACCATTCGGGTCAGGCATACCGGCTGGCGAGCGCAAAGCTTCATCTCATTGTTGAGGAATCCGAAGTCGAACGAGGCATTGTGCGCGATCAACGGCGCGTCGCCGATGAATTCTAGGAAATCGTCTACCAGATCGGCGAACAGCGGCTTGTCGCTAAGGAAAATCTCGCTCAACCCATGAACGCGTTCGGCCTCGCTAGGCATCGATCGCTCAGGGTTGAAATAAGCGTGGAAGGTCTGACCCGTTTCGACCCGGTTGATCATTTCCACACAGCCGATTTCTACCATCCGGTCGCCCCCGGCGGGGTCGAGCCCAGTGGTCTCGGTATCGAAGATGATTTCGCGCATGCCGGCAATCCTTGCGCCGACTCAATGCTGGAGGCAAGCCAGGATGCGAGCCACTTCGGCCTCGGTGTCAGCAAGACTTTCGCTTGTGTCGATGATGAAATCGGCTCGGTCGCGCTTGACGTTGTCGGGCGTTTGCCGAGCCATGATTTTTTCGAATTTGTCCAAATTCATGCCGGGCCTGGCAAGCACGCGGTTCCGCTGCACGTCAGCGGGTGCCGATACCACGATCACCGTATCGAACGCGCGATCGCTGCCGCTCTCGAATAACAGGGGAATGTCGAACAGCAGGATTGGCGCGCCGCGATGGTTGCGGATGAATTCCTCGCGCCGTTCGGTAACCTTGGGATGCACGATCATTTCCAGGACCGACAGTTCGTCACGGTTCGCGAGTACAAGTGCGGCCAGCATATCGCGGTCGATCGCGCCGTCACGCATCGCATCCGGGAAGCGGGCGGCAATCGGCGCCACCAACTCACCGCCAGGACCCTGCAAGGCACGCACTTCGGCGTCGGCATCGAACACGGGAACGCCTCGCGCCGCAAACATTGCGGCGACCGTCGACTTGCCCATTCCGATTGACCCGGTCAGCGCAACTTTCTTCATCGCAGCATCTCCAGCAACGTAGAATCGCGTTCCCGCGGCGGGCTTTTTCCGAAGAACAGTTCAAACGAGGCCGCGGCCTGCTCGACCAGCATGGCAATGCCGTCCACAGTCTTAAGGCCAGCTAAACGCGCTTGTCTGAGCAATTCGGTCTCGGTGGGATCGGTGACCATATCCATCACCCAGCCACCTTCCGGCATCGTCGAAATAGCTAGTTCTAACGCGGGGTGGCCCGCCATCCCGAGCGGGGTCGCATTGACCAGCCCGCCAAGATCGACCGGCCGGTCGAACGGGCTCGGCCCTTCTGGAAGCCCGAATTCCACCGCCAGGGCGAGCGCGGCAGCCATGTCGCGCGCCTGAAGCCGCACCTGCTCGACCTGGAGATAGCGTAGCGCCACCAGAACGGCTCGCGCGGCGCCGCCATTGCCAAGCACGACAATTCCATCAGGCGCGCCATTGCCGATCCAAGGCGAAACCAGCGCCATCACCGCGCCAACATCGCTATTGCCTGCAATCAACTTTCCGTCGCGCGGGACCAGGATATTGGCGGCCCCCGCAGCGGCGGCTCGGTCGGTCGCTTCATCGGCAAGGAGCAAGGCGTCCAGCTTGAGCGGCATGGTGACATTGCAGCCGCGCCATTCCGAAAGCTGGCGCTCGCGGGCGACATAGGAAGGTAGGTCGCTGCGCGGCACGCGGACGGCCGAATAATCTCCTTCGATGCCCAGCGAATCGAGCCAGAAGCGGTGAATGATCGGCGACTTGCTGTGCGCAATCGGATCGCCGATCACATGGGCGTAACTCGCTGATGGCGCCCCCGATGCGGTCGGCGATGACGTCATGACGCCAGCAACAAACGTTCGCGAAGTGCGCCCAGCAAGGGCATCAACGGCAACCCCAGGATGGTGAAATGATTTCCCTCAATCCGGTCAAACAGTTGGACACCGGCGCCCTCCATCCGGAACACGCCGACGCAATAGGAAACTGCTGGCCATTCCGCATCGAGATAATTGTGGATGAAAGAGTCTCTATAATGTCGCACTTGGAGCCTTGCCTGATCCGCCAGCGACCAGTCGACCACGCCGTCGCGTGCCAAAGCGACCGCACTGGTGAGAATCATTTCCTTACCTGAAAACGCCGCAAGGTGCGCTTCGGCCTCCGCACGGTCACGCGGCTTGTCGAACCGGCGGCCCTCGACGCTGATCATCGAATCTCCGCCGATCACCCATTTTCCCGAGAGGCGCGAGGCGGTTTCCAGCGCCTTGGCTTCTGCCAACGCAAGAGCAAGCGTTCGATCCCCACCATCATGACCTTGCTTGATCGCATCCTCATCGACCTTCGCCGGATCCACGGAAAGCGGAATGCCGGCCGCTTCCAACATGGAACGACGGATGGGACTGGAGGAGGCAAGGACGATCGACATCGGGAAAAGGACAACCTTGTGGATAAGTCGGTGAGTCGCCTAGCCGCGAATCTGGGGGCAGGCCAAGTCCGATTGGCCGTCCGGGTTTCTCCATTCTCTCGCCCCCAAGCTGTCCACAGCCCATGGTCGCCACCAACACAGCTGTAAATCATGGGAGCGAATCATCGCGACTCGCCGGATTCGCGCCATTCATTGTTGCGGCTGTCTGTTGGCAAAGCCGGGACGCGCGACTAAACCCCGCTATCAAGCGACCAATATCAATATCAATCTAAGAATCTCTTCTAAATATATAAGGGAGAAAGAGGTGGCGCCTTCGCCTCTCGGATCGGAACTTGTCGACCAACCATTGCTCGCCGTTTTGCGCGGCCAGCGACGCGATCCCGCGCCGATGTGGCTGATGCGTCAGGCTGGCCGTTATTTGCCCGAGTATCGCGCCTTGCGCGCCGACAAAGGCGGTTTCCTCGAGCTGGTTTATGACAGCGCCGCGGCAGCCGATGTCACGCTGCAGCCGCTGCGTCGTTTCGCCTTCGATGGCGCGATCCTTTTTTCCGACATCCTGATCGTTCCTTACGCGATCGGCCAGGACCTGTGGTTTGAGGCTGGCGAAGGCCCTCGCCTTGCGCCCCGCATGGCCGAAGCGCGGATCCGCGACCTCAAGCCGGCGATGGAGCGTCTCGACGCGATTTACGAGACGGTCCGGCTGGTCAAGGCACAGCTTGCACCGGCGACCACGTTCCTCGGCTTTGCCGGCAGTCCGTGGACGGTCGCAACCTACATGATCGCGGGTCAAGGCAGCCGCGAACAGGCCGAGGCGCGCACCCTTGGCTACGCCGATCCCGGAAAGATGGACGCGATTCTGGACATGATCGCCCGGGTTACCGTCGACTATCTTTCCGGCCAGATCGAAGCCGGCGTTGACGCCGTCCAACTGTTCGACAGCTGGGCCGGCAGCCTCTCGCCGTCACAGTTTGAGCGCTATGTCGTTTTCCGCAATGCCTGGATTGTCGCCGAGCTCAAAAAGCGTCACCCGACCGTTCCGATTATCGGCTTCCCGAAAGGCGCAGGCGGCAAATTGGGCGCATATGCTCGCGAAACCGGGGTCGATGCGATCGGCCTCGACGAGACCGTCGATCCGGTCTGGGCGCATCGCAACCTGCCTGCCGACATGCCCGTCCAAGGCAATCTCGATCCGCTCGCGCTGCTTGCCGGCGGACGGCCGCTTCGGGATGGCATTGCCCGCGCGCTTGACGCGCTGGCCGAGCGACCGCACATCTTCAATCTTGGCCACGGCATCAGTAAGGAAACGCCGATTTCGCATGTCGAGGAGCTGGTTGCGCTGGTGAAAGGGCGGTGATGAACGAACTTGTTGGCTTCCTTGGTGCCGCCTACCTTTGGGTCAAGGCGGCGCACATCACTTTCGTTATCTTCTGGATGGCCGGCCTTTTCCTGCTTCCTCGTTTCTACGTTTATCACCATGCGACGACGCCTGGTTCGGCCGAAGACCGGCAGTGGATCGAACGTGAGGATCGCACCCGCACGATCATCCTTGCGCCCGCCATGCTCATCACCTGGGCACTGGGCCTGATGCTCGCCGTTCATCTCGGTGCTTTTCGCGAAGGCTGGTTCATTGCCAAATTTGCCGTTGTCATCCTGCTTACCGGTTATCAGGGCTGGATCACGGCCTATGGCAAGAAGCTCGCCAAAGGCATGCGGCCCCTCGAAAATCGGACACTCAGGATCATGAACGAGATTCCCGGAATCGCCGCTGCGATTATCGTCGTGCTGGTGATCGTTCGCCCATTCTAAGACCGAGATGATCCTGCCGATCGCCTTTTTCACGCTCTGGCTGGCGGCAATCTACCTTGCAGTGCTTGGGATAACCGCCATGTTCCGCCAGCGCGTGGCCCACCATTTTCTTGGCCGCTTCGCGCAAACCCCGCAGGCCAACTTCATCGAGGCAGGCGCCCGCCTTGCTGTCGGCCTAGCCTTCGTCGCTGCAGCGCCATTGCTTTCTTTTCCAATGGCGATCCGACTGATCGGTGCGTTCCTCGCGTTCACGGCGCTCCTCATGCTGCTGTGGCCGTCGTGGCATCGTTCCTTGGCAGCGCGCAGTGTTGCCATGATTGCGCCTTACATCCGGCTGATCGGGGCCGCCTCATTGGCGCTTTCCGCTCTTCTCGCGGCGATTCTGTGCGCGGGGTGGAATTGGCTTGGCTGATTCCCCATATTGACTTGACCAAGGGCCAGACCTAACGCCGCCCCAACGGCCGCGCCGGCCCGTTTTCCCATTTTGCCGGGGCGACCTCCCTTTATCGCGGTGTCCTGCCGCGCCAGTTCGTTCCGGCTCACGATCAAAAGTAGACTCCAGATGCACTTGAAAGACCTCAAGCAGAAAACTCCCGCCGAGCTGGTCGCGATGGCCGAAGAGCTGGGCGTCGAAGGCGCCTCGACGCTGCGTAAGCAGGACATCATGTTCTCGATCTTGAAGGAGCGCGCAGAAAGCGGCGCCGAGATCATGGGCATGGGCACGATCGAAGTCCTGAACGACGGTTTCGGCTTCCTGCGCAGCCCTGAAGCCAATTACCTGGCCGGCCCCGACGATATTTATGTCGCCCCCAATGTCGTCCGCAAATTCGGCCTCCGTACCGGCGATACCGTGGAGGGCGAGATTCGTTCGCCCAAGGACGGCGAACGCTATTTCGCGCTGACCAAGGTGACGCAGATCAATTTCGATGAGCCCGATGCGGTTCGCCACCGGGTCAATTTCGACAATCTTACCCCACTTTATCCTGACGAGAAGCTCAAGCTCGACTCGCTCGATCCAACCATCAAGGACAAGAGCGCCCGGGTGATCGACATCGTCGCGCCGCTCGGCAAAGGCCAGCGCGCGCTGATCGTCGCGCCGCCGCGCACCGGCAAGACTGTGCTGCTGCAGAACATCGCGCGCGCCATCACCGACAATAATCCGGAAGTGTTCCTAATCGTCCTGCTGATCGACGAACGCCCCGAGGAAGTCACCGACATGCAGCGCAGCGTGAAGGGCGAGGTCATTTCCTCGACGTTCGACGAACCCGCCCAGCGCCATGTCCAGGTCGCCGAAATGGTCATCGAAAAGGCAAAACGCCTAGTCGAGCACAAGAAGGATGTCGTCATCCTGCTCGACTCGATCACTCGCCTTGGCCGTGCCTACAACACCGTTGTTCCCTCGTCGGGCAAGGTGCTCACCGGCGGCGTCGATGCCAACGCACTGCAGCGCCCGAAGCGCTTTTTCGGTGCCGCACGCAACATCGAGGAAGGCGGCTCGCTCTCAATCATCGCCACCGCACTGATCGACACCGGCTCGAAGATGGACGAAGTCATTTTCGAAGAGTTCAAGGGAACCGGGAACAGCGAAATCGTGCTTGACCGTAAGGTCAGCGACAAGCGCATTTTCCCGAGCCTGGATGTCGGAAAGTCCGGCACCCGAAAGGAAGAATTGCTCGTCGACCAGGTTACCCTCAGCAAGATGTGGGTGCTTCGCCAAATCCTCATGCAGATGGGCACCATCGACGCGATGCAGTTCTTGCTCGACAAGATGAAGGACGCCAAGTCGAACGAGGATTTCTTCGCGAGCATGAACCAATAATTTTTTGCACCGTGCTTGCTCGGGACCTGCGTGCGCTCGCTCGTCAGGATCCTTTGTATCAGCTTGGCAAGAAGCCGATCGCTCGGCTACGCTGCGGCCACGCGACCTTTAGGATGATTGCCCGATGACCGACCTCTTTTCGATGATGATCGCGGCGCATCCCCTGGGTCTTGGCTCGCCAGCTGATATTTGGGCTGCGATTGTTCGCGATTTTTCGAACATTGGCGAGCCCGCCGCGATGTCGGCCTTTCTTCAGGTTCTTCTGATCGATCTCGTGCTAGCCGGTGATAACGCGATTGTTGTCGGCGCGCTGGCCGCCGGGCTTCCGCCGGAGCAGCGCAGGAAAGTCATTCTGATCGGGGTGATTGCCGCGCTGGTTCTGAGAATTGCCTTTGCGCTTGTTGTCTCGCAACTCCTTCAAATCGTTGGACTTATCCTTGCGGGTGGACTGCTTCTTTTGTGGGTCGCGTGGAAGATGTGGCGCGAGCTTCATCACAGTCAGGAAAGCGCTGGTTCGCCGGAAATCGTCGGCGACGAACATAGCGGCGTGCGGCCCGCCAAGAGCTTCGCAAGCGCGGCCTGGGCGGTTGCGGTCGCCGACGTGAGCATGAGCCTTGATAATGTCCTGGCGGTCGCGGGGGCGGCTCGGGAGCATCCCGGCATCCTCATCGTGGGCCTCATTTTCGCGGTGGCACTGATGGGTCTGGCGGCGAATGTGATCGCCAAATATATCGAGCGCTATCGCTGGATTGCCTTCATCGGCCTTGCGGTTATCGTCTGGGTTGCCGGAAAAATGATTTGGGAGGGTGCGCATGATGTCGCGCCGGTTCTCGGCTTCGCAATCTGAGCGATGATGCCGCGATGAGTTTCGCGGATACCATTGTTGCTCTCTCGAGCGGAGCACCGCCAGCTGGCATTGCGGTTATACGGACAAGCGGGCCAGCCGTCTTGGACGGGTTGCGTGCATTGGCTGGTCGCATCCCGGCGCCGCGCCATGCGGCGTTGATGACGCTTCGTAATCCGACCACCGGCGATGCGATTGACGAAGCACTGATCCTCTCTTTTCCTGCTCCCAATTCCGCGACCGGCGAAGATATCGTCGAATATCAATGTCATGGCGGAAGGGCGGTCGTCCATCATTTGCTCGATGTGTTGGCCGGGCAGCCCGGATTCCGGATTGCCGAACCGGGGGAGTTCACTCGGCGCGCACTTCGGAACGGCCGTATTGATTTGACCGAAGCGGAGGGCCTGGCAGACCTCTTGGAAGCGGAGACCGAAGTGCAGCGCAAGGCTGCCCTCCAGATGGCGGAAGGCGGACTGAGGAAGCGGGTCGAGGTCTGGCGCGATCTCATCGTGTCATTGTCGGCCCAGGCTGAAGCCGCCATCGATTATGTGGACGACGAGGATGAAACCGGCGTTGATGCGGAACGCCTGGCGGACGAGGCGATCGCAATATCAGCCCAGATCCAGGCATCGCTCGACGCACCGCGCGCCGAACCATTGAGAGAGGGGATACGGGTTGTATTGGGAGGCCCGACGAATGCTGGCAAGTCAAGCCTTCTGAACGCTTTGATCGCGGCTGAGCGGGCAATTGTGACCGACGTACCAGGGACGACGCGGGACAGCATCGAGGTCCCTATCACGATGGCAGGTATCCCGTTCGTCATGATTGATACAGCCGGAATTCGTCAGAGCGATGACGTTGTCGAAAGGATCGGGATTGCACGTGCCGAAAAGGAATTTGGCGGGGCCGACATTCTACTTTGGTTGGGAGCATCTTGCGACGCACCTTCGCACCCCCGTCTTCTGATGGTCCATCCCAAATCCGATTTGATAGCGGTCGCAGAATACGACGGTGAGGAAATCACGGTTTCTTCGGTCACTGGCCAAGGGATTGATCGGCTGTGGGCAAAGATCACCTCCGTCGCGCATGAGTATCTCCCTGGAGAGTTCGCAAATTGCGCTCAATCGCCGACAGTATGACGCGCTTTCTTCCGCCGCTGATAGATTACGGACGGTGTGTCGATGCGATATTGTCCTGACGGCGGAGGGCCTACGGAGCGCAAATGACGCACTGGACCGGCTTTCCGGGCGCGTCGGGGTTGAGGATATGCTCGACGCCCTGTTCGGTCGCTTCTGTCTCGGGAAATGATGTTTCACGTGAAACAAGCTGTTTTGGTTCACCTGCGGAGGAATATCGCCTAAGGCGGCCGACATGTTCGACGTCCTTGTGATTGGGGCCGGTCACGCCGGTTGTGAGGCGGCCGCCGCGGCTGCCCGCTGCGGCGTGCGTGTGGGGCTCGTGACCTTTCGTGCTGAAGATATGGGTCAGATGAGCTGCAATCCGTCGATCGGGGGGGTCGGGAAGGGGCACCTCGTCCGGGAATTGGACGTCTACGATGGGCTAATGGCGCGGGCCGCGGATCAGGCCGCCATCCACCGTCGGATGTTAAATCGCTCCAAGGGTAGCGCGGTTCATGGCCCTAGGGTGCAAGCAGACCGTGCGATTTATGCCAAGGCGATTCGCGATTCCGTTGAGGCATCCGGCGTTAGTCTGATCATCGGTGAGGCCGTGGCGCTGCAAATCGTTTGCGGTCGAATTACTGGTCTGCTCGTCGACGATCGCTTTATTGGCTCCAGATCGGTGATCGTTGCGACCGGTACGTTCTTGGCCGCGACCATCTTTTGCGGTTTGGAAAAGGTAAGCGGTGGCCGTTCGGGTGATAGAGCGTCGAATGTCCTGGCGGCCCAGATTTCTGAGCTCGGACTTGCGCAGGGCCGACTGAAGACCGGGACCCCCCCGCGACTTAATGGGCGAACGGTGGATTGGTCGCGTACAACTGCGCAGCCGAGCGACCAGGAATACTGGACATTGTCGGCGCTTGGGTCGGATTCCGTTCCTCATCTCGCGTGCGCCATTACACGCACGAATGAACGAACCCATGACGTCATCCGGCGGAATTTCGACCAATCACCATTGTTTGCCGGTGCGATCGAAGGTCGTGGACCCCGTTACTGCCCTTCGATTGAGGACAAAATTCGTCGATTCGGAGACCGTGAGGGGCATCAGATTTTTCTGGAGCCGGAAGGACTTCGCGATCATCTTGTCTATCCCAATGGCGTTAGCACCTCCTTGCCTGCTGATGTGCAGCTTTTGTTCCTGAGAACGATCTCCGGTCTCGAGCGGGTCGAGATTGCGAGACCGGGATATGCAGTTGAGTATGAATTCGCCGATGCCCGCCGCCTAAATCCTCTTCTCGAGCATCGAGACGTGGCCGGCCTGTACCTTGCTGGACAGATCAATGGGACGACTGGATATGAGGAGGCCGCCGCACAGGGCCTGGTCGCAGGTTTGAATGCGGCGTCCAGCGTTCTGTCCAAGGGTCCGGCAATTTTTGATCGGAGGACGTCGTATATCGGAGTCATGATCGACGATCTTACGTTGCAGGGCGTTAGCGAGCCGTACCGGATGATGACGGCACGGGCCGAATATCGCCTTTCGTTACGTGCAGACAATGCAATCACCCGTCTCGGCCCCGCCGCGATTGCCAGTGAATGTGTCTCGTCACAACGTCGTCGGAACATCGAGGCACATTTTGAACTGCGCGGAACTCCTGCGTTTGCTGAGACACAAGAAGGCCAGGCGGACAGTTTGTACGCTCCATATATTATTCGTCAGACGCGAGAATGGGAAGCGATGCGCCGTGATGCGAGGTTTGCAATCCCAACGGGTTTTTCGTTTAGTTCGGTCCCGGGTTTGTCGCACGAATCAATCGAGCGTCTAGAGCAGGCGGGCCCGGCAACAATCGATCAGGCTCGGCGGGTGACTGGGATTACGCCTGCCGCGCTTGCGGCGCTCCACGTCGCCATTACACGACGCGCTGCATGACGTTAGAAGGGATAGTCGGTAGGACTGTTTCACGTGAAACAACTGAGAAGCTCGAAGACTATGTCGCGCTTCTTCTCAAGGCAAATGACAGCCAGAATCTTATCTCGTCGTCGACGGTTCCGGAAATCTGGAACCGGCACATTCTCGACAGCGCGCAACTCGTTCCCTTAGCACCAATGAGTGGCAGGTGGGCGGACCTCGGATCTGGCGCAGGACTTCCGGGTGTGGTCGTCGCTATTCTCAACGAAGGCCCCATGACCCTCATCGAGCCCCGGCGCCTGAGAGTTGACTTCCTCACCCACGTCAAGAAGGAACTATCGCTCGAAAACCTCTCAATCCAGCAATGCAAAGCGCAAAATGCCTCTGGGACTTTTGACGTCATTACGGCGCGAGCGGTCGCGAAGTCTGTCAAGTTGATCGAAATGAGTCGCCATTTGACCCACAGCGGCACGAAATATCTGTTGATGAAAGGCAAGTCCGCGCAATCGGAACTGGAAGGCGCGCGCGCGGCATGGCAGGGTAGATATGCGCTGGTGCCCAGCCGCACTGACGCAGACGCTGCCATCCTGGTGGCGGAGCAAGTATGTCGGAGGGGTAGGGCATGATCCGGATCGTCGTTGCGAACCAGAAAGGTGGCGTTGGAAAAACCACGACAGCGATCAATCTGGCAACCGCATTGGCAGCGATAGGATGGCGGGTCCTGCTGGTGGACCTCGATCCGCAAGGGAATGCTTCCACGGGGCTTGGAATTGGTCGCGATCAGCGTGAAAAATCAAGCTATGACCTCCTCATCGGGTCCGAAGACGTCCTCGCAGCGTCGGTGGAGACCAAGGTGCCACGATTGGAGGTCGTGCCGGCAACCGTCGACCTGTCGGGTGCGGAGATTGAGCTGGTCGATCTGGACAGGCGAACCGAGCGCTTGAAGATTGCGTTGGACGCCGCGCCCGAAGGACGCTGGGATGTCGTGCTGATCGATTGCCCGCCTTCGCTTGGATTGTTGACGTTAAACGCGCTTGTTGCTGCGCAGAAACTGCTGGTGCCGCTTCAATCGGAGTTTTTTGCGCTCGAAGGGCTTTCCCAGCTTCTTCAGACCGTTGAACGCGTTCGTCAGGGGATTAATCCGTCGCTGGAAATCCTGGGGGTTGTCCTCACGATGTTCGATCGCCGAAACAACTTGTCGCAACAGGTCTCCGATGACGTCAGGGCATGTCTTGGCTCAGCAGTTTTCGACACGATCGTACCGCGTAATGTTCGCCTGTCGGAGGCCCCGAGCCATGGTCTTCCCGCCCTTATCTATGATCTCAAGTGCCCCGGGTCGACCGCCTATATCAAACTCGCCCGCGAGGTGATGGGGCGTCTTTCCCGTGCAATGGAGGCTGAAGCGGCGTGAGTGAAAAGAAACATGGCCTTGGTCGAGGCCTGAGCGCTTTGCTTGGCGACGCCCAACGTGCCGCAGCACCGGATGGCGAGTTGCGCAGCGCGGGAATTCGAACGATCGAGATCTCGCGCATCAGGCCGAATCCTGGCCAGCCGCGCAAGACATTCGAGGATTCCTCGCTTCAGGAATTGGCAGATTCGATTGCGAAGCACGGAATCATCCAGCCCATCCTGGTGCGTGCCGAGGGCGACGACTTTCTGATCATCGCGGGCGAACGACGTTGGCGCGCTGCGCAAAAAGCGCAGTTGCACGCGATTCCTGTCATCGTTCGCGAAGACGACAATTCCGGAATGGCCGAATTGGCGCTGATAGAAAATGTTCAGCGTCAGGATCTGAATGCTGTCGAGGAAGCCGAAGGGTATCGCGCGCTGGTTGAGCGACACGGCCATAGTCAGGACGCCATCGGTAAACTAGTGGGAAAATCGCGTAGTCACATTTCTAACTTATTGAGATTACTCGATCTTCCGGAGGATGTCAGATTATTGCTAGTGCGAGGCGATCTCAGTATGGGACATGCCCGGGCGATTTTGACGGCCGCAAATCCTAGTGACCTGGCAATGCAAATTGTTCGGGAGGGACTTAGCGTTCGTCAGGCAGAGCAACTGGCCAAGACCCAAAGGAGCGAAACACAAGCAGGGAAAACGCCGCCGGCTATGCGCGCAACCACCGTGGATGCCGACCTGGCCGCGCTTGAACGGCAGTTGGGCGACATGCTCGGCCTCAAGGTGAAAGTGTCTCATGCAGGCCAGGGCGGCAGTGTCTCGCTGCAATATAGTTCGCTGGACCAACTGGATATGATCTGTCAGCGCCTTAGCGGCGAGCCATTCTGATCCGCGTCAGCGTCGCACCCGTGCCGCTCGCGCAATGGTGACCAGTTCATCTCCCAGCAGCGTAATTTTGGGCTGATCGGTCAGCATCAAGTCCTTTTCCAGCGTCGCGGTGCGATCGACCAAAGCCGCCAGACGCGCACTGTCCCATTGCCGAATCATCGCTCCGACCGTGTCTTGGTCTTTGAAAAACAACGCTCTTCCAATTGACGTCATGACAGCATCGGGGCGCTCCCCGGCATCCACACGCGACCGCAAGGGGGCGACTTGCATCAATCGGCGAAGCATCGCCTTGGCGACGCTTACCGTATCGCCGGGACCGATCGCTCCCTTCTGCAATTCATCCAGCAAATCGCGGCCGTTACCGACCATTGCCAGGTCGCCCAGCCTTCCCAGGTCGGCCTCGCTCGAATCCGCGCCGAGCAGATCAAGGGTGGCATGCTCCAATTCACGAACCTTGCCTGGCTCCGAATCCAGGAAAAGCGCATATTTGGTAAGTTCGCCAGCGACAATCGCTCGATTTCCGCCGGCCGCCTCCGAAATGCGCATGGCAATATCCGGTGAGATCGACAGTCCTTCCGCGCGGCCCAATTCAACCACCATCCGGTTCGCATTGACGCCCTCGGGAACATAAGAGGCCGCGGCAACCGCCTTCGGGTGGGACTCTGCCAATTTCACGAGCCCGGAGGTCTTGCGAAGAGCTCCGCCAATCGCAACCACCGGACTTTCCACCGATGCTCCGGTCAGAAGGTTGGCGACCCCATCCTTGATCTCATCGCCGGCGGGTTCGATCCAGATGACTCGCGGACCGCCGAATAACGCCATCGCGCTGGCCTCGTCGGCCAGGCTAGCCGGGTCTTCACGCACGGATGCGCCAGCTACCGCAAACTTTTCCGCCCCGAGTGCCCGCAATAAGCGGTGCGCCAAATCCCGCGATCCCGAATCGTCCGGCCCATAGAATAGATAGAATAAGCGAGCGGGATCCGGTCGGTCGACGGCAGATGAAATGGCGCTACTCGCCAGCTTCATTTTCCAGTGTCGCTTCCGGACATGAAGAGCGCGACCCGTCCAACGATCTGGTCCGCGATCTGGGCCGAAAGTCGCTCGAGAGCGGTCTGCTCGGCAGCAACAGTGGCATATTGCGACGAGACGACATCAATTCCGGCGTCCGACCCCGCGGTAGCGTCCAGAACGACGCCGCCGCTCTGCAGGTCGACCAAACGATAGCGCGCGCGCAGCATCCGGCGTTCGCGGGTTGCGGCGCGGTCACCGCGAATACCGAAACCGGTAATGTCATCGTCAAGCTCGACCTCGAGGCGATAGCGGGATTCGCCGACTTGTTCGCCCAGCCGCTGGGCCAGTTCCTTGCGAACCAACCATCCGGAGCGACCGGGGATCGACTGGATGCTGACCGAACGGAGACTCGTCGCGACTGCTCCCGTGCTGCCGCCGCCATACATCGGGCGAAGACCGCACGCGGCCAATGCCAGCGGAAGGACGAGAATGGCGAGGCGGAACATCATGCGACGATATTCACCAAGCGGTCGGGAACGACAATGACCTTCTTCGGCGGATTGCCGGCAAGCTGGGCTTGGATCTTGGCAAGCCCGAGCGCCTGCGCCTCGATCACGTCCTTCGCCGCGCCGCGCGGGGCTGTCAGCGTGTCGCGCAATTTGCCGTTAACCTGCACCGCAATCGTCACTTCGTCATCGACCAGCATCGCGGGATCGTGGGATGGCCATGCCGCGTCGGCGATCATTCCTGCTTCGCCGCGAGTTCATCCACGCCTCTTCGGCGAGATGCGGTGCACCGGGCGAAACTAGCAACAGCAATGTCCGGATCGCGGAATCGCGATCGGCGCTGGCGTCGGCCTTTTCGATCGCACTGGTCAATTCATAGAGGGCGGCGACCGACTTGTTGAATTGGAGGCCCTCGATTGCGTCGCCAACAGCGGCAATTGCGCGATGGGCTTTCTTGCGGAGTGTGACATCGTCGCCGGCATTGCCGCCGGGCGATTGTGCCAGGCGCCAGACGCGTTGGACGAAGCGGGCAGACCCTTCGATCCCGCTTTCGGACCATTCCAGGTCGCGTTCGGGCGGGCTGTCGGAAAGCATGAACCAGCGAACCGCGTCGGCCCCGTAGCGATCGAGGATCGGCTCGGGATCGACCGTATTCTTCTTCGACTTGGACATCTTTTCGATGCGGCCGCGGGCGATGTCCGCACCCGTCGCACGTTCCAGCAGGCGCCCGCCGTCGGCAACCACGATCTCGCTCGGATTGAGCCAGCGCCCGTCAGCGCTCTTGTAGGTTTCGTGCGTCACCATTCCCTGGGTGAAGAGGCCTTTGAAGGGCTCCTTAACGCTGAGCTTGCCGATCCGCTCCAGCGCGCGCGTCCAGAATCGGGCGTAAAGCAAGTGGAGGATCGCGTGCTCGACCCCGCCGATATACTGACCGACGGGTAGCCATTGCTCGGCCTCGCTGCGATCGAACGGCTTGTCGTCGGGCTGGCTCGCGAACCGAATGAAATACCAACTCGAATCGACAAAAGTATCGAGCGTGTCGGTCTCACGCCGAGCCGGCCCGCCGCATGTCGGGCAATCGACCGTGTTCCAGCTCGAATGGCGGTCGAGCGGGTTGCCGGGCACATCAAAGCTGACATCTTCGGGAAGCACGACGGGCAACTTTTCCCTTGGAACAGCGACCGGGCCGCAGCTTTCGCAATGAATGACTGGGATCGGCGTACCCCAGTATCGCTGGCGGCTGACCCCCCAATCACGGAGGCGATATTGCGTGGTGCCCTTGCCCCAACCGGCGGCCTCCGCGCGGCGAATGACATCGGCGGTTGCGTCGACGGTGGTCATTCCGTCGAGAAACTTCGAATTGACCGCGACCCCTTCGCCCGTCTCGACCTCGGCCACGGGCGCGTCGGCACCGGACGCGTCTGCCGCGACCACGCGGCGAATCGGAAGATGATATTTGGTCGCGAACTCGAAGTCGCGGGCATCGTGGGCGGGAACGCCGAACAAGGCGCCGGTGCCATAATCCATGAGCACGAAATTCGCGATCCATACCGGCAGGCGCCAATCTGGGTCGAGCGGATGGACGACCTCCAGCCCGGTATCGAAACCGAGCTTCTCCGCAGTTTCGATTTCCGCTGCCGTCGTCCCGCCCTGCCCGGCCTTGGCGATGAAATCCGCGACCTCCGGACGCTCGGCGGCCAACGCCTCGGCGATCGGATGGCCTGGAGAAATGGCGACGAAGCTGGCACCGAAGATCGTATCGGGGCGCGTCGTGAAAACCTCGACGTCGCATTGACCACCGGGGGCAGTGGTCGCAAGGCGGAAACAGAATTGGAGTCCAAAACTCTTGCCGATCCAGTTTTCCTGCATCAGCCGAACCTTATCCGGCCAGTGGTCGAGTGTACCGAGGCCGTCGAGCAGCTCTTCGGCAAAGTCGGTGATCTTGAGGAACCATTGCGACAGCTTCTTGCGCGCGACCGGCGCGCCGGAGCGCCAGCCCTTGCCATCGATCACCTGTTCGTTGGCAAGCACGGTCATGTCGACCGGGTCCCAATTGACCTCGCTTTCCTTGCGATAGACCAGTCCCGCATCCATCAGGTCGAGGAACAGCGCCTGTTCGTGACCGTAATAATCGGGCTCGCACGTTGCCAGTTCGCGGCTCCAGTCGAGGGCGAAACCAATCCGCTTGAGCTGGCTTCGCATCGTCGCGATATTCTCTCGGGTCCAGGCGCCGGGATGAACCTTCTTTTCCATCGCCGCATTCTCGGCCGGCATTCCGAACGCGTCCCAGCCCATCGGGTGGAGGACCTCGAAGCCCTGCATCCGGCGAAACCGCGCCAGCACGTCGCCCATCGTGTAATTGCGGACGTGGCCCATGTGGATGCGCCCCGACGGATAGGGAAACATCTCCAGCACGTAGCTTTTGGGCTTTGGGCTCGCGCTATCGGCCGCAAAGCATTGCGCCGCATCCCAGCGCTGCTGCCAGCGTCGATCGGCAGTCTTGAAATCGAAACGTTCGGTCATCGCCCGTCCCATAAGCACGGACGGACGATGGCTGCCACCGTGAAATTCGACTTAGGCGATCAGCCGGCGACGCTGCTGCGACGGAGATCGCGAGCGCGGGTCAGGATGATATCCTCCAGCTTCTGCACCGTCGCGGCGGCGACCGGGGCATCGACCCAAACGCCATTCTGGTTGACCTGACGACTTGCAGCGACACGCAGCGCATCGGCGCGAAGATCCTGGTCGAGGATCGAAACGGTCAGCTTCACGCGCTCGCCAGGCGTTCTGGGATTGGCGTACCAGTCGGTGATGATCACACCGCTGTTCGAATCGGCCTGAAGCAGCGGGGCGAAGCTCAAGGTGTCGACCGACGCACGCCACAGATAGGCATTGACGCCGATGCTGGTCATGCGTGAGGGCGCCAGCCGATTCGGCAAATCCTTGTTGCGCGAGCAGGCGGCGGTGCCCAGGGCAACCGAGGCGATGAGAAGGGCATTGATCGGCAAGCGAAACATGGCACGTCCTGGTTTTGTGGGTCCGTTGAACTCGCGTTATAGATGGTCGTGTCGCCCCCGCAAGCGACTTCGCCATGCTGACCGGATGTTCATCAGTGAGACAGACATGTGCTATTAGAGACACAGGAGCTTGAGGAATCGTTCGGGGCCCTTGGAACTCTGACCGGCCAGAAGCTATATCACTGGGACTAAGGAGTCGTTTTCCGGTGAACAGGATGGGAAACAGGGTTGGTATCATGGTCGGCGCGGCACTGCTCGCGACGGCAATGACGATTCCTGCCTTTGCTGCGCCGAAGCCTGCAAAGCGTCCGCCGCCGGTCGCGATCAGCTTTGACCGGGTTAGCGGCTTCACTCCTGCATCGACCGATCCCAAGCTTGCCGCGGCCCTTGCGGAGCGCGGTTTGTCGGGAAGCGATTTCAAGTTCACGCCCGCCGCTCCGAAGAGTCGTCCGAGCCAGGTTCGGGTCGCAATTCGCGCCCGCGCCGAAACCCCGATCACGCGGACGGGTGAAGCGACGCCGGCGATCGGTGCGCTGACGCAGGCCAATTACAATCTGGGAATGTCGGTCGGCTGGCGCCGCTTCGCAGTGACTGGCGATGTCGCCAAGACGGCCGGTTCCGGCCTCGCCCTTGGCGGCCGTGAAAGTGCAGTGGTCGGCGTCAATTATTCGCTGAATAAGCGCCTGACGACCCGTGTCGCTGCCTCGGCCGAGCGGAGCGATGGTACGCGCGCACCGGCACTTGGCACGGAAAAGGCTTATGCCCTCGATGTCGGCGGCGCTTATGCGCTTTCGCGCAACATCGCCGTGACCGGCGGCGTTCGTTATCGCGTCGATCGTGATCGCGATGCGACGTTGAAGGATGACCGCCGCGACAGCCAGGCCGTCTACCTCGGGACCGCCTTCAAGTTCTAATCATGCCGTTGGCCGAATGGGAATCGCCGCTTATAGGGCGGCGATGACTGCTGCCGAACGCCGTTCCGCCCTTCTCGAACTGATTGCTCGCGGCGCCCGAAACGCGAAGCGTGAGCCCTCCGACGTCTGCCTGATTGCCGTCAGCAAGACCCGCAGTGTCGAGCAAATCGAACAGTTGATCGCGGCCGGTCAGAGAGACTTCGGGGAAAGCCGGGTCCAGGAAGCTCAGGAAAAATGGCCCGAGCTCAAGTCGCGCTTCCCGGATGTCCGCCTCCATATGATCGGACGCCTACAGTCGAACAAGGCGGAGGATGCAACCGCGCTGTTCGACACCATCCATTCGCTTGACCGGGAGAGACTGCTCCAATCGCTCGCCGCTGCTGCCGGCAAAGTAGGTCGAGCGCCAACCTGTTTCGTTCAGGTGAATATCGGGGATGAAGACCAGAAGGGCGGCGTCACGATCGCCGGGCTTCCCGATTTCATCGATCTGTTCCGTATAACGCATTTGCCGCTTGCCGGGCTCATGGCAATTCCGCCCGTTGGCGCCCAACCCGGGCCCTATTTTGCGCTTCTTGCCAAACTTGCCGCCGGACATTCCCTCACCGGTCTCAGCATGGGCATGAGCGCCGACGTCGAAACCGCCGTCATGCTTGGCGCGACCCATGTCCGGGTTGGGACTGCGCTATTCGAAGACTGACTTAGTCGAGGTGACCGCTCTTGGCCTTTTTCGTGGCCAGATATTCCTGATTGTGCGGGTTAGTCGGCATATGGTGGGACACACGCTCGGTCACCCGGACGCCTGCGGTTTCCAGCCCTGCGACTTTGGCAGGATTGTTGGTCAGCAAGCGAATTTCGTCGACCTTTAGGGCGCGGAGCATGGCCGCAGCCGCGCCATAATCGCGCGCATCGTCGGCAAAACCGAGGCGCCGATTGGCTTCGACGGTATCGACCCCGCGATCCTGCAGGGCGTAGGCCCGGATCTTGTTCGCAAGGCCGATCCCGCGCCCTTCCTGACGAAGATAAAGCAGGATTCCGCCATGCTCGGCAATCAGAGCCAGCGCGGCGTGCAGCTGAGGACCGCAATCGCACTTCAGGCTGGCAAAGACGTCACCCGTCAGGCACTCGCTGTGAAGCCGAACCAAGGGCGGTTGGCCACCCCATTCCCCAAGCAGCAACGCAACATGCTCGTCGCCAGAGGGCGCTTCGCGAAAGACGACGATCTGCGCGATTCCGACATGATCGATCGGCAGGCGCGCCCGCGCCACAATTACAGCGTCGCTCGGCATTTCGACGTCGTCGGCACTCACGACAACGGCATCGGAAATATTCGTCACGACCCACAACGCCGGCATGATTCCTGCCATGCGCGCAAGCTTCAGCGCCGCCCGCGCCTCGACCGGAAATTCGATCGGAATCGGACGCAGCGGCCCGCCCGCGACGCGCGCGAAATCCATTGCGGGATCGACGACGGCGCGGACGGCGGCGGCGTCCATCCACCGTTCGCGGACGACCGCCACCGGATCGCCGCTGGCGGCTTCCAATCGATTGCCGAGGCCCAGCGCCGCGCTTCGTTCATGACTGATTATCAGTCCGGCCGTTCCCCGCTCTTCCAGAATCGCCAGTGCGTCATCGCCAACGGTTTCGACTGACGCCACCGTCAACCCGCCAATCCTGACCGCGCGCCCTCCGGCCAGTGCGGCAAGCGCGGGGCCAAGAGAGACTGAACTCAAATGTCGAGCTCCACGACCAGCGGCACATGATCGCTGGGACGCTCCCAGCTTCGGCACGATTCATGGACTTTGTGCGCCGTCGCCTGTTGCGCGAGCGACGGACTGGCCCACATATGATCGAGACGGCGGCCACGGTCGTTTTTCGTGAAGTCGGGCGAGCGGTAGCTCCACCAGGTAAAATTCCTTGCCGGCGCCGGGATGAACTGGCGGCCCAGGTCGACCCAGTCGTGGCTCGCTTGAAGGCGGTTCAGCGCCTCGACCTCGATCGGCGTATGGCTGACCACGCCGAGCAACGCCTTGTGGCTCCAAACATCGTTCTCCAGCGGCGCAATGTTGAAGTCGCCGACGATCAAGGTAGGTTCTGCAAGATTCTCCGACCAGCGGGTCATGCGCTCGACGAAATCCAGTTTCTGCCCGAATTTCGGATTGACCGCGCGGTCGGGGACATCGCCACCGGCCGGCACATAGACATTTTCGATCCGGATTCCGCAGTCGAGCCGGGCGCCGACATGGCGCGCTTCGCCATTGTCCTGCCAATCGTGGCGGCCTTCGTCGTGAAGCGGTACCTTCGACAGGATGGCGACGCCGTGGTGCATGCGCTGGCCGTTGAGCTTGCGATGGGAATAGCCCAGGCGACGGAACAGCTCGGCGGGGAAGACCTTGTCTTCCGCCTTGGTCTCCTGAAGGCACAGCACGTCCGGCTGCTCCTCGGTCAGGAAGCGTTCGACGATCCCGGCGCGGGCTCGCACGGAATTGATGTTCCAGCTGGCGATCTTGATCTTGGTCACGCCCGCTCGCTTAGCCAATGGGGAAAGCGAAGGCGAGGGCGGAGTCTTTCGTTGGCGCCAGCAGCCTCATGATAAAAGGCCCCCGCTCCGGGGGCATTGGAGCGAGGGCCAACCTGGCGTTCGTCACGCAAGGCGATCGCGGCGGCAAGGGTAACAGGGGGAAACCCCTAGCCATCTGCCACGATCAGGGATCGAATACACCGCAATCCCTGTCCCGGCGATGAACAGTTTTCGATTGCTACCCGTTATGATCTAACGCTTTTTCGGTTCGGCGTAGGTAAAGGCGCTTTCGGCGACGGCGACGTTATAGCGCTGGTTTGAAAGCGACACCTTGGTGCGCTTGTTCTGCGCGTCGATCGCGGTCCAGCCCTGTAGCAGAAGGCCGCCCGGCGCCGACGGTGACCGGATGAAGCCCAGGATCAGCGTTCCGAATTCCGGACGTCGCGAATCGCGGGCGCGCACAACCAGGATGCGACTATCCTCGGTCGGAATGATACGCGCGATCCGGCCCAGCTTCGCATTGCCCGACAACAGGACCGACAGCGGCGACTTGCCGATCGCCCAACTCGATTTCTGACCGACTTCATAGTCGACGAAAGTCAGCGTCTTGCCATTCGCGACGAGCAACATGTTGGCGCCCTTGGCATATTCGAAACGAATCCGGCCCGGCCGCTTGAGCTGCAAGGTGCCCTTGATCGATTGACCCTTGGCATCGCTCTGCACGAAGTCAGCCGTCATCGACTGGGCAGCATTCAGATGGGCTTCGACCTTGGCGATGTCGCGATTGGACTGCGCGGCGACCGGGGATGCGGCCATGGCAACGACGGCGACCGGCGCAAACGCACGAAAAAGGGTCGGGGAAAAGGACATTGACGAAACTCCTGGAAAAATCTTGGTGCCATGAATGGCGGTCGGGCATTGAATGCGCCCTGAACCTGCTGGTTCCGTCTCGTTCAGCCTAAGCGGGCCTCAAATCGGGTGACCCTCGGTGTCGATCAGCACGTCGCGGCGTCCGACATGGTCAGGGGAACCGACCAATCCGTCTTTCTCCATCCGCTCGATCAGGCGCGCCGCGCTATTGTAGCCAATCCGCAGCTGACGCTGGATGTAGCTGGTCGATGCCTTCTGGCTTTCGGCAACGATCTGGACCGCCTTGCGATATAGCTGGGTCTCGGGATCGTCCTCGCCGACCGGCGACCCGTCGAGCACGTAGCCTCCGTCTTCGGGTTCTTCGGTGACCGCCTGATTATAATCCGGCACGCCCTGTTTGCGCCAATGTTCGGCGACTAGCCGCACTTCCTCGTCGCTGACGAACGGGCCGTGGACGCGCAGAATCTGCTTTCCGCCCGGCATGTAGAGCATGTCGCCCTTGCCTAGCAATTGCTCGGCACCCTGTTCGCCAAGGATGGTGCGCGAATCGATCTTGCTGGTGACCTGAAAGCTGATCCGGGTCGGCAAATTGGCCTTGATGACGCCGGTGATGACGTCGACCGACGGACGCTGGGTCGCCATGATCAGGTGGATCCCCGCCGCACGTGCCTTCTGGGCCAGCCGCTGGATCAGGAATTCGACTTCCTTGCCCGCGGTCATCATCAGGTCGGCCAGTTCGTCGACCACGACGACGATTTGCGGCAACACTTCATATTCGAGCTCTTCGGTTTCGTAGATCGGCTGGCCGGTGTCGGCGTCATATCCGGTCTGGACCTTGCGGCCGAGGGTCGATCCCTTGGCCTTGGCGTCGCGCACCTTCTGATTGAAGCTCGACAGCTGGCGAACGCCCAGGCTCGCCATCATCCGGTAGCGTTCCTCCATCTGCTCGACGGTCCATTTCAGCGCGCGGATCGCCTTGCCGGGCTCGGTCACGACCGGCGACAGCAAATGCGGAATATCGTCGTAGATGCTTAGCTCCAGCATCTTGGGATCAATCATGATCATCCGGCACTCGTCCGGCCCCATGCGGTAAAGCAGCGACAGGATCATGCAGTTCAGGCCGACCGACTTGCCCGACCCGGTGGTGCCGGCCACCAGCAAATGCGGCATCGGCGCGAGATCGGCGATGACCGGATCTCCGGAGATATTCTTCCCAAGGATCAGCGGCAGGCTCATCGCCTGATCCTCGAACGCCTGGCTTCCGACCAGCTCGCTCAGCGACACCATTTCGCGCTTCGGGTTGGGCAGCTCGATGCCGATCACGCTGCGCCCCGGAATCGTCGCGACGCGGGCCGACAAGGCACTCATGTTGCGGGCGATGTCGTCGGCCAACTGGATGACGCGGCTCGCCTTGATCCCGCTGGCCGGTTCCAGTTCGTACATCGTGACGACCGGACCGGGGCGAACCTCGACGATGTCCCCGCGGACGTGGAAATCCTCGAGAACACTTTCGAGCAAACGCGCATTGCGTTCCAAGCCAGCGCGATCAACCGGCTTCCTGTCTCCCGGCGGCGGCGGGGTCAGCAGCTCGAGAGGCGGCAGCTGGTAATTGTCCCCCAGCGCCAGGCTGGGCTGAGCCGTTGCTGCCTTGCCCTTGCGCGGGGGCGCCTTTGCGGCCGGTGCGATTGCCGCTGTGGGCGTGTTGACCGAAACGGTCGGTCGAGCGCGCGGCGGGGCCGCGGAATCAGGGTCATCGCGCTCGGCGACCGTGCGCCGCTTCGGCTTGTTGATCTTGTCGGGATCGCGCGCAAACATTCCGCTCATCCAACCGCGCTCCTCGGGCCGAAGCGCGAGCGCGAGATAAGCGACGACCAGTCCGGCAAGCCCAACGATGGATAGGGTAGCGACCCGCAGCGGCCCCTCGACGCCATCATTGCCGATCAGCGCGATCAGCGAATCAACTCCTTTGGCGCCGCCCAGGCCAATGACACCGCCCCAACCGGCCGGCAGTCCCGATACGGCCGATCCCGACATCATCCCGGCGGCAATTCCGACCAGAACCATGCCGAGCATCGAGACCAGCAAAGCGCGGCCAAATCGTCCCGGCCCTTCGCCGCGCAACATCCGGCTCCCGGCGATCGCCAACACTGGCAGGACCAGTACCGAGGCAAGACCGAACAGCATCAACAACAGGTCGCTGGAATAACTTCCGAAGCTGCCCACCCAATTGGCTGGTGGACCCCCAGCCGCGGTCGAGAAGCTGGGGTCGACCGGTTCATGGCTCGCCAAGGCGAGCGCCAATGCGATGCTTGCGCCGCTCATTAACGTGCCAATGACGCGCATGCCGAACAGCCGCAGCGAATCGCGCAGCGTCTCCCTCCAGTCCGGTCCTGGATCGCGTTTTCGGGCCCGCTCGGCAGCGGTGGCCATGTGTCTTCCCCCGGGGTTAAGCTCGTTCCTCACCATGCGCTTTGGCGGAGTCCGAGGTCAAGCGCTCGCCAAGCCATTCGCGAGCGGCTAACAGCCAGACTATGGATCGCAGCGACCTTATCATCCTGGGTGGCGGATTGGTCGGGCTGGCCCTGGCCGCCGCGCTCGACTCCGCCGGACTTTCTTGTATCGTGATCGATCCGGTCGATCCGTCCAGCTGGGAAAAGGCGAAATTCGACGGCCGGACCAGTGCCGTCTCATCGTCGTCGCGGCGGATGTTCGACACGATCGGGGTTAGCGATCATCTGCCGACGGCCGGCTGTCCGATCCGGACGATCCGGGTTGCCGACGGGCTCAAGCCTGGTGGATTGGCGTTCGATCCACCCGAAGGCGACGACGAGCCGCTTGGCTGGATGCACGAGAACCAGCATCTGCGCGCCGCGCTGCTCGGCCGCGCCGAAGCGGGCAAGGCGATCGACCTGCGCTGGGGCCGCAAGGCTGTCCACGTCGACCGGGGCGAGCATGACGTAAAAGTGACGCTCGACAATGATAACGTCATCCACGCGTCGTTGCTGGTTGCTGCCGAAGGCCGCAATTCGCCGACCCGCGAAGCCGCCGGCATTCGCACGACCCGGTGGAAATATGATCATACCGCCATTGTCGGCACCCTCGGCCACGAACGGCCGCACGATCATGTCGCTTGGGAGATTTTCTATCCGGGCGGCCCGTTCGCGCTTCTCCCGATGCTCGATCAGGACGGCGGCCATCGATCCGCCATCGTCTGGTCGGTCAAGCGCGACGACGCACCCGGTTTCCTGGCGCTGTCCGACGATCAGTTTGCCGCCGAAGCGCAGGCCGCGATGGGCGGCTTCCTCGGCAAGGTCCGGATGCTCACGCCGCGCTCGTCCTATCCGCTCGGGTTCCACAATGCGGCGCGGATCACCGATCGGCGGCTCGTCCTGGTCGGCGATGCGGCCCACGCGATGCACCCGATTGCCGGACAGGGCGTCAACGTCGGTTATCGCGATGTCGCAGCGCTTGCCCAAGTGCTGGTCGAAGGTGCCCGTCTGGGCCTCGACCTGGGTGACCGCCAGTTGCTCGACCGTTATCAGCGCTGGCGCAGCCTCGACACCTTGATGGTGGCGATGGCGACCGATGGGCTGACCCGACTTTACGGCGTCCCCGGCAAATTGCCGTCGCTGGTGCGCCGCGCGGGGATGGCGATGACCGGCCGGATCGGCCCGCTGCGCGATCGGCTGGCAGCCGAAGCGCGCGGCACTACCGGGGACCTTCCCTTGCTGCTGCGCGGCCTGCCGATCTGATCAGCGCTCGATCTCGGCTTCTTCCTTGATTTCGGCGTTGGCCTGCTCTTTTTTCGGTCGGGTCATGACGAAGCTGCCGCTGAATCCCGTGCTAATCGACCAGGTGCCGGCAATTTCGCATTCGTCATCGTCCAGCGTCCCGGCATAATCCACCGGGTCGAGAAAATGTTCGATTGAATCATAGACTTTGACGAACGTGACGCTGCTGCCAGAACGACCGCCGGTCAGAATCGCATGCGCTTCGCCAGCGACCATATAGGGCGGCGCCGGCTCAACGACCTCGCCGCTCAGACGGCCGTCATGATCGCGCAACTCGACGTTGAACGGGACCGGGCTGAGCTCGCCGGGGTAGACGTAGCTGCCCGACCACAGACCGCTTAGGTCACTCACTGCCGCGTTTGCGCCATGTCCGCGCCGCCCGGCGCCAGTCGTTGAAACTGCATCAATTGAACCACTAGGTCGGCCCGCGCCTGCAGGGAGGCTGCCTCCAGCAGTGCCTGTTTGGCCCCCGGATCGAACGGAGCGACCTGCGCGATGGCGTTGACCAGCATTTCGTCGTCCAGTCGCTCGACCGCATCCCAATCCACGGCAAGGCCCAGCGAATCGCCGAAGCGCCGCGCCTCGCGCTCGACCTCGGCGCGCTGGATGCTGGCCAGTGGCGGTGGGTCGTCGTCGTCGAACGCGGCCAAGTCGACGTCGGCCTGCCGGTAAGGGGTGCCGCCATCGGCCTCGGCGATCAGCCGGAATCGGTTCGACCCCAGCAGCATGACATTGTAGCGGCCGTCATCAAGCTCTTCGACGCCGACCAGCTCGCCGACGCAGCCAACCCGATAGAGTCCGATCGGATCCTCATCATCCATCGGTTGGATCATCGCGATCCGCCCTGATCCGGCCATCGCATCCTCGATCATCGCCTTGTAGCGGTCTTCAAAGATGTGCAGCGGCAGATGAGCGCGGGGGAACAGGATTGCACCGGGCAACGGAAACAGCGGAACGCGCGTCGGTTTGGTTCCCATCATGTGAACAACAGGGCTGATAGGCGTCGGCGGATACTGCGCCCCCAGGGGTCCTCAAACCCGACCGCCTCCAGGATCTGGAGCAATCGAGCCCGCGCCGCGCCCTCGTTCCATGCAGCGTCGCGAGCCACGATTTCCAGCAGTTCGTCGGCGGCTCGGTCACGGTCGCCTCCGGCCAAGGCGGCATTGGCGATGGAGAATCGCGCTTCGTGATCGTCAGCGTTGGCGGCAAGGCGAGCCTCGTCCTCTGTCGTATCGACGGGTGGCGCGGCGGCCAGATCGAGCGCCGCTTTGGCGCGACTGATTGCGGCATGCTTGGCCGCTTCATCGCTTTGCGTTTCGAGCAGGCTGCGCGCGGCATCAATCTCACCTGCGGCGATATAGGCGCGTGCCAGTGCACCAAGGACGTCTGGGTCGTCGGGCGCCATCTCGTGGATCTGCGAAAATATTCCGATCGCGCGGGCGGCGTCTCCTTCGACAAGTACCTTCTCGCCCATTTCCACCAACGGTGCGATCTCGGCCTGGAGCGATTGCGCCTCGCCCTTGATCGGCAATTGCGCGACCAGCTGGTCAAGCGCTGTCTTGAGCTGACCCTCGGTCCGGTAATTGGTCAGGTCGGCAACCGGTTGGCCCTGGAAGACCGCATAGACCGTCGGCACCGACTGGATCCGAAATTGGGCAGCGATTAGCTTGTCCTCGTCGACGTCGATCCGGACCAGCGCGACGCCCTTGTCGGCGAAGTCAGCGGCAACCTTGTCCAAGATCGGTGTCAATTGCTTGCACGGTCCGCACCAAGTTGCGGTGAATTGCAACACGACCAGCTTTTCCATCGATGGCGCGACGACCATCGATTCAAGCCGCTCGGCCGCCACTTTTTCCGCTTCGCTCATTCCCAGGGTCGCCACGATTCCTCCTTGTCTGGTGGCTGATATGGGCCGCCGCGTCGCGGGCGACAAGGCGGGGCTTGCGCCTTTGCAAAGAGGCAGCTAGATGCCCGCCCACCCGAGCCGGTCAAGATGATCGGCTCCGCCATCGAGCGGGCGTAGCTCAGGGGTAGAGCACAACCTTGCCAAGGTTGGGGTCGAGGGTTCGAATCCCTTCGCCCGCTCCATTTTCCAATATTCCTTTTGACGGAAGTCCTGCGTTGTCGCGGGCGCTTCGCGTCAGCGCCGGGCCCTGAGCGCATCGACTTCCGGCGGAGCAAGTTTCCGGATCGAATAGACCGGACAGTAGGTCGAGCCGAGCGAATCGGGGACATAAATCTCGGCATCGATACCCGAACAGATGAAGTTCCCGCCGCGCGAACGAAGCGCCATGCGATTCTCGAAATCGAGCCGGCTGGCGCAATAGGGCTGCGTGGTCATCTCGTAATAATCGCGCGAATTGGTGTTGACGACGACCGTGCCGTTGGCCCCCATCCGGTATCCGCTGACATTGTTCGCCCAAAAGCAGGTGCGTCCGTTGGCGGCGCTTTGGGCCGCATCGACGGGTGGCGGGGCGACGTTGCAAGCCGCAAGGGTCGCACCAATTCCGGCCAATATTGCAAGTCTCATGATGCGACCTCTCCTTCTTGGCCCGTTGCTATTCCGCAACGCTTGACCGGCGCCGTTGTTGCCTCAAATCGAATTGCCTGCACGATACCATTTCGTGATGACATATTTCGTTCCCCGGCGAACCTTCATCCCTTGATGTAGCGTGTCGGGATTCGGGCGTCCGTCGGCGAGAAGGTTATTCCAGACCAGCAACTTCCCGACCTCCGGCTGGATCGTCTTGCCGATTCGCTTGAACCGGGTCGCACCGCCCTCCTGCGGGATGTTCAGGTAGATCATCGCCGTCCATGTCCGGTTGCCGGTTTGCGCGCAATGTTCGTAAAAAGCCGCGCCGCCCGGCTCGAACGTGTCCGTGTGCGGCTTGAACTCCTGTCCGGCGGCATAGCGTTGCCCCTGCAATTGCTCACCCAAACTGGGCGGGATTCCAAGCAGGCTCCAAAGCAAATCCTCGACGGTCGCTACATCGGCCGCCAACGGATCGAGATCGCAGGTCTCGCTGGTTCGGAAATTGGCGACACCGATATCATCGGCGATTTCGCTCGGTCGCCGCCGGGCGTCGATCAGTTCGGTCAGCGCGGCGCAGGTCGCGGCAGGCAGGAATTCCCTGCACACGAACAAATCCAGCTTGGTCGACGGCACACGCTGAACGGTCGGCGTGGACCGGAGCCGGGCCGCTACATCGCCGACATGGTGGTCACAGGGTCGCGGTGCCACGGCGCGCCTCGTGGGCGTCGATTACCGCGCGCACGACATTGTTCATCAAGGCCATCCGGACCGGAAGCGGGGTCGCGGTCTTCCGGATCATGACGGCGACCGAATAGCTCGAACCATCGGGAGCGGTGAGGATCCCGATATCGTTATATCCGGCCTGGGTCGCTCCGAGGATCTGGCCCGTTCCGGTCTTGTGGCTCAGCGACCAGCCCGGTTTCAGCCCGCCCTTGAGGCGATTGGCGCCGGTCTTGGTGTTGCCCATGATCGACAGCAATTTCGCGGTCGACGCCGGCGAAAGCAGTTCGCCGCGTTTCAGCTTCGCCAAGGCGTCGACGATAGCCTCGGGGGCCGCTCCGTCATAGGGGTCGGACAAATATTGGTTGAAGGCAGCCTGCCGTACGCGCAGCGGAAGCGCGTCTCGCGCCTTGAAAAATGCGTTGCCGATCGAATAATTCTGGCTCCAGATCAGTCCGGCGATCTTCGACTGGAGCAATCGTTCGCCATCGTAGAATCGGATCGCTCCAAGCTTGTGCCTGGCAATGAAGCTGCGCACCGCACTCGGCCCGCCAGCGGCACGCATCAGGCGGTCGTTGGCGGTGTTGTCGCTTTTGGTAATGGCGTCGAACAACAGGTCACCGACACTGGTCGTCGCCTGCCCCTGACCCAGAATTTTTGCGGCAATCGGTTGGTGGAACAGGGTCAGGTCTTCGCGGGTCAACGTCACCCGGTCGTCCAGTGACAGGCGGCCCTGGTCGACCTTCTCCATTGCCGTCAGTGCAACCCAGAATTTGCTCACGCTTTGCTGTGGGCACAGCATCGTTTCCTGCCAGCCGATCTTCCAGCCATCGTCGATCGATCGAACCGCGATCCCGACGCTTCCCTTGAAGGCGCGGGCATGTTGGTCGATCCGGGCGTCGAGCCCGGCCGGGGCCTGATAGGAGCGCGGCTGCTGAGCGACGGCTCCGCCGAGCGGAACGACCGCCGCGCTTAGAACGACCGCCAATCCGGCCCAAAGTGACGTCATGACCTCAAATTCCTCACCAATATCATCGCAGGATGATCCCATAAGCCGCTTGAACGGAAGCTTGACGCGGCGAAGCGAGTCTTGGCGGCGACAAGCCGTTGGCCAGATTTTCGGTCAGGGCCCACCGGAAAGAAGCGCAGCGCTCTCGATTTCATCCAGCGCGCGGTGGGCGGCGACATAGCGCCGTGCGAGCGCAGTCCATTCGCCCGCATTGGACGCGCCGGGCAGGCGCATCGTCTCGGCCAGTGCAGCATCGACGCCGCCTTGTTGCAGGCTCTCGAGGGCGCGGTCGTACCGTGCCTCGATCATCGGCGATGGCGTCGATGCGCGGTGGATCGTGATCAATGACCCCAATTGCCGACGAAGCGCGGTCAACATGCCTTCGTCGGGCGGGCCCTTGCGCAGCGCGGACTCAAGCGCACGATATTCGTTGGTCAGATTGTCGAGCGTCACGGGTTCGCGAGCGGCGGTGACGATCGTCGCGACCGCGCGCGGATGCGAAGCGCCGAATTTCTGCGACAGCAACGGCTCGAGATAGCCCAGCGCCATGCCGCGATCGATCGCCCGGCGCGTCGCAAAGGCCACCAGCAAGGCGTCGGCCCGACCGACCGACCCGGCGGCTTGCTGGGTCACGCCCTCGACATTGCGGAGACGCGATTCCAGCGATGCGACCCGCGTGTCCAGGTTCGTGTCAGGCAGATTGGGAACGGCAAGCGTGGCAGGAAGGCCTTGTTGAAGCGTCAATGCGACCGGCCGGTCGGGCGGATCGACGCCTAGGAACCGCGCCGCGCCTTCCCACCGCGACAAGCCCCACGTCGCAACCCCGGCGCCGACCACAAGCAATAGCAACGCCCAGGCCAGAGTTGCCGTCCAATTCCGTTGTCCCGATGTGCCGCTCATTGCCGATCTTCCTGACACAGTCGCTGGGCGAGGGCCAGCAGCGCGTCATCGCTCGGCTCCGCCGATGCGGCAATTTCTTCCCAGCCGGACCCCGCCGCCTGTGCAGCAGCAGGGCTGATCGCGGCAAGCCGGATCGATCGTCGCTCGCCAACCAGTTCGGCAAGCCGCGCGCCGGCGCGCGGGCTGTGTACGACTGCAACCGCGCCAGCCAACCGGGTCAGTGTCGGCGCCGGATCGATCGCCTCCGACCGGTAAACCGAAATCGGGGTCGTTCCGGCAATGGCGCGGAAATGCTTCCCGCAAAGGTGCAACAAGCGCCCTTCGGGCAAGTCCGGTGCCAGCGCATCCGCGCCCCCGTCGCCGACCGACGCGACCGCGAAACCGGCGGCGCGAGCGGCGGCTGCAGTCATCTCCCCGACCGCGTGCACGGGAAGTGACGTCAGTTTGGCAAGCCCCGCGCCGCCATGACGAAAGGCATTGGCGCTGGTCGCGACGACCCCGATCCAATCCCCGGGCTCCAGCTCAGGCCACGCGATCGGCTTCACCTCGAACAGGGGAATGGCGATGGCGTCTACGCCGAGGGCCACGGCCCTGGCAACACTTGCACTTGCGCCGGGCTCGGGCCGCAGGATGACAAGGCGCCTCATAGACCTTCGAACAGCATTCGGATCGACGGGTCCGCACGCGCCAGCATCGCTTCGGCCAGGGAAATTGCGTCGGCCTCGCTCTCGACCAGCGCCGAATCCACGATCGACGCGCTGCCATCCTCGCTCAACAATTGGGCATGGAGGCGAAATGCGTCACCCCCTGGAATCGCATGCGCGGCGACCGGCGAATGGCAACTTCCGCCCAGGCGCCGCGTGAACGCTCGCTCCAGTGCAACCGCAGCGCAGGTCGGCAGATGGTTGACCGGTACAATCAAGGAGCGCACCCGCGCGTCGTCGCTGCGACATTCAATGCCGATGGCGGCCTGCCCGGGCGCCGGCAGCATGACGTCAATCGGGATTGGGCTGCCGGCCTCAATTCCCAGCCGGTCCAGTCCCGCCGCGGCAAGCAAGGTCGCGTCGCAATCGCCGGTCGCGATCTTGTTGAGCCGGGTTTCGACATTGCCGCGAATGGGCTGAATGATGAGGTCGGGACGAAGGCTGAGCAATTGCGCCGCACGGCGCGGGCTGGAGGTGCCGACCCGCGCCCCATGAGGCAGATCCGCAATCGCCCCGCCCCCGATCAGCCGGTCGCGCACGTCCGCGCGCTCCATCATCGCGGCGAGCAGGAACGTGCCCGGCCGTTCGCTCTCGACATCTTTCATTGAATGAACATTCAGGTCGGTTTCGCCCGCCGCAAGCGCGATATCGAGTTCCTTGGTCCACAGCGCCTTGCCGCCGACTTCGGCCAGCGGACGGTCCTGGATCTTGTCTCCGCTGGTCTTGACTGTCTTGATCTTCACCGTCCCGCGCGACCAGCCATGCGCGCGCTCGAGGGCAGCGGCCACGCTGCGCGCCTGGGCCAGCGCAAGTGGCGAACCGCGCGTACCGAGAGTTAGAAATTCGCTCATCGCCGCCGCACTAGCCGAGCGCTGCCCCTTGAGGCAAAGGGGAACATCATGGCGATCATCCTCGGCCTCGAATCTTCCTGTGACGACAGCGCAGTGGCGCTGGTCGACGGCAATCGTCAGATCCTGGCGCAAGCGGTGGTCGGCCAGAATGAGGCGCACGGCCCATTTGGCGGGGTCGTGCCCGAAATCGCCGCACGGGCCCATGTCGACATCCTGCCCGGGCTGATTCGCCAGGTGCTGCACGAGGCTGACCTCGCCGTTGGCGAGGTCGACGCGATCGCGGCGACCGCCGGGCCGGGCCTGATCGGCGGAGTCATGGTCGCGTTGATGGCGGGAAAGGGATTGGCGCTATCGGCCGGCAAGCCGCTCATCGCGGTCAATCACCTCGAAGGCCATGCGCTCAGCCCGCGTTTGGTCGATCGCGGGCTGGAATTCCCTTACCTACTGCTGCTGGCCAGCGGCGGCCATTGCCAATTGCTCGAGGTGCGCGGGGTCGGCGACTATCGTCGGCTTGCAACGACCATCGACGATGCGGCGGGCGAAGCGTTCGACAAGACCGCAAAATTGCTCGGTTTGGGTTATCCGGGCGGACCCGCGGTCGAGCAAATGGCGAAGGATGGCGATGGTACGGCGGTCCCCCTGCCGCGTCCGCTGGTCGGAAGCGCCGATTCCAATTTCTCGTTCGCCGGGCTCAAGAGCGCCGTCCAGCGCGCGGTCTTGTCCGGCGCGCACCGCCGCGAGGATATTGCTGCCAGTTTCCAGCAGGCCGTGATCGACTGCATGGTCGACCGCACAGCGCGCGCCTTGCAGGCCAGTGACGCGCCCTCGCTGGTCGTTGCCGGTGGCGTGGCCGCCAACAGTGCGTTGCGCACGGCGCTGGCCCAGCTGGCGCAGGACCAGGGCCGCGCCTTCAGCGTTCCGCCGGGATGGCTGTGCACCGACAATGCCGCAATGATCGCGTGGGCTGGGGCCGAGCGGCTCGAACGCGGCATGGTCGACACGCTCGATGCCCCGGCGCGGGCGCGCTGGCCGCTTGATCCGGATGCCGAGAAAGTCAGGGGAGCAGGGGTCAAAGCATGAATATCGAGAAGCTTGCGGTCATCGGCGGCGGCGCCTGGGGAACGGCGCTTGCGCAGGTAGCGGCGACCGGCGGGCGCGAAACCCTGCTCTGGGCGATGGAAGATGACGTCGTATCGGCGGTCAACAGGATCCACGAAAACCCGGTCTATCTGAAGGGGCTCAAGCTCTCGCCAACGATCCGCGCGACCAGCAACTTTTCCGAACTGATCTCGGCCGACGCATGGCTGGTCGTCACCCCGGCGCAGCATATGCGCGCGGTCCTGTCGCGCGCGCCATGCCCCAACATGCCGCTGATCCTGTGTTCGAAGGGCATTGAGGAAGGATCGGGCAAGATGCTTCACGAGGTCGCCCATGAAGTCTGCCCGTCATCGCCGGTCGCGGTGCTGTCCGGTCCGACATTTGCACATGAGGTGGCGGCCGGGCTCCCCACCGCTGTCACCTTGGCCTGCGCCGATGCCGGGCTTGGCGAATATTTGCGTGACCGGATCGCCTTGCCGACGTTTCGAACCTATCTTTCCAAGGACGTCGCCGGGGCGGAAGTCGGCGGCGCGGTCAAGAATGTCCTCGCCATCGCCTGCGGCGTGGTCGAGGGGCGCGGCCTAGGACAGAACGCCCGGGCCGCACTGATCGCGCGCGGCTTTGCCGAGATGACCCGCTTCGGTCTCGCGATGGGCGCGCAGCGCGAAACGCTGGCCGGGCTTTCGGGACTCGGCGATCTCGTGCTGACCTGCTCGTCGACCAGCAGCCGCAATTTCTCGCTCGGCAAGGCAATCGGCGAAGGAATGCACTCCGCCGCCTTGATGACCGACCGCCGAACGGTGGCGGAAGGGGCGCATACCGCTCCGGTCCTCGATCAACTCGCCCGTGACCGCGGAATCGACATGCCGATCGTCGCCGCCGTTGCCGAATTGCTGAGCGGAAAACAGGGAATCGATTCGGTGCTCGAAGCTTTGCTCAGCCGTCCACCGCGCCCCGAAGCCCATTAGAAATCGATCGCGATTCCTTTTTTTTCCCAGTCGCCATAGCGGGTCGGGCTGCGCTCTTCCTCCTCCGGCGTGCCGGGGGCGGGGGCGGGCACCGGCGGCGACTTGCTGAGATAGTCGGGCGGCTTGATGTGCTTGGGCCGTTTCATGTCTGCCCAATTGGTGTCTAAAGGGCGCCATGCCAAGTCCTGACGGTTTCCCCGCGCGCCTCGCTGCGCTTTCCATGCTTGATGCCGTGCTGCGGCGTGCCCAGACGCTCGATTCCGCGTCGCAAGGGCACAAATTGCCCCCTGCAGACCTCGGCCTCGCCATTGCCATCGCCGGGGAAACGCTGCGCCGGCTCCCCGATCTCGATTATCTGATCGATTCTGCAACCCGGCAGCGGCTGCCCGATGACAGCAAGGCGCGCGCCGTCCTGCGGCTCGCCCTCGCCCAGAAAATCGGCCTCGACACCCCTGACCATGCCGTCGTCGCGACGGCCTTGCCCCTCGTCGATGGCGGTCCGCGGCGCCTCGTTCATGGTGTGCTTGGCACCCTGCTTCGGCAGGGCCTGACGAAAAACGACGAGGCCAGCCTTCCCGCCGACGTCGAGGAACGGTGGGAGCGCGCGTGGGGCAAGGACGCCGTTCACGCCGCCCGCCGCGCCATCCTCCAGCGCGCCCCGCTCGACCTCAGTTTTGCGGACGAAGGTGTCTTGCACGACTTTTCCGACGGCATATCCCTCGCACCGTTGCACCGTCGAATTGCGTCCGCCGATGTCAGCGCATTGCCAGGTTATTCGGACGGCGGCTGGTGGGTCCAGGATTTGGCATCGTCACTCCCTGCGCGACTGATCCCGTCATCCGCGACCCGGGTCCTCGACCTGTGCGCCGCGCCGGGCGGCAAGACGATGCAGCTGGCTGCGGCGGGTCATGACGTGACGGCGCTCGACCGCGCGAAAAGTCGTCTGGCACGACTCAAGGAGAATCTCGTCCGCACCAGGCTGAAGGCGACGATCGTCCAGGCCGACGCGCTCGACTGGCAGCCGGACGGCCTGTTCGATGCGGTTTTGGTCGATGCGCCATGCTCCTCCACCGGAACGTTCCGCCGCCATCCTGAAATTCTGTATCGTGCCCGGCCGACCATCATCGCCGAAGGCGCTGCCGTGCAGACCGCCTTGCTCGACCAGGCGACCAAATTCGTCCGTCCGGGCGGAAGTCTCGTCTTTGCGACCTGCAGCCTCGAACCGGCAGAGGGAGAGCAGCAGGTGACGTCATTCCTGTCGCGCCATCTCGATTATCAAATCGAGCCGACCGATCCCGGAGTCCCGGGTCTGGCCCCAACCAAGGAAGGCTGGCTCCGGATCGTGCCGGGAATGCTCGAGGAAAGCGGCGGAATGGACGGCTTCTTTACGGCACACCTTGTCCGTAGCGCGTAATAACGTCTAATCGGGCCTATGGCCCAAACGATCATCAGCCCGTCCATTCTCAGCGCCGATTTCGCCAAGCTGGGCGAGGAAGTGCGCGCCATCGATGTCGCCGGTGCCGACTGGATCCATGTCGACGTGATGGATGGCCATTATGTGCCGAATCTGACGATCGGGCCGGCGGTGGTGAAGGCGCTTCGACCGCACACCGACAAGCCGCTCGACGTTCACTTGATGATCAGCCCGGTCGATCCCTTCATTGATGCCTTTGCCGAGGCCGGCGCCGACATCATCACCATTCATCCGGAGGCCGGACCGCACGCGCACCGAACGGTCCAGTATGTCCGGTCGCTCGGCAAGAAGGCCGGGGTTTCACTCAACCCGGGAACGCCCGCCAAGATGCTCGACTATCTGATCGACGAGGTGGACCTGGTACTGGTCATGAGCGTCAATCCGGGCTTCGGCGGACAGAAATTCATCAGCTCCCAGCTCCGCAAGATCGAATCGATCGCCAACATGGTCGCCAAGCGCGGCCTTGACGTCATCATCGAAGTCGATGGCGGGATCGATCCGGTGACGGCGCCGCAGGCTATTTCAGCGGGGGCGACGGCGCTGGTGGCGGGAACGGCGGTCTTCCGCGACGGGCCCGGCGGCTATGCGGCCAACATTGCCGCCTTGCGAGGAGCGGGATGAGCAGCAACGCCGAACGGCAACGTGCCATCGTCGGCAAACTCGCGCGCGGATCATTATTCTCGCGCCTGGTGGGGCCGGGCCGCAAGCCGCTTCGCCTGACCGCCGTTCCGCGCGATCATGTCGTGGGCGATCGTGGGCGCGGGGATGCCATGCTCGCGGGGCGGTTCATCGTCGGTGACGAAATGGTCGCGCTCGCCGAACTCGATTTTGCAGCATTGGGCGCATTCGGGCCGCTGGCCGAGAAGTCTTCAGGGCTTCTCCTGGCTTCGCGATCTTGCCGCTTCCGCAGGCCGGGAGCGCGGCGCTAAGGTTGCCGAGGCGCTCACCGGGCGCTGGCTGGTCGCCCACGGAACGCGGGTCGACGACGCCTGGCGCCCCGCCTTGTGGGGTGAGCGGATCTTGTTCTGGACGGCGTACGCACCGTACATCCTGTCCAGCCGCGAACAGGGTTATCGCTCTGCCGTCCTCAACACGTTGGCGCGCGGCGCCCGCCATCTCGACACCAGTGCCGACAAGGCGACACCGGGCCTCGACCGGATTACCGCATGGTCGGGCGTCGTCGCTGCCGCCCTCGTGCTTCAGGGCGGCCTGCCGCGGATCGCGCGGGCCGAAGCGGGACTGATGCGCGCGCTGGCCACGGCCCAGTTCGAAGACGGCGGCCTGATGAGCCGAAGCCCCAACGAACAATTTCTGCTCGTCGATCGGCTCGGGCTGCTCCGCGCGGCTTATTTTGCGGCGAAGCAGGAGCTTCCCGACGGACTGGAGAATGCCGCCGCCGCCGCACTGGCCGCGCTTCATGGGGTCACCATGGGCGATGGCGCGCTGTCCAGCTGGCAGGGCGGTAATCCCGGCGATCCGGCGCGGATGGCAGCGCTGATCGAAGGATGCGGATTGCGCGCCCGCCCGCTCCGCCAGGCACGGGGCTGGGGATACCAGCGCCTCAGTGCGCTTGGCACCATCCTCGTCATGGATGCCGCCCCGCCGCCGCCAGCCCGGATGAACCCGACCGGCGGCGCATCGACGCTTGCGATCGAAATCAGCGACGGTGCCCAGCGCCTCGTGGTGAATTGCGGCGGCCCCGATCCCTTGCCGTCTGCACTTCCTGCCGATCTCGTCCAGGCACTTCGGACGACCGCGGCGCATAGCACGCTGACGCTCGGCGACAGCAACTCGACGGCGGTGCTCGACGGCGGCTCGCTCGGCAAGGGCGTCGATGACGTCACCTTTGACCGCAACGAAGACAATGACAGCTCGCGGTTGGTCGCATCCCACGACGGCTATGTGCGCAGCTACGGCCTCAGCCACGAACGCTCGGTCATGCTCGGCATTGACGGCAAGGAAGTGCGCGGCCAGGACAAGCTGATCCCCAAAGGCCGCAAGAAGCTCAAGAAGGATTGCTCCTACGCCATCCGGTTCCACTTGGCACCCGGGATCGAGGCGGTCCCGACGGCCGACGGAATGGGCGCAATTCTTCGCTCTCCCTGCGCTCCACCGTGGAATTTCCGCTGTCGCGGCGCGATGCTCGGGATTGAGGAGAGCCTGTCGATCGATGCCCACGGCCAACCGATCGGCACCATCCAGCTGGTGATCATCGGCGAAACCTCCGCCCTCGGGACGACCATCGCCTGGCAGTTCCGCCGTTCAAGCTAAGGAAAGACCCTTCAATGACCGATCTCGTGCCGATCCGGCGTGCTCTCATATCGCTGTCCGACAAATCGGGGCTGGAAGATCTTGCCGCTGCGCTGGCGGCAAAAGGTGTCGAGCTGGTCTCGACCGGCGGAACGGCGGCGAAACTTCGCGAGCTGGGGCATGACGTCAAGGACGTGGCCGACCTGACCGGCTTTCCCGAAATGATGGATGGGCGCGTCAAGACGCTTCATCCCACGGTCCATGGCGGCCTGCTCGCGGTTCGTGATAATGATGATCATGTCGTCGCGATGGACGAGCACGGCATCGGCGCCATCGACCTGTTGGTGGTCAACCTTTATCCCTTCGAACAGACGGTAATGAGCGGCGCCAACCGTGACACGATCATCGAGAATATCGACATTGGCGGCCCCGCCATGGTGCGCTCCGCAGCGAAAAATCACGCCTTCGTCGCCATTTTGACCGACCCGGCGGATTATACGGACATGCTCGGGGAGTTGGCCGCGACCGGCGGCACCAGCCTCGTGCTTCGCAAGCGGCTTGCCGCCAAGGCCTATGCCCGCACTGCGGCTTATGATTCGATGATCGCCAGCTGGTTCGCCTTTGCCGACCAGGGCGCGGCCTATCCCGACAGTCGGTTCATCGTCGGCACCAAGGCGCAGGATTTGCGCTACGGCGAGAATCCGCATCAGAAAGCCGCGCTCTATTTGCCGATGGGGCCCGCGACCCCAGGCGTTGCACAGGCGCAGCAGGTTCAAGGCAAGGAACTCAGCTACAATAACCTCAATGACGCTAACGCCGCGATCGAGCTCGTCGCCGAATTTCGCGACGGACCGCCGACCGTCGTCATCGTCAAGCATGCCAACCCATGCGGCGTCGCCAGCGCGGATAGTCTGGTCGACGCTTGGCACGGCGCCCTGCACTGCGACAGCGTATCGGCCTTCGGCGGGATCGTTGCGGTCAATCGCCCGCTCGACGCAGCGACGGCCGATGCGATCAGCGAGATTTTCACCGAAGTCGTCGTCGCGCCGGACGCCAGCGACGAGGCCAAGGCAATCTTCGCCCGAAAGAAGAATTTGCGGTTGCTGCTGACCGGCCAATTGCCCGATCCCTCGCGCGGCGGTCAGACGGTGGCGGTGATCGCCGGCGGCCTGTTGCTTCAGGATCGCGACAACGGCCGGGTGACCCCCGAAATGCTCAAAGTCGTCACCAAGCGCGCGCCGACGGAACAGGAACTCGCCGACTGCCTGTTCGCCTGGACCGTGGCCAAGCACGTCAAGTCGAATGCCATCGTCTATGCTAGGGATGGCGTAACGGCGGGGATCGGTGCCGGCCAGATGAATCGCCGCGACAGCGCACGGATCGCCGCAATCAAGGCCGCGGAGGCTGCCGAAATCTACGGGTGGAGCGAACCGCGCACGGTCGGTTCATCGGTCGCGTCCGACGCCTTTTTCCCCTTTGCCGATGGCCTGTTGTCGGCGGCCGAGGCCGGCGCAACCGCGGTGATCCAGCCCGGCGGTTCGATCCGCGATGATGACGTCATTGCTGCTGCCGATGAGGCGGGATTGGCCATGCTTTTCACCGGAATGCGCCACTTCCGCCATTAAGCCACCCAGCGCGCGTCAAAGCGCGTCAGGACCGAGGGCGCGGCCCCCCCCGCGCCGTTCGCGTGGTCTCCACGACCACGGCTGCCTCCGGGAGCGTCATCTCGTCGATCTCGCTCTTGCGCATCCGGAACAGCTCTCGGTCTTCGGGGCCGAACCCCTTGAACCACAACACCGCACCAAATGCGGCCAGAATGGCGGGAATGCCGATCACCAGTTCGGCCCATTCGGGCATCCGGACGACCAGCAACCCCACTCCCGCCGCCGACGCCGCCGACCAGATCAGCGACCAGCGCCATCCCGACACCTTCGCGTCCAGGATCCGCGCCAGCAAATTCGCCTTGACCACCGCCGCAAATCCCAGCGCCAAGGCAAGGGCGATGGCCGGGCCGGTCGCCTGCCACATCAGCGGCCAGTCCAGACGGCGCATGGCAAGAATAAGTCCGACCGCCATTGCCGCTTCCAGGACGATCATCGTCAAACTGATCACCATGTTGCGCAGCCGTGCCGTGTAGATCAGCGCTGCCTCGCTGACGGCCGCGGTCGCAGCGATGACCTCCGCGCCCAACAGGAATGCCAAGGCCGCCGTCCCGGCGACATATTCGGGTCCGACCAGGCCCAGCACCGCTTCGCCGGGAATCCCCAGCGCCAGCGCAACCGCCGCCTGGGCCGCAATCACCCAGAATCCGACCTGGCGGACCTGGTGTGCCACAGCCTTTTTGTCGCCGGTCGCCAGATTGCGACTGATGACCGGGCCGAGGATCGGGTCGAAACTGGTCTTCAGCTTCGCGGGCAGCGAGGCGACCTGCTGCGCGACATAATAGATACCGACCACGCTAGGCGCGAAGAACAGGCCCAGCACCGCAATATCGACGCGGCGCGACCCCCATTCGACGGCGTCTGCGGCGGCGACCGGCATGTTGCGGCGTGCCAGTCGCCATAGGGTGCCGGGGTGGGGTCGCCAGCCAATCGGGACGCCATAACTTTTCAGGAACGGAATGACCGAGGCGATGATCGCGCCCACCATCGACAGGACATAAGCGATGATCAGCCCGTCCTTTGGGCTGATGAAATAGATCGCACCAGCAGCAATCGAGATCGTCCACGGCTCCACCACCGCGCGCGCGCGCACGGTGGACGCGACATCATGGCGATACGCAAGCGCCGCCAGCATGATGTCGGACCATGCCCAAGCGATGACGGTGATCGGCAGCAACCATTCCAGCCCGGTGATCGCGCTGTTCGGGAACATCGCCTGCGGAAACAGCATCAGGATCGTCATGACCAGCAAGGATCCCAGCGCCGCCACCAGCAACGCATCCCAGCAGACACTGGCGTGGTCCTTCGTCGCCCGCGCCAGCTGCTGCGCCAATCCGCGCTTCAGGCCGAGTGTCGCCAGCTGGGCGCCGAATTCGACGATCAGGATGGCGTAAGCGAAACGGCCGAGTTCGGTCGCACCATAAAGGCGACCGGCGATGAACAGGAACGGCAGCCGCGCGACCAGCCGCATCACGAAGCCCATGAAATTCACGCGACCGCCATGGGCCAGCGCGGCGAGATCCGCCGATGGTGCGCCCTTGCTTTCCTCTTCCCCCCGGATGGTCAATGCGCCGCGCCCCAGTTCGCGCCCCAGCCGACCTCGACATCCAATGGAACGTCGAGCGACAATGCCGGTTGTGCGGCGTCGCTCATCACCTTGCGCACGACTGCCGCGGCGGCCTCTTCCTTTCCTTCGGGCACTTCGAACAGCAGCTCGTCGTGGACCTGAAGAAGCATCCTGACGCCATCCAGCCCGGCACCGCAAAGCGCGTCCGGCATCCGGTTCATGGCGCGCTTGATCAGGTCCGCGCTCGTCCCTTGGATCGGCGCGTTGATCGCGGCCCGTTCGGCGCCGGCGCGAAAATTGGGATTGCTCGACCGGATGTTCGGGAAATGGGTCTTGCGCCCGAACAGGGTCCGGGTGAAGCCATGCTCGCGGACGAATGCGGTCGTCTCGTCGATATAGCTTCGGATGCCCGGGAAGCGCTCGAAATACCGGGTGATGATCGCCTTGCCCTCGTCGCGCTCGACGCCCAGCCGCCCGGCCAGTCCCCAGGCTGAAATGCCGTAAAGGATCGCGAAATTGACCGTCTTCGCCCGGCCACGGGTTTCGCGGTCGACGCTTCCGAACAATTCCTGCGCGGTCATCGCGTGAATGTCATCGCCGTTGCGGAATGCGTCCTTCAGCTGGGGCACATCGGCCATCACCGCGGCCAGCCGCAATTCGATCTGGCTGTAATCGGCGCTCATCAGGACATGGCCCGGCTCGGCGATAAACGCGTCGCGGATCTGGCGGCCCAGCTCGGTCCGGATCGGAATATTCTGCAGATTGGGTTCGGTCGAACTCAGCCGTCCGGTCTGCGCGCCCGACAGACTGTAGCTGGTGTGGACGCGCCCGGTGTTCGGGTTGATCTGTGCCTGCAATGCGTCGGTATAGGTGTTCTTCAGCTTGGTCAGCTGGCGCCATTCCAGCACCAACCGCGCGACATCCACGCCTTCGCCTTCCAGCCGTTCAAGCTCGGTAACGTCGGTCGAATATTGGCCGCTCTTGCCTTTGCGTCCGCCCTTCAGGCCCAACCGGTCGTAAAGGACCGCCCCCAACTGCTGCGGACTGCCGATCGTGAACGGCCCTTCGGCGGCGACATAAATCCGCTCCTCCAGTTTGGCGATCTCGGCGGAAAAGGTGCCCGATAATTTGGCCAGATAGTCGCGATCGACCTTGATCCCCTCGCGCTCCATTCCACCCACCGTCGCGACCAGCGGCCGGTCGACCCGCTCGTAGACGGTGGTCGTTCCCTCGGCGGCCAGCCGCGGTTTCAGCTTCAGCCACAGGCGAAGGCAAATGTCGGCGTCCTCGGCGGCATAGTGCGTGGCATCGTCCAGCGCGACCTTGTCGAAGGTGATCTGCTTCTGCCCGGTGCCGCACACCGCCTTGAACGGGATGCATTCATGGTCGAACCAGGTCTTGGCCAGTTCGTCCAGGCCATGCCCCGAGCGGCCGGCGTCGAGGTCGAAGCTCATCACCAACGTATCGTCGTACGATTTCAGCGAGATCCCGTTCTTGGCGAACAACACCCAATCATATTTCAGGTTGTGGCCGATCTTGAGCACGCTCTCATCCTCGAGCAGCGGTTTCAGCTTGGCCAGGACCTCGGCTGCGGGAATCTGCTTCGGTGTCTCGCTCAACAAATCGCCGCCGCCATGCCCGATCGGAATGTAACAGGCCTTGTTCGGCTCGGTCGCCAAGCTGACCCCGACCAGTTTTGCGATGACGCAATCGATGCAGTCGGTTTCGGTGTCGATCGCGACATAGCCCTTATGGCGCGCCGCGGCGATCCAGCGGTCGAGCGCGTCGCTATCGACGATTGTCTCATACGTCGATCGATCGACGGAAATCACTTCCTTCTCAATGGGTTGAGCAGCTTCGGATGATGACGTCATGGCGGCAATCTTGCCCGATCCTGCGGCTCCCGGGCCGCCGACCAGTCGATTGAGCAGCGAGTTGAACCCCTGATCCTCCAGGAATTCGCGAAGCGGTTCGGGCGGAATCCCCTTCAGCTTCAGATCGTCGAGCGGCTCGGGAAGCGGGTCGTCGCTCTTCAACGTCACCAGCACCCGGGACAATCGCGCATTGTCAGCATGTTCGGTCAGATTCTGCTTCAGCTTGGGCTTAGTAATCTCGTCCAGGCTGGAAAGCACGGTTTCGACGTCGCCATATTGCTGGATCAACTGGCTCGCGGTCTTCGGCCCGACGCCCGGCACGCCCGGCACATTGTCGACGCTGTCCCCCATCAGCGCCAGCACCTCGCCGACCTTGTCCGGCCCGACGCCGAATTTCTCGACGACTTCGGCAACCCCGATCCGCCGGTCGTTCATCGTGTCGAGCATGTCGACCTTGCCGTCCTCGACCAGCTGCATCAGGTCCTTGTCGCTGCTGACGATCGTGACTTTCCATCCCGCCGCGACGGCGTGCCTGGTGTAACCGGCAATGATGTCGTCGGCTTCCAGCCCCTCGGTCTCGATGCACGGAATGGAAAAAGCGCGGGTAGCGGTTCGGATCAACGGGAATTGCGGGACTAGGTCCTCGGGAGGCGGCGGCCGGTTCGCCTTATACTGGTCGTAAAGTTCGTTGCGGTGGGTATGGCTCGACGCATCCAGGATGACCGCCATGTGCGTCGGCCCTTCGGCTTTCTCCAGCCCCGCCGCCAGTTTCCACAGCATCGCGGTATAGCCGTAGACCGCGCCCGCCGGCACGCCATGCCGGTTCGTCAGCGGCGGAAGCCGGTGATAGGCGCGGAAGATATAGCTCGATCCGTCGACCAGATAGAGATGCTGTTGCTGTTCGCTGCCGTCGGCCATCCCACCGCTCTAGCAGCACGCCCGGTCTTTTCCACCGTTTGACATCGATCAAAGCGCCATGCGGTGGTGCGCCGTAGCAAGCGGGCAACATCACGAAGGAGTTGTCCCATGTCCGTTCGTCACGACCCGCTCTTGCTCGCAGAGACCAGCCAGATTGTCGCAAGCCCGACCGCGCGCTCCTGCACCGATCGCAACTTCAATCTCCCGGTTTCGCTTCATGCCGGATTCTTCGGCCTGTTTCTTGCTTACCTCGGCGTCATGGCCATCGGCTTTCCCCATCCCGAGATGGTTATTCCGATGGCGATCTTCGTGATCTTTACCATCGCCTTCTACCTCGTGCCGATGCTGTGGGCGACGATGGGCCCCGAAAACGCGACCCGTTCGATGCGGCTCGACCAACTGATGGCGACCGGCGTCGATACGCATACCGGCAATACCAGCGGCGGTGCTGCGGTGGCGCAGGTCCTCGTCCTGCCGGTCCTGATCCTGTTGTGGGGAATTGCAGCGGTCGCCATCGCCGCCCTCGTCTAGGCGGCCAGCTCGGCCAATCGACCGGGGTCGCGCAGGTGGAAGCCGCGCGGACCTTCGCGTGTCAGGATTCCGGCCCGCTCCATCGCGGTGACCTGCCGGGACACCGTCTCGATTGTCAGACCGAGCAGGCCCGCCATTTCGCCGCGGGTCAGCGGGACGTCGAAATGCGACGCCGTGTGGCAGGGTGAGTGGCTCGCGGCCCGTGCCATCGCCAGCAGGAATCCGGCGACCCGGCCTGCCGAGCTGCGCCGCGCCTGCAGTTCGACCAGCGATCGCGCCTCGAACAAATCTCCGGTCGATCGACGAAGCAGCGCCTTTGCCAGGGCCGGGAACCGATCGACCGCCGCGTCATATTCGCGCTTCCCGAACACGCACAATTCGCTGTCGGTCAATGCAATGACGTCATGCTGGGCGACGGCCGAAAACATCTCGCCGATGAAACCGGCGGGGTGGACCAGGCTGAGAATGCGTTCGGTCCCGTCGTCACCGTAGCTCGCGATCTTCAGCGCACCACTGACCAGCGTCGCACAACTTGCGGCGTCGCCACCGGCCCGGAAGACGGTCTCACCCTTTGCAACTTTTCGACGTCGACCGATCCGCGCAAGGGCGCTGCGCTCGTCCTGGTCCAGGGCCGCACAGGCCGCTCGCTCACGAACCGGACAGGTCTGGCAATTGAGGCTTTCGGTCTTGCCCATCCACGCCTTCTACCAGCGCCACGCGCCTTTTCTAGCGTCGGAAACTTGCCTCGCTTGGCGGATTCGTTAGCGAAGGGCGCATGGTCCATGAAGCGCCCGTCGATTTCACCTATCTTGGAATGATCCTGTTCGTCGCGTCGCTGGTCGCGATGCTGACCCGGCGAATCGGGATGCCGTACAGCGTCGGGCTGGTCGTGGCGGGTTTCGCGCTCGCGCTCACGCCGGTCGGTGCGGACCTGCAGCTGACGCCCGAACTGATCATGCAGGTCTTCCTCCCGCCGCTGGTGTTCGAGGCCGCGATCCAGATCCGTTGGCGTCCGTTCAAGCGTGAACTCCCCCTTTTGCTCGTCCTCGTCACCGTCGGCGTCGTCCTGGCCGCCTCGCTGGTCGCGGTCGGGATGCATTACTTCGCCGGCTGGAGCTGGCTCGGCGCGGCGTTTTTCGGCGTGCTCATCGCCGCCACCGATCCGGTCTCAGTGATCGCCGCGTTCAAGGAATTGAAGGTCGATCACCGGCTCCATCTGCTCGTCGAATCCGAAAGCCTGCTCAACGACGGCGTCGCCGCTTTGTGCTTCGCTTTGCTGGTCGGCATCGCGGCCGGCGGGGATGTCGGCGCCGCCTCGATCAGCGTCGCCCTCGTCAAGATCGCCCTCGGCGGCATTCTTTGCGGGCTTGCCGTGGCGGGTGCCTTGCTGCTCATCGCCGGGCGCACCCACGACAAATTGGTCGAAATCAGCCTGACCATGCTCGCGGCGTACGGCAGCTTCCTGCTCGCCGAACATTTCCACATGTCGGGCGTGCTCGCAACGCTGGCGGCGGGCATCTTGGTCGGCAATTACGGCTGGATGGGATCGATCAGCGACGAAGGCCGCACCGGTGTCCTCAATTTCTGGGATTATGCCGCCTTCCTCGCCAACAGTTTCGTGTTCATCCTGATCGGCAGCGGCGAAGCGTCGCCGACCCTGGTCGCCGCCATCCCGATTGCCATCCTTGCCACCATATTGTCGCTCGCCGGCCGCGCGGTTGCGGTCTATCCGCTTAGCCTCGCCTTCGCTCGCTCACGCCTCGCGGTGCCGTGGAAGTATAAGCATGTTTTGTTCTGGGGCGGCCTGCGCGGCGCGCTCGCTCTGGCCCTCGCGCTTGCGCTTCCGACCGGCATCGCGGAGCGGGAGGCGATCATCGCCGCCGCCTTCCTCGTCGTCGCATTCTCGATTTTCGTTCAGGGGCTGACGATGCCGGTGCTGATCCGCCGCCTCGGCCTGATCCGCGATGAAGACCCGCCCGAAGGCGCCGTCCACCACGCCGCCGACGGCATCCAGGAGCCCACGCCATGACCGAACGCTTCCTCCGCCATAAACAAGCCTGGACCAGCGACGAGATCCAGAAGCTCCACTTGCTCGCCGGCAAGGGCATGAGCCTCAAGGCCATCTCCAAGGCCCTCACCCGAAGCGAAGAATCGATCCAGGCCCGGGCGAAGATCGACAAGCTGAAGGTGTCGAAGCTGAGGTAGGCGCTAGAGTCAGCTTTCGACCCAAAGCTGACATATGCCGTTCTACATAAGCGATGTCGTCAGGCGAAAGCTGTTGCACCTTCGTTGAGGGCCCGTCACCCTGCGAGCAGGGGGGCGCATGGACAAGTTCGAGTTTTTCTTCACCTTCTATGGGCTTTTGCTCGGTCTCGCCGCGGCCGAGATATTGTCGAGCCTCGGCGCCTTTGTTCGGTCACGCCAGCTACGAACTATAGAGGTGCAGTCAGCCCTGCTCGCACTGCTCACTTTCATCGTGATCTGCAGCACCTGGCTAGAGGCATGGTTCATGCGGAACACGTTCGAGATGAGCCTCGCGAGCATGTTGCCACCCATAGGTGTTGCGACTGCTTACTATCTCGCTGCCGTCGTAGTTTTGCCGAAGGACGAGACCGATTACGACAACATGGGCCTTTACCTAGCCAGCCGCAAAACCTTCGTAGTGGGCATGCTTATCATGGCGGAAGTACTCGTGCTTGCGATGTTCCTGCCCGTTTCAGTTGAGCAGTTGCGGACGACACCCGCATTATTCTGGCTTCATTCTCTGCCCTCCACCGTGGCAATTTTTGCCGGATACCTATTCCTGTTCGTAGCGCGCGGTCGACGGGCCGTGATTGCTGCTACATCGCTGCAAATTGCGCTTTTCGGCCTGATATATTGGTCAGAAGGGTTCATATCCGGCGCGATCGAGCACGCCTACGGGTACTGACTAACGTCCGCTTTCCGCTAGCCTATGCCTGCGACAGCAATCGACCCAAAGCGGACATAATCGTGAAATCGCAGCCAACATGGTCCAGCTACACTTTGATTGCCGACGGCAGCATCGCCGCGTAGCGGAGAACCATGAAACCGAAGCTTCTGACGACGCTGGAAACCTATTCTGCCAAGCTGTTCTTGGGTGATGTTGTCGCCGGGGTTACGGTGGCGATGGTGGCTCTGCCGCTAAGTATTGCCATTGCAATCGCGTCCGGGGCGCAGCCAGCCGCTGGTCTTGTAACCGCCGTGATTGGCGGCCTCCTAGTCTCGGCCCTGGGTGGCAGCCGTGTTCAGATTGGCGGACCGACCGGTGCCTTCATTGTGGTCGTTTATGGTGTGATCCAGCAGTTCGGATTTGACGGCCTGCTGCTCGCCACTCTCATGGCAGGGATCATATTGGTGATAGGCGGCTTGCTGAAAGCAGGTCGGTTGATCGCCTTGATACCGGAAGCGGTCATCGAGGGTTTCACCATTGGGATCGCGGTGATTATCGCAGTGAGCCAGCTGAAGGACTTGCTTGGTGAAACAATCGCGGAGATGCCTGCTGAACTTATCCAAATACTGCCTGCCCTGTGGAACGCGCGCGCATCCGTCAATCTTTCGGCGCTTGCGATTGGGTTGAGTGCGATCCTGCTAATCGTAGTCCTCAATCGGGTCGCAACGCGGCTGCCCGGGTCGATCATTGCCATCGCAATCGGTTCGGCGGCAGTGGCGCTTCTCGCGCTCCCCGTGGAAACTCTGCACTCGCGGTTTGGAAGCCTTCCCAACGGCCTTCCGTGGATCTCCTTACCGCCGATCAGCTTAGAGAGGATAAGCCAGCTTCTCCCGTCGGCGTTCGTGATCGCATTTCTGGCCGGGATTGAATCGCTATTGTCGGCGCTGGTTGCGGATCGGATGATCGGTGGAGCGCATCGTTCCAACGCCGAGTTGCTCGCTCAGGGCGCGGCCAACATTGCCTCACCTCTGTTTGGAGGACTGCCGGCAACTGGGGCGATAGCAAGAACCGCAACCAATGTTCGGGCTGGCGGACGCACTCCAGTCGCCGGTATCGTCCATGCTATCGTGATACTGCTCGTTATGGTGGCCGCTGCGCCGCTTGCGGGGTATCTCGCAATGCCCGCGCTGGCTGGACTTTTGATTGTCACTGCGTGGGTAATGAGTGAGCCGCACAGATGGCCTGAGCGTCTGCGAGCGCTCCCCGGCGACAGATTTCTTCTGTTCCTGACATTCGGTCTAACGGTCTTGAGCAGTTTGACTGTGGCCATTGCGGTCGGGACCGGCGCTGGCTTGGCCCTGCGCCTCATCCGGCGAGAGGCGCCGCCTGCTGATTGGTCCCCTCCCGAAAGGTAAGATGGTGTCTGCTTCCCACCAAAACGGGCATTAACCTCTAATATCCGATTCCCACCCAAAGCTGCCACTAGAAAATGTTGTCCTACATCCGGCAACCTGTGCAACCGGGGTTGCGGCTCTTTTCATCGTTGGTTCTGGGTACAGTGTCGGTCAGCGGGAATCGCCCCCGTCACCATGAACATTCGCAACCGTTCGCGTTGCGGGGCAGGGCGGCCTGCCCCGTCGATCCTGTCGCTGACGCGCAGGCGGAGCGCCAAAGGTTCCAACGATGCAACGCATCGGTGGAAAGGCAGCGCAGGTCGTCCGGCCTTCGCCGTCTCTTGCAAAACGACACTCGCCTCGTTCCGCTTTCGTTGTGCTCGGCGGCTAAGGCACCAACACGGTATCGACGGCTTCGTCGGCCAGTTCGGGATAGTCCAGCGTGTAATGCAGTCCGCGGCTTTCGTGGCGGGACAGGGCGCTTCGAACGATCAGATCGGCAACCTCGACCAGGTTGCGCAATTCGATCAGGTCGGGGGTGACGGTGAAGTTGCGATAATAATCGTTCACCTCCTGCCGCAGCAGGTCGATTCGGTGCTTGGCGCGTTCCAGCCTTTTGGTGGTCCGCACGATGCCGACGAAATTCCACATGAAGCGGCGGATTTCGCCCCAGCATTGCTGGATGACGACTTCCTCGTCGCTGTCGGTAACACGGCTTTCGTCCCAGGCGCGGATCGCGGGCGGCTGGGACAATTGGTCCCAATTGGCCAAGATATGCCGTGCTGCGCTGTCGCCGAACACGAAACATTCCAGCAGAGAATTGCTCGCCAGTCGGTTAGCCCCGTGCAGACCCGATTGCGTCACCTCGCCCGCCGCATACAGGCCGGGCGCATCGGTCCGCCCATGCAGGTCGACCAGCACCCCGCCGCAGGTATAATGCTGCGCCGGCACCACCGGGATCGGCTGCGTCGTGATGTCGATGCCCAGCCCGATCAGCTTCTCGTAGATGTTGGGGAAATGCCCCTTCACGAAATCGGGGTCCTTGTCGCTGATGTCCAGCCAGACGTAATCCAGCCCGTCGCGCTTGATCTCGTTATCGATCGCGCGGGCGACGACATCGCGAGGTGCAAGCTCGGCGCGTTCGTCATACTCCGGCATGAACCGCTCGCCGGTCTTCGGGTTCTTCAAAATCCCCCCTTCGCCGCGCACCGCCTCGGTAATCAGGAAATTCTTGACCTCCAGATTGTACAGGCAGGTCGGGTGGAATTGCATGAATTCCATGTTGCTCGCGCGGCAGCCCGCGCGCCACGCCATCGCAATCCCGTCGCCGGTCGCACCGCGCGGCGCGGTCGAATAAAGGTAGGCACGCCCCGCCCCGCCGGTCGCCAGAACGGTGGCGCGCGCGGTCAGCGTTTCCACATGGCCGGTTTCGCGGTGAAAGGCATAAACGCCGTGCACCGCGCCGCTGGTCGTGAATTCGCTGGCATGGCGGCCGGTGATCAGGTCGATCGCGACCCGGTCGGACAGGATGGTGATGTTGGGCTGGGCCAGCGCGGCGCGTTCCAGCGCTTCCTGCACTGCCCATCCGGTCGCATCGGCGACATGGACGATCCGCCGGTGGCTGTGCCCGCCCTCGCGGGTCAGATGCCAGCCGTCTCCATTGTCATCGATGTTAAACGGCACGCCCAGTTCGGCCAGCCGCGCGATCGCGGCGGGCGCGCCGCCAACGACATATTCGACGACTGCGCGATTGTTCAGCCCCGCGCCCGCGATCATCGTGTCGCGGACATGATCCTCGAAACTGTCGCCTTCCTCCAGCACGGCTGCGATCCCGCCCTGCGCCCATTCGGTTGCCCCGCCGCCCAGCGCACCCTTGGCCAGCACCGCGACCCGCTTGGTCTCCGCCAGCGTCAGTGCTGCGGTCAGGCCAGCTGCGCCCGACCCGATGACGATGACATCAAATTCGCTCAATTTGTCCGCCTCGTCAGCGCCAGGAAGACGTCTTCCAGGTCAGGATCGCGGGTCGACACATCGATGATCTCGAAGCCCGCCCCGCCTAGCGTGGTCAGCACATCGCCGGCATTGACCTTGTCCTTGCGATACTGGATTTCGACCGTCCGCTCGCCGGTCCGTTCGACCCGGTCGAAACACGTCGCTTCGGGCAGCGTCGTCAGGTCGCGGTCGAATTCGACGACCAGCACCTTGTCCTGGGCCTTGGCAACCAAGTCGCGGGTCGGCTCGTTCGCGATCAGCTTGCCGTGATTGATGATCGCGATCCGGTCGCACAATTGCTCCGCTTCCTCCAGGTAATGGGTGGTCAGCACCACCGTCACGCCCTTGCGGTTGAGCATCTTCACATAGTTCCAAAGCTGTTGGCGAAGCTCGATGTCGACCCCCGCCGTCGGCTCGTCCAGGACCAGGATCGGCGGCGAATGGACCATTGCCTTGGCGACCAGCAGGCGCCGCTTCATCCCACCCGACAATGTCCGCGCATAAGCTTCGGCCTTGTCGGTCAGGTGGACTGCGGCCAGCAGCTCGTCGGTAATCCGCTCGCCTTTGGGCACACCGTATAGACCGGCCTGAATTTCCAGCGCTTCGCGCGGCGTGAAGAATGGGTCGAACAGCAATTCCTGAGGGACGATCCCGATCGATCGTTTGGCATTGCGCGGCTGTCGGTCGATGTCGAAGCCCCAAACCTCTGCCGCCCCCGAAGACTTGGTGACCATTCCGGCAAGGATGTTGATCAAGGTAGATTTACCGGCGCCATTAGGGCCCAGCAGTCCGAAAATCTGGCCGCGCGGAACCTGGATGCTGACGTCGTCGAGGGCTAGCTTGCCCCCGGCATAGGTCTTGCTGAGCGATTCGATGCGAATTGCAGGGGCGTCGTGATTTATGCAAAAGCGATAGCCGCGCCGTCGCTCGCGGCAAAGCGCTTATGGTGAAGGCGCTGTTAACCTAAACCTTCAAGGTAATCGGAAGATTAACCTTGCTAGGTCGCAGCCATGATTTCGGCTATTCGAATTTTGGCTACATCAGTGGTCGGCATGACAAGCCTGCTGGCAACCGCAGGGCAGGCTGCGCCGATTGCGCCGCCGTCGCCGCCGCCGGCATCGATCAACCTGATGCGGCCGCTGACGCTGACCAAGATTTGCGACATGGATTTCGGCAACCTCGCAACGATTTCAGCCGGCACTGCGACCATCGACCCGGTCACCGAATTGCTCACTGTCACCGGCGGGATTTCGGGGGCTGGCGGCACCGTGCAAGCGGCGCGTTTTGCCGGCTCGACGCAGAGCTCCGCCGTGGTCAATATCAAGGTACCCAACAAGACCGTCCTGCTGACCCGCGTCGGCGGCACGCAGACCCTGTCGGTGACGGCCTTCACACTGGATGGCCAATCGAAGCGAGCGCTCGCGCAGGCGGGGGTTTTCGAATTCAATGTCGGGGCCACCGTCAATGTCGCCAATGGGCAGGCTGAAGGCCTCTACACCGGGACATTCGAGGTCACGATCCAATATCCCTGACCTGGCCTTCACGCGCCGCAAACCTTGATCAATTTGGTTAATCCGCCGCGAACGATGCTCATTCAATCAAAACGAACGGGATAAGGTCACTTTTGCGTTATTGAAAAAACGCGAAAGGTTTGTGCCCGTGCTCATCAAATGGACGAAGGCAGCCGTTGCTACCGCTGCACTTCTCGCGGGCCTTCCCGCCATCGCCGCCCCGGTTTCATCGACGACGGCCCCGCCGGCCCGCGCGTTGTTGCTCATCCCCTTGACCCTAACCAAGGTGCAGGACGTACATTTCGGTTCGATCGTACCTGATGCCTCCAGCCAGGTAACCGTGACTATCGACCCGTCGACCGGCAATCGCACCTCGTCTCATCCTGCCGCACTCTTTCCCGGCGACGTCGGACAGCGCGGGATCTTCGCCGGTGCCGGAACCCCGGGCCAGCAGGTCATCATGGCGTTGACGCCCCCATCGACCCTCTCGGATGGGCTCGGCAATAATCTGACCGTCGTCACGATGCTGCTCGATGGACCCAACACCCGCACGATCGCTGCCAATCATGCTTTCTTCGTGCAGGTCGGCGGCGTCATTCAGGTCCCGCCCAATGCACCCGATGGGCTCTACAGCGCGACCTACAATCTGACGGCCGATTACCAATAGCCCCACAGGGTTGGCTTATCGGTTGAAGGGCAAGGGGGTGGTTGCTAGGGCTTGGCGCATGCAGCCGCCCCCTGAAACCATTCGCACCAAGTCGCTTCGAGTTGCCTGTGACGGCTCTGGCGCAGTGCCCGCCGCGCTCGGTCATCCCCGCGTCTATCTTCACATCGACGATAATGGTTACGTCGATTGCGGCTATTGCGATCGCCGCTTCGTGCTGGACGGCGGACCCGCCGACGTGCCCGAAGCGCCGCAGGCCTCGTGACCGCTGATCCCCGCTCGTTCCTCTACCGGACACTCGATCCGGATGATGCCCAGCGCCTCGCGCATCGACACCTTGCCGCGCATGACGATGGCGAACTCTACCTGCAATATGCCGTCAACGAAGCGTTCGGTTTCGACGACGGCCGACTGAAAACCGCCGATTACAATGTCAGCTCGGGCTTTGGCTTGCGCGGCGTGGTCGGCGAGATGACCGCCTTCGCCCATGCCAGCGAGATCAGCGCCGCCGCCATCGACCGTGCCGCCGCGACGCTGCAATTGCTCGATCCCGCAAAAGGCCCGCACGCTGCGCCGCCGCCGCGCACCAATCGCGCGCTGTATACCGGCGACGATCCGCTGGTCGCCATTCCGTTCGCAAAGAAGGTCGCTCTGTGCCAGGCGATCGATGCCGCCGCCCGCGCCCGCGATCCGCGCGTCGAACAGGTCAGCGTCAGTTTGGCCGCCAGCTGGAGCGTGATCGACATCGTTCGCGCCGATGGCTTCGTCGCGCATGACATTCGCCCACTCGTACGCCTCAACGTCGCAATCGTCGCGCGTGACGGCGACCGCCGCGAAACCGGCTATCACGGGCTTGGCGGACGTTATCTGTACGACCGCCTGTTCGAGCCCGATACCTGGAACCGAGCAATCAATATCGCGCTCGCCCAGGCACTGGTGAACCTGGAATTGGTCGCGGCACCGGCGGGCGAAATGCAAGTTGTATGCGGCCCCGGATGGCCCGGCGTCCTGCTCCACGAAGCGATCGGACATGGGTTGGAAGGTGACTTCAATCGCAAGGGCACCTCGGCCTTTTCGGGTCGGATCGGGGAACGGGTCGCGGCGCCGGGCGTCACCGTGGTCGACGAAGGCGCGATCGACGATCGCCGCGGCAGCCTGACGATCGACGACGAAGGAACGCCGACTGGCCGAACCGTCCTCATCGAAGACGGCATCCTCAAAGGCTATATGCAGGACCGGCTGAACGCTCGGCTGATGGGGGTCGCGCCGACCGGCAATGGTCGCCGCGAAAGCTATGCCCATGCGCCGATGCCGCGCATGACCAACACCTTCATGCTGGGCGGCACCGATCAACCCGACGAGATCGTCAGCCGGGTCAAGGACGGGATTTACGCCAAGAGCTTTGGCGGCGGCCAGGTCGATATCACCAGCGGCAAGTTCGTCTTCTCGTGCACCGAGGCTTACCGGATCCGCGGCGGCAAGATCGCCGAACCGGTCAAGGGCGCGACCCTGATCGGCGATGGCCCGACCGTGCTTACCCGCGTCAGGGCGATCGGCAACGACATGGCGCTCGACGAGGGTGTCGGCGTTTGCGGCAAGGGCGGCCAATCGATTCCGGCCGGCGTCGGCCAGCCGACATTGCTCGTCGACGGCCTCACTGTTGGCGGTACCGCGACGGCATGAGCCTGGTCGAACTCGCCCGGTTCGGCACCCGGGTCGAAGCCGACCTTGCCCGCCTCGCGCTGGAAGCCGAGGGGATCGGCGCGGTGCTGATGGACACGGAAGCGAACAATTTCTTTGGCGGCGGCGGCCTCATCGGTGTTCGCTTGATGGTAATCGACGAAGACTATCAGGAGGCGATGTCGATTCTGAACGAAGGCTAGTCGCGCAGCAAATGGGCGACGGGATCGAGGCTGAACCCCGCCCCGTCGGCGCAGCGCTCCAGTTCCTCGCGCGGCGTTCCGTCCTCGTTGCGCGCCACCGCCCAGGCCAGGGTCGATCGGTTGCCGGACCGGCAGAAGGCGAACAATTTCCCGTCGCCGGTGGCATGAATGGCGTCGCGCATCGCCTCGATGTCGCTCGGCCCCATGCCGCGAACGATCGGGACGTGGCGATAATCCAGACCCTCGGCGCGCGCCGCCGTCTCAATCTCTTCGCTGGTCGGTTGTCCGGCGTCTTCGCCATCCGGCCGATTGTTGATGATCATCGTGATGCCCAGCGCCTTGAGCTCGGCCATGTCGCCGGGCGCGATCTGGCCATCCACAAACGTCTTCTCGTCAAGTTGCCGGTGCATCGTCCATCTCCATGGCTTCGCCGAGCGCGGCGAGCAGCGACTCGCCATGACGCTCCAGCTTTGTATCGCCGATCCCGTCGATGGCGGAAAGCGCTGAAAGCGATGCGGGCTTGGTAAAAGCGACCGTCCGAAGCGTGCTGTCATGGAAAATGACGTAGGGTGGGACGCCCTGTTCCTTCGCACGGTCGCGCCGCCACGCCCGAAGCGCATCGAAAATCGGATCGGGTGGAAAGTCGCCGCCACCGCGACGCGCGGTACGGCTGCGCTTGGGCGGAACCGCGATAACCACGTTCTGCTCGCCTTTCAGGATCGGCTTGGCGCCCGGCCCGAAGCTCAGCCCGCCATAATCATCGGCGCGCAAAGCATCGCGCGCCTGAAGGCTTCGCGCCACTGGACGGACCAGCGTCAGTTCATCGGCGTCCATGATCCCGAAGACGCTCAGTCTGTCGTGGCCGAACTGGCGGACCTTCTCATTGTCGTCCCCTCCCAGCACCGCGGCGAGGTGCGCGACGCCGAACCGCATTTCGGTGCGGAATGCCGCTGACAGGATCTTCTGGGCCACGGTGGTGACGTCGATTGTCTTGGGCGGATCGATGCAATTGTCGCAATTGCCGCAGTTCGCCGGCGGATCCTCCCCGAAATGGCGCAGCAGGATCGCGCGGCGGCACGTCGCCGCCTCGACGAACGCGGCCAAGGCATTGAGCCGATCGCGTTCTCCGGAGCGACGGCTTTCCTCGACCTCGGTTTCGATCCGGCGCCGGGCGCGGGCAAAATCGTCGGCACCCCAGAACAGCCAGGCCTCGGCCGGGTCCCCGTCACGCCCCGCGCGTCCGGTTTCCTGATAATAAGCCTCGATCGATTTGGGCACGCCGGCATGGGCGACGAAGCGCACGTCGGGCTTGTCGATGCCCATGCCGAAGGCGATCGTCGCCGCCATCACCATCTCTTCGCTGTCGACGAAAGCACGCTGGTTGCGCTTGCGGATCGGGGCGTCCAGCCCGGCGTGATAGGCAAGCGCGGCACGCTTCGTGGCGACAATCTGATCGGCGATCTTTTCCGTGGCCGCGCGGCTGGGGGCATAGACGATCCCCGGGCCAGGCTGCGCCGTAGTCAGGCGCTTCAACTGTCCCGGTAAACCGTCGCGCGGGACGACATGATAACGGATGTTGGGACGATCGAACCCGGCAACGACCATGCCGTCCTCGGGAATGCCGAGCTGCGCCAATATGTCGGCGCGCGTCCGCCGGTCGGCGGTGGCGGTCAGCGCCAGTCGGGGGATACTTCGATGCTGGTCGAGCAACGGTCGGAGCAGACGGTAATCAGGTCGGAAATCATGACCCCACTCGCTCACGCAATGCGCCTCGTCGATCGCGAACAGGGCAATGTCGACCTCGCCCATCAGATGCGAAAAGCTTTCGGTGGTGGCTCGTTCCGGTGCAACATAAAGCAGATCGAGCTGTCCGTCGCGAAGCGCATCGCGAATGGCGCGCGGATCGCTGCTCGCGCTGGTCAAGGCGGCGGCGCGGATACCGTTGGCCTCGGCGCCGCGGACCTGATCTTCCATCAGCGCGATCAGCGGCGAAATCACGATCCCGGTACCCGAACGGATCAGCGACGGCAGCTGATAGCATAAGGATTTGCCCGCGCCGGTCGGCATGACGGCCAGGCCATGATCACCGGCCAGCGTGCGCCGGACGACCTGCTCCTGGACCCCGCGGAACGCGGAAAAGCCAAAACGGTCGTGGAGAATCTGATGCAGGTCGGTCACAGCCGTCCCTTACGTGCCCCGAATCCTCCAGCGCAAGCTTGCCCCTTGCCTGCCCGACCTGCCAAGAGAGTTGATAATGACGGTAAGCGTGGACATGGGCGTCGGGCCGGGGGGCAGCGTCGCAATCGATCTCGAAGAATTGTTGGCCACGCGATTGCTCGTCCAGGGCAATTCGGGCAGCGGAAAATCGCATCTGCTCCGACGCCTGCTCGAAAAAAGCGCGGGCCAAGTCCAGCAGATCGTGATCGATCCGGAGGGCGATTTCGTCACGCTTTCGGACCGATACGGTCACATCGTGATCGAAGCCGCCGACCACGCCGAAAAGGACGTGGCGCGGATCGCGGCGCGGATTCGCGAGCATCGCGCCAGCGTCGTCCTGAGCCTTGAGGGGCTGGAGGCGGAAGGGCAGATGAAATGCGCGGCGGCTTTCCTTGGCGGATTGTTCGATTCGCCCCGCGACCATTGGTACCCTGCACTGGTGATCGTCGACGAAGCGCAATTGTTCGCCCCGGCAGGCGGAGGCGAAGTCGCCGAAGATGTCCGCCGGGCCTCACTGTCGGCGATGACGAATTTGATGTGCCGGGGCCGCAAGCGCGGGCTCGCAGGCGTGATCGCGACCCAGCGACTGGCGAAGCTGGCGAAGAATGTCGCGGCCGAAGCATCGAACTTCCTGATGGGTCGCACCTTCCTCGACATCGACATGGCGCGCGCTGCCGACCTGCTCGGCATGGAGCGTCGTCAGGCCGAACAGATCCGTGATCTGCCGCGCGGTACCTTTCTTGCGCTTGGCCCCGCAGTCAGCCGCCGTCCGCTCGCGGTCGCCATCGGTTCCGTCGAAACGCAGGCGCGTTCGATGAGTCCGAAACTGATGCCGCTGCCCGCTGCTCCCGCCGAAAACATGCAGGACCTGCTGTTCGCGCCGGGCGGCGATACGCCGCCGCCGCAACCGGTGAGGGCCGAGCCGCGCGAATTGCCCTCGGAAGCGCTGCTGCAGGCGATGGCAGCGACCACCCCGAGAAGCGCAATGCCGATGGCGGAAAAGGGTCAGGCCAATGTCGATGCCGTCATCATCGACGTTCTTCGCGCGATCGTTGCCGACGAAGCCAGCGCGGCCCGGACCAGTGCCGTGCTGTTCCAGGATTTCGGGGTGCGCTGCCGGATGCAGGGGGTGCAACTTCCGGGGGTCGACCTGCCTGAATTCACCCGCCGGCTGTCGATGGCCCGCGCCGGTATCTACGCGACCGACGATGCCAGCTGGACGTCCGCGCTCGATGTCGCGGCCAGCCTTCCCGACGATATGCTGGGCCCGTTCCTGCTGGTCGCCAAGGCCGCCCGTGAAGGCGCCCCCTGCCCAAGCGACGAGGCGATTGCGGCAAGCTACGGCACCGCGAGCCTTGGCCGTGCCCGCCGCCTGATCCAATATATCGAAAGCCGCGACCTTATCGTCAGCCGCACCGATCTGGCCGGAAAGCGAAGCATCGCGATCCCAAGCCTTGGCTGGGCGACCGCCTCGACCTAGGCCTCTTCGGCTTCCCGCTCCGCCGCCTGCCGGTTCCACAGTTCCGCGTAGAGCCCGTTCCTGGCCAGCAATTCGCCATGTGTTCCGCGTTCGGCGATCCTGCCGTCGTCCAGCACGACGATCTGGTCGGCGTTGGCGATGGTCGACAGCCGGTGCGCGATGATGATCGACGTCCGCCCGCGCGCCGCGGCGTTGAGCGTCGCCTGGATCGCTTCTTCGGTACGACTGTCGAGCGCGCTGGTCGCCTCGTCGAGGATCAGCACTGGCGGATCCTTGAGCAGGGTTCGGGCGATGGCGACACGCTGCTTCTCGCCGCCCGACAGTTTCAGCCCGCGCTCGCCAACCGTCGAATCATACCCATTGGGCAGAGCGGCGATGAAGCCGTCGATCGACGCGCCGCGGGCGGCATTCTCGATCTCCTCCTGCGACGATCCCTCGCGGCCGTATCCAATATTGTACCCGATGGTGTCGTTGAACAGCACGGTGTCCTGCGGGACGATCCCAATCGCGCCGCGCAGACTGGCCTGCGTCACGGCCGATATGTCCTGACCGTCGATCGTGATCTGCCCCGACGTCGGCTCGTAGAAACGGTACATCAGCCGCGCGAGTGTCGATTTTCCCGCCCCCGACGGCCCGACCACCGCCAGGCTCGTTCCGGCCGGAACGTCCAGCGTGACGCCCTTCAGGATGATCCGCTCGGCCTCATAACCGAAGGCGACATTGTCGAAGCGGATCGCGCCGTCGGTCACGACCAGCGGCCTGGCGTCCGGCGCGTCGACGATTTCAGCCTCGGTATCGAGCAGGTTGAACATCTGCTCCATGTCGATCAGCCCCTGCTTGATCGATCGATAGACCCAGCCGAGCATGTCCAATGGCCGAAACAGCTGGAGCAACAGGCCGTTGACCAGCACGACATCGCCCGGGGTGAATTGTCCCTTGCTCCAGCCCCACACGGTGAACGCCATCGCGCCGCCCATCATCACTGCCGTGATCAGCGCCTGACCGATGTTGAGCCAGGCCAGGCTGGTCTCGTTCTTGACGGCCGATCGCGCATAGGCCGCAATCGCCTGATCGTAGCGCTGGGCCTCGCGTTCTTCAGCGCCGAAATATTTGACCGTTTCGTAATTGAGCAGGCTGTCGACCGCGCGCCCGATCGCTTGGTTGTCGACCTCGTTCATGTCGCGGCGAAGCTGGTTGCGCCAGTCGGTCACCCAGCGGGTAAAGGCGATATAGCCGACCACCATGACGAGCGTCGCGGCGACCATGCCGGGCCCGAACTTGAAGAAGAAGATGACGCAGATGGCGGTCAGTTCGATCAGGGTCGGGGCGATGTTGAACAGGATGAAATAAAGCATCATGTCGATGCTCTTGGTGCCGCGTTCGACGATCTTGCTGAGCGAGCCAGTGCGCCGTTCAAGATGAAAGCGCAGGCTTAGTGCGTGGATATGGCGAAAGACGCGTGCCGCAAGTCTCCGTGCCGCATCCTGCCCGACTTTTTCGAACACCGCATTGCGCAAATTGTCGGCCAGCACGCCGCCAAATCGTGCGGCGGCGTAAGCAGCGACGAGGAGCATGACGGCTTGCGCGGCGACGGCACTGCCCGTCGGAACCGGCCCGCTCATCGCGTCGACCACCCATTTCATGGCGTACGGAACAGTCAGTCCGATCGCCTTGCCGAGGAGCACCAGCGCAAGCGCAACCACGACCCTTGCCCGCAGTGCAGGCGCGTTCTTGGGCCAAAGCATCGGAAGGAAGCGCAACAGGACGGAGATATCGCCCTTTGTCTTGGGATCGGTGGGAGGAGCGTCGCGCATGGTTGTTGCACGTAGGCATCACTGCGCTCTGCTTCAATCGAATGCGACGAACCGAGGGGAACATCTTCGTTAATTGCAGAGTTGTGCGATTATTGAACGAGGGAAGAGTGGGTATGGGACCGGCAGCTTACGTGATCGCAATTCTGGGATGCGCCGATGGCGGCGCATCGTGCCAGACGGTTGCAACCATGTCGGCCCGTTACGAAAGCGCCGCCCAATGCGCGTCTGCTCGTGAATCCGCGCTCGACGCGAATAGCGACCTCGATTTCCCGACCTTGATCGCCGAATGTCGCGCAACAGGCGCATCGCCGGCATCGGCGAAAGCCGCAAACCCTGCCGATACAAACTCGGTAGCCGCCTGACCTTACGGAATTCAAGCCACCGACGACTTCCTTTCAGCGCCGCTTATCGCTGGACAGCGCCTGACGGGCAGTTCATGTCCCGTCGAAATGCTCGGCCAGCGTCCTTCTGACATTCCCCCGCTCGGGCCGATTTCCTGGCTTGTCCTGAAATCCTGTCTCGCCTGGTACAAGCTGTCCGGCTGGAAGGCGGTCGGCACCCTTCCCGACGAGCCAAAGATGGTCATCATCGGCGCCTCACATACCAGCAACTGGGACTTTCTCGTGTTTCTCGGCACGGTTCATGCGGCCGGACGGCAAGTCCGCTTCATCGGCAAGAACAGTCTGTTCAAAGGTGCCAAGGGCGATTTCTTCCGAGCTCTTGGCGGTGTGCCGGTCGACCGGACGGCCCGGCAGGACCTCGTCAGCCAGACGGTCGAGCAATTCAGCAAGCATGATGATTTCGTGTTGATCGTTGCCGCCGAAGGGACGCGCAACCGGACCGAAAAATGGAAGACCGGTTTCTACCATATCGCACGCCAGGCCGGCGTGCCGATCGTCTGCGCGGGCCCGAACTATCCCAGGAAGGAAGGGATATTCGGCCCGGTGATCTGGCCGACTGGCGATTACGACAAGGACATGAAGCCCGCGTTCGATTTTTTTCGTGCGCTGCGGCCGTTGCACCCCGAACGCGCGGCCTTCCCCGACGAAGGGTGATCGGCGAATTGGTAATTTTCACCACTATCTGGTGGTATTTTACACCAATCTCGCTGACCAGAAGCCGTTGTAATATTGAATTATCACGATAATTTTCATTTGGCACACTCCCTGCATTGATTCATGCATCCCCGGCTGTCGGGGCCAAAAGGGAGAATGACCATGACCTATTCGTTTATTTCGAGTCGCGACACTATCGTCGCCTTCGGTGCTGCCTTCATCAGCGCGATGCTGTTCGTATCCGCTGCCGTCGGTCCGCTTCCGATCGCCTAACCATCCAACTGGAGTTCCACCGATGAACGGACGTTTTGTTCTCAACCGCGAGCAGTCGAAGGTGATGGGCGTTGCCGCGGGACTTGCCGATTACACCGGCGTCGACGCATTGCTCATCCGCCTCGGCATGATCGCCCTGACGTTGGTCACTGGCCCCGTCATGATCCTGCTGTATATCCTCACTGGCTGGTTGGCCGCTGACCGCTAGGGCGCGGCCAACCCTATCTCTTCCTCCCGGCAGGGCGTATGACGCTTTGCAAGCAACGCCGGGAGACTCGCGATGGACCGCCAGGGTGATGAAGTTCACGTCAGCGAAGAAGAAGCGAGCGGAGGGTCGCAGCCCCACATCGTCCGCTATATCCTTGGCATCTCGCTGATCCTTACGGTCGTCCTGATGAGCGTGATCTGGATCGTCGGCGCGATCGAAACCTGAAGCGTCATTTGTTGCCGTAACGCAACAATTCCCCGGTTAAAAATCGTAAAGATCGGTTAACCCATTCCGTTAACGGAATGAATTGACGAGCATTGCCGTTTCATAGGGGAAATCCCCTCGGGAGACGCGATCGATGCGAGCGATTATCTTGGCCCTTGTCGGCGCAAGTCTCTTCTGGTGCGACGCCGCGAGCGCGCAAACGGTCATCGGTGCCGACTTCGACCTGGGTCGCTATAATCGCCTTCGTCATTATGGCAGCCGCGCACCGGCCGTGTTTGCACCGGCTAGCCCCGATGTGCTTGGCACCGCGGCGATCGCCGCCGGAGTCACATTCTATGATGCTCGATTCCGGCGCGTCTCCAACACGGACCGCGACCATCCGCTCGTCAAAGCTCTTGCGGCCCCGCTTGCTGGCCTATCCCCCGAAGCTCAGTTATTCCGCGCACAGGCCGAAGTGCTTGCCAAGGTCCGCTGGAGCCATGATCTCGACAACATGCGTGTCGCTGATTTCTGGTCGAACGCGGGCGAGACTCTCGAGCGTGGGAAGGGCGACAGCGAAGACATCGCAATCGTCACCATGCAGGTGCTCAAAGCAGCCGGCTTCGACGAGCGCAATCTGTACATCTCGATCGGACGCGACCGCAAGGTGGGGCAACATATCGTCCTTCTGGCTCGGACGGAATCCGGCTTCATGTTGCTCGACGACCGGATCGGCCATCCCGTCGCGGCTCGTGGCGGTCAGAATTTCACACCGATCTTTACCGTCGGACTTGGCAAGAGCTGGATCCATGGCCGCCGCCGTCAATCCTCGACGGCACATGCCAGCGCTCAGTAACACTTGAGGTTTCCGCCTTTGCGGCGCTAGGTTCGGCTCCCCCCGGAGGATCGACCAATGCGCCGCCTTTCTGCTTTCATCGTTCTTGCATCAATCACCCTGGCGCCGTCTTTGGCAGCCCTTCCGCAGGGTACCAAGGCTCCCGACTTTACGACGCAAGGTTCGATTGGCGGAAAAGCCTTCCGGCTTCATCTCAAGGAACAGCTGCGCAAGGGCCCGGTGGTTCTCTATTTCTTCCCGAAGGCGTTCACTGAAGGTTGCACCCTCGAAGCGCGGGCGTTCAGCGAAGCGATGCCCGAATTTCGGAAAGCCGGTGCCCAGGTGATCGGGATCAGCGCCGACGATTTGCCCACGCTCGCGCGTTTCTCGACCGAAGAATGCCGCAGCGCTTTCCCGGTGGCGCAGGCGACGCCCGCGATGATCAAGGCCTATGACGTTGCACTCAAGGCGCGTCCGTCGATGACCGGTCGGACGTCGTTTGTCATCGCGCGGAACGGTCGAATCACGATGGTGCATGACGACATGAAGTGGAATGAGCATGTCGCCCGGACCTTGGCGGCGGTCAAAGCACTCAAACGATAAACGCCGACCGATCGACGTTCGTATTTGCATCATTGTCCAGGGCCTGACATCCTTGCCGGCATGGACAGCTTCGCAGACTTCTGGCCCTATTATTTGCGCGAGCATTCGCGGCCGACGACCCGCGCACTGCACTATGCCGGGACATCCCTGGTCGTCCTGCTTGCAATCGCCGCGCTTCTCAGCGGCCGGATGATCCTGTTCGCGCTGATGCCGCTTGCGGGATATGCGTTCGCGTGGATCGCGCATTTCACGGTCGAGAAGAATCGACCGGCAACGTTCAAGCATCCTTTATGGTCGCTCGCTGCGGATTTCCGGATGTGGGCATTCTGGCTGACGGGGCGGCTGGGGCCGGAACTCGAACGCGCCGGCGTTACCCGCGACTGAGGCAGAACACCGCTTCCTTTTCGATCATGCCGAATGTGCGCGCATCGCGGGTGCCGCCTTGCTAGAAGGGGGAAGGGCATCCTGCCCGCGATCGGAACGGATGATGGCCAAGGGTCAGAAGAAATCGAACAAGGAAGCGCGCAAGCCAAAGGCCGAAAAGCCGAAAAAGCAGAATGCGTCGAACCCGTCGACCAAGGATGGCGTGGTTCGCGGTCTGGACAATATGAAGAATTGATCGCGACGCGATGACGGCAAGCCGGATACTGGTCGATGCCGACGCCTGTCCGGTCAAGGACGAGGTCTACAAGGTCGCGTGGCGGCGCGGGGTGGCGGTGATCGTCGTCAGCAACAGCCATTTGCGCATTCCCGACCATCCCCTGATCACGCGGGTGGTGGTCAGCGACGGGTTCGATGCTGCCGACGACTGGATCGCGGACACCGCGGGCGCTGCGGACGTCGTCATTACCGGCGACATCCTGCTGGCCGACCGCTGCCTGAAGACAGGGGCAAGCGTGATCGCCCCCAATGGCAAGCCGTTCACCGCGGGCAGCATCGGCGGGGCGATTGCGACTCGGGCGATCATGGCCGACCTGCGCGTCGGCGCGGACGGCATCATGGGCGGCCCGCCGCCATTCACGAAGGCGGACCGCTCGACCTTCCTCCAGGCGCTCGATGCCGCGCTGGAACGGACCCAGCGGCGCTAGGCCGCTTGTGGCCTCCACCATAAAACAAGGCGGCCGGTGAGGGCCGCCTTGCCTGTTGTCTTCCTGTCGCTTGTTTAGCGTGGCAGGTAATAGTTCTTCACAAGCCGGTCGAATTCCGCGTTCCAGACCGGCAGCTTGCCGATTTCGAACTTGGGCGCCTTGTCGCGGATCAGCTTGTCCCGATCGAAGTCGGTCACGTAACCATCCTTGTCGGCATCGAAGATCAACGCATCCCACGGCATCGGAAACATCTCTTCGCCCATGCCCAGAAGTCCGCCGAAGCCGATCACGACGTGGCGAACATTGCCCGTTAACTTGTCGATCACGAGATCGCGAACAGTGCCGATCTTTTCCCCCGAACGATCGAACAAAACGGTGCCCTCGACCTTGCCGACGGAAATCAGGTTACGAGCCTGAACATCGTCTTGGCGGGGCGTGGCAGTGGTGGCGGTTGGGCGAGTGAGTGTTTCAATAGTAATAACAGCATACTCCTGTGATGTTGCGTGATCTTTCGTATTCACATTTTCTTTATACATGAATAACTCCGAATTGCAAGGAAATTGTTGCGATGCGGAATGAATTAGAACCAGAAGAAGAGCGTGCTTAAATATCCCGCACTGGCAAACATAAATACCAGTCACAGAGGATTTTTACTTTCAACAAATTAACTCCAACAAACCAAATGCTGACTATTTCATCGTCTCGCAGCGAATTTCATTCAGTCATTTGATGGTGCGCAAGCGGGGTTAGGCCGGCTGCTGCTCGCGCTTCATCAGGACGGCCAGCACCAGTGCCGCGATCAGCAGCGCCGGGACGTCGCCGACCAGATGCCCGGCCTGCGCCGGATCGCCGAGCGACTGGGCCGCCATAATCAGCGCGTGGACCACGCTGGATGCGACGGTGAACCAGATCAGCGAGGCATTGGCCGCCGGGTCCTTCGCGGCGCGAATCAGGAAGATGCCGAGCGTGAAATAGACCCCGACGATCATCATGAAATAATGCGACGCCATCGGCGGACCGTCGTGCCACGACCAGCCCGATGGCCAGACGATCGACAGTGGATAGACCAGGCAAAACACCGCCCCGAACGCTAGTAACGCGATTTTCAACAGCGATGCATTTCCCATCGGGAACCCCCCCCATGCCCAATCGCGAAGCCCCCTGCCTCGCGGTGGCGGCAGTGTGCGCGTTTCGGACCGTGGCGACAAGGGATGGCGCAGGGCAGTGAAAGCCGGCGCGATAGTCTTCGATCGTCGCCTCCCCGGGCGTCGTTTGGCAATAAGCGACGTGCAGGACCTAATAAGCGTCCTTGGGTTCGGCGCGGTTGCGATCGCCCAGCTTGCTGAAATGGCGTTCCAGCATCTTGGCCAGCTTGCTGCCGGCCTGGCTGGCGGCGGCATCGACGGTATCGGCGTGGGCGGTGACGCTGATCGGCTTGTCACCCTCGATCCGCGCCTCAATCATGCAGCTCTTGTCCTCGCCGTGGGACTTGGACCCGTTTTCGTCGCGGACATGGATTTCCAGCCGGCTCAGCCGATCGACAAACCGCTCCAGCCGATCGCGCAACTGCGCCTCGATCCGCGCTGCAACGTCGGCGGTGCCTTCGATATCGTGTCCGCTGTTGAATTGAACCTGCATGTTTGTGCCTTTCTGGTGGCGGAAAAAAGGGGGGGGGCTGCCGAGTGCGGGCAAGCCGTCACGATATCAACGAACGAGAAGGCCGGTTGGAGCCAACCGGTTCGCGGTCAGGGCCCGGGCGACGGAGCCAAGGCCCGGCATTGCGGAAGTGGAGGAAGTTCACGACCCATCGGCGCCTCAACCGGGGCCGGATCCGGATTTCTAACCGGGCAGCGGAAGGGAAAGATCGGCCCGTCGCGGTCGTGGAAGCGGGATTCGCGATCGGCGGCGCCGACCCGGCCGTCGGCGATCTTGCGAGATCGCCGGGCGGATTGAACGGGGTGCGGTCGCGCCAGCCGCCGAACCGCGCGGGATCGCGCAGGCGGAGCAGGAACATTGTCAACCTTTCGTCATAATAGCGCCGCTCGCCAATCAACTCGCCCTTGTGGAAGACCGGGCGGGCAATGCCGTGAAGCGCGCGCGAAACGGCGGCACCGGCAAGCCGCGAAATGGCGTATTCCATCGCTGCGTCCCACGCCTGGCGAAACGCCACCGTCTCCACCCGCCGCCGCAGGGCATAGGCCGGGTGGTCGATTCCCCGACCACCTAGCACGCTTCCTCGACACATTCGCTTTCGGACAGCGCCAACAGGAAATCCACCTGCCGCGCGGGCGTTACCCCGCCCGGATACAGAAAGAGCGACCGCAAGGGCCGCTCCTCTGGATTGACGTTATGGCGCCGGTCAGGCGGGAAAGTAATAGAGCGTCACTTCGCGATCATAGGCACTGTCCCAGCGCGGTTCCTGATCGCGTTTGAAGCTAGGGGCCTTTTTCGGATCGACGCGATCGCGCGCGATCTTTGAGACATAGCCACCCTTATTCTCGTCATATTCGAGCGCATGCCAAGGCATCGGATAATGGTCTTCGCCCATTCCGAACAAGCCACCATAACCCACGATCACGTGGCGGACCTGGCCCGATTTCTTGTCGATCATCATTTTGCGGACGGTGCCGATTTCCTTGCCGTCGTCGCCGAAGAGGGTCGTGCCCTCGACGCGGTCCGACGAAATCAGATTGCTGTCCTGCTTGGTGTCGCGCTCCTTCAATTCAGGGTCGGCGCGAAAGGCGGTGCGTGTGGTGTTGCTAACGATTTCAGCCTTCTCCTTTTCCCACGAGGTTAAAGGGAGACAACGGACGAGTGCAGGAAATGTTCCGAAAAGTCCTTATAAAGCAATATACTAGCTGATCGCGCTCTTACTTATTTGCTCAACCCTGGCGCTCGTCTTTCTTCGCCTTGGCCTGGGCCAAGGCCTTGTCGATCTCGACGATTCGAAGGCGTTCCGGCGTGTCCTTGGCAAGGCCCCGGAGGCGGCAGGATGCCCACAGCGCCTTGCGTTCGGCCTCCAGTTTCTTGAGGTAGAGGTCGGCCATCAATCGTGTTCGCGGCCGTTCGCGCCGATGTAGAGCTCGTTGCCGCCCTCGCGATATTTCTCGCTCATTTCGGCCATGCCGGCTTCGGCTTCGTCGGGGGAGAGCGGCGTGGCCTCGGCGACCGGCGTGTTGAGCAGCCCGGCTTCCTGCTTGGCGGCGAAGTCGCGCACTTCCTGCGTGATCTTCATCGAGCAGAATTTGGGGCCGCACATCGAGCAGAAGTGGGCGGTCTTGGCGCCTTCGGCGGGCAGCGTCTGGTCGTGATATTGCTCCGCCGTGTCGGGGTCGAGCGACAGGTTGAACTGGTCGCGCCAGCGGAATTCGAAGCGGGCGCGGCTCAAAGCGTCGTCGCGGAGCTTGGCGGCCGGGTGGCCCTTGGCGAGGTCGGCGGCGTGCGCGGCCAGCTTGTAGGTCACCACGCCGACCTTGACGTCGTCGCGGTCGGGCAGGCCGAGATGCTCCTTGGGCGTGACGTAGCAAAGCATCGCGGTGCCGTACCAGCCGATCATCGCGGCGCCGATGCCGCTGGTGATATGGTCGTAGCCGGGCGCGATGTCGGTGGTGAGCGGCCCGAGCGTGTAGAAGGGCGCCTCGCCGCACGCCTCCAATTGCTTGTCCATATTCTCCTTGATCTTGTGCATCGGCACGTGGCCGGGGCCCTCGATCATGACCTGGACGTCCTGGTCCCAGGCGCGCTTGGTGAGCTCGCCCAACGTGTAGAGCTCGGCGAATTGCGCCTCGTCATTGGCGTCGGCGATGCTGCCGGGGCGAAGGCCGTCGCCGAGGCTGTAGGCAATGTCGTAGGCCTTCATGATCTCGGTGATCTCGTCGAAGCGTTCGTAGAGGAAGCTTTCCCGGTGGTGGGCAAGGCACCACTTGGCCATGATCGAGCCGCCGCGGCTGACGATTCCGGTGACGCGCTTGGCGGTCATCGGGACGTAGGGCAGGCGGACACCGGCGTGGATGGTGAAGTAATCGACGCCCTGCTCGGCCTGCTCGATGAGGGTGTCGCGGAAGATCTCCCAGGTCAGGTCCTCGGCGATGCCCCCGACCTTTTCCAGCGCCTGGTAGATCGGGACGGTGCCGATCGGGACCGGCGAGTTGCGGATGATCCATTCGCGGGTGTCGTGGATGTTGCGGCCGGTCGACAGGTCCATCACCGTGTCCGCGCCCCAGCGGATCGACCAGACCATCTTGTCGACTTCGGCGGCGACGTCGCTGGCCACCGCGCTGTTGCCGATGTTGGCGTTGATCTTGACCAGGAAGTTGCGGCCGATCGCCATCGGCTCGGATTCGGGGTGGTTGATGTTGTTGGGGATGATCGCGCGGCCGCGGGCGACCTCGTCACGGACGAACTCGGGCGTTACATGATCGGGGATCGACGCGCCGAAGCTCTCGCCGTCGCGGACATGATCCTTGAGCATCGCGCGGCCTAGGTTCTCGCGGATCGCGACATATTCCATTTCGGGGGTGATGATGCCGCGGCGGGCGTAATGCATCTGGCTGACGTTCATTCCCGGTTTGGCGCGAAGCACGCGGCGGCGCACGTTGGGGAAGGGGGCGACCCCGCCGGAACGATCGGGGCCGAGCTGGCCATTGTCCTCTGGGCGGGTTTCGCGGGCGGCGACTTCCTCGACATCACCGCGATTGCGGATCCAGTCGCGGCGCAGCTCGGTAAGCCCGGCGTCGATGTCGATGCGGACATCGGGATCGGTATAGGGTCCGGACGTGTCGTAGACGTTGAGCGCCGGCTCGCCGCACGACGGTTCCAGGTCGATGGCGCGCATCGCGACCCGGATGCCGCCTTTGCCTTCGACGAAAATCTTGCGGCTGCCGCGGATCGGGCCCGTGGTCACGCTGGGATTGGAATTCTTGGGCCCTTCGGCCTTGCTGAGGACAGGATCGACGTCGGCCATCATTCACTCCATTTCGGAAGGGATGACGGAAGACATTTCCGCTCCCTCCCTACGCCGGGTTCAACCGGATCAGGTTCAGCGGGTCGCAGGGTGCAAAACCTGCCTCTCAACCATTTGGCACCGGCAATCGAAAATGCGCGGACCGTGCTGGCTCCCCGGGGATGGCCCTTCATAGGCCCGCCGCAGCCGCCTGTCGATTCGTCGAAAGGATGGTGACGCAAACTGTATCAAAAGGGTAATACAGCGGGATTAGATGGAGACCTGTAATGATTCGCCTCGCATTGACCGCTTCGCTTCTCGCTTTATCCGCGCCGCTCGCCGCGCAAGTCGGCGTGCGGGCGTCGTCCGCAACGTCGGCGTCGCAAGATGACGCGCCCATCGTCATCCAGGGCCAGAAGAAGGAGCTCGCCAAGGCGCTGCGCCAATTGATCCAGCCGACCAACAGTGAACAACTGGCGCGGTTCGAGGACAAGGTTTGCCCGATCGTGATCGGCATGCCGCGCGACTGGACCGCAAAAATGACGCAGATGATCCGCGACAATATCGTCGCGGTCGGCGGGAAGCTTGAAAAGCCAGGATGCAAACCGAATGCGCTGGCGATCTTCATCGACCAGCCCAAAGAGCTGGTCGCCGCGCTGAACGAGGACGCACCTTTCTACTTCAACATGACGCCGCGGCAGTTCAAGACGTTTGCAGCGCAGCCCGGCCCGGTGTGGAGCTGGCACGTCACCGACATGCGCAGCCGCGACGGCAACCAACTGGCGCAGGGCAGTATGCAAGGGAATGATTTCGCGGTCGTCAAACAGGCGTCGGCGACGCGACTCTACAGCAACATCCGCGAAGATATGCTGGCGGGCTTCGTCGTGATCGATCGGCCCAAGACGATCGGCAAGACGCTTCGCCAGATCGCCGATCTCGTCACGATGCACTTGCTGCTCGACGTCCGGCTCGGCGCCACCGGCAACGACCGAAGCTCGATCCTGTCGCTGTTCGCCGAGCGGCCCGAGAATGAGGTGGTCCCGGCCGGCTTTTCACGCTTCGATCGCGGCGCGCTGACCGGCTTCTACACCCAGCGCGAGAATAATCGAACTGCCGCCCAGCAGCAGCTCAACATCATCGGCGCGATGGCCAAGGCCGACAAGGACAAGAAAAAAGCCGAGCAAGAATCCGACCAGAAATAAGGGGCCGGGCATGACGCCCGACCCCCCTCAATCGTTACTTCAAAAATCGTGGTTAGCGGTTGCGGGACGCTGCCTGCTGTTCGGTCGGACTTAGCTGGCCGTCCTTGTTGCTGTCGGCCTTGTCGAACAGGGCCACGGCCGGCGTGCGACGTTCGGCCAGACTGACCTTACCGTCCTTGTTGGCGTCGAACGTCTTTAGGAAGTTGGTCGCGTCGGCCCTGGGAAGCGCGCGCGCGGTGGCCTGCGCGGTGAATTCCTGCATCGTCAACGATCCATTATTGTCCTTGTCGAGCGCCTTGAACTGCGCCTCCATCTGCCTGACGGCAGCCGCCTTCAACGCGGCCAGCGTCTTGGTCTGCGCGCTTTCGATCTCGGCCTTGTCGGCAAAGCCGTCCTTGTTGGCGTCAATGGCGACAAAGCCCTTGTCGACGTTCTGGAGGAAGGCAGTTTTGGTGATGGCGGCGGGTTGCTGCTGGGCTGGCGCGTTCTGTGAACTGAGCGGGGCAATCGGAAGTGCGACGGCCAACGCGGCCAGACAGATGAAATTTTTCAACGTAAATCTCCAAATCTTTTTGTCATTGGATCGGCATGAACATCATGATCCAATGTTCTTTCCTGGATCGCCTGATCGAGACTATTTTCGGCGTTTCCGCCTTGCCGAGGCCTGAACGAGCCACCAACCCTACCAGGTGAAGGCCAGGCCGGTCGCAAGCTGCCATTGCGAGCGCGACCCGCGATCGGCGACGATCGAGCTATCGGCGATGTCGCCAACGATACGGCTGTAATTCGCACCGGCGAAGATCGACAGGCCGCCGGTGAGGTCGCCCGTGATCGACTGGTTGACCAGCGCGCCGAGCCGCCAGTTCTTCATTCCGCCATCCGGATTGCTGGCCGCCATTGCGTCGGGACCAATCGCGATGAACGGGTTGGCGTAATAATAATCCGCATATCGGTTCGCGACGAAGTCGGCCGACAGCGAGGCACCGACATAAGTCCGGCGCGACAGCGGCGTGGCGAAATCGATTCCCGGCGTAATGACAGTTGATTTGTGGGCGTTGCCGATGTCGTGGACCGCATCGACCCGAATGCTGAGCGTGTCATAAGGGTTGGTCAGGCCGTGGAAGCTGACGCCCGCAAACCCGCCGACTTCGATCGCGGTCTTGCGCTTGCCGAGCGCGCGGACGAAAACATCGTCGACCTTGCTCGTGCGCTCGCGGCGAACGCCGACGATCGGCCCGAAGTCGAAGTCGACGCCGCTGGCGGGGCGGCGCAGCAGGTCGACGTAAAGATAGGTGCCGCGGGTATTGAAACTGAACCCGCCGAGCCGACCGCGGATCGCACCGAACGGCGTGAATTCATAATCGTCCGACCCTTCATAGTCCGGGACATAAGCACCGCCGAGCGCCAGCGTGAACGTGTCGGACCGGTCATTGGGGTCGGGCAGCGCCGCTTCGGACTGGGCGATGGCCGGAACGGACGCGCTCATCAGCGCGGCTGCCAAAATTGGTCGGATCATGATGGGCACCCCTGTTTGCTCCCGCGAACCTTAATCCAAATCAAGATGGAGACCAAAGGAAAACGCGTATCCGCGCGCCTGACGCCAGAGCATGCGACGAGTGCCATCGCTGCCCGGCTGTTCGCTGGCGATCAGTCGCCTTCGCCCGGCTCCGGCGAGAAATACTTCTCGAACTTGCCTTCCTCGCCCTTGTGCTCGTCGGCGTCGGCGGGGCTGTCCTTCTTGCGGGTCAGGTTCGGCCATTGCGCCGAAAAGGTGGTGTTGAGCTCAAGCCATTTTTCCAGCCCGTTCTCGGTGTCGGGAAGGATCGCCTCGGCCGGACATTCCGGCTCGCACACGCCACAATCGATACATTCGTTGGGATTGATGACGAGCATATTGTCGCCCTCATAGAAGCAGTCGACCGGACACACTTCGACGCAGTCCATGTATTTGCAGCGGATGCAGGCGTCGGTGACGACATAAGTCATGCGGTAAAGCTCCCTTTTCTCCACCGCTGGCTAAGGCGGCGGAAAACCGCCGTCAATCGCCTGCCGCCTGTTGCGAGACGTTCGCATCTATCAGGCCGTAGCAGGCGCGCGCTTCGGCCGGCGGTCCGCGACGTGTCGGAAGGGCAAGGATGCGAAGCACGATCACTTCGCCGCGCGTCGGAAAGGCGATCACGGACCCCTGCCGAACCAGGTCGCTCGGCTTCAGCGCGCGCTTGCCATCGATGCGGACGTGACCTTGCTCGACCACGCTTTGTGCCAGCGTCCTCGACTTGGCGAGGCGGACGAAAAACAGGAAGCGATCGATCCTCACGCGGGCGGATCAGCGTTGGCGGCTGGGCCGTTGCAGGTCGGCCAATGCGGCAAAGGCGTTGCCGGGACGCGGCGCACGCTCGACTTGGCGCGGTGGCCGGCGATGGCCGCGCCACGCCCACGCCTCGCCTTTCGGGACGAAGCCGACTTCGGCCATCAATTTCTTCACAATGTCCTCGCCCAGGCCAAGGCTGGTGACCAGCGCATCGTCGATCACCGCATCGCTTCCTGTCTGCCGCGCGGCATGGGCGTGGGCGGCGAGACGGTCGGCCAAATCGATCCGGATCCACACCTCCCCGAAACGGCGGAAGGCCAGGTTCGCGCCGCGCGGATCGGCGCCGCCGTCAAGCGTTGCCGCCGACGGATTGGGCAGGCGCGGCATCGGCTGACCCGAACGGATCGCAAGCAAGGCCCCGCGCCAGCGCTGCGCCCCCGGCTTGAGCAGGCCCTGCACGAACAGGTCGAGCGCGCCGAGCCGAACCCGAAGGCGGTGAAGATGATGGCGGTCGGTCTTCTCGAGCTGGGCGATTTGCGGCGCGATCGTTCGGCGCGGCAGGATTCCCCCGGCATCGGCAAGCATTGCGGCCAATGCCCGGACGCCTGCGGCAACCTTGGGATCGGTCGCGGCGCGGGTGAGGTCCTTGAGCGGCCGGACATGGCGATCCAGTTCGCCGTCGATCCAGCGCTCAAGGCGGGCGCGAAGCTCGCTTCGGCGCTGAGCTGAAAGGCGGTCGAGTGGACGGGTGGTGCGGACCGCTGGTTCGGTCAGCGACCGACCGGGCGCCAGCCGGGCAAGAACATGTCCCTCCCACCCGATGGCAAGCCCTCCATTATCTTCGACGACCAGCGAAAAGGCACTGTCCGGTGCCTCCAGCAACGCCTTGGCGCGGCGGTCGAGCTCATCGCCCAAGCGGCGTTCGGCAGCGGCCAGCAGCAGGCGCTTGTCGGCATGGCGCGCGGTCGGATCGACGGTGAAATCGAACCCGGCCAGATGCCCGATCGGTTCGGGTCCGACGCTGACTTCGCCATCGGCGGCAACGGTCACCGGAAGTGCATCGGCACCGCGCGCGCCAATGTCGCGGACCAGAACCGCGGTGCGGCGGTCGACGAAGCGCTGGGTCAACCGTTCGTGCAACGCATCGCTCAGGCGACCTTCAACCTGCCGGGTACGGTCGGCCCATTTGACCGGATCGGCCAGCCAGTCGGCGCGCTGCGCGATATAGGCCCAGCTGCGGATCCCCGCCAGCCGGTCGGCCAGCGCCTCGATGTCGCCGTTGACATTGTCGAGCCGGGTGACTTCGGCGGCGAACCATTCGTGCGGGATATGGCCGCCTTCGTGGATGTAACTGAACAGGCGGCGGACCATGCGCGCGTGATGCATCGGCCCGACCTTGCGGAAATCGGGCAGCCCGCACGCCGACCACAACCGCCGCGCCGCGACCCCCTTGGTGTGCGCAATCGCCGGATCCTCGGCCAGCGACTTGAGCACGGCAAGGTCGATCGCCATCGGTGCGGAGCGCAGCATCGGATCGTCGCTCTTGCGTTCCAGGCTTGCGATCAGCGCGGTGACGTCGGTGAAATCCAGGTCGCTGGAGCGCCAGTAAAGGCTGTCGAGCGTACGGAAGCGATGCTCCTCGATCGCGGCGATTTCCTCGTCGCTGAATTGCGGGCCGTTGTCGCCGCCCAGGCCCAGCGTCCCGAAACTGCCGTCCTTTTGATGCCGTCCGGCACGGCCAGCGATCTGCGCCATTTCGGAAATGGTCAGGCGGCGGTCGCGGCGACCGTCGAACTTTTCGAGCCCGGCGAAGGCGACATGGGTGACATCCATGTTCAGCCCCATGCCGATGGCGTCGGTGGCGACAAGGTAATCGACCTCGCCGCGCTGGAACATCGCGACCTGCGCATTGCGGGTGGCGGGGGACAGCGCGCCCATAACGACCGCCGACCCGCCCTTGAAGCGGCGCAGCATCTCGGCCAGGGCATAGACCTGCTCGGCACTGAAGGCGACGATCGCGCTGCGCGGCGGCAGGCGTGACAGCTTGACCGCGCCGGCATAGCGCAAGGTCGAAAAGCGCGGACGGCTGACGATTTCGGCGCGGGGCAGGAGCTCGCGGATCAGCGGGCGCAGCGTGTCCGAACCCAGGATCAACGTCTCCTCGCGGCCGCGAACGCGCAGCATCCTGTCGGTGAAGACATGGCCGCGTTCGGGGTCGCTGCCCAATTGCGCCTCGTCGATCGCGGCGAAGGCGAACTGGTCGGGGAATTGCCCCTCATGCTTCCGGTCGCCGCGGCCGGTGCGGACCGGCATGCTTTCGGCGGTGCACAAGACATAGCGGGCATGGGGTGGGACGATGCGTTCCTCACCGGTCAGCAAAGCGACCTGGCCCGCGCCCTTGATGGCGACGACCCGCTCGAAAACCTCGCGGGCTAGCAGGCGCAGCGGGAAACCGATCACGCCCGACGAATGGGCGCACATCCGCTCGATCGCCAAGTGGGTCTTGCCGGTGTTGGTCGGTCCGAGGATGGCCCGGAGAATGGAGTCGTCCTGCGCGGCCATGATCCGAATGTGGCAGCGCTTTTCGACCCCTTCAAGACATGACCGATCTTAAAGCGGCTTTAACCTTGTTTCGGCAGAGCAGGAGGCAGGGAGACGGGCAAATGCGTGAAGCATGGCTGGGACGGCAGTTTGGCGGGGTCGCGGTCGCGGCGCCGATGTCGTTCGTGCCGTTCGGCCAGAAAAGGAAGCAATTCAGCCTGGTCGTCGATCTCGGCGCGCATTTGTTCACGCGCGACTGGTGGCGCGGCGCCGCGACGCTGGCGCTGCTTGGCGCTGCGCTGGGTGTTCTTGCGCCCGGTTTCGATCCGCTTCCGGGGCGCGATGTTCCCGCCGTCGATGCCACCGCAATTCCCGAATGGCAGGCCATCGGCGTCGGCAGCCTGTCGAACGGGTCGCGCAGCGGTCGGCGGATGGTCGCGGGCGCGGCGGTCGAGCCAATTGCGGCCGCCCCCGAACGCCCGTCGATCCGCACTTTCCTGACGCTTGGCACCGATGGCATAGGCCCCGCGCTGGTCCGCGCCGGCGCGGCTTACGGCGATGCGGTGCGCGTCCACGCAATGGCCAAGGCTTCCCATGCCGCACCCGCCGCCGGGACGTCGGTGGAACTGGTGCTCGGCAGGAAACAGGCAGGACGGCGCCCGGTCGACCGGATCGCCTATCGCGCCGCGATCGACACCAGGATCGACATCGCGCGCGCGGACGGCGGACTGACGCTGCATCGCATCGCGATCCCGGTCAGCACGAAGCCGATGCGGATGCGCGGCCGTGCCGGCGACGGACTTTACTGGGCGCTGCGCAGCGCGGGGGCATCGCCCGCCACTGCCGCGGAATATCTGAAAGCCCTGGCGCAGGAAATTGACGTCGGCGAGATTTCGTCCGGCGACCGCTTCGACCTGGTCGTCGCCAACCGCCGTACCGCTGATGGCCAGGGCCAGCCGGGCATCCTGCTCTATGCCGCGATCGACCGGACGATGGGCAGCGATCTTCAGCTCGTCCGCTGGACGGCGGGCGGCAAGCCGATCTGGATCAACGCCGCCACCATCAGCGATCACCGCGTCGACGACGATGCCATGATCTGGCCGGTCAATGCGCCGATCACGTCACGGTTCGGCCCGCGCCTCCACCCCATCCTTCGCTTCTTCCGGATGCATCGCGGAATGGATTTCGGGGCGCGCTGGGGTACCCCGATCCACGCCGCCGCCGATGGCCAGGTGCTTCGCGCCGGATGGGCCGGCGGCTACGGTCGGCAGGTCCGCATCGCGCATGGCGACGGCCTGGCCAGCAGCTACAGCCACATGAGCAGCATGGCCGTCGCGCCGGGCACCATGGTCACGCGCGGGCAGCTCATCGGCTATGTCGGGACCAGCGGCCTGTCGACGGGCGCGCACCTCCATTACGAAGTCTATCGCGGCGGCGTTGCGGTCGACCCGATGAGCGTACGGTTCGCATCGTCGCGACCGATCGATCCCGGCGTGGTGGCGGCGATCAAGGCGCGTGTGAAAGCGTTGGCGCCGTAGGCGTTTGGTCCTAGATCGATAGATTCTACTTTCGACCCAAAGCTGACATGCAAAGGCTATTTGCAATCGTGGATTGATGCTGCCCATTTGGCGCGAAAGCGGGCGAATTGCGCATTTTCCTTAGGTTCCCACTTTGGCCATGAAAACGCGCATTTCTAGGTGAACTTTAGGACCTTTAGAGCCTTCTCGGGAAGCGCCGCGGCAAAGCCGCGTCGTCGATCCTGTCCGCTGAGAGGCAGGTCCGCCGGCTTCGGCATCTCTCGAAATAAGTTTGGCGCCGCTCAGCGGCAGACTTGCGCTTGGTGCCTCAGCGCCCGTGTCCGCGCCAGCGTTTGATCGTGCGTCCGATAATGCCTGCTTCGTCGCCGGTTTCGCGCCACATCGCGGCGAAACTGGGATCTGAAGAGGCCGGGCGTTTCTCGGGTTCCAGATTGTCGAACGCCACCCGGATCGGGATGGCGACACCTTCGCCGCAAACGATGCATTCGCGGTTTCGCAGCGAGGGAATAGCATCAAGAAAACCACGCGCGCCTTCCGGCATGGCAGCGCGGACGCAGGCCTGATCTCGGTCGTTGTTCAGACGCATCGAAATGATCGTGCCGCACTGTGACAGGACGCCTTCGGCAAGATCGGATGGGCGCTGGGTAATCAGGCCCAAGGAGACACCATATTTACGACCTTCCTTGGCAATTCGCTCCAGGATCTTGCGGACCGCCTGGCCATTGCCCGAATCGTCCTTGGGAACGTAACGATGGGCTTCTTCGCAGATCAGCAGCAACGGACGCTGCGCTTCGGTGCGGCTCCAGATCGCATAATCGAACACCATTCGGGCAAGCACCGAAACGACGACACTGGTGATTTCGGACGGGACGCCCGACACGTCGACGATGCTGATCGGCTTGCCGTTGGCGGGTAGGCGGAACAGCTTAGCGACGAAGCTGCCCATAGAATCGTTGACCAGCATGCCCGAAAACATGAACGTGAAGCGCGGATCCGCGCGAAGCTCGTCCAGCTTGTTCTTCAGGCGCTGATACGGGGTGGTGTCGCCGGCGCGGTCGAGCTTGCCCATTTCGGCGGTCAGCACCTGCGACAAATCGGTAAGCAGGTAAGGGATCGGCGAATCCACCGTGACCTTGCCATATTGTTCGACATTCTTGCCCTTGGTGCGGGCGGCCAGGATGCACTTGCCTAAGATGTCAGCATCACGCTGCCGCTCGGCCCCGTCGGTGGTCAGGAATACTTCACAATGTTCCTCGAAATTCATCAGCCAGTAGGGCAATTGGAGGTTGTCGACGTTGAACAATTCCCCGCGGTCCTTGAACGCGGCGGAATATTCGCCATGCGGATCAATCATCACAATATGCCCTTCGGGCGATAGTTCCGAAATGCGGTGCAGAATGAGCGCGACCGCGGTCGACTTGCCGGTACCGGTCGATCCGAGGATCGCGAAATGCTTCGACAGCATCGGATCGACGTACAGTGCGCCGCGAATGTCGGTCGTCGGATAAACGGTGCCGATTTCGACATGGGCATCATCGTCGGCGGCGAAAATGGCGCGCATATCCTCGGTGTTGACTGGCAAGACGTCGCAGCCCGGAATTGGGTAACGGGTAACACCGCGGCGAAAACTGGTCATCCGGCCGCCGCTGGCTTGAAGTCCTTCGCCAAGGAAATCGATGTTAGCAATAACCGCACCATTGTCGTCAGCGCGAAGCGTGCGGACGTTCGCGATCAACCAGCTCGACGCGACCTTCATCTTGACCTGGCTGCCGACCTGGCCGGCCATCGCCACCGACAGATCGGAATTTTCCGCCAGGGCCAGCAATTGTTCGACATCCATTCGGATTTGCGAACCTGAACCGGCAATATCGACGACCTTGCCGATGACCGGAAGCGGAGCGGACGGAGCAGCCGGAACGGTGCCCGGGCTACGCGGTTCGTTCTCCTCGCTGAAGCTCGACAAATGCTCGGCGAATTGCTGCAGGTTGGGCTGTTCGGTCATCGTTGCGACGCATCCAATATTTCCGGGTGCGTCCAGATAACCTGGCGGGGGTTAACATTGCGCTAAGCACGCTGCCGCGTCGGCATCGGTCTTCTCACTAGGCGCGGCGCGCGAATGCCCAGGCGGCGACCCAGCCAAGTCCGAGCGAGAGAAGGACGGCGGCCAGTCCATAAAGGAAACCGTGGCGGCGCGCGGCGAGGCTGACAAAGCGCTCGAATCCCGATTTGCCGATTTCGACATCGCGCGTGGCGGCGGCGATGACGCGTCCGTTCTCGATCAGGAAGGTTTCGGCAGTGTACGTGCCGACCGGAACCTGGCTTGGGATATCGATGCGCGCGCGGTAAAGGACGCCGTCGCTGATCTCGACGCCTTTGGAGCGTTCCGAATAAAGCGCCTGGCGCTTGCGAAGCTCGAGGAGCCCGGCCTCGAACCGCCGCTCCTTTTCGGGAAGCGCTCCGCCGCCCGATGACAATTGCAGGTCGTCCAGCCCCATTTCGTAGATCGCCGCCGTGCGCTCGTCGACCAGATCGCGGATCGGACGCGACGACGCCACGGCATAATAGGAAGGGGCCGATTGGAAGCGGTGCGAATCGGCGTTCATCCAGATCCCGAAAATCTTTTGTTTCTCCCGCACCAGGATCGGCTCGACCGGTCCCTTCAGGACAACGGCAATATCCGGCGTCTTGGCCGGTGCGCGGCTGCCGGGATAGACGATTGCACCGAACAATAGGAGCTGTGCCCCGCTGAAGCTGTAGCGGATCTGGATCGAGCGCGCGGAGATATCGGGAACCAGCGTCGGTTTGACGGCACCGATCAGCGCTGGACTAAGGGCGACCAACAGCAGCGCAGGAAAGTACTTCTTCACAGCATCGTCACCGTAAAAATCTCGTCCGGGCGCCAGGCGAGGCCGACCAGCATCCGGATCGCGACGAGCAAGATCATCCCGGCGAGCGCAAGGCGAAGCAGGTCAGGCTTCAGCCTGGTGGCCAGCCGCGCACCATATTGGGCGCCGACGACCCCTCCGAGCAGAAGCAGACCGGCAAGGACGATATCAACCGCCTGCGTGGTCATCGAATGGATCATCGTCGAAACTGCACTGACCGCCAGGATCATCACCAGACTAGTGCCGATCACGACGCGCGGCGCCATTCCCAGGATGTAGATCATCGCCGGGATCAGGATGAACCCGCCGCCAACGCCGAGCAGTACGGTCAGGATTCCGGCGCCGAACCCGATGATCGCCGGGGCAAGTGGCGAAATGTAGAGGCCCGAAGCGTAGAATCGCGTGCGCATCGGCAACGATGCAACCCAGCGTTTGTGACGCTGGGGAACGTTCGGCAGCCGCGCAGGCTTCACCCAGCCGAGCGCGATGAGGGCATCTTTCAACATCAGCCCACCAATTCCGCCGAGCAAGATGACGTAAAGAAGGCCAATGATGAGATCGATCTGGCCGCTAGACTGCAGGATCTGGAACAGGAGGGCGCCGACAAGCGACCCCATCGTGCCGCCGACGATCATCACGCCGCCCATCTTCAGGTCGACACCGCCGCGGCGTAAATGGGCATAGACGCCGGACACCGAGGCGCCGGTGATTTGCGTCGTCGCACTTGCCACCGCGACCGTCGGCGGGATGCCGTAGAAAATCAGGAGCGGCGTGGTCAGGAAGCCCCCTCCTACCCCGAACATTCCTGATAATAGGCCAACCAGGCCGCCCAGCAGGATAATGAGCAATGCGTTGACCGATTGACCGGCAATGGGAAGGTAGATGTCCATGGGCTGGCCGCGACGCTAGCGTGCCCCGCCGCGCCATGCCAGCGCGATTGCCGCGGATCAGAAGTCGCTGGCGATAGTCACTGCCGGCTCGCAGTCAGGAAGCGCCTTTCCGACCAGTACTGTGTTAAACGGCAAGCTCAGTCCTAGTTGGAGCGAAGTTTAACAACTTGGGCGTGACGAATTTGCAATGGCCGAGCCAACTCTGTCACGAAACGGGACAATTCTTAATCTATGTTAACGATAATCCTTGACTCGGGCGCCGTCAGAAGTCAGTTGGTCTAGCGATCCTGCCAAGGTGGGGCCGTAACGAAACGGGTCAGGTCTGCCGGTGGTTCGCGCCGGTACCAGGGACATGAAAATGAGAAATTGGTCTGCCATGTTTAAAGACCGTTCGGGTGCTGCGGCGGCCGAGTATGCGCTCGTCATCGCAATCCTCGGCGCGGCTCTTACCTTCGGTGCGCTGGCGCTTGGCACGGCGATTACCGATTCCGTCGATAATGGAACCGAATGTACGGCCGCGACCACGAGTCCCAATACCGAATGCTGAAGATCGCTTGATTCTGCTTATGGTCGCGGGTCATTGACGAACCATGATCCAAGCCATGCTCCTTTTCCTGCTCATGGCCCACCCGGCGGTCGCGACCGCGCGGGCGAATTGGGCCGCGCTTGATCGCGGCACACATTGCGACGCGGTGTCGCAATCCCTGCTGACCCCGCCAAAGGGCCAGCAACAGCCTTTCGTCACGCTTGCGTTCGATCGATCGGGCGCGCGCAAGGGCCAGTTTGCGGTGCGCTTCAAGCGGCCGGTGCGCGCCGGATCGTCGGTTATGCTGACGATCGGCGACCAGCCTTTCCAGCTTGTTGCCAAAGGTCCGGTGGCATGGAGTTGCGGGCCGGTGCAGGACTTGGCCATCATCGACGCGATGCGCACCGCGACGATCATGAAAGTCGACGCCCGCGACGCGGCGGGACGACGAATGGTCGATCGCTATGCCCTGGCTGGCGCGCCGACGGCGGTCGATGCGGCGGCGGCCTGCGCCGCAAGGCTGGCAAAGCGCTGAAAACGCGCGTAAAGGCGCGCCCTCACCATGAGCGCCGATACCAACCTTATGCCGATTCCCGGCCCAATCGACCCCGTGCCCGTGCCGCGCGCGATGCTCGCGCGTGCCGACGGCAAGGTCGAACTGGTCGGGCTGCCCAAGGACGGCATTCGCACGGCGCTTGAACAAGCCGGGCTGGAGCTGCGCCAGGCCAAGTTGCGCGCGAAGCAGATCTGGCACTGGATCTACAATCGCGGAGTTAGCGAATTCGATGCGATGACCGATGTGGCCAAGGCGCAGAAGCCATGGCTGATCGAACGCTTCACGATCACTCGGCCCGAGGTCGTCGAGGCGCAGGTCTCGACCGACGGGACGCGCAAATGGCTGCTCAGGACCCATGACGGACATGAGTTCGAGATGGTGTTCATTCCCGACGCCGACCGCGGCACCTTGTGCGTGTCGAGCCAAGTTGGATGCACGCTCAATTGCCGTTTCTGCCACACCGGGACGATGCAGTTGGTCCGCAACCTCGAACCCGGCGAAATCGTCGGGCAGGTCATGCTTGCCCGCGACGCACTTGGCGAATGGCCCCAAGCCGGTGATCAGCCGGACAAGGGATGCTCTCCGGAAGGCCGGATGCTGACCAACATCGTGATGATGGGGATGGGCGAACCGCTCTACAATTTCGATCATGTGAAGCAGGCGCTGAAGATCGTCATGGACGGCGAAGGGCTGGGCCTGTCGAAGCGTCGAATCACCTTGTCGACGTCGGGCGTGGTCCCGATGATGCAGCGTTGCGGGGAAGAGATTGGCGTCAACCTTGCGGTCTCGCTGCACGCGGTGACCAAGGAAGTGCGCGACGAAATCGTACCGATCAACCGCAAGTATGGGATCGAGCAATTGCTCCAGGCGTGCGCCGATTATCCCGGTGCCAACAACGCCCGCCGGATCACGTTCGAATATGTCATGCTGAAAGACAAAAACGATCGCGATTCCGACGCCCATGAACTGGTTCGTCTGATCCGCGCCTACAAATTGCCGGCCAAGGTCAATCTGATCCCGTTCAATCCGTGGACGGGAGCACCATATGATTGCTCCACGCCCGAGCGCATTCGCACCTTCAGCAACATCATCTTCGAGGCCGGAATTTCGGCGCCGGTACGAACGCCGCGCGGCCGCGATATCGATGCGGCGTGCGGACAATTGAAAACATCCGCTGAAAAGAAGCGGCGTTCGGGCCGCGATGCTGAAGCCGCCGCCGCGGAGCCGAATGGCTAGCCGGTGCGTTCGGGCGCAATGCGTCTGACCATTGCCTTCATTGCAGCCCTTCACCTTGGTGCCTGCGCGCCTGACTGGACGCGTCGTCCCGGCCTGCCTGGCACCTATGCCCATTATGACGACGGAACGATTGCGGGGTCATGGCAGATCGAGCGCCGCGACGGTGGTGCCGTTCGCGGTGTCGAATTATCGATACTCGGCGGCGGGGTCGCGACGTTCGCGATTCAGTCCGGCTGTACGATGACCGGCGGGGTACTCGTCGCGACAGCAGCCAACGACTATCGGATCGACCGGTACGAAAGTGGTTTTTCGACCGATCGCTGCGGTCCGTGGAAGAACGGGCCGGCGGTCGCGCCGTTTGACGGGGCGTCGGTGAATGTCGCTCGCAACGGCAGCATGTTGACGGTGACGGGCGGCGGCCATGTCGCGATCTTCCGGCGCATGTCCGTCTGAAACTTGCGCGATTCGGCAGGTGGACTACATGTCGGGTGCCTGAAGGGGGATCGACATGGCGCTGCTCGACAAATTGCTTGCGAAGCTCATCACCAGCGGGCGGCTGACGATCATCATGCCCGACGGCAAGGAGCGCAGCTTCGGTCCGGGAAGCGGCAAGGAAATCCGGGTCCGCCTGGCGGATCGCAAGGTCGCCTTCGATGTGGCGCGCAATCCCCGGCTCGGAATCGGCGAAGCCTATATGGACGGGCGCATCACGATCGAGAATGCTGACATCCTCGAGCTTATGGAAATGGTCGTCGGTGCCAATCGCTGGGAGGACAAGGGTGGCGGGCGCAAGGCGCTGAACAAGGGCAAGCAGCGCTGGAAGCGGCTGTTTCGCCGCAATGAAGCCAAGCAGTCGCGAAAGAATGTCGCGCACCATTATGACATCGGGAACGAGCTCTATCGGCTCTTTCTCGACGACGACATGCAATATAGCTGCGCCTATTTCACCGATCCGGCAAACAGTCTCGAGCAGGCGCAGTCTGACAAAAAGGCGCACATCGCTGCCAAGCTCTACTTGAGGCCGGGCCAGCGCGTGCTCGACATCGGTTGCGGGTGGGGCGGCACCGCACTCTACCTCAACCGGGTCGCCGACGTCGATGTGCTCGGCGTGACGCTTTCCGAAGAGCAGTTGAAGGTTGCCCGGCAACGCGCCGAAGATGCCGGGGTCAGCGACCGCGTGAAATTTGAGCTGATCGATTATCGTTCGGTCGAAGGACGGTTCGACCGGATCGTATCGATCGGCATGTTCGAGCATGTCGGCGCAGCGCATTTCGACGAATTCTTCGCTAAGTGCCGCGAATTGCTGACCGACGACGGCGTCATGTTGCTTCACACAATCGGCAAATATGGCAAGGCGAGTGCGCCCGACCCCTTCACCGACAAATGGATCTTCCCCGGCTATCACCTGCCATCGATCAGCCAGCTGACCGCATCGACCGAAAAGCTGAAACTGATCGTCAGCGATCTGGAAATCCTGCGGATCCATTATGCTTATACGCTGCGTCATTGGTTGCAGCGGACGCGGGCATCGAAAGATAAGATCATCGCGCTCTACGACGAGCGTTTCTACCGGATGTGGGAATTCTATCTGGCGGGCGGCGTGGTTGCCTTCGACAACGGATCGATGTGCAATTTCCAGGCGCAATATGTGCGCGATCGAAACGCGCTTCCGATCACCCGCGACTATATGCTGGAACAGGAGAAGAAATACCGCGAGACGCGCTAGCGCCCCGCGGTATTCATGATCGCAATCCTGATTAGAACTTGGTGCCGATCCCGGCGCGAATTCCCCAGTTGGTGCCATCGTCATTCATCGCGGTCACATTACCGCCGACATTGGCGGACAGCGCGCCAAACTGCGCACGCATGCCCAGTTGCAGCGTGACATAGTCATCGTCGAACGACAGACCCGGCACTGCATATGGGGTGGTGTCGGGCATTGATTGAAGCTGGGCGGTCACTTCGTCGGCCAGGTTGCCGAATTCCTTGTCGTAGCTCAGCTGAATGTAAGGCCGCACATTGCTTCCCAGATTCATCTCCGCCTTGTAGCCGACGCTGCCGACAAGCGAATTGAACTTCTGGCTGCCGAAGGCCAGCGAGGTCGAAAGCGTCGAGCCGTCTTCGGCATAGCCATCGATACGGATCTGCTGTGCGACCAAGCCGACGACGGGGCCGTGGGTGAATTCGTCGTTGCGAAACTCGTAGCCGCCCTGAAGCGCGCCAAAGAAGTTGCTTCCGTCGGCCGATCCCGAATGGCGGCGAACGGTCGCACCAAGCACGATATCGCGATCGATATCGTGATTCAGCCAGCTGTAACCAAGCGTGCCGCGCGCCCAGAAATTTTCACCGTACCAGCCAGCATATCCGCCAACCGTGATGTCGTCCTGCGAGAAGCCGCCACCGAACGTATTAAAATCGGTATCGCCCCAGCCAGTACCGGCAAAGACACCGGCACGAAGGCCGCCGTTCGACCAATCGAATCCGGCGAGCAGCGACTTGACCTTGCCCTTGTAGCCATTGCCGACTTCCAGGCTGGAGCCGTCATAGCTTCCTTCCGCCCATAAACCCATGCCGTCGGCAATCGGGCGATTGGCGTGAATAGCGATGCGGTCCACCCGCGAGCGGCCAGCAAGGCTGGCGACATAAGGCATCAGCGCAATCTGGCGCGGTCCTTCGAGTACGGACAATGCATAGCTCGCAAGGATGCGGTGCGACGCCGTGGTCGGATGGACGCCGTCTGCGAAGACATAGTCCTGATCCGCGGTCGGCGTGACATAGGATGTCGGGTTGCAGGTCAGCGAATTGGCGGTGATCTGCGGCTGGCAAGCGGTACCGGTCGTGTTCGTGAAGCCGTACAGGCCCGGGTTGGCGAGGATTTCGTTGATCAGCGCAAAATTGTTGAGCGGAATATAACGCAGGCCGGCCGCATTGAGACCGGCGTAAAGCGCATTGTTATACGTAACCGTCAGGGCCGTCCCCTGGCCCTGCGCGACCGGGCCCTGCGCGCGGAACGCCGGGGTGGAGCCAAGGTCGGGAATGTTGGGCACGAAGATGTAACGTGCACCGGCATTGGTCAGTTGGCCGACGATCGCGACCTGTCCGGCAACTGCTGCCGGAATGATGACATTGGGGTCGCCGCCGGCGTTGGTCACTACGAACAGATCGTTGGCGCCGCCGAAGACGGTGTAAAGCGAATTGGGATCGGCAACCCCGCCCGTGGAGGAGAGGTAATTGTTGACCTGGGTCTGCAGCGAGGGGATCGGGCCAAGCGCGCCAACCACATTGACGTTCACCCGCGCGCCACCCGCGGCATAATTGTCGCCAGTCTGGCCGTTGCCGTTGGCATCCCCATTCGTGCCGTAGAAATCGGCCAGTATCTGCGAATAGACGTCGCCTGGGTTGGTCGTGAACTGGCCGGTGAGAGGGCGCACGCTGGCCGGGAGCAGCGGCCGGAAGAAGCCGGCGTCGGTCAGGCTGTCACCGAAGAAAATGGTCGTGTTGTACGGTTGGTCCTGCGCGGTGGCAGGGGCCGCGATGGCGGCAAGCGCGATGGCGGCGAAAGCCGACTGACGGGCGAAACGGTTGAACTGACGAGCCATGATGATCCTTCCCAATGATGCATCCACGATCGAAACGGCGAACGAAGGTGCCGACCCGCCGGGGTTGGCCCATTCGTTCTCCAGATTTCGCCCGATTACAAGCGCGACTTAGCGCCCCTTCAATTCTTGAACGATATGCGGCGCCGGATAGATTTTCTCGAGAGCTTCCTGGATTGCGTCGGTGCTGACCACGACGGTCCGGTTCAAGGTCCCGTCATAGCCGTAGTTGCCGCCAAGCGAATGGATGTTGCCGTCGAACGCCGCGCCGATCACCGAGCCGGCCTTGTCGATCACGGGCGATCCCGAATTGCCACCGATGATGTCGTTGGTGGTGACGAAGTCGTAGGTCGCGCCCATGTCGATTTTCGCCTTGTTGGCGATGAAGCCCGGCGGCAGGTCGAACGGCTCGGCGCCGGTTGCACGGTCGTAGGTGCCGCCCATCGTGGTCCGGGTCGCAACCATCTTGCCGCGCTCCATCCACCCCATGACCTTGCCGTAGCTGATCCGAAGCGTGAAGGTCGCGTCGGGATAGACGCTGTCGCCATATGCGGCGAAGCGGGCATCGGAGAGCCGCGCGGCGGCGGCGCTCATCGGGGCATCATACTCCGCGTCATATCGCGCTTGGAGTGCGCGATCGTTGGCATCGATTTTCAGCGCATATTGGATCATCGGATCACTGGATGCCCTGATCGCGGCCAGCCCGCCGTCGAGCAGTGCCTTGCGCACTGCCGGATCGGACAGCCGGGTGCCCGATACCAGCCGTTCGGCAAGCCCTTCCGGCAATTCCGTTCCGAGCAGGAGCTTCGTCTGGGGATCGTCGGCGCCCAGATACTCACGCGACTTGCTGAGCGACCATTCCAGGAACAGGCGATCGATCCACGGCGTGATAGGGCGCGCGTCGAGCAAGCGTTTCTCGACCAGCGGAAGGGCACTGTCCGAATAGCCGGGAAGGCGTTCGCCCGCTGGCTTTGCCCGTTCGGTCGCGACCCGGACCAACGTCTGGGCATAATCGAACAGGTCGCTTTGCGGCGACGAGAAACGATAGGCAGGATAGAAAGTGCGATAATTGGCTATGGTGCCGGCAACATCAGTCCATGGATCGCCGATCGCGGCCTTGCCCAGCGACTTGGCGCGAAGGTCGGCCTCCGCCGCCGCGAGGCGACCGGTAAAGGCCGGGTCGCCCAGAGCCTTGGTCCGGCCAATGAAGACCTTCAGGCTGTTTTCGACGCCGCCAAGCGTCTCAGCGCCCTCGCGCGCACGTTCCGGGCTTTGCGCCATCGACGCGATCAGTCGCCCGCGAAGCTCGGAAAAGATGGTCAGCGTGATCGGCAAGGCGACCTCGCGCTGGAAGGCGAGCTGTGCGGACGTGAAAAGGCGTGAGGTCGAGCCGGGATTTCCGACCACGAACGTCGCTTCGCCATCGACCGGTGCGCGCGGATTCCACTTGAGGTGCTGCGGCGTCGCCGCGGGACTGCCATTGGCGTCGTACGCGCGAAGGAAACTGCCATCCATCGAGTAGCGCGGAAAATTGAAATTGTCCGGGTCGCCGCCGAATTGCGCGGCCTGCGCTTCGGGTGCCCAGACCAGCCGGACGTCGCTGTACTTCTTGTAGGTGTAGAGCTTGTACTGGCCGCCGCCGTAAAGCGTGACGACCTGGCAGCGCAGGTCGGTGGCACTTCCGCAACCGGCCTTTTCAAGCGTTGCAACGGCCTCTGCCCGGGCCTTGATCGCGGCTTCCCCGGTGGACGATCCGATCGCGGTCCGGATGTCGGACGTGACATCGCGGATCGCGGTGACGACTTCGGCCTGCTGCCCGGCGCATTTTACTTCGCGCGCGCGGTCGGCGGCGACGAAACCGTTCTTGAGGATATTGTTCTGCGCCGTGGAATTTTCTTCGATGCAGGTCGCGACGCAATGGTGGTTGGTCAGGATCAGCCCACTGGACGACACAAAGCTTGCCGAGCAGCCTCCGGTCAGCCTGACAGCGCCGGCGCGGACCTTATCCAGCCAGGCCTGGTCGGGCGCCCAGCCATAAGCGGCCTTCATCTTGGCGGTCGGGAAGGAATCGAACGTCCACATTCCTTCTTCGGCACGCGCCGCGCCGAAAGGCAAAGCGAGGGCAGAAAGCAGGAAGACCGCCTTGGTCGATGATTGCATGATAAAAGCTCCTGTTCGAACGAGAAGAATGTGATCAGCGCCCGCGCAATTCGGCAAGCAGGGCCGGTGCTGGGTAAATGACGCGCAACGCCTGATCGAGCGCCGCGGTACTGACCGCGATCGAACGGCCCATCGCCATGTCATAGGCATAATCGTTGCGAAGGCCGTGGATGTTACGATCGAAATTGGCACCGATGACATTGCCGTCCTTGTCGATCACCGGAGAGCCGGAATTCCCGCCAACGGTGTCGGTCATGTAAACGAAGTCCAGCGGCCCATCGAGGTCAAGGCGGCTCTTTGCAGCGACGATGCCGTCGGCCAACCGGAACGGCGTTGCACCGGTCGCGCGGTCGAACGCGCCGGCCCAATTGGTTCGATCGGGAACCTGGCTCCCGTTTTCGGTCCACCCGCCGACCTTGCCGAATGTGATGCGCAGGCTGAAGGTGGCGTCGGGATAGACCTTGTCGCCATATGCAGCGAAGCGGGCATCGGCCAGCCGGGCGCGCGCAGACGTCAGTGGACCGTCGATCTTTTCATCATAGATCGCCTTGAGCCGACGCGCATTTGCGTCAAGCGCGCGGGCGTAAGCAATCATCGGATCGCGCGACGCCGCAATTGCCGTATTGCCGCCTTCCCACAAGGCCTTGCGAACCGCCGGATCGGCAAGGGTCGATCCCGCAATCAGGCGCTTGGCGAGATCCTCCGGGCTTTCCTTGCCGAGCAGCAATTTGACCTGGGTGTGGTCGGGACCCAGATATTCGCGGGCCTTGAGCAGCGACCATTCCATCATCAGCCGGTCGAGCCATGGGTAGACCGGACGCGCATCCAGCGTCTGCTTCTCCAGCAGTGGAAGCGCGCTGTCCGAATAGCCCGGTAGGCGCTCGGCATTGGGCTTGGCGCGTTCCTCGGCGGCGCGGACCAGCGTCAGTGCATAATCGAACAGGTCGGATTCGGGCAGGGCGAAGCGGCGTTGCAGGTCGATCTCGCGAAGCGCCGTGACGGCGCCGGAAACGTCGGCCCACGGATCGCCGACCGCGACATTGCCCTTGGAACGCGCCTTGAGGTCGGCCTCGCGAGCGGCCAGCATGGCGTTGAACCTGGGGTCGAGCAGGGCCTTGGTCCGGCCAATGGTGCGCTTGAGGTTATTCTCGATTCCATAAAGCGAGGATGCGCCCTCGCGCGCCTGCGCCTCGTTTTCCTGCATCGCGCGCGTCAACCGGCCGCGAAGCTCGGACTGGGTCGCAAGCGTGATCGGCAGGTTGATCTCGCGCTGGTACGCAAACTCGTCGAGGGTCAGCATCCGCTGGGTCGACCCCGGGTTGCCAACGACGAAGACGACCTCCCCCGTTTTTGGCGCGCGCGCGGTCCACTTCAGGTGGTTGGGGGTGGCCACCGGCCGGCCGTTTTCATAGGCGCGCAGGAATGCGCCATCCAGCGCATAGCGTGGAAAATTGTAATTGTCGGGATCGCCGCCAAAGGTCTGCGCTGCGGTCTGCGGCGCCCATACGATGCGAACGTCACTGTACTTGCGGTAGGTGTAGAGCCGATACTGCCCGCCGCCATAAAGCGAGACGACCTGACAGCGCGTGGTCGCGGTATCCGGGCAGGCCGCCTTTTCGATCGTTGCGATGGCACCGGTGCGCGCCTTGACCGCCGCTTCCCCGGTGGCTGAACCGATCGCCTGCTTGACCGATATTGTCACGTCGCTGATCGCCGTGACCACTTCGGCCTGCTGGCCCGGGCACATCATTTCCTCGGCCTTGGTGCGGGCGGTAAAGCCGGTCTTGCCATAATCGCGCTGCGCCGACGACAGGTCGCTCAGGCAGCTTTCGACGCAATGGTCATTGGTCAGGATCAGTCCTGCGCTCGACACGAAACTTGCCGAACAGCCGCCGGTCAACCGGACCGAGGACAGCCGGACCCGGTCGAGCCAGGCTTGGTCGGGCGCCCAGCCGTAAGCAGCCTTGAAAGCGTCGGTCGGGAACGCGTCGAACGTCCACATGCCTTCGTCGGCGCGTGCCGCGGCGAGCGGCAACGACAAGGTGGCGAGACCCAAAGCGGCGCGGCTTGTGACTGACGACAAAACAGACTCTCCCTCAAAAGCGAGGGCAACCTGCACGAAAAAGGGCCCGGATCAACTCCGGGCCCTTCGTTTTCGACGAACGTGTGTCGGTTGTTAGCTCGCCTTAGGCGCACGCGCCGCACGCATCTTTTGCCAACCATCGCGCCGCTCCTGCGGGGTCAAGCTGCCGTCGCGATTGGCATCCATCATGTCAAAATGGCGAACCGCCGCATCCTGCATTTCGGCGAGCGAGACTTTCCCGTCATTGTTGGCATCGGCCATTCTCATCATGCCGTGAGCGCCCATTCGGTGGATTCGCATCATCCGCTTGCCGCTGCGGCCCTCACGTTGACCATCGGCCTTGGGTGCGTCGCCGCGCATCTCGACCCGGCGTTCGATCCGCATTTCGCGCGCCTTGGCGAATTCGTCGCGGCTGATCATGCCATCCTTGTTGGCGTCTAGGCGATCAAATGCCGCAGCAGGATCCGCCATCGCGCCACCGCGCATAGCCGAGCGCTTGCTCTTGCGATCGCTCCACGAACCGGCCTTGCCGGCACGGTCGCCGCGGTGCGCCTTCATCTCGTCCTGGGTAACGAAGCCGTCGCGGTTGGCATCCAGCTTCGCAAAATGTTCGCGGGCCATCGTGACAACTTCATCGCGCGTCCGAGTCTCTTGCATCATCTTCATGCGCTGGTGTTTCACCTGCGGCATTGGCTGGGGCGCGGTTGGGGCCTGGGCAATCGCGGTCGCGGCCATAGCGGCGACGGCTACGCCAATCAGCAAGTTCTTCATCATGAGCCTCCTTCAAAAAGCTGCGTTCCGACTACACCTATCCACCTGTATCGCGCTTGAACGGGCGGCGAGGCGGTGGCAATGCGCCACGATCCTGCCTGGAGAGTGAATTTGTCCGATACCCCCGCCGTCCGTCGTGTCGTTCTTGCCTTTTCGGGCGGCCTCGACACCAGCGTGATCCTGAAATGGCTTCAGCAGACCTATAACTGCGAGGTGGTGACCTTCACGGCTGACCTGGGCCAGGGCGAGGAACTGGGCCCGGCCAAGGCCAAGGCCGAGATGATGGGGGTCAGGCCCGAACATATCTACATCGACGACCTCAAGGAAGAGTTCGTCGCCGATTATGTCTTCCCGATGATGCGCGCCAACGCGCTCTACGAAGGGCTGTATCTGCTCGGGACATCGATCGCGCGGCCACTGATTGCCAAGCGGCAGGTCGAAATCGCCCGCGAAACCGGGGCCGATGCGGTCAGCCATGGCGCGACCGGCAAGGGCAACGACCAGGTTCGTTTCGAGCTTGGCTATTATGCCCTCGCGCCAGACATCAAGGTGATCGCCCCATGGCGCGAATGGGATTTGACCAGCCGCACTGCGCTGATCGATTTCGCCGAAAAGAACCAGATCCCGGTCCCCACCGACAAGCGCGGGGAAAGTCCGTTTTCGACCGACGCCAACCTCCTCCACACGTCGTCGGAGGGCAAGGTGCTGGAAGATCCGTGGGAGGAGGTGCCCGACTATGTCTATTCGCGCACCGACGATCTGGTAAGCGCGCCCGATACGCCCGAGGAGATCACGATCGAGTTCAAGGGTGGTGACGGGGTCGCGGTCAACGGCGTCGCATTGTCGCCCGCCAATTTGCTGGCAAAGCTTAACGACCTGGGCAAGCGTCATGGGATCGGCCGTCTCGACCTGGTCGAGAACCGCTTCGTGGGGATGAAGAGCCGCGGAATGTACGAAACTCCCGGCGGTACGATCTACCACGCCGCGCACCGGGCGATCGAACAATTGACGCTCGACCGCTGCGCGGCGCACCTCAAGGACGAATTGATGCCGCGCTATGCCGAGCTGATCTACAACGGTTTCTGGTTCGCACCCGAACGCGCAATGCTTCAGGCCGCGATCGACCAAAGCCAGGCCAAGGTCGACGGCATTGTCCGGATGAAGCTCTACAAAGGCGGCGTGCATATCACCGGCCGTAAGTCGCCCAATTCGCTTTACAGCGAGAAGGTCGTGACCTTCGAAGACGATGCCGGCGCCTACGATCAGCGCGATGCAGAAGGCTTCATCAAGCTGAACGCGCTTCGGCTCCGACTGCTCGGACGCCGCGACGCCTAATAAGGCTTGGTCATCGCCGGATCATTGGCAGGATAATGGTTATAATAGCGTCCCTGCCTTACCACGACCGGATAAGCGCGGTCGATGGCCGCGATCACGGTCGAGCGGTAGCGTCCGTCATAGGGTGAGCGGCCGCTCCCCAACGTTCGAATAAAGGCGAAATCCCCGCGATCGATGCGGTCGAGCATCAGCCGCTCGTCCCACATGTCCGCCCAGGCCAGCTCGGTGAAAATGGCGGTTTCCCAGATGACCGGTTTGCCGGCTTTTTTCACCAGCACCATGTCGTCGGAGATGACGGGCTTGTTCGTTTCGCGGATTGCGGCAACTTCACCGTCGAGGACCGCGACCGGCAAGCGTTCGCTGGCGTGGATACGGTAGGCCTGGGGAATGGTTGCGACGGCCGACATCGCGACGGCCATCAACAGGCAGGCCGGGATCAGGCGGCCCAAATCCCGCTTTGCCAACGCGGCATCTGCGCATCCGCGCGCTCGCTGCCCCCACCAGCATCGCGCCGGCCGCGCAGACGTCGACGAAATAGTTCACGTTTGATCCGAGCTTGGCGGCAAGGACCAAGCTGAGCAGCGACGCGATAAGATAAGCGAGCCCAACGCGGATCGCGAAGCCCGCGACGCTCGTCGGAGCATCGGTTTTGGCATTGGATCGCAACGTCGTCCATGCCAGGAAAGCGGCGCTGCCGATGACCAATATCCAGTGATGCGGCTGAACGAAGAATCCGAGATCGACCATCCGCTGGAGGTTCTCGAGCGAGAAGCGGTTCACATTGTAGAGGAAGATGTGCTGGATGAAGCGCCCGTCGGTCAGCGCCATCATTATCGCCATGATGACGAGGCCGAACAGGATCGACCAGCCGATGCCTTTTACCGCCTGGCGCGGGCGGACCAGCAGCATCGTTCCGAACAAGGCCATCGGCGCGAAGACCATCGTCTGTCGGCTGTACACCCCAAGGACAAACATTAGCGCCGCGAGTGGCAAAAATTTCGGTCGATCGAGCGAACGGATCCCGATCACCAGGCCGCCAAGCGTCAGGGCGAGGGCAATCATGTCGACCCGCGCCAACGCACTCCAGATGATGATCGGTCCCGAACTGATGAACAGGACGACGGCGAGAAGCATTCCGACCGTGCGATCGTCGTCGCGCTCGCTCGCCAGCGTGACGAACCAGGCGCAAAACGCGGCGGCAGCAAGCGTCGATAGCAGGCTGACCAGCCTGCCCGCGGCAAGCCAGTCGCCGGGCAGGACCGCATTCAATGCGCTTGCGGCGAGGTGGAAGACGGGCGGATAGTGGAAGACGATGAAGGGAAAGCGGGTGATGTCGCCATAGCCTTGCCCAGCCACCATCATGTCGGCCTGCTGCCAGACGATGCCTTCCCCATAATCGAGTTCATAGGGATAATGAATCGCAAACCAGCCATTGGCGAGGAAGAGGGCAAGCCTCACCGCGACCGCCGCGATCGCCAGCGTCAGCGCAAGCCGCACGGGCTGCAACCATGGACGACCGGGGTGTCATGTTCAGTCTTGGCGAACCTTGGCGACCAGCAACATCTGCTTGCCCATCGGTTTGATCGGCGAGGCGAGGTAGGCGGCAATCAGAAGCGGCCAGACGGGCAGGCGCGACTTTACGGTCAGCGGCAGGAACCGCGGGCGTACTTCGACTATTTCGAAGCCCTGCGATTCAAGGAAATCGGCCAGGCTGACGTGGCTCCATGCGGTGACGTGGGTGTAATCGTCCCAATATTCATTGGCGCAGTAACGATAATTGGGCTGCAGCGTGGTCAACGTCCCGCCAGGTGCGAGCTTGGCCTTCAGCTGGGTCAGCGTCTCCGCCAGTTGTTCCTTGGTCAGATGCTCGAACAGATTGCTGGAAAAGGCATAATCGACGCTGCCATCCGCGATCTTCGACAGATCGGTGACCGATCCGACGATCGGCTCGACCCCTGGCGCGAGGTGGGCTGGCATCCCGTCCCACGTATCGACGCCGATCCGCCGTTTCGCGACGACATTGTTGATGAATTCGCCATAGCCGCAGCCGAGGTCGAGGACGCAATCGTCGGGTTTGATCCGCTTGGCGAAAAAGTAGCGCCAAAGGGCTTTCCAGACCGTATCGCGCTTCGCGTCATGGACGAGACGCAAATCGTGATAGCCGTCACTCATGCATGCCGCCCCTGCCATCCGAAGACGAGTCCGGCGATCATCTTCGTGCCGACGGTCAAGCCCCGCCAATTGTTGATGTTGCCGCCTTTCGACAGGCCGACGCGCGGGATGGAAGGTGATCGGGCATTCCAGCAGGACGAATTCATAGGCGAGCGCGGTGTCGAGGAAATGGGCGTTGAATTCCAGGTTCACCGCCGGGTTGAGGTGCGGCAGACAGCTCGATCAGCGCGTCGCGGCGGCACAATTTGTAGGTCGTGCCGACATCGGTCATCGTGCCGCGGCCGAGATGCTTGAACTCGAGCAATTTCCCGACGAACAGATTGCCATAATACATGAAGGTCGACAGCTGGGTCTGATACTGGCGCAGCGGCTCGACGATCCGCGTGCCGTTGACGATGTCGGCGTGCGGCGCATAGGCGACCAGCTTCTCGATATCGAAGGCGCGGAAGGTGCGGTCGCCCTCGCACAGGACGACGAGGTCGGTATCGTCATATCGCGCGGCTTCGCTCAGGCAGCGGAAAACGCAGCGACCGTAGCCGGGCTGCATTTCATTGAAGGTGATCGCGCCGGCGGCTTTCGCGCGCTCGAAAGTGCGGTCGGAGCTGTTGTTGCTGAAACGACGATGACGCGCTCGACCATCGGATGCGCGATGAAGTCGCGGACGGCGTCGGTGATCGCATCCTCGTCATTGTAGGCGGTCAGCGCGACGGTCACCTTCTGGTGAACGATCGGTTTGTAGCGAACCGGCTCGGTCGGGCTTCTTGCGGGGGTGGAAATAGAGCAGGTCGACGAGCGCGAGCGCGATCCCGACGACGATCGGCACGCCCGAATACCAGACCAGCCATTCGGCGACCGGATCGAGCCATTCGCGAAGGTCGAGCAAATAGCGGGGAAAGACCAGCAGCACGCCGACCAGGTACATGGCAAGACCAAGGCAGAAGCACAGCGCGCCATACATCAGGATCGGCGTGTGCGCGCGCCGCGTTCGGTGTCTGGGCGGCAATGCCGTTGACCATCATGTTCATGCGAGTCTCCCGCCATACGTTCGGGCTTTGCACGCGCAACAACCCTCTACTCTTCGGGAGTAAACAGGAAAGGTTAACAAATTCCGCGATGGACGCGGGCCTTGACTGGAAATTGAGCGCCACTAGCGAGAGGGGCAAGGACCGACATTGAACCAGCCGACGCCCCCTTTTGCGCCCATCCGATGGTGGGAAAGCCGCTGGTTTGCCGCCGCGCTCGTCGTCGCTGCGGCTGTTCCATTATTGTATCCCCAGGTTCCGCCTTTGGTCGATTTGCTTGGGCACATGGGACGCTATCGGGTCGAGCTCGACCTGGCTCAGTCCCCCGACCTCCAGCGCTATTTCGACTTTCACTGGCAATTGATCGGCAATCTAGGGGTCGATCTCTTGGTCGTTCCCCTGGCCAAGCTGGTCGGGCTGGAAATGGCGGTGAAGCTGATTGCAATCTCCATCCCGCCGCTGACAGTCGCGGGATTCCTTTGGGTTGCGCGCGAAGTCCACGGACGCCTGCCGCCGACCGCGGCTTTCGCCTTGCCGTTCGCTTTCGGCCATCCGTTTCCTGTTCGGCTTTCTCAATTATACGCTGTCCGTCGCGTCTCGCCTTCATCGCCTTCGGCTTATGGCTGCGGCTCGCTCGGCTCGGTCGGTTCCGGCTCAGGTTGGCCCTTTTCATTCCGATCAGTTTCGCTCTGTTCATATGCCACACCTTCGGCTGGGGGATCCTTGGGCTCCTTTGTTTTTCCGCGGAAGCCGTCCGTCTTCACGACCGTGGTGAATCGTGGTGGCGCGCCGCCTTCCGTGCAGGCCTCCAGGCCTCCGTAATGATCGGCCCGCTCGTCCTGATGCTGATGTGGCGGAGCGAGGTCAGCCACGAGCTGACCCTCGACTGGTTCAACTGGGACACGAAGTGGCTCTGGATTCGAACAGCACTTCGCGATCGTTGGATTCTGGTCGACGGCGGAATGGTTGCGATCATTAGCTTTCGTCATGTTCATCGCGATCCGTAGCCCGCGACTGACCTTTTCCCGGAACCTCGCTTTTTCTGGCGCTGTGCTAGCGCTTGTGTTCGCCTTGTTGCCGCGACTGATTTTCGGCTCCGCTTATGCAGATATGCGACTGGTCCCGTTCGTGTTCGCGACGTTGCTCCTTTCTATCCGGTTCAAGCCCGATGCTGATCGGTCCGCGATGCCGTGGTTCGCCATCGCCGCAGTGGCCTTCTTCGCCGTCAAGATCGTGTCGACGACGTTGAGCCTGGCGATCGCAAGCCGCGAACAGGACAGGGCAATGGTCGCGCTCGACCATATGCCGCGCGGCGCGGCGGCGATCAGCCTGGTCGGTGAACCATGTTCCGCAAAGCATTGGGGGCTGGTTCGAAATGCGCATCTTGGCGCGATGGCCACCGTTCGGCGCAATGCGTTTACCAACGATCAATGGGCGATCGAGGGGGCCAACCTGCTGACCATCAAATATCAGCAAGCTGCGCCGTTCGTTGCCGATCCGTCGCAGTCCGTCCGGCCGAACAGCTGCGGCTCACAATGGCGGCGCCCGGTCGATCAAGCACTTCGGGCAATTCCGCGCAGCGCGGTCAGCCACGTCTGGACGATCGACCTGCCTGCCTACGATCCAGCATCTCTTCGGGGCTATCATCTCGTCTGGAGGGATGGGGCATATCAATTATTCGCCCGCGACGACATCGAGCGATCGCCGTGATTGGGGCTCTGCGCAAAGTCGGATTGCGTATTCGGGGCGGTAGCGAATGTTTCTCGCCGAGGCGAACCCATGTACCCCACCCACCACGCCTACCATCTATCGGATAATTCGACTGTGACCGACCAAGAACCCGCGCCTCTCCGTCGTCGTCCCTTGCTTCAATGAGGAGGAGTGCCTTGAAGCGCTCCATCGTCGCATCGGCGCCGCGGCCCAATCGGCGGTCGGCGAAGATTATGAGATCGTGCTGGTCAACGATGGGTCGAAGGATCGGACCTGGACGATGATGCAGGAGCTGAGCAAGCACGATGAGCGGCTGGTTGCGGTCAACCTGTCGCGCAATCATGGCCACCAGCTGGCGCTGACGGCCGGTCTCGACCTGTGTCGCGGTGAGAGGATCCTGATCATCGACGCCGATCTCCAGGATCCGCCGGAATTGCTTGGCGACATGCTTGCCAAGATGGACTCGGACGGGGCCGACGTGGTTTATGGCCTGCGGACCGCGCGCGCAGGGGAAACCCGCTTCAAACGTGCCACTGCCGCGGGCTTCTATCGCTTATTGTCGCGCGCGACCGATGTCGACATTCCGGTTGATGCCGGAGACTTCCGGTTGATGAGCCGCCGCGCGCTCAATGCGTTGCTCGCGATGCCTGAACAGGCGCGTTTCATTCGGGGGATGGTGGCGTGGATCGGCTTCAAGCAGGTTCCGTTTCCCTACCAACGCGATGAGCGCTTCGCGGGCGTCACCAAATATCCCTTGTCGAAGATGATTCGCTTTGCGCTCGATGCGCTCACCGGGTTCTCGTCGGCACCGCTGAAACTGGCGAGCCATGCCGGGCTATGGCTTGCTGCGGGTTCGGTCGTGCTGATCCTGTACATCGCGGTGTCCTGGGCGAGCGGTGCGACGATACAGGGCTGGACGTCCCTGATGCTGGTCGTAGTCGTGCTGGGTGCTGTCCAGATGTTCGTGCTGGGCCTGATGGGAGAGTATATCGGCCGACTTTATAGTCAGGCGAAGCAGCGACCGCTCTATATTGTGCAGGACATCATCGGGGCCCCGAGAGCTGCGCCGACTGCCGACAGCCCGCAAGCTCGGCATTATCGCTTCAGCGGAACGTCCAGTGGCGGTGCAGCCAGAAGGTCATGACCGGGGTTAGGACGACGTTCGGCAGGATCGGCCACCAGGTCGGCCCACCCAGATGTTCGACCAATAATCCGACCCAGAAGCTGTTCAGCAAATAGCCGATCACGTTCACCGCGATGAACCGAACCGACATGCCGGCATGGTCGTCGCGGGCGCCGTGACCGGCAAAGCTGATCCAGCCATGCGCGAAATAGCCAACCAGTACGCCGACGATCCAGGCGATCGCAATCGCCATGAGGGGCGTCGTTGTGCGCGTTTCGGCGAGCACGTAATAGATTGCCTGGCCGCCAGCGGTGATCGCCGCGCCGACCACGCCATAGCGAAAGAGCTGCCAGAATGCTGCGCGCGCGGCCGGATCGGCGATTGCGCGATCGAGATGCCGCTTCACCGTTTGCCGGCTGCTTCCAGCTTGGCCTTGGCCATCGCGATCGGTTTCACCAATGCCGTCGGGATCAGCCGGACAGCAGCACGGCGCAGCGCCCATTTCATATCGCCGCCGATCTCGAGCGGCTGACTTTCAGAAACACGCGCCGCAAGCACGTTGGCCGAAAGTCGCTTCTGTCCGGCAGCATTCGCATAGAGGTAGGTGTTGAACCGGTACCACGGCATCACATCCGCGCGATCGGCAAGGCCGGGGCGGATGCAGTCGAACACGTCGTATCCGCGCGCCGTCATCTTGCGGCGCCAATATTCCGGTGGCTGTTCGTTGACGTGATGTTCACCGCCCTGATGCGGCACGGCGGCCGAGAACAGGATGACATCGCCGTGCGCGACGAGATTGTCGACGAATTGGTCGGCCTTGGATTCGGGCAAATGTTCCGCGACCTCAAGCGTCTGGACCAGGTCGAACCTCTTTTTGAGATCGAGCGGCGTCGACAGGTCATGCGCTCGGAAATTCTTTGCGGGCACCGCAAGCTGGTCCGGTCTGACGTAATCGCCATCGACCGCGAGCACGTTCTTGACCCCGGCGGCCATCCATTCTGCGGCCCAGGCGCCATGCCCCGCACCGACGTCAAGCAGGCTCTCGATCGACATTTCGGCAAGCAACAACGAAGACACCGCTTTCGCGGACCGTCGCGATCCGGCGTCGATATAGGTGTAGAAGTCCTCGTTATATTCGTGGTCGCTCATTGTTCCTGCCTTGCTCTGGCTTGCCGTTAAGCTAGAGCGCGAAACTGAATTTTGTGCAAGGACATGGGTGTGATCGAGCGGGGCCTCAATTTTGTCGACCGTCACTGGCGTTGGTTGATCGTCGCCGCCTGGGTCGGGCTGTGCGCGTGGCTGCTCTATGCGCGCTGGGCCAACATCCAGGGCTTTGTCCTCAACGACACCGACGACAATATGCGGATGAGCCAGGTTCGCGGATGGCTGAATGGCGGACAAGGTTGGTACGACCTGCGCCAGTATAAGCTCGATTGGCCGAACGGCGCGAACATTCACTGGTCGCGATTTGTGGATTTGCCGATTGCCGGGCTTATCCTGCTCGGCCGGCTGTTCATGACCGGTCCCCATGCCGAACAATTCGCAATCGCGGTCGCGCCGATGCTGCCTCTCGTCCTGTTGATGGCGTCGCTGGCCCTGATTGTTCGTCGCCTGATCGACCCTCGTGCCTGGCCGCTGATCATCCCCTGTCTCTTCTTCGCCGCGTCCGGCTTTGGCCAATTCGCACCGACGAGGATCGATCATCATGGATGGCAGCTCGCGTTGCTGGCGCTTGGCGTTGCCGGGATCGCTGACCCGAAGAAAGCTCGCGGTGGAGTGGTGTTGGGAATTGCGACGGCATGTTCGCTGGCGATCGGGCTGGAGATGATGATCTACATCGTCATCAGCGGCGCTGTGATGGTCTTCTTCTGGATTGCCGATGCCGACGAACGTCGACGCCTTGCAACCTATGGCGCAACACTGGCGGGCGGGACGGCGCTGGCGTTTCTCATTTTCGCGTCAAACGCCAATCGCGCGGCCGTCTGCGACGCATTGTCGCCGGTCTGGCTTAGCGACGCCTTGCTTGGCGGCGCCTTGCTGCTGGCATTGGCATGGTGGTCGCCGGGAAGCTGGAAGATGCGACTTGGCGCGGCGGCGCTCGCCGGACTGGTCGTCGGCGGCTTTCATGCGCTCGCCTGGCCGAACTGCCTGACCCGGCTGGAAGGCGTATCGGACGAGACCAACCGGCTGTGGCTCAGTCATGTTCGTGAGGCGAGGCCGATCACCAAACATGGCTGGCGCTTTGCAGTGCTGATCCTGGCGCTGCCAATCGCGTCGCTGGCCGGCTGGACCCTGCTCGGCTGGACGGTCCGCAAGGATTCGGAGCGACTTCGCCGGACGATTGGCGCCGCACTGCCCGGGATCACGGCGACCGCATTGCTGTTCTGGCAGAGCCGCACGGGCCCCGCCGCGCAACTCATGAGCATTCCCGGGGCCATCGCGCTGATCGTGGTGGCCGTCCCAATGGTCAGCCGTTCGCGATTCATGCTGGTTCGTACGCTGGGTGTCGCGATGGTGGTGCTGATGGCGCTTGGCGCCCTGGCCCCCCTGGCAATCGACGCCATCGCGCCGGAAAAGCCCGATACTGCGAAGGACAAGATGGTCGCAAAGGCGAACCGGACCTGCCCCAAGCTGACCGCGATGGCGCCGCTCCAGAAGCTTCCGCCGGCGACGATCTTTACCTTCGCCGACCTGTCGCCGCGGTTGATCACGATCACTCATCATCGCGCGATTGCCGGACCCTACCATCGCAACGGCGAAGCGATTGTCGATTCGATGAAGCTGTTCCGCGGCACCGCCGACGAGGCCCGTGCGATCCTTCGAAAATATCGTGCAGACTATCTGATGACCTGTCCGATGATGAGCCAGGCGACGGTGTTCGCATCCGAAGCGCCCAAGGGGTTTTACGTCCAGATCGAAGGGGGCCAGGTCCCGGGCTGGCTCGAGCCGGTAGCCTTGCCGTCAGGATCCCCGCTGAAATTGTGGCGGGTGAAAAGCTGAGCTAGCGGGCAAGCCCGGGCAGGCTGCGCTCCAGTCCGTCGAGCACGAACTGCGTTGCAAGTGCGGCCAGGATGACGCCCAATATCCGGGTGATCATCGCTTCGACCTTGGCGCCGACGAAGCGCATCAACGGTCCGGCCGCAAGCAGTGCAATCAGGGTCAGCACGATGACCGCGGTCATGGCACCCATGACGATCAGCAACTCATCGATTCCATCGGCGCGCGCGTTGAGCAGCATGATCGATGCGATCGAACCCGGCCCCGCGATCATCGGGATGGCCATCGGGAAGACGCTGACGTCCTCGGCCTCGGGTGTGCCCTTGATCTCCTCGACGCGTTCCTCGCGCCGCTCGGTCCGCCGTTCGAACACCATGTCGAGCGCGATCATGAACAGCATGATCCCGCCGGCCAGGCGGAATGCGGACAGCGAAATCCCCATGTGGCCAAGTAGCCACTGTCCGAACAAGGCGAAAAAGACGAGGATGCACCATGCAATGACGCACGACCGGATCGCCATCCGGCGCCGGTCGGCCGCGCTGGCCTGTCCGGTCAGCGACGCGAAGATCGGCGCGCAGCCCGGCGGGTCGATGATGACCAGCAGGGTCAGGAAGGCGGAGGAGAAGAGTTCAATCACAGGTGCGGATCCTCGAGTCCGGCACGGCGATGGGCCGCGACCAGCGTATTGCGCAGAAGCATTGCGATCGTCATCGGTCCGACACCGCCCGGCACTGGCGTAATTGCTCCGGCCACTTGCGCGGCTTCGCCATAAGCGACGTCACCGACCAGTCGGCTTTTCTCGCCATCGTGCAGCGGGGCAAGGCGGTTGATGCCGACGTCGATGACGGCGGCGCCCGGCTTTACCCAATCGCCGCGCACCATTTCCGGACGGCCGACCGCGGCGACCAGGATGTCGGCGCTGCGGCAGAGTGCGGGCAGGTCCTTCGTGCGGCTGTGAGCGATGGTGACGGTGCAGCTTTCGCCCAGCAACAACATCGCCATAGGCTTGCCGACGATGTTGGAGCGGCCGATGACCACTGCGTTGAGGCCGGTGAGGTCGCCCAGTTCGACCTTAAGGAGGTGAAGGCAGCCCAGCGGAGTGCAGGGCACCAGCGCTTCCGCGCCAACGGCGAGGCGCCCGGCATTCTCCACGTGAAAGCCGTCGACGTCCTTGTCGGGCGCAATCGCAGCGATGACCTGTGCGCTGTCAATCTGATCGGGCAGTGGGAGCTGGACGAGGATCCCGTCGACCGAGGGGTCGCGGTTGAGTTCATCGACCAATGCGAGCAGGTCGGCCTGGCTCGTTGTATCGGGCAATTTGTGTTCGATCGACCGCATACCGGCCTCTGCCGTCGCCTTGCCCTTGGAACGAACATAGACCGACGAAGCGGGATCTTCCCCGACCAGCACGACCGCCAGACCGGGCGCGCGGCCAACCGTCTCGCGGAAAGCGGCCACGCCGTCGGATATGCGACCGCGCAACGCGGCGGCGGCAGCCTTGCCGTCGATTGTTCGCGCGGTCATTGGGTCAGATGCCTGTCACGATGCCGCTGAGGATGATCTTGACGATGCCGATCGTGATCAGCAGCAAAAACGGCGACCAGTCGACGCCGCCCGCTGACGGAAGCAGTCGGCGGAACGGGCGATAGAGCGGATCGAGCAGGCGCTGCAGGCTTTCGTTGAAGGCGAAAAGGCCCCGGTTCGAATAATTCAGCACGTTGAATGCGAACAGCAGGCTGAGCACTGCCGACCCAATGACAAGGAAGCTCAGGATGTTGAGCAGGTAGAAGACGATCTGCAGAAAAGTAATCATCGGGCACGCTTAGCCGCCCTTTCGGCGCGCTTCAATCAGGGGGCGAAACGATTGGGCTGGGCCTCGGCCAGGATGACGGCGAAATCCTCGTTCGGCGCCAGCCATTCCTTGATCGGCGTCCAGCCACCGGCAAGCAACAGCAGGCGCGCACCGCGCGGGCCATATTTGTGGCTGTTCTCGGTATGAATCGTCGCGCCTCTCGCAAACGCGAAGCGGCGGCCCTCTATCGTGAATTCCACGTCCCGCGTCGCCACCAGATGCATTTCGATCCGGCCCAGCATATCGTTCCACCGCGCCTCGTGGACGAAGGCGTCTTCGGGAATGTCGGCGTCGAGCTCCCGGTTAATGCGGGTGAGCAAATTGCGGTTGAAGGCGGACGTTACCCCTTCGGGATCGTCGTATGCCGCAACCAGGCGTTCGACCGGCTTGATCCGGTCCATGCCGATCAACAGCTTCGAGCCCGTGCCCATGATGTCGCGAAAGTGACGAAGCAAATCGGTCGCGCTACGCGGCACGAAATTGCCGATGGTCGATCCGGGGAAGAAGCCAAGTCGATCGAGGCCATCGATCTGGGCAGGCAAATCGACGTGCCTGGTGAAGTCCCCTACCACGGGGAAAACGTGGATCCCGTCATGGTCGGCATCGACCGCCGCCGCATTATCTTGGAGATACTCGCCGCTGATATCGATCGGGACGAACGCTTTGGGTTTGACCGCATCGAGCAGCAATGGAGTCTTGGTTTGCGACCCCGCGCCGAATTCGATGACTGCGCCGCCGGTGCCGGTCAGGTCCGCAACCTCCGGCAGGATGCGCTCAAGCAACGCCGTCTCGGTTCTGGTCGGGTAATATGTCGGCAGACGCGTGATATCGTCGAACAACTCGCTGCCGCGCCGGTCATAGAGCCAGCGCGCCGGTATCGACGGAATTGGTTCGGCAAGCCCATTGAGGACATCGCTTCGAAAGGCCGGGTCGGCCGCGGCGGCCTCGAGCGTCGCGTCAGCAGTCTCTGGCAAGTCGTACTCCGGTGAATTGCCAGCGCGCCGCCGGCGGAAAGAAATTGCGATAGGTGGCGCGGCTGTGGCCGCGCGGGGTCGCGCAGCTAGCCCCTTTCAGGACAAACTGCCCGCACATGAACTTGCCGTTATATTCGCCAACGGTACCCTCGGCGGGTGAGAAGCCGGGATAGGGCAAATAGGCCGATTGGGTCCATTGCCAGACATCGCCGAACGGTCCGCCGCCGGGTTTGGGAAGCACTGGCCCTGCGCGGTCCAATTGGTTGCCCAGATGAGGGTCGGCGGATGCGAAGAAATCTTCCCATTCGACTTCTGTCGGTAACCGGGCATCCGCCCATCGGGCAAAGGCGTCGGCTTCATAATAGCTGACATGCGCAACCGGTGCCGCGCGGTCGAGGTCGCGGCGCCCGGCCAGCGTAAACGAGGATCGATTGTCCACGCACCAGTAAAGCGGGCGCGCGATGGCGTTCGACTGTCGCCAGTCCCATCCTTCGCTCAGCCAAAGTTCGGGACGATCATATCCGCCATCGGCGATAAATTGTTGCCACTCGCCATTGGTCACGCAGCGCTGCGCGATACTGTGCGGATGGAGCAAGGCGCGGTGGCGCGGGGTTTCGCAGTCATAGGCAAAGCGAGTGTCCGGCTCTGCGCCAATCTCGACCAGCCCATCGCGGCCGCGGTGGAATTGCAATGGCTCGACGGCAAAGCAGGGGGATTGCTCGAGCGGGCCATAGGCTGGCTCGATCGGGTTTTCAGCAAAGGTCGCGAGCAGGTCGGTCAGGAACAATTCCTGATGTTGTTGCTCGTGTTCGATCCCGAGCGCGATCAGCGCCAATGCCTTACCGGGCAATGTCGCCATTGCCTGCTCTATTGCTAAATCGACGACGCACCGCCACTCACGGATTTCGTCGAGACTCGGGCGGCTGACCATGCCGCGACGCGGGCGGGCATGGCGGGCACCCTCGCCGTTATAATAGCTGTTGAACAGGAAGGCGTAGCGATCGTCGTGCAGAGAGTATCCGGGCACGTGGTCGCGGAGGACGAACGTCTCCAGAAACCATGTCGTATGGGCAAGATGCCATTTGGCCGGGCTTGCATCGGGATGCGGCTGGATCGTGGCGTCGGCATCGCTGAGCGGCTTGGCCAGGTCGAGCGTCAGGCTCCGAGTCGCACGAAATCGTGCGGACAGGCTGGTCGAACTATTCTCGTCGCTGCGCGCCACGTCACTCCCCTTAATGCAGGATAACCATCAAGTGGCGAATGGGTTGCCTTCAGTCCCGGGTTGCGCCCGGCTGCCACAAGACATCGCCGCCTTCACCATCCGTCGCCACGTGGCGGGCGCTGACGAACAAATGATCGGACAAGCGGTTGAGGTAGGCCACCGCCTGCGGGTTGACGGGCTCGGCCTCGTTCAGTGCCACTGCCGCTCGCTCCGCACGGCGAACGATCGCACGGGCCAGATGAAGCGCGGCGACACAGGCCGATCCGCCTGGCAGGATGAAGCTGGTCAACGGTGCGAGATCATCGTTCATGACATCGATGCCCTGCTCGATCTTGGCGACCTGGCCAGCAGTGATCCGAAGTGCACCGTCGATGCCGTCTGGGGTGGCAAGGTCGGCACCCAGGTCGAACATCTCATTCTGGATCCGGCGCAAACGCGCGGCCAGGATCTCCTGATCGTCGTCGAGCGTGGCGATCGCGACGCCGATCGCGCTATTGGCCTCGTCGACATCGCCAATCGCGATCATCCGGAGCGAGGACTTGCTGACCCGGCTGCCGTCGACAAGCCCGGACGTACCGGCGTCGCCGGTACGCGTGTAAATCTTGTTGAGCTTGACCAGCGTTCAGCCCCGCCCGGCAAGCAGCAGGATGACCGCGACCAGCATGATCGCGACACCTTGGTAGAGCACGCGCTTGCGCATGTAGCTCTGCTGGACTTCGCCAGAAACGTCCTTGCCGTTGGCCATCGCCAGGATGCCGCGAACCAGAACATAGGCCGTCGCGCCCATGGCTGCGACCAATGCGAGGATAAGGAGGATGTTCATAGCCCGTATCTAGGGGGGCGACAGCCGGAATCCTAGGGGCAGCGCGTCGCGACGAAGTTGCGCGGTGAGCGATGGGCCGTCGACCCCGGCCGCGCGCATTGCGGCAAGCGTCGGGGCGAGGTCCCGTTTGGCAAGGCGGCGACCATCTTCGTGAGCGACCAGCGCATGATGGAGGTATGTCGGCTCGGGCAGGTCGAGCAGGCGCTGGAGCAGCCGCTGGATCGGCGTCGAAGGCCGCAGGTCCATGCCCCGAACGACCAGATCAACCCCGGTGTCCGCATCATCGACCACGCACGCCAGATGGTAGGATGAGGGAGCATCCTTGCGGGCCAGAATCGCATCGCCGATATCGCCTTGCCTTGGGTCATATGTACGACCGTCGGCTTCGCGCCATCCCGATAGACCCACCGTGGCAATCGCTTTCGCGCTGTCCAGCCGCCAGCTATGCGGGGTGGTGGCGCGGCGGCCTGCGTCATCGGCAAGGCTGCGACAGGTGCCGGGATAAGCCGCTCCGGCGTCGCCATGCGGGGCGGTCAGGGAAGCGGCAATATCGGCGCGCGTACAGAAACAGGGATAGACCAGTCCTTGCGCCTTCAACTGCTCCATTGCCGCGGCGTAAAGATGCGTCCTCATCGACTGGACGACCGGCTCTCCGGCAACGGCGAGGTTTAGCCAGTCGAGATCCTGGATGATCCCGGCGACATATTCGGGGCGGCACCGACCGGGGTCGAGATCCTCGATCCGCAAGTGCCAGGTACCGCCCTTTGCCTTGGCAGCGTCGTGACCGATCACGGCGGAATAAGCGTGGCCGAGATGAAGCCGACCTGTCGGCGAGGGAGCGAAGCGGCTCGTCGTCATTTTTGCGAACACGCCCCTTGACGAGGAATCACCGAATAATTCATCATCCTGTCATCGCGGGTTGGCATCTGCGATGCGATCAAGGGAAGCGGACCCGGTGGGGCCTCTCCTCCTTGCGTGCGACGGGGCCGGGGGAGCTTCAGTTCGGGTCGAACCGACGGAGCTTTGCACGCGTGTACCATCCCGATCTCCTTCGCCATCCGGACTCCTGTCCGGCGTTGGTGCTGAATGCCGATTTTACGCCATTGTCATACTATCCGCTCAGCCTGTGGCCATGGCAAACCGCAATCAAGGCGATGTTCCTGGAACGGGTCGACGTGGTCGCGCATTACGACCGCGAAGTGCACAGCCCGAGCCAGGCGCTGAAACTGCCGAGCGTGATTGCGCTTCGCCAATTCGTTCGCCCGAACGAATATCCGGCCTTCACCCGGTTCAACCTGTTTCTTCGTGATCATTTCCGCTGCGTCTATTGCGGGAGCCTTCGCGAACTGACCTTCGACCATGTCATACCGCGCGCCCAGGGCGGGAAAACGACGTGGGAGAATGTCGCCACTGCCTGTGCGCCATGCAATCTTCGTAAGGGAGGCCGCACCCCGCGCCAGGCGGGCATGCATATCGAACGCGAACCGATCCGCCCGACCAGCTGGCAATTGCAGGACCATGGCAAATGTTTCCCGCCCAACTTCCTGCACGATAGCTGGCGCGACTATCTCTACTGGGACGTCGAACTGGATCCGTAGGTCTCGAGCGCAGCGCCGCCGACGCGAATTTACTTCGCGCCCTCCAGCAATTTCCGCAGGTCCCCACCAATTTCGGCATCTTCCAGCCCAAGTGCCAGGTTCGCGCTGACGAAACCCAGCTTGGTTCCGCAATCGAACCGCCGGGCATCCACCGTGACCGCGTGAAATGGCTGCGTTCCAATCAATTTGGCCATGGCATCGGTCAGCTGAATCTCATCACCGGCGCCGGCCTCCTGTGAAGCCAGCGCACGCATCACTTCGGGCTGAAGAATATAGCGTCCGATCACGCCCAGGGTGGATGGCGCATCCGCCGGATTTGGCTTTTCGACCAGACCCTGAACTTCGGTTCGATTGCCCGACGAGGGGCCGGGAGTGACAATGCCGTAACTTGCCGTCTTATCGGGAGGAACGTCGGCGGCGCAGACAATATTGCCGCCAATCGAATGGTAAGCGTCGATCATTTGGCGCAGTGCTCCGGGTTTGCCGACCATCAAATCGTCGGGAAGCAAGACTGCGAAAGGTTCGTCACCAACGATATCGCGGGCACACCACACGGCATGGCCAAGCCCGAGCGGCTGTTGCTGGCGGACCGAAACGATCTCGCCAAAACCGGCCCGCGCCGAGTCGAGAGGGTCCAGGCTTTTTCCGGCGCGGCTCATCGTCGCTTCCAGCTCGACGTTCCTGTCGAAATAGTCGACCAGGCCCGACTTCCCGCGGCCGGTAACGAATATCAGTTGCTCGATCCCCGCCTCGCGGGCTTCGTCGACGGCATATTGGATCAACGGGCGATCGACGATCGTCAGCATTTCCTTGGGCATCGTCTTGGTCGCGGGCAGCAGCCGCGTGCCGAGACCAGCGACCGGGAAAACGGCCTTGCGAACAGGCTTGATCATTGCGGCGGGACAACCCGATTGGGGTCTTCTTCCGTCTCGATCGTTCCCGCGACGGGCGGAGCCGCAGCGCCAGGCGGCGGCAAGTCGAAGCGGTCGGCCTGACGCGCCTGCGATTTCTTGACCAGCTCGTCGACGCGCTCCGGTGCTGCATAGGTCGGCGGTGTAAGCAGGTCGTCGACGGTAGGCGTGACCTGGGCCACGGCGGGTTTGACCGGCATCTTCTGACCGGCCGCCGGTCGCAACGGCGCAGTGTCGCCGCACGATGCCAGCGCAAAAGGCAGCGCCAAAGGCAAAGCAAGGATCGCGAAACGACGGATCATCTTTTCTTCTCCCGGACCGCGCGGGCGGCCTTGATCGCCTCTGCTACCCGCAAAGGCGACGTCCCGCCAGCCGATGTCCGCGACGCGACCGACGATTCAACCGACAATTTGGGCAGCACCCGCGCATCGATCCGTTGGTCGATGGCGATCAGTTCGTCGATCGTCAATTCGTCGAGCGCCTTGCCCGCGGTTTCGGCAGCGGCGACCGCGCGGCCAGCGATATGGTGCGCTTCACGAAATGGAACATCAGCATCGCTGACCAGCCAGTCGGCAAGGTCCGTCGCAGTGGCGTGGCCGGCCGCAGCGGCGGCGCGCAGTCTGGCGGGCACGAATTCGAGATCGGCAATCATGCCGGTCATCGCGGCTAGGCTGAGCGCAAGCAGGTCGTGCGCGTCGAACAACGGCGGCTTATCGTCCTGCAAATCCTTGGCGTAAGCGAGCGGAAGGCCCTTCAGTAGCACCAGCATCGCGACCAGGTCGCCGACGATCCGAGCCGAATGGCCGCGCACCAGTTCGGCGGCATCGGGATTGCGCTTGTTCGGCATGATCGAACTTCCCGTCGACCAGGCATCGGGCAATCGGACGAAGCTATACGGCTGTGATGCCCAGATGATGATTTCCTCGGCAAGGCGCGACAGATGGACCGAACAAAGCGCGGCGGCGTGAAGATAATCGACCGCGAAATCACGGTCGCTGACGGCATCCAGGCTATTGGCGGTCGGCCGGTCGAAGCCCAAAGCGGCGGCGGTGTGCTCGCGATCGAGGTTGAAGCCGGTCCCGGCCAGTGCGGCACTGCCGAGCGGACATTCGTTCATCCGCGACCGCGCATCGGCAAAACGGCTGCGGTCGCGCCCGAGCATTGCGACATACGCCATCAGATGATGGCCAAGCGTAACCGGCTGGCCCGATTGCAGATGCGTGAAGCCGGGCATGACGGTGGCGGCATGTTCGTCGGCGCGCCCAAGCAGCGCGTGTTCCAAGGCGTCGATCCCGGCGATGCTCTGGTCGATGCAGTCGCGGACGAACATCTTGAAATCGGTCGCGACCTGGTCGTTGCGCGACCGTGCGGTATGCAACCGACCTGCCGCCGGGCCGATCAGCTCGCCGAGCCGATGTTCGACGTGCATATGGATGTCTTCCAGCGCGGCATCCTCGACCAGGTTCCCGGCGGCGATCTCGTCCTCGACGCGGGTCAGTCCTTCATCGATCGCTGCGGCATCCTGGGTCGACAAAATTCCTTGCCGCCCAAGCATCGCCGCATGAGCCTTTGACGCGGCGATATCCTGCCGCCATAGCCGCTTGTCGACCGAGATCGACGCGTTGATCTCGCGCATGATCGCGGCCGGGCCGCCCGCAAAGCGCCCGCCCCACATATTATTGGAGGTATCGTTGCGGCTGATCGTCTGTCTCCTAGCCCTAGGCGCCCTTTCGGGATGCGATAGGGAAAAGCCGCCCGCCCCTCAAGGAGCGAACGTCGATGTCTCGGCCGACCCGATGCTTCCGGGCAAGGGCGTTGACCGCAGCCATGTCGGCGAAGCAGCGCCCAGCGTTCCGTTCAACAGCCCTGACGGCACCCCGATCGACCTTGGCAAGTTCAAGGGCCGGCCTTTGCTGGTCAATTTGTGGGCAAGCTGGTGCGCGCCCTGTGTCAAGGAATTGCCGACCCTGCAGAAGCTGGAAGAACGGCACATCGTCGACGGCGCACTTGGCGTGATTTCGGTCAGCCAGGACATGGCGCCGAAAGCATCGGTCGATGCCTTCCTTGCAGGGAAGAACATCGGCCGTTTCGCGGCCTTCCATGATCAGGAAATGAAGCTGACTGGCGCGCTCGGCGTCGAAGTCATGCCGACCACGATCTTGTACGACTTGGAAGGGCGCGAGGTGTGGCGTTACGTCGGCGACCTCGACTGGACGGGCGACGAAGCCACTCGCCTGCTCGCCGAGGTCGCGCCGAAAGGCTAGTCGCGAAGCAATTCGTTGATCGACGTTTTCGACCGGGTACGCTCGTCGACCCGCTTCACGATCACCGCACAGGCCAGTCCGGGTCCGCCTTCCTTGCCCGGCAGGGTTCCCGGCACGACCACCGAATAGGCCGGGACCCGGCCATAGAAGACCTCGCCGCTCGCGCGATCGACGATCTTGGTCGATGCGCCTAGGAAGACGCCCATGCTGATCACGGCGCCCTGTTCGACCACGACCCCTTCGGCGACTTCGCTGCGTGCACCGATGAAGCAATCGTCTTCGATAATGACGGGCCCGGCCTGCAACGGCTCCAGCACACCGCCGATTCCGGTGCCGCCGGAAATGTGGACGTTGCGGCCGATCTGGGCACAGCTTCCAACGGTCGCCCAGGTGTCGACCATCGTGCCTTCACCGACATAAGCGCCAATGTTGACGAAGCTGGGCATCAGCACCGCGCCGGGCGCGATATAGCTGCCCTTGCGAACGATCGCGCCGGGCACGGCTCGGAAACCGGCGGTCGTGAACGCGGCGGCGTCCCAGCCTAGAAACTTGGAATCGACCTTGTCCCACCATGGCGCGCCGCCGGGGCCACCAGGGATCGCCGTCATCGGGTTAAGCCGGAAGCTGAGCAGTACGGCTTTCTTGAGCCACTGGTTGACGACCCAGCCGCCGGGACCCTTTTCGGCAACGCGGGCCTGACCGGAATTGAGCTTTGCGACCGCCTGAGCGACCGCATCGGCAACATCGGTGTTGCCGGCATCGATCGTGTCGCGCGTGTCCCATGCCTGATCGATCACGGATTGTAGCTGGTCGGTCATACGTGGGTCCTCTCGGTGATTTCATGGAGCCAGTCGGCGACGTCGTTGATGACGTGATCAATGGCATTCGAATCGGCGTTGTGCGAGCCGTGATCGGAGCCGTTATCAACCCAGATCGTCGTCATCCCCAATGCCTTTGCGGGTTTCAGGTTCTTCGCCATGTCTTCGACCAGCACGGCCCGCGCCGGATCGATTGCAAAGCGTTCGACCAGCAAATGGTACCCATAAGCGTCGGGCTTGGGCTGATACGAACAGGCGTGAATATCGACCAGTCCGTGGAAATGGTCATCGATCCCGATCGCTCTCAACACCCGCCCGGCATAGGCATCGTCGCCATTGGTGAAAACGAACTTCCTCCCGGGTAGCCGCGCCAAACCTTCGGCAAGACGGTCGTTCCGCGTCACCCGATCAAGCGCAATATCGTGAACGTCGTCCAGGAAGTCGCGCGGCGCGACATCGTGATGCTTCATCAGTCCGGCCAGCGTCGTGCCATGGTCGCGGAAATACTGTTTTTGCACGCGGAGCGCCTCGCCCAGATCGCAAGACAGGATGCGGCCGACGTAGGCGCTCATCCGCTCGTCGATCAGGTCGAACAATCGCGTCGACGCCGGATATAGCGTGTTGTCTAGATCGAAGATCCAGTCGTCGATATGGGCAAAGCGCGGGTCCATTGGCGGTTCGCCTAGCCGTAAATATTCGCTTCATCAAAATGAAAGCTTTCGATATGTATCAGCAATCCGAGAAACCTGTTAATTTCGAGCGGGTTAGGTGAGGGGTTCGGAAAGATGAATCACAAGCTTTGCGCGACTGCAATGGCGCTTGTACTGACCTTGTCCGCATGCGGCGGCGGCGGCGGTGGCGGCGGCGGTGGCGTTCAACCAACGCCGACACCAACTCCGACGCCTACGCCCACTCCGACGCCTACTCCTACTCCTACGCCTACCCCCACGCCTTGCGGCAGTTTCTGCACTGTGGAGTATGAGCGGTCGAACGGTGTGACGTCGTCGAAAGCCCTCGGCGCTTACCAATCCGGAGCTACCGGACTTGGCGTGAAGGTTGGCGTCATCGATACCGGGATCAATCCCAATCTGGTCGAGTTTGCCGGTCGTATCGATCCCGGGTCGAAAGATGTTGCTGGCAACCGCGGGGTTGGCGATATCGATGGTCACGGAACGGCCGTTTCGGCGGTCATCGCCGCGGCTAAGAATGACAGTCAGATCCACGGGGTCGCCTACGAGTTCGATCATCGTCTCGCTGCGCGCTGACCAGCCGGGTAGCTGCGGCACAGACGACGATTGCGCCTTTTCCGATAGTGCGATCGCCAGCGGCATTGACGCCGCCCGCCTGGCGGGGGCCAGGGTGATTAACATGTCTCTCGGTGGTTCACCGCCAAATGCGACGCTACTCAACGCCATGTCTCGCGCCGTTAGCGTCGGCATAGTATTGGTCATCTCGGCCGGCAACGAAGGCGACACGCCGCAGGGAATCAATCCAGACTCCCTCGCCTTGGTCCCCGCGCAGACTTTTCCCGGCTCGGTGATCATTGCGGGCTCGATTGGCACAGGTGCAAGCCCAACCGAGATTTCGACATTCTCCAACCGGGCCGGCACCGGGGCGCAATATTATCTTACTGCGTTGGGCTACCGGGTTCTCACATTCGACCATACCGGAACCTCCTATCTCTATTCGGGAACAAGCTTTTCCGCGCCGGTGATCAGCGGTGCGGTCGCGCTGATGGCGCAGGCTTTCCCGAACTTGACCGGGAAGCAGATCGTCGAAATCCTGTTCAACACAGCGGACGATTTGGGTTCGGCAGGTGTCGACGCGACCTATGGTCACGGCGCACTTAACATCACGCGGGCTTTCCAGCCGATCGGCACGACAGCGCTTGCCGGCAGCAAGATTGCGGTCGGTGCGGATACCAGCGGGACGCTCCCGGCCGCGGCTGGCGACGCCGCGAGCGAAGAAGACGGCGTCGACGGAAAGCTGGGAGTTGTGGTGCTCGATCAATATTCGCGCGCGTTCAACATGAACCTAACTGGCGGTTTGCGATCGGCAAGTGCGGAGGTGCCTCTGCTCCGCGCGGTCGAATCCAATGTCAGCACGAATTCCGTTCGGGCGGGGCCGATCACAATTGCGATGACGGTGTCCGAAAGCAGACGCCTGCCTGGTCAGTTCGACGTCGCGCAAATGGGCATCGGGCAGGAAGACATTGCCAAATCACGCCTCGTTGCGGCCTCCGCGATTGCTAGGATCGATAACAAGACTGCCGTCGCGTTGGGCTTTTCGGAAGGTGCCAAGGCGATGGAACGTCGCCTGGCCGGTGCTGACGCCGGTGCATTCCTGATTGCGCGCGACGTCGCCGGCGAACCGGGCTTCGGTGTCAGGCGCGATACCAGCGTTGCCTTGCGTCGCGACTTCGGACCCGCAGCAGTGACTGTTTCTATGGAAAGCGGTTCGGCGTGGAACACGAATGCGTTCGCCAATGACCAATCGCCCTACCGATTGGGATCGATCGCGGTCGATCGTCGAATTGGCCGAGCGTGGCTGTCCGCCGGGATCAGCAAGCTTGATGAAAAGGCGACCTTGCTCGGCGGGCGGATGGGCCCTGCTTTTGGCGGCGGCGGAAGTTCTTCGACGATTTTCGTCGATGCGGAAGGCCGATTGAACTTCGGCTCCGGGGTCACGGCAAGTGTCAACGGCCGGCGCGGTTGGACCAGTTTCGGTGGCGGCGCGTTCCAGACCGGGGCCTATTCGTTCGACTTGGTCAAGTCCGGCGTCTTTGGTTCGCAGGACCAGATCGGGTTTCGCGTTGCCCAACCGCTGCGGATCGATCGGGGCGGCCTGTCGCTGATGCTTCCGACCGAATATGATTATGTTAGCGGACAGGCGATTATGACGCGCGAGCAGTTTTCGCTTTCCCCCAGCGGTCGGGAAATCGACGCCGAGGTGAGCTACGCAACCGGCTTGTTTGGTGGGTGGCTGAGCGGAAACCTGTATCTGCGCCGTCAACCCGGCCATGTCTCGTCGGCTGACAGCGATGTCGGTGCGGCTGTTCGATATCGGCTGCGTTTCTGATCGCCTTGCGGCGGGGCGACCTTAAACGGTGAAGCTCTCGCCGCAACCGCAGGCGCCCTTGGCGTTGGGATTGTTGAAGACGAATCCGGCGGCGAAGTCGTCCTCGACCCAGTCCATCGTCGACCCGATCAGGTAGAGGATCGATCCGCCGTCGACGAAAAACGTACCGCCTGGCGTCTCGATCTTCTCGTCGAAGCCGCTGGCGTCGGTGACGTAATCGACGGAATAGGCCAGCCCTGAGCAACCGCGGCGCGGCGTCGACAATTTGACCCCGATCGCCCCCTCGGGCGCCTTGCCCATCAGTTCGGCGATCCGCGCTTCGGCAGCGGGTGTCAGGATGATCGCGGCGGGACGTTCACGAACGGCCATCACAGCATCCCCAGTTCAAGACGGGCCTCGTCGCTCATCTTCGACGGATCCCACGGCGGGTCCCAGACCAGCTTCACTTCGGCATCGCGGATTCCGGGCACCGACAGGACGCGCATTTCGACCTCGGCAGGCATCGATTCTGCAACCGGGCAGTGCGGTGTGGTCAGCGTCATCGTCACCACTGCGTCACCATCGCTATCGACCGCGACGTCATAGATCAGGCCGAGCTCGTAAATGTCGACCGGAATTTCCGGGTCATAGATCGACTTCAATGCATCGACGACGGCTTGCTGCAATTCGCCGCCGGGCGCCGCCGGATCAGGCTCCGGCTTCTTCTCTGCCAGGAAGCCGGTCAGATAATCGCGCTTGCGCTCGACCTCGGGGGACAGCCGGGCGCGCGGGGGCGCATTCACGCCGTCCACTTCCTCGACCTCGATCTTGCGTTCCTCGTTCATCCGAAAATCCGTTTCACTTTTTCGATCCCGCGCACCAGCGCCTCGACATCGTTCATGTCGCTATGCGCCGCAAAACTTGCCCGCGCCGTTGCCGGAACGCCCAGATGATCCATCAATGGCTGGGCGCAATGATGACCGGCGCGCACCGCGACACCCTCATCGTCCAATATGGTGCCGATGTCGTGCGGATGAACCCCGTCGAGTGCAAAGCTGACGATCCCCGCGCTGTCGTCGGGCCCGAACAGGGTGACGTCGTTGCATGCGCGCAGGGCGTCGCGGGCCGCGCGCACCAGCACGCTTTCGTGCGCATGCAGACGATCGAGACCGATGGCCTGGGTCCAATCGATTGCGGCGTGCAGTCCGACAGCGCCCACGATGTGCGGCGTTCCCGCCTCGAACCGGGCGGGCGGGGGCAGGAAGGTCGTCTCACCGAAGGTCACCCGGTCGATCATTGCACCGCCGCCCTGGTAGGGCGGCATCGCCTCAAGCAATTCCTTGCGTCCCCACAGCACGCCGATCCCGCTCGGCCCGTATAATTTGTGCCCTGAAAAGGCATAGAAATCCGCGTCGATCGCGGCAACGTCGATCGGCAAACGCGGCGCGGCCTGGCACCCGTCCAGCATCAGCAGCGCGCCGACCTTGTGGGCAATTGCTGCCGCCCGTTTCGCGTCCAACACCGACCCGAGGACATTGGAGACATGGGCCAGCGATACGAATGCGTGCCGTTCGTCCGCCATTGCTTCGGCCGCGTCCAGGTCGATCCGGCCGTCCCGGGTCAGCGGGATCACGTCGATGGCGTACCCGGCCAGCTGCCACGGAACGATATTGCTGTGATGTTCCAATTGGCTCAACAGCACGCGGTTCCGGTTCCCGCGCGGCCAGCTCGTCGCCACCAGGTTGATCGCCTCGGTCGCGCCGCGCGTGAAGATCGTCTCGTCGGCCTTTCCGCCGATCAAGTCGGCCGCGGCAGTGCGCGCTGCCTCGAAACTCTGCGTCATCGCCGCCGAGCGCTCGTAAACGCCGCGATGCACCGTCGCATAGTCGCGGCCATAAGCGTTGGTGATTGCGTCGATCACCGCTTGCGGTTTTTGCGCCGTCGCCGCGCTGTCGAGGTAATGCCAGCCGGCGATGGCCGGGAACTGGCCGCGCACGTCGAGCGCCGCGTTCACCGGCAATTCGGCGTTCACCGCGCCACCGCGTGCAACGCATCGCGCGCAGCGGCCGCAATCGCGCTTTCCCCACCAAGCGAATCCCACAAGCCGCCGACAAAGCCTTCCAGCAAAACAGCCTTGGCCGTCGCCGGATCCATGCCGCGTGCGGCGGCGTAGAACAATTGGTTGGCGTCCAGCTCGCCGACCGTCGCGCCATGTGCGCACTTCACGTCGTCGGCGTAGATTTCGAGTTCGGGCTTGGCATTTGCCGTAGCGCCGCGGCCCAGCAGCATCGCTTTGACCGATTGGACGCTGTCGGTGTGCTGCGCATCGCGCGACACCGCGACCTTGCCCAGATAGCTGCCGGTCGCCGTATCACCCAATACGCTGCGGACCGTCTGGCGCGAGGTCGCGTTGGGTTCGATGTGACGCACTGTCGTGACGATCTCGAGCGTCGTGTCGCCGTTGCCGATCATCGCCGCGTCGAACTGGAAGTCGGCGCCGTCGTGTAGCGTCACGTCCAGCTCGATCCGCCCGTAACGCACGGCATTCGCTAACGCGAAAATGTGCGCCGATGCTCCCGCTTCCAGCGTCATTTCCACGCGCCGTACGTTAATCGCCTCGCCGCTCGGCATCCAGACTTGCTGCAGCTTTTGCTGCGCAGCAATGTGCAGCATTTCGGGCGGCGACAGTGCGTCCCAAACTTCGCCTAGCGCGGAAATATCGGCGTAGCGAAACGCTTCGTCTTTGCGGGTTGGAAGCGCGTTCAAGCGGTTACCTCCGCATAGCCTTCGCGCTCCAGCTCATGCGCCAGTTCGGGCCCGCCCGAACGAACGATTTTTCCGCGCGACAGCACATGCACCTTGTCCGGTTTCACGTAATCGAGCAGCCGTTGGTAATGCGTGATCAGCAGCACCGACTTGCCCGGCTGCCGCATGATCGTGTTGATGCCGTTGCCGACCGCCTTCAACGCGTCGATGTCCAGCCCGCTGTCGGTCTCGTCGAGAATCGCAAGGCGGGGGTCCATGATCCCCATCTGCACCATTTCCGCGCGCTTCTTTTCGCCGCCGGAAAAGCCGACGTTGACCGGCCGCTTTAGCATCTCCGCATCCATGCCAAGAAGGCTCGCCTTTTCGCGGGCCAGCTTGATGAAGGCCGCGCCCGATAGCTCTTCCTCGCCTCGCGAACGACGCTGCGCGTTCAGGCTTTCGCGCAGGAACTGCAGGTACGAAACACCTGGAATCTCGACCGGATACTGGAAGCCAAGAAACAGCCCCGCCGCCGCGCGTTCGTGCGGGTCCATGCCAAGCAAGTCCGAGCCGTCGAACGTCGCGGTGCCCTCGGTCACCTCATAACCCGGTCGCCCGCTCAACGTGTAGGCGAGCGTCGACTTGCCCGACCCGTTCGGCCCCATGATCGCGTGCACCTCACCCGCCGGCACGACAAGGTCGAGCCCGCGAATGATCGGATTGTCCGCAACGGTCGCGTGGAGGTTCTCAATCGTAAGCACGTTAACCCACACTCCCCTCAAGACTGATCCCCAGCAGCTTCTGCGCCTCGACCGCGAACTCCATCGGCAGCTGCTTGAGCACCTCGCGGGCGAAGCCGTTGACGATCAGTGCCACCGCGCTTTCCGTGTCCAGCCCGCGCTGCATCGCGTAGAACAATTGATCGTCGCTGATCTTGCTGGTGGTCGCTTCATGCTCGACCTGAGCGGTCGGATTGCGGACTTCGATATAGGGCACGGTATGCGCGCCGCATTCGCTGCCCAGCAGCAATGAATCGCACTGGGTGAAATTGCGGACGTTTTCCGCGCCCGGCATCACCTTGACCAGCCCGCGATAGGTATTGTCGCTGCGCCCCGCGCTGATCCCCTTCGACACGATGGTCGATCGCGTCTCCTTGCCGATGTGGATCATCTTGGTGCCGGTGTCGGCCTGCTGGCGATTGTTTGTCAGCGCGATCGAGTAAAATTCGCCGACGCTGCCGTCGCCCTTGAGGATGCAGGATGGATATTTCCAAGTGATCGCGCTGCCGGTCTCGACCTGGGTCCAGCTGACCTTGCTCCGCGCGCCACTGCACAACGCTCGCTTGGTCACGAAGTTGAAGATACCGCCCTTGCCCTCGGCATCGCCCGGATACCAGTTCTGCACGGTCGAATATTTTACCTCGGCATCCTCGTGCGCGAAGATCTCGACCACCGCGGCGTGGAGCTGGTTCTCGTCGCGCATCGGCGCGGTGCAGCCTTCGAGGTAGCTGACGTAGCTGCCCTTCTCGGCCACGATCAAGGTGCGCTCGAACTGGCCGGTATTTTCAGCGTTGATCCGGAAATAGGTAGATAATTCCATCGGACAGCGCACGCCCTCGGGAACATACACGAAGGTGCCGTCGGAGAAGACCGCGGCGTTCAGGCAGGCAAACAGATTGTCGCGCTGCGGAACGACCGAACCGAGATACTTTTTGATGAGGTCCGGATATTCCTTGATCGCTTCGGAGATCGACAGGAAGATCACCCCGGCGCGCAGCAATTCTTCGCGGAAAGTGGTGGCAACGCTGACGCTGTCGAACACGGCGTCGACCGCGACCTTGCGCGCACCCTCTACCCCCGCGAGCACTTTCTGCTCCTCGATCGGAATGCCCAGCTTCTCGTAAACCCGAAGGATCTCAGGATCGACCTCGTCGAGGCTACCGAGCTTCGGCTTGGCCTTGGGCGCGGCGTAATAATATGCGTCCTGGTAATCGATTGCCGGAATGTCGAGCTTGGCCCAGTCGACCTCCTCCATCTCAAGCCAGGCGCGATAGGCTTTCAGCCGCCATTCGAGCATCCATTGGGGCTCGTTCTTCTTGGCGGAAATGAAGCGGACAGTATCTTCGGAAAGGCCCTTGGGCGCGAATTCCTGCTCAATGTCCGAGCTGAAGCCCCACTCGTAATCCTTGGCGATCGCATCGCGTGCCTGCTGGTTGGTGACAGCTTCGGTCATTGCGCCAGCTCCGTCAGCCGCACCGCGTCCAGCGCGCCGCGCACCTTCTCACCGACGATTCCCATATGTCCCTTTACCTTGCAGTGACTGTCCAGCGCACAATCGCTAACCCCGGGCGCACTGTTGCACTGGGTCATCGCGATCGGCCCCTCGACGGCCTCGACGATGTCGGCCAGGCTGATGTCGCCTGCCGCCCGGGCCAGGGCATAGCCGCCGCCCGCCCCGCGCTGCCCGACCAGCAGGCCGTGCCGCGACAGCGCCTGCATCAGCTTTTGCGCGGTCGGAAGCGGTACCCCCGTCTCTTCTGCAAGTTCGGTCGCAGACAGGCGTGCGTCGACGCCGCGGCGCGCGGCCGCGGTCATCATCACGACCGCATAGTCGGCAAGATGGGTGAGTCGCATGGTCTAATCGGAGCTTTCTAGTCCGATTTAGACCGATGCGTCCCGAATTACAACGTTTATGCGCTCTTGGTCGATGCGATCCAGGCGTTCACATTCTCTTCCATGATGTCGAGCGGCACCGGTCCGCTTCTCAGCACGATGTCGTGGAAAGCCTTGATGTCGTATTTGGCACCCAGTTCGGTCCGCGCCTTTTCGCGCAATTCCATGATCTTGAGCTTGCCGATCATGTAGGCCGTAGCTTGTCCTGGATAGACAATGTAGCGCTCGATCGCCTTCTCGATGTCGCCGTCGGGATTGGGCGTATTGTCCTTCAGCCACTTCATCGCCTGCTCGCGGGTCCAGCGCTTCTTGTGGATCCCGGTATCGACCACCAGCCGCCCGGCGCGCCAAAGCTCCATCTGCAACCGACCGAAGTCGGAATAGGGATCGGTGTAGAATCCCATGTCCTTGCCCAGTTCCTCTGTGTAGAGGCCCCAGCCCTCGCTATACGCGGTCACCCCGCCGAACCGGCGGAACGGCGGCATGTCGCCAAGCCCGGTCTGGATCGATAGCTGCAAATGATGGCCCGGCACGCCCTCGTGATAGGCCAGCGCCTCCAGCTCGTTCAGGCTCATGTCCTTCAGATTGTAGAGGTTGACGTAATAGACGCCGGGCCGCGACCCATCAGGCGCCGGACGCGAATAAAAGGCCTTGCCCGCACTTTTCTCGCGGAACGCCTCGACCGGCTTTACCTGCAACGGGTCCTTGGGAAGGGTGGCGAAAAAATCGGGCAGCTTGGCGCTCATCGCCGCCATCACTGTGTCGACCTTGGCCAGATATTCCTCGCGGCTCTTCGCATAATATTTCGGGTCGGTGCGGGTATGTTCGAAGAATTCCTGAAGCGTTCCCTGATACCCGACCTTGGTCATGATCTGGCGCATCTCGTCGTGAATGCGCTTGGTTTCGCCAAGTCCGATGTCGTGGATCTGGTCGGCAGTCAGGTCGGTCGTGGTGTAACTTGCAAGCAGCGCATTGTAATAGGCTTCACCCTCGGGGAAGCGCCACACGCCATCGTCGGTCCCGGCCATTGCCTGCTGGCGGATCATTTCGGCGCGCAGTCGGCGGTACGACGGTGCAGCGCTGCCTCGCCAGGCGGCGATCCCGTCGGCAATGATCCTGTCTTTTTCGCCCTGGGCGATGTCCAGCTTTGCGACCTTGGTGCGCAGGTCGTCGATCACCGGATGGCCGGTCATTCCGCCATTGTTGTTCTTCAACTGGTTGTCGATGTCGTCGATCACATAAGCGTAAACCCATTTGGGCGGCATCACGCCCTTGGCGGCGCGTTCTTTCGCGATCCCGACCAGCTGGTCCATCGCCGGACCGGACCGCAGGATTCGCGAGACATAGGCCTCGGCCTGATCCTTGTTGGCAATCGAATGGATGTTGATCAGGAACGCCGCGGCTTCCGCCTGCGCGCCGTTCATCTGGTCGAAGATCAGCCCGTAGTGGCGATATCCGAACAGGCTTTCGCTGCGCGCGGCATTGCGCGCGAACAGGCGCACCGACAATGCATCCTGCGCCGACAGCGTCGCGGGATCGGCAATCGCCTTCAAGGTCCGTGCCGCGACTTGCAGCCGGTTCTGCGCGGCGATGGCGGACGCATCGCTGCTGTCGCCCCACAGGCCGTAGTCACCGTCGCGAATCCCGCGATAGGCCTTGCCCTCAGGCGAGTAGGTCAGGTTGGCCTTGTCATACGCTTCGAAAAAGGCAGCCAGCGTTGCGTTCTTTTCAGCGGTCGCAGCGGCGGTGGGCGCGGGCGGTGCGCTGTCCTGCGCAAAGGCCGGTGCGGTCAGCATCGTTGCAGCGATAAGAAGGTGAAGACGCATGATCGTTGGTGCTCCCCGATTGGAAAATCGTCACGCCGGGCTTGACCCGGCAACCGCCTTGATTTGTGAAGAAAGCCGGAGCCCGGCTCAAGTCCGGCTGACATTTTTTCTACGAACGGCGGCGCGCATGCAAATCTATCCGTGGCTTCGACCACTCGTGTTCCGCCTTGATGCGGAGCGCGCGCACCGCATGACGATCGCGGCCTTGAAGCTTCGGTCCGGAACGGCATTTTTGGCCGAACCTCCCTGCACGCCGCCGCTCGAAAGCAATGTCGCTGGCGTGCACTTCCCCAATCCTGTGGGCCTTGCCGCCGGATTCGACAAGAATGCCGAGGTGCCCGACGAGGCGCTGGGTCTTGGTTTCGGCTTCGTCGAGGTGGGAACACTGACGCCAAGGCCGCAAGCCGGCAATCCCCGGCCGCGGCTGTTCCGACTGGAAGAGGACCGCGCCGTTATTAATCGGATGGGCTTCAACAACGATGGTCAGGCGACCGCACTGGACCGGCTGAACCGTTTGAAACGCAAATCCGTCGCAGGCGTCAATCGCGGGGTTGTCGGCGTGAATATAGGGGCCAACAAGGACAGTCCCGACCGGATTGCGGATTATGTCGTGGGGGTTCGCACTATGGCGCCCGTCGCGGATTATCTCACGGTCAACATCTCGTCACCCAACACCCCGGGGCTTCGAAACCTGCAGGCCGGTGGGGAACTCGGCGAATTGCTCGCCGCGGTGGCCGACGCACGCGCCGCGCCCGGCCTTCGACCGGCACCGCCGCCAATTTTTCTGAAGGTCGCACCCGATCTTGAGGATGGCGATCACGAACGGATTGCGCGTGCGGTGATGGATCATGGCATCGATGGGTTGATTGTCACCAATACGACCATTTCCCGGCCGTCCCTGTTCTCATGTCATCGGGAAGAGCAGGGTGGGCTGTCCGGAAAGCCGCTTGGTGACCTCGCGCTGCGGCAGCTCGCGATATTCCGCGCAATCGTCGGCCGTGAATTGCCACTGATCGCGGTCGGCGGGATTGCCAGCGCCGACGATGCATGGGCGCGGATCCGCGCCGGGGCGAGCTTGGTCCAGCTTTACTCGGCGTTGGTCTACGAAGGGCCGGGGTTGGCGCGCCGGATCGTCAGGGGCCTCTCCGAACGCTTGGCCCGCGAAGGCTATGCGAACATCGCCGACGCGGTCGGCTAGGGGATGATGATGACCCGGCCTTCACGCCGCGGGTCGAATCCGCCGTCGATCTTGCCGTTGCGGATCATCACGGCATGAACACCGCTATCTTCGCCCTGGCCGGGGCGCACGCTGATGCCCCTCGCAGCCAGTGCCGCCAGGATTTCCGGCGAGAATTTCGTGTCTTCCCCGCCAAACCCGGTTCCACGCGCGACGAGATTGGGCTGCGCTAGCGCCTGTTGCATCGGCAGGCCCCAATCGACGGCCGCGACCAGTGTCTTGGCGACATAGGCCAAGATAGCGTTGCCGCCGGCGCTTCCGATCGCCCCTGCAAATTGCCCGTCGCGGGTCATCAGAATCATCGGAACCATCGACGACCGCGGCCTCTTGCCGGGCGCAACGGCGTTTGCTGCGGGACCGCCATCGGGACGCTTCGGGTCGAAGCTGAAGTCGGTCAGCTGGTTGTTTAGAAAAAAACCGTCGACCATCCGCCCCGACCCGAAGATCGATTCGACCGTCGTGGTCATCGAAATGACGTTGCCGTCATGGTCGCGGACGATGAAGTGGGAAGTTCCCGCCGGCTCCCTCGTCATGTCGCGTGCGACAAACGGCGCGCCACGCGGCGTGCCGGCCTCGGGCGGCGCCATCGCAGTCGTACCGATCAACCTGACACGTGCGTCGAGATAGTCGGGATCGAGCAGGCCTTGGACCGGCACGCTGACGAAGGCCGGATCACCGACATAACGGTCGCGGTCGGCGTACATCAACCGGCTCGCCTCGGCGAACAGGAACCATGATTGCGGGTCGGTCGGGCCACGGCTTGCAATGTCCGTCCGCTCCAGCAGCCCAAGCAACTCCAGCATTCCGACCCCGCTGGACGGCGGCGGCGGGACGCAGGCGATATAGGTGCGCCACGGTCGGCACAGGCTGTCGCGCTCGACTGTTCGATAGGCGACCAGATCCGCCATCGTCATGCTTCCGGGATATTCGCCCTGGCGAAGTCGCTCGACGATTCTCGCGGCGGTGCTGCCTTTATAGAGCGCGTCAGTGCCCTGTGCGGCGAGGCGGCGCAGGAAGTCGGCATAGGCCGGGTTTTTCAGGCGATCGCCGGTCTTGACGAGTTCGCCGCCCGGCCCTTGGCGGAAATAGGCCATTGCATCGGGTGCACGGGTTTGCGGAAATCGTCCGTGGACCAACCTGTCGAGCCGGGGCGACACGATAAAGCCGTCGCGGGCAGTCTTTTCGGCCAAGCCGAACAAGCTGTCCCAGCGCAGCTTGCCATGGTCACCATGAGCCTTGGCGAGGGCGGCAATCGCGCCGGGCACGCCGGTCGAACGGCCGCTGAGCACCGCTGTCGCGAACGGCAGGGTCTTGCCGTCGGCACCAAGGAACATCGACGGATTTGCCTGCGCAGGAGCGACTTCGCGTCCATCATAGATTTTCGTGCGGCGGGTGCGGCCATCATAATAATGGACAAATCCGCCGCCGCCAACGCCCGAACTTTGCGGTTCGACGAGGCTCAGCATCGCCTGCACCGCAAGTGCCGCATCGGCAGCGCTACCACCACGCGCGAGCACTTCGCGGCCGGCCTCTGCGGCAAGCGGATTGGCGGCGACGACGAACGCCTCCGTCCGAACCGACACCGCAGATGACGGCGTGACGGCGGGTGGCGGAAGCGGGGTACAGGAAGCAACCGCCACGGCGGCAAGCAAGAACAGGCTGCGCATGACCACGTCCTAGTCGGCGAAAGGCTGGCGTGTCCATCGCGGCTGGCACACCGCGCCATTTTCGCTAAACAGCGGCTGTGTCGTAGTGCCCAACAAGAGGCGCGTGAAAAGAGGATGACCCGTGGCCAAGATCCAGCTCGAGAAATTCCCGAACCTGGTAACGATGTTCCTGACCCGCGCTCGCGAGAAAGGTGACGCGCCGTTCCTGTGGGCCAAGCTCGACGGGGCTTGGCAGTCGATCAGTTGGTCGGAAGCCGCACGTCAGGTCGCGGCGTTTGCGGACAGCCTGAAGCGGCTCGGCCTTCGTCAGGGCGATCGGGTCATGCTGGTCAGTGAAAACCGGCCGGAATGGCTTATCGCCGATCTTGCCATCATGGCCGCTGGCTGCGTCACCGTTCCGACCTACACCACCAACACGACGCGCGACCACCAGCACATCCTTGCCAATTCGGGCGCTGCGGCCGTCATCGTTTCGACCCAGAAACTGGCCAAGCCATTGCTTCCCGCGGTCTTGTTCGCATCCGATTGTCACCATGTCATTTCGATCGACGACATCATTTCCGGACAGTCTGCCGACGTCGCCCAATTCCATCATTGGAAAGAACTTGTCAGCGGTGGCAGCGATGTCGGTGCGCTCGAAGCCGAAGCTGCCAAGATCGGTCGCGGCGACCTTGCCTGCCTGATCTACACCAGCGGCACCGGCGGGGCGCCGCGCGGGGTTTGCCAGCACCACGGCATGATCCTTCATAACTGCGAGGCATGCGTCGATGTCATCGCCAACGATTTCGGTTGGGACGAAGAAACCTTCCTTTCCTTTCTTCCCGCAAGTCACGCTTACGAACATTCCGGCGGACAGCATTTCCCGGTAAGCTTGGGCGCCCAGATCTATTATGCCGAAAGCCTCGAAAAACTCGCCGCCAATATCGAGGAAGTGAAGCCGACGATCATGGTCGTCGTCCCCCGCCTGTTCGAGATGCTTCGCGCGCGGATGATTAAGACGATCGAGAAGGAAGGCGGACTTCCCTCCTATCTGCTTTCGCGGGCGATGGCGATCGAGACCAAGCGCTTTGCTGGGCGTTCGGTGCCATGGGATCTGCCGATGGACGGCATCCTCTCCCTCACGCTACGCAAGAAGGTGCGCGGCAAATTCGGCGGTCGGATGAAGGCAATGGTATCGGGCGGCGCGCCCCTCAATCCCGAAGTCGGGATGTTTTTCGAGGCGATGGGGCTGACCCTTCTCCAGGGCTATGGCCAGACCGAGGCCGGGCCGGTGATCAGCTGCAACCGACCCAAGGCCGGTATTCGAATGGACACCGTCGGGCCGCCTCTTCTCAATACCGAGGTGCGAATTGCCGACGATGGCGAGATCATGGTGCGCGGCGAACTGGTCATGCACGGTTATTGGAAGAACGAGGAGGAAACCCGCCGAGTCCTGCGCGATGGATGGCTGTCGACTGGCGACATCGGCCACCTCGATGAGAAGGGCCGGATCGTGATCACGGATCGCAAGAAGGACCTCATCATCAATGACAAGGGCGACAATGTCTCGCCGCAGCGGGTCGAGGGCATGTTGACCCTGCAGGCCGAGATCGCGCAGGCGATGGTTCACGGCGATCGCCATCCCTATCTGGTCGGTTTACTGGTTCCCGACCCCGAGATCGCTGGCCAGCCAGACATGATGAAGCGTCTGTCGGACGCCGTCGACAGGGTCAACAAGGACGTCAGCGTGATTGAAAAGGTGCGACGCTTCATCGTCGCCGACGGACCATTTACCGTCGAGAACGAAATGCTGACGCCGTCGATGAAAATTCGTCGCCACGTCATTCGCAAGGAATATGTGCAGCGCCTCGACGGCCTCTACAAGAAGTGAGTCACTGGGCGGCCGCGCGATAGGGTACGAATTCTCCAATCGAGCAGCTTCCGACGGTCATCCCCGTCGACGTGTCGACTACCGTTGCAATATCGCCGCGGCACAATTGCGGACCGATGTTGCGGGTCACCAACGCATAGCCACTGTTGCCCAGACTGGAGCATCGACCGAGCGTGTTGTTGACGTAGGTGGTGCGTCCGTCGCGGAACAATATGGTTTGCTCGTCGATCACGGTCATGTCGTTGGATCGATAGGTCGGCAGGCACTTTTCCGCCTTTCCCGCGCTCTTTCCGGCCAGCGCGCGATCAAAGGCGCGCTGTTCGCTGTCGGTTCGGCTCACGGTTTCCGGCGTCGTTTCACAAGCGGCGAGCATGGTCGCGGCAAACGGGATCATCAGCAGGCGCATCATCATTCCCCTTCTTCATGCCATCAACGCACAAAGCGCCGACCTGGCTTAACGGAAGCTGTCTTTCGCGGTGCGAAGTTCGGCAAAGGCAGCCGGGTCCGGCGCGCGAACGAACAAATTGGTCGCTTTCTCTTCCGCCACCGTCGTCGGCACCGTCATCTCTCCGCGGTCGCGCAAGACCAGCACCGACGCAAGTCGCGCAAGTACGGCGTCATCCGTCGGAGCAGCGTGGGCGGAGAATATCGCGTTGGACAGCGTATATTCGTGCGCCGGGTAAAGTTTCGTTGCGTCGGGTAGCGCCGCAATCCGACCGAGCGAACGATGCATCTGCTGCGCCGTTCCCTCGAACAATCGTCCGCAACCCATGGCGAACAATGTGTCTCCGACAAAGGCCACGCCGGAATTGCCGAAGACATAGGCGATGTGGCCCAGCGTATGACCGGGAACTTCCCAAACCTCGGCTTCATGACCGCCGATCGACACCCGGTCGCCTTCGCTCAGCGCGACGTCGAGACCGGGGATTCGCGGTTGTTCCGCAGCTGGGCCGTAGATCAGCGCGCCGGTCGCCTCTTTGACCTTCAGGTTTCCGCCGGTGTGGTCGGGGTGCCAGTGGGTGTTGAGGACCATGTCGATCGTCCAGCCGCGTTGCGCGGCCGCGTTCAGCACCGCCTGGCCGTCGCCCGGATCTACCACTGCGGTAAGTCCGCTCTCCGGGTCATGGGCCAGCCACAGATAATTGTCGGCGAAGGCCGGGACCGCGACGATCTCCAGCGTCATTACCACGCCCCCGTGTTGGGCATCGACGCCCAAGGCTCGGCCGGTGGTAACCGATCGCCCTTCTGCAGCAGTTCAACCGAAATTCCGTCGGGCGACCGAACGAAGGCCATGCGCCCGTCGCGCGGTGGCCGGTTGATCGTCACGCCGGCATCCATCAGTCGCTGGCACAAGGCGTAGATATCATCGACCCGGTACGCGAGGTGTCCGAAATTGCGGCCGCCATCATAAGTTTCGACGCTGCCGCCTTCCTCCGGCCAGTTGTAGGTCAGTTCGACCTCCGCCTTCTCCCCCGGTGCGGCGAGAAAGATCAGGGTGAAGCGGCCCTTCTCATTGTCCATCCGGCGGCGTTCCTCGAGGCCGAGGTGGCGGAAAAAGGCGACGGTCTTGTCGGGGTCGTGAACCCGAAGCATGGTGTGCAAATATTCCATGCCCTTAATGTCGTCACCGCTGCGACAAAGCGCAAGCGGTTCGGCGTCGATCGGTCAGTCCTTCTTCGTCGCGCCGTCGAAATTGGGCTGGGTCGTGACCTTGCCGGTGACCGTCAATGGAACGTCGAGCATCGCGAGTGCGCGCTTCGCCGCTTGGCCGTTCGGCCCGCTGGGATCGACCGCCAGCGCCCTGGTCCAATATTCCCGCGCCTTGGCGTCTTCGCCAGCGAAGTGGAACACATGACCGGCCTCGAACAACACGGTGGGGTCATTCGGGATCATCGTCAGCGCACGATTGATGGCGACCTTGGCGGTCGTAGGATCATTCTCGCGGATCGCCAGTGCGGCCGAAAAATACCATAGGAAAGGATCTTCGGACACGGTTTCCGCGGCCGCCGTCAACTTTGCACGTGCGGTTTTGAGATCGCCCTGCGCCTCCGCTGCGCGCGCCCGGTCGAGCAGCGCCAGACCGCGTTGCTCCGCAAGCAAGCCAGTCCCGCCCAGCGCACGGTCGAGCGCGAGCGCGGCCTTGCCCGGCTGGTTGGCGGCAATCCACATATTGCCCGCCGCAGCCAAGGCACGGTCGGCAGACGGGTCGCCCGGCGCGACCTTGGTCGAGGCTTCCTCAAAGCCCCTTGCGGCAGCTTCGAAATTCCCGCCCTTCTGGGCTTCGATGGCGCGGCAGGAAGCGGCTTGCGCGGTTGCATCGGTCGGGCAATTGGAAGCGGGGGCAGCGGCGGCCATCAGGGCCGCGATCAAAAGGGTCATGAAATCTTCTCGGCCAGTACCAGGATCTCTCGGACGATCGTCTCCAGCTCGTGCGGCTCGGACAATCGGTGCTTGCCCCATTTGACGACGGTTAGCTGCACGTCACCTGAATGCACGTCCTCCAGCGTTTTGAACGCAACGCCGATCGGGACGTCTTCGTCCTTGTCGCCGTGGATCAGCCGGACCGGGCAATCGATCAGGATCGGCTGATGGATCAGTCGCATCGCCTCCCCCGACTGCCAGAAGGCGCGGTGGGTGACGCTGGGCTCTGGCCCGTAAGGATTGGGCCGTTCAAGCTTACCCTCGTTCCAGATCGTCTCCTTCTCCTCGGCTGTGAAGCCCCAGTCGGTGAAGTTCGGTGCCGCCGCGATTGTCACGACGCCCTTGACCCGGTCGGGCCGCTTGAGCGCCGCGTGTAGCGCCAGCCAACCACCCATCGATGACCCCACCACCAACACCGGCCCCTCGGTCAGAAGATCGATCGCGCCCAGCACTTCGGCCAGCCAGCGGTCGAGTGTGCCGTCGGCAAAATCGCCGCCCGACGAACCGGTCCCCGAATAGTCCAGTCGAAGGTAGGCAAGCCCAGCCGCTCCGCAGAAGCGATCGATCTCGGCGGCTTTGGAACCTTCCATGTCGCTGGCATAGCCCGGGAGGAAGACGATGGTCGGCCCTTCGACCTTTGGGTTTGCCGGCCTGAGGCGATAGGCAATCCGCCGTCCGTCACCGGGGTCGAAATATGAAAGCGGTGCGGGCTCGGGCGTGGGGAGGGGCGGGCGTTCCATGACGCCGCCCTTGCCCTAGCCGAAGGGCGAAGGGCAAGGGCGACTCGATTGTTGGTCTAGCGCGCTGCAGCTACGAGGGCAGTGCGTACCGCCTCCGGCTGATCGAGCTGGATGAAGTGCCCGGTCTCCTTGATCGGGACCAGCTTGGTATCCGCCTTTGCCGCATAATCCGTTCCGTACCGTCTGGCAGCAAGCGCGGAATCTTCGTGCGCCTGGTAGAGGATTGTCACCGGCACGCGGATTGCGGCGATGTCCTTGCGCAGGTCCATTGCCATATCCTCGACCAGCGCCCGGGCAACGACGACGGGGTCGGATTGCATCGCCCAATTGGCGATCGCGATGCGCCGTGCCGGATCTATCGAATAGTTGCCGCCCGGATCCTTGGCGGTTGGCTTTGCCACCGATGCGCGGATGACGTCTGCCTGGCCAACCATCATGTCGTGCATCATCTTTGCGCGCGGCGCGATTGATTCGACCGTCGCATCGTCGGCGAACACCGTACCGATGAACGGCAAAGCATCGACGACCACGACCGATTTGACCATCGCGGGCTGGACGAGCGCATATTTCAGTGCGACCAGTCCGCCGAAACTGTGGCCCGCCATCACCGGCTGGTGGAAACCGCGGGCATGCAGGTCGGCGGCCAGGTCGGCGACGATGCCATCGATCAAACCCGGAGCCTCGTTTGCCGGCGCGCGCTGGCCGTCGAAGCCCTTCACTTCGACGACCACCACGCGGTGATCGCTGGACAGCGACGATGCCATGTCGTCCCAAACTTTGCCCGGCGTCGACATTCCCGGGATCAGCACCACGACCGGTCCGCGGGAACCGTGCTGCGTGGTGCGGATGTGGTCATGCAGGTTGATCGACGGCGTTTGCGCAGTGGCGGCAGCGGCGGCCGGGCTTATGCAGGACATGGGGGTGGCGATCGCGGCAAACGCCGCGGCAAAAAACAGGTGTTTCATAGGATTATCCTTTCGGGTCGAAAATCTGTTCGATGGGAAGGGTGAATATTTCGGCGATCTTGAAGGCCAGCGGCAAGGATGGGTCATATTTGCCGGTCTCGATCGCATTGACGCTCTGGCGCGATACCGCGAGCTGGTCGGCAAGGTCCTGCTGGCTCCAGTCGCGTTCGGCGCGCAGCACCTTGAGCCGGTTTTTCACGTGCATTGCCCCCACGTCCCGTATTTGATGCGGTTTGCGACCTGGCCGACGAACAAGCCGAAAAAGAACAGGATCGGCGCCCAATAGGAATCAACCCGGGGAACGATGTCGAAACTGGTCAGGTAGCCGTGGATCGCTGCGATCGAGAAAGCGAAAGCAGCTGCAATCAGGACCTGCCGGACCATCAGCATCCGCAGGAACTCGTCCTGCAATTCGACCAGAAGCCGGCCCAGCGCCCAGAATACCATGACCACGCAAAGGCCTGGGACCAGCGCCGCGACGATCGCGGTAGCGGGCGTCAGTGCACCGGCATTGCGCAGGCCGACGCCAATGAACAGCGACACCAGGTAAACGGCCATGATCGACATCAGGCGAATGAAATAGCGGCGGCCCGCGGCCTTGTTCGGGCTCATTTTACGCCGCCTTTCGGCGGCATGGCGCCGTGCCGGTCGCGACGACTGTTGCCGCGATAAGGCCATACAGCATGACGTCGAACGCCTCTTTAGTGATCTGGCCGTTTGCGGCCATCAGGGCCGCGCCGATCATCATTGTGGCCAGGCCGATGCTGGTCATGATGCTACGCATGGTCAAACTCCCCTTTCAATTTGTAAAGGTCGTTTTACAGCGGCAATCGACATTGTCAAGCGACATTGACAGAAAGTCGACGTTGCTTGATTTTTCGTGACGCTTGAAGCGGTTGCTGCGCTGCACTAGGTGCATGGACCATGTCCGAGATGTTCAAGATTTCGCTTCCCGACGGCTCCGTTCGCGAAATGCCCGAAGGCTCGACGCCTGCCGATGTCGCCGCGGCAATCGGCCCGGGTCTCGCCAAGGCCGCGCTCGCCGCGCGCGTCGACGGGGAATTGCGCGACCTCAATCGCCCGTTCGAAGGCGACAGCAATCTCGCGCTGGTCACCGGACGTGACGAGAAGGACGCGCTCGAACTGGCGCGTCACGATTTCGCCCATGTTCTGGCCGAAGCCGTCCAGAACCTGTTCCCGGGGACGCAGATCACTTTTGGTCCGGCCACCGATGACGGGTTCTACTACGACTTCGCTCCCAGTGCGGATCGTGGCCCCTTCACCGACGAAGACCTGCCCCTCATCGAAGAGGAAATGCGCCGGGTCATCGCCGCCGACAAGCCGCTGGTCCGGGAAGTATGGGACCGCGAAAAGGTTCGACAATTCTTCCTCGACCATGGCGAAAGCTTCAAGGCCGAATGGGTGATGGAATTGCCCGAGCATGAGCCGATCACGATGTACAAGACCGGCCATGGCCCCGCTGACTGGATGGACCTGTGCCGTGGGCCGCATCTGCCCTCCACCGGCAAGCTTGATCCGCGCGCGTTCAAACTGACCCGGGTCAGCGGCGCTTACTGGCGCGGCGACCAGAACAATCCGATGCTCAGCCGGATTTACGGCACCGCATGGCTCAACAAGAAACAGCTCGACGAACATCTCGTCCGGCTGGAAGAAGCGGCCAAGCGCGACCATCGCAAGATCGGCCAGGAAATGGACCTGTTCCACCTCCAGTCCGAAGCGCATGGCAGCGTCTTCTGGCACCCCAACGGGTTCATCCTGTGGCGCCAGTTGGAAGCCTATATGCGCCGCCGTCTCGATGATGCTGGCTACCTCGAGGTCAAGACGCCGCAGTTGATGGATGCGCGTCAGTGGGAGAAGTCGGGCCACTGGGGCAAATATCGCGAGAACATGTTCGTCGTTCCCGATGAAATTCCCAATGTCGATGACGACGCGCCGGTGATCACAGGCAGCGCGGACATGATGGCGCTAAAGCCGATGAACTGCCCGGCTCACGTCCTGATCTTCAAGCAGGGCATCACCAGCTACAAGGAGCTCCCGCTCAAGCTGGCGGAATTCGGATGCTGCCACCGCAACGAACCGCATGGTGCCTTGCACGGGATCATGCGGGTTCGGCAGTTCACCCAGGATGACGCTCATATCTTCGTCCGCAAGGACCAGTTGATTGGCGAAGTCACGGCGTTCTGCGACCTGCTCGATGCGGTCTACAAGGACCTGGGTTTCGACAACTACGCGATCAAGCTTGCGCTTCGCCCGGACCAGCGGTTCGGCAGCGATGAAATGTGGGACTGGTCCGAACAGAGTTTGCGCGATGCTGTTGCCGCGACCGGCCGCAATACCGAGGAATATGGCTGGGAAGAATTGCCGGGCGAAGGCGCCTTCTATGCGCCAAAGCTGGAATTCCATTTGACCGACGCGATCGGTCGGACATGGCAGGTCGGGACGATCCAGACTGACACCGTCCTGCCCGATAGGCTCGACGCTTATTACATCGGCGAAGACGGCGAAAAGCATCGGCCGGTGATGCTGCACCGCGCGATCCTGGGCACGTTCGAGCGGTTTATCGGAATTCTCATCGAGCATCACGCCGGGCGCTTCCCGTTGTGGCTGTCACCAGTCCAGGCGGTCGTCGCGACGATCGTCAGCGATGCCGACGATTATGCCCGTGATGTCGTTGCAAAGCTCAAGGCAGCCGGGCTCCGCGTCGAAACCGACACGCGCAACGAGAAGATCAACTACAAGGTGCGCGAACATTCGCTGGCCAAGGTCCCGTTGCTGCTCGTGGTCGGCAAGCGCGAGGCGGAAGAGGGCACGGTTGCAATCCGTCGGTTGGGAAGTGACGAGCACCAGAAGGTCATGTCGCTCGACGAGGCGATCGCCGCATTCCAGGCCGAAGCAGTGCCGCCGGACCTTCGCGACCAGTGACGCCAACCCGCAACAGCGGGGACGAAAATCGGTCCGTTCGGCGCACTGCCCTTCCATTCGCAGGGTGAAACGCTTAACTCGCCCTCACCACAACGACTCAAAGGAGACTTCGCTATACCGCCGCCCTATCCGCGTCGCCCACAGACGCCGCCGCAATTTACCGGCCCTCGCTACAATCAGTTTATCCAGTCGCAAAAAGTGCGCGTGATCGACGAAAATGGCGAAAACCTGGGTGTGATGTTTACCCGCGAAGCTTTCGAACAAGCACAGGAAGTCGGCCTCGACCTGGTCGAGATCAGCCCGGGCGCCGACCCGCCCGTCGCCAAATTCCTCGATATCGGGCGTCATAAGTACGAGGCCCAGAAGAAGGCCAACGAGCAGCGCAAGAAGCAGAAGACGCAGGAGATCAAGGAGATCAAGATGCGTCCGAACATCGACGACCACGATTACGACACCAAGATGAAGAAGGTGGTCGAGTTTCTCGAGGACGGCGACAAGGTAAAGCTGACCATGCGTTTCCGTGGTCGCGAAATGGCTCATGGCCAGCTCGGCATGGCGGTGCTCCAGCGCGCATCGGAACAGGTTTCCGATATCGCCAAGATCGAAGCGCACCCGCGCATGGAAGGCCGTCAGATGCTGATGGTGCTTTCGCCGAAATAGTTTCCGTTACGGAATGTCGTGCATTCCGGCAAAGTGTTGCAATTACGCCGCAAGTCCCAGTGATTTGCGGCGTAATCTGTAGAGTCGCTTCCTAGTCGCCCCGACTTGGACTAACTTTCCCCTACGAAACGACGCGTCACCAAGACGCGCGCCAACGGAGGGGTTTTGATGCGCAAGTCGACCTTGCTGCTTTCGGCAGCTGTTTTCACCTTCACAGTTCCGGCTTTTGCTCAGGACACGACCGATCAGGGCTCGACCCCTGCTGAAGCCCCTGCGGAAGCGGCCAACGTCGATACCGCGGATCAAGCTGCCGAAGCCAACGACGAAGGTGCAATCGTCATTACCGCAACTCGCCGCAGCGAAGCGCTGAGCGATGTTCCGCTTGCGGTCTCGGCGGTCACGGCCGACACGCTCAAGAACACCGGCGCGGTCGATATCCGCGCGGTCAACCAGGTCAGCCCCTCGCTGCTCGTCTCCTCGACCTCATCGGAAGCTGGCGGCGGTGCTGCCCGTATCCGCGGCGTCGGCACGGTCGGCGACAATGCCGGTCTCGAAAGTTCGGTCGCGGTTTTCATCGACGGCGTCTATCGTTCGCGTACCGGCACCGGCCTTACCGAATTGGGACCGGTCGACCGGATCGAAGTCCTTCGCGGTCCGCAGGGCACGTTGTTCGGGCGCAATGCGTCGGCCGGCCTGATCCACGTCATCACCGCGAAGCCGAAATTCTCGCCGGAAATCTATGGCGACGTGACCATCGGCAATTACGATCTGCGCCGTGTCGGCGCGGGCGTTACCGGACCGGTGACCGATTCGCTGGCCCTCCGCCTCGACGGCATCTTCATGAAGCGCGATGGCTTCATGGAAGACGTCATTTCCGGCAACGATCTTAACGATCGTAATCGCTGGCTGCTTCGTGGCCAGGTTCTCTACCAGCCTACCGACAGCTTCTCGCTTCGCATCATCGGCGATTATTCCAAGAAAAACGAGCAGTGCTGCGCGGCAGCCTATTTGCCGATCTCCGACTTCGTTGCGACCGGCCCGAACACTGGCCTGCGCACGACTTCGGCCATCCGCCGCATCCTTGACGGTACGGGGTCGCCCTATCCGAACGATCCAGGCCTTGGCGCGATCATCAACGACGACACTTATGATCGTGAGACCTCGGTCACACCGGGCCGCAGCTATAATTCGGACGTCGTCGATTACGGCATCTCTGCGGAAGCTACCTATGATTTCGGCGGCGCCGAGCTGACGTCGATCACGGCTTATCGCTTCAATGACTGGGAGCGCGGGCAGGACGCCGATTACAACAATCTCGATATCCTGTATCGCGATGGCAGCGGGGACGGCAGCACGCGCTTCAAGACCTTCACGCAGGAATTGCGCCTGCAAGGCTCCGCCTTCAACGATCGCCTCGATTGGTTGGTCGGCGGTTTCTACATGCATGAGAATCTGCGGGTGAAGGATAATCTGGCCTACGGCGCGGATTATTCGCGATACGCAAACTGCCTCGTCGCCCAGAATTTTGCCGCGTTGACGGGACAGGCCGGACTGGTCGACACACGCAACGCAACTTGCTTCAACCCGGCTGTTGCGGCCGCCATTCTTCCGGGGGTCGGGCCGACGAACGGTCCGGTTCTATCCGCGTTCGCGCGTCTCGGCGCATTTGCTGACGTTCCGATGTCGCCATTCACGAACAGTGGATTTACCAACCTGTCGATCGCTAACGGCTTCGGTCCGCGTAGCTTCGCTGGCGTGGGAATTGACGATCAGTTCACGCAAAAGGACAACAATTGGTCCGTCTTTACCCACAATATCTTCTCGATCACCGAGCGGCTGAAGCTGACGCTTGGCGCGCGTTACACGCACGACAAGAAGACGCTGGATGCCAACCTGAACGACAATAACACGCTGTGCGCTTTCTATGCGCTCGCCGCTCCGGCGCTGCAGCAGATTCCCTGCGTCATCCCGTCGACGCCGGGCGGAAACTATTCCGGAAGCGACTCGAAGAAGGAGAACAAGCTGTCGGGGACGGTCGTTCTCAGCTGGAAACCGATCGACTCGATCCTTCTCTACGGAAGCTACTCGCGCGGTTACAAGGCTGGCGGCTTCAATCTCGACCGTTCTTCCCTGCTTCGCAGCAATGGAAACGGCGCAATTGTCGGTGGTCCGAACGCTCTGAATGTTCTGCAGTTCGATCCTGAGATCAACGACGCCTACGAGTTGGGCATGAAGTATAAGAGCCGCGGGATTGACGTGAACCTCGCCTTCTTCCGGCAGGACTTCAAGGACTTCCAGCTCAACACGTTCAACGGCATCAATTTCGAAGTCGCGAACATCAACAGCTGCACCGAGCTAGACGTCGATGGCGCCGATGCCGACAACAGCAGTCGGACGGGAACATGCACGGGCAAGATCCGCTCGGGCGTCCGTTCGGAGGGTGTCGAGCTCGAGGTGTTCACCCGGCCGTTCCGCGATGCGCGTCTGAACATGGGCGTGACCTATGCGCAGACGAAGTATCGCAACAATCTGGTGGGCTCTTCGGGCCAGCCGATCTCGAATGCACTGTTCCAGTTGCCGAACCGCAACATTTCGAACGCGCCGGAAATGACGGTGACCGGCGCCTTCACCTGGACGCCGCAGATCGGATCAACCGGGCTGCGCGGCCTGTTCTACTTCGATGGCCGCTATACCAGCAGCTTCAACACCGGCTCGGACCTCGATATCGAGAAGACGCAGAAGGGCTTTGAAGTGTTCAACGCCCGCGTTGGCCTCAGCGGCCGCGACGACACGTGGTCGATCGAGCTGTGGAGCCAGAATATCTTCAACCGCAAGTACAAGCAGATCGGCTTCGACGCGCCGCTGCAGGGAAGCTGTACCGAACGCGGTGCGTCGCAGGGCTATTGCTCGCCGGTTCCAAACCGTGCGACCCAGCTCTTCGCCGCCTTCCTTGGCGAACCGCGGACCTTCGGCCTGACGCTCCGCGCCAAGTGGAAACCACGGCCTGCGATGGAGGAAATCGTGGCAGAGGCTCCGCCGCCGCCTCCCGCACCAGCGCCCGAAACGCAGACTTGCGCAGACGGATCGGTGATCCTGGCAACCGAGTCGTGCCCGCCGCCGCCACCGCCGCCGCCGCCAGCACCGGAGCCGGAACGCGGCTAAGGAGGGAAATGAGTAAAGGGGGAGGGCCTCGTCGGAAACGACGAGGCCTTTTCTTATTATAGGGTCAGGCGGCCGACCGGGCGGTACTGATAGCCCCGGCGACGTCGCGCAGTTCGACACGTAGCCCTTCGACTTCTTCATCGGTCAACTTCTTTCGCTTCGAATTCGTCAGGTAGAAGGTGTCGACCGCGCGTTCGCCATAGGTTGTGATGTGGGCTGAATGAATCTCATGCCCGTGTCGGTGGATGACTAGTGCCAGTCGCGCCAGCAGGCCGTCGCGATCGCGGGCGTTGACCTCGACCACGGTCGTACGTGCCGACGCGCGGGGCGCAACGACGACCGACGGCGCAACGCTGAATGCGGCTCGGCGCCGGGGCAGCGCCGACAAGGCTGGGAGGTCCGGGAGCGCATCGGACGCAATCGCCTTTTCGACCGAACGGATCAAGCGGGCACGCACCCGCTTGTCGCCATAAGCACGACGCTGAGAATCCTGAACCAGCAGATTGTCGAGCGCCATGCCGTCGCGGGTGGTGTGGATCCGCGCGTCGATAATCGATGCCCCGGCTCCTGCAAGGCCCGCACAAATGCGGTAGAAAAGCCCTGCTCGATCGGGTGAGAAGACGCTGATCCGAGTCGCCCCCCAGCCGGGTTCGTTGGTTGCGATTACGCTCGGTGCGATCTGGCCGACGGCGGCCTCCGCCTGGGCGATCTGCAGGGCATTGGCGACCTGCCATTCCTCGGGCTCGGCCAGCCAGTAACTGTCCGGCAATCGACGCGCATGGGCACGGATGTTCGCTTTTGGCCAACCCAATTTGCGGCCCAGCGCGTCATGCCTTGCAGCGACCTGCTCGGGCCTGCCGCGCTGCTTGTGGCCCAGGCGCAGGCGCTCCTCCGACGTGTCGTAGAGTGTACGCAGCAATTGCCGCTTCCACTCATTCCATGTGCCAGGCCCGACCGCGCGAATGTCGACCACGGTCAGGATAAGCAGCAAGCGGAGCCTCTCGGGGCTCTGCACCGCCTGCGCGAAACCCTCGATCGTTCGCGGGTCGGTCAGGTCGCGGCGGAACGCCGTTCGGCTCATCAGCAGATGCTGTTCAACCAACCATGCCACGGTTTCCGTCTCTGCGTCGTCGAGTCCGAAGCGCGGACATAATTCCAGCGCCACCTCGGCGCCCAATTCGCTATGGTCGCCGCCGCGACCCTTCGCGATATCGTGGAGCAGGACCGCGACATAAAGCACGCGCCGCGACCCCAGTTGCCGGAACAGCGCCGTCGATAGTGGATGGTCCTCGGCCAATTCGCCGCGCTCGATCGCAGCAAGCAACCCGATCGCGCGGATGGTATGCTCGTCGACCGTGTAATGATGGTACATGTCGAACTGCATTTGCGCGACGACCTTGCCAAAATCAGGCACGAAACGGCCGAAAACCCGCGCCTCGTTCATCCAGCGCAGCACCATGTCGGGATGGTTCGGGCAGGTCAGCACGGCAAGGAAAAATGCGTTGGCGCGCGGATCGTCACGGACCCGGTCGACCAGGCGGGCATGTTCAAGGGCTGCCCGCATTGCTTTGGGATGAATCTCCAGGCGCTCGCTTGCGGCAAGCGCGAACATCTCAATCATGCGGACCGGATCGAGAGCAAAGAAAGGTCCGTCGGGAATTGAAAGCCGACCGCGATCGAGGAGAAAGCCGTCCAGCTTTTTTGGGCGGCGCGTGAAGGTTGGCAATGCGAAACGCCGACCCTGCTTCGCCAGTCGTTCATCCAGTTGCGCAAGGAAAATTCCGGTCAGGTCGCCCACCGCCTTGGCCTGCAGGAAGTAGAATTGCATGAACCGTTCGACCGCCGATTTTCCGGGCCGGTCGGCGTAACGCATCGCTGCCGCAATCTCGCGCTGATAGTCGAAGCCGAGCCGCTCCTCTGCTCGCCCGGCGATCTGGTGCAAATGGCATCGAACTGCCCAGAAGAAGCGTTCCGCGCGATCGAAACGGACCAATTCGGCAGGGCTAAGCAGAGCCTTTTCTACCATTTCAGACGTCCGCTCGATGTCGAAAAGATGCTCCCCTATCCAGCGCAGCGTGTGGAGGTCGCGAAGCCCGCCTTTGCCATCTTTGACGTTGGGTTCGACAAGGTAACGGCTGTCGCCCATCCGCTGGTGCCGCTCGTCGCGCTCGGCCATTTTGGCGGCGACGAAGGCACGGCCGTCCTTTGCGGTCACCTCTCGGCGAAAACGGGCATTTGCGTCATCGAATAGCGACTGGTTGCCCCACATCCAGCGCGCCTCCAGAAAGGCGGTACGGGCCGTCATTTCATCGCGCGTCAACGCGATCAACTCGTCGCAGTCGCGAACGGCGTGACCGATGATCCACTTCAAATCCCACAGCAGGTAAAGCGTCGCATGAACCAGAGGCTTGACCCTTTCGTGGGCACCGGGCGCAATCAAAAACAGCAGGTCGACATCGCTGTAGGGCGCCATCTCGCCGCGCCCGGTCCCGCCCATGCCGACCAAGGCAATGTCGCTGGCCAACTTCTCGCCAGCGTGAAGCGACGCGGCGGCGCAGTCGAACGCCAGTCGCACGATCTGGTCGGCCAGGAATGCCATGCTCGCCGCCGCCGCCCGTCCACGCGCCGGCTCCTCGACCAGTCGGCGGGCGATTTCTTCCCGGCCTTGGTCCAGCGCGGCGGCAAGGACCGCGCTGCGCTCCCCGCTCGGCGTCTCACCCAGGCGTTCGGCAATCGCGCGGCGATCGATGATCGCGCGCCGGTCGCTGACAAGGTCGAAGCGCGGATTCATTCGCGGCGGTCCGCAGCTAGCCGCTTGATCTCGTAGAGCGCATCGAGTGCGGCGCGCGGCGTCAACCGGTCGGGTTCGAGCGCATCGATTGCCGCAATCAGCGGATCTTGCGGCGCTTCGCTCGGGACGACGGCGGCAAACAGCGGCAAATCGTCCAAGCCGGCGGCAATTCCGCCGGTCGCTTCGCGGCCCTCTTCCAGCCGGTCGAGCACTTCCTTGGCCCGGGCCACGACCATTGGCGGCATTCCGGCCAGCCGCGCCACCGCAATGCCGTAGCTCCGGTCGGCGGCGCCTTCGGCGACCTCGTGCAGCAAGACCAGATCGCCCTTCCATTCGCGCGCCCGGACATTGTGCAACGACATTGCGCCGAGCCGACCGGCGAGCCGCGTCAATTCGTGATAATGGGTGGCGAACAAGGTGCGCGCCCTGACCTCGTCATGCATCGCTTCGACCACCGCCCAGGCAATCGCAAGGCCATCATATGTCGATGTACCGCGCCCGATTTCGTCGAGGATGACCAGGCTTTTCGCAGTTGCCTGCGCCAGGATTGCCGCGGTCTCGACCATCTCGACCATGAAGGTCGATCGGCCCCGTGCCAGATTATCCGACGCGCCGACACGGCTGAACAATCGGTCGGTCAGTCCGATTCTCGCGCTGGCTGCAGGGACATAACAACCGGCCTGGGCAAGCAGCACGATCAGCGCCGTCTGTCTCAGGAACGTCGATTTGCCGCCCATATTCGGGCCGGTGATCAGCCACAGGCGATCGCCTGGGCCCAGCGTGACATCATTGGCGATAAAGCGCTCGCCGCTTTCGGCAAGGGCGCGCTCTACCACCGGATGCCGTCCGCCCTCTATGGCGAGACAAGGGTTGTCGTCCAGTTCGGGCAGGCACCAGCCACCCTCGGCGGCACGCTCGGCATTGGCGGCGGCAACGTCGATCCGCGCGACCGCGTCGGCCGTTGCGGCAATGGCGGTGGCCGCAGTGGTGGCAAGCGCCACCAACTCCTCGAAATGCGCCGCTTCGGCTGCCAGTGCGTGGCCGCCCGCCTCGACGACCTTCGCTGCTTCTTCGTGCAGGTCGGGCGAATTGAAGCGGACGACGCCAGCGAGTGTCTGTCGATGCGTGAAGCCGCTGTCCGGCGCCATCAGCCGGTCGGCAAACCGGGCAGTGACCTCGACATGATAGCCAAGAACCGCATTGTGCCGGATTTTCAGCGCGCTGATCCCGGTCGCTTCGCGATAGCGGGCCTCCAGCGCCGCGATCGCCTTTCTCCCGTCGGACGAGGCATCGCGAAGCGCGTCGAGCGCGGGGTCATAGCCGGGTGCGATATAGCCGCCCTTGGCGATCTCGATCGGCGGCGTTTCGACGAGCGCGAAGGCGAGCCGATCGGTCAACGCGGCGTGCCCGCCAAGCAGCGGAGTCAAGCGCCGGAGCAGGTCAGGGCGCTCGCCGTCCTGCCATTCCGACCGAAGTGCTGCGGCGGCGACCAGCCCGTCGCGAAGCTGCCCCAGATCACGGGGACTGCCGCGCCCTGCGACCAGTCGGCCGAGCGCGCGACCGATATCGGGCATCGCCTTCAGCGCATCGCGAACGCGGGCACGAACGCTTTGACCCTCGTGAAAATGCTGGACCAGCGCCAGTCGCGCCTCAATTGCGGTGCGATCGGTCAGCGGCGCACCCAGGTCGGCTGCCAGCAAGCGGCGACCGGCTGCGGTTACACAGCGATCGACTTCATGCCACAGGCTGCCCTTCACTTCACCCAGCGCGGATCGGCAAATCTCCAGACTGTCGCGGGTCGCCGGATCGATCGCGACATGCTTGCCGCGCTGGACCCGGCGCGGCGCGGCAAGAAATTGCCCGGCGTCCTTCTGGGTCACGTCGAGATAGGTGAGCAGTCCGCCCGCGGCGGCAAGTTCGGCGCGCCCTGGATCGCCGAAGCCATCGAGCGTCGCGACCCCGAACCGAGCCTTCAGCGCGCGCTCGCCGGCGATGCTGTCGAAACCGCCCTTGCCGGGGGTCGTCGCGATTCCGGCAACCTTGGCCTCCGAAATCGTCTCGACCGGATCGATCCGCGCCAGTTCGCTGCGCAATTCACCTGGGCCGCATAATACCAGCTCGAACCGGCCGGTCGAAATGTCGGCAGCGGCAATCGCATAATCCTCGCCCGCCGAGGCGACCGCCGCCAGCCAGTTCGCCGAAGCAGGTGCAAGCAAGGCCTCTTCGGTCAACGTGCCGGGCGTGACCAGCCGGACGATCGCGCGTTCGACCAGCGCCTTCGACCCGCGCGCCTTGCGCGCTTCGGCAGGGCTTTCAATCTGTTCGGCAATCGCGACTCGAAACCCGCCTTTTATCAGCCGCGCGAGGTAAGATTCTGCGGCGTGAACGGGGACGCCGCACATCGGCACCGGCTCGCCGCCATCGGCACCGCGCTTGGTAAGGGCAATGTCGAGGCACGCCGCAGCATCTTTCGCGTCGTCGAAGAAGAGTTCGAAAAAGTCCCCCATCCGGTAGAAGAGCAAGGCGTCCCCCGCCTCGGACTTGAGGCGGTGATATTGCACCATCATCGGCGTCTGCTGTGGAGCGGGTTGGTCGCTTCGGGCCATACTTACCCTGCTAGCGGGAAAGCACCGCGCGCGCGAGGGTGACTCTTGCCGCCAAGGCGCGCTAAAGCCCCGCCAACAGGAGAGCCACTTGAGCGAGAGCAACGTCAAATTCACCCGCGATGAGGCCATCGATTTCCATGCCCGCGGACGTCCCGGGAAGATCGAGATTGTCGCGACCAAGCCGATGGCAACGCAGCGCGATCTGAGCTTGGCCTACTCGCCGGGCGTCGCCGTTCCGGTCGAGGAAATCGCCGAGAACCCCGACCGCGCTTACGACCTCACGGCGAAGGGCAATCTGGTCGCGGTCATTTCGAACGGCACCGCGATTCTCGGCCTCGGAAACCTCGGCGCGTTGGCTTCGAAGCCGGTCATGGAAGGCAAGGCAGTCCTCTTCAAACGCTTTGCCGACGTCGATTCGATCGACATCGAACTCGATACCACCGACCCCCAGGCTTTCATCGACGCGGTCGCGCTGATGGAGCCTACCTTCGGCGGCATCAACCTAGAAGACATTGCTGCTCCCGACTGTTTCATCATCGAACAAGCACTCAAGGAACGGATGAAGATCCCGGTCTTCCACGACGATCAGCATGGCACGGCGATCATCACCGCGGCCGGCCTCATCAATGCCTGCCACCTGACCAACCGCAAACTGTCTGACATCAGAGTGGTCGTGAACGGTGCCGGCGCAGCCGCAATCGCGTGTACCGAATTGATCAAGGCGATGGGCGTCAAGAACGACCATGTCATCATGTGCGATCGCAAGGGCCCAATCTATCCCGAGCGCGACGACCTCGACCAGTTCAAGAGCGCTCATGCCGTGCCGACCAAGGCACGCAGCCTGACCGAGGCGCTCGACGGCGCGGACGTCTTTCTCGGCCTCAGCGCCGCCGGTGCGCTCAAGCCCGAAATGGTCGAGAAAATGGCGCCGCAGCCGATCATTTTCGCAATGGCCAATCCGGTCCCGGAAATCCTTCCCGAAGATGCCCAGGCGGTTCGTCCTGACGCGATCATCGCAACCGGCCGGTCGGACTATCCGAACCAGGTCAACAACGTGCTCGGTTTCCCGTTCATCTTCCGCGGTGCACTCGATGTTCGCGCGACCGGGATTAACGACGCCATGAAGATTGCGGCGGCCAATGCGCTCGCCGCGCTCGCCCGCGAAACCGTGCCGGAGGAAGTGGCCGCTGCTTATGGCGGCATGACGCACCATTTCGGTCCGGCATACATCATCCCCGCACCGTTCGATCCGCGCCTGATCGAGATCATTCCTGCTGCCGTTGCGCAAGCGGCGATGGACAGCGGCGTCGCGCGCAAGCCGATCGCCGACATGGACGCTTACCGTCTCGAACTGAAAGCGCGGCTTAACCCGACTTCCTCTGCACTCAGCCTCGCCTATGAGGCCGCCCGCGCGAATCCGAAGCGTGTCCTTTTCGCGGAGGGCGAGGAGGAAAATGTCCTGCGTGCCGCGATTGCCTTCAAGGAAGGTGGTTACGGCGTGCCGGTGCTTATCGGCAGGGACGATATTCACGATCGCCTGCGCGAATTGGGGATTGAGAAACCGGAAGAATATGAGGTGCTCAACAGCCGCAATTCACCGCTCGTCGGTCGCGCGGTGGAGTTTCTTTACGCGCGTCGTCAGCGCCACGGCATGCTGAAGCGTGAAGCCGAACGAATGGTCAACCAGGATCGTAATATCTTCGCGGCCGCAATGCTTGCGCTTGGCGAAGGTGATGCGATGATCACCGGGACGACGCGCCCGTTCAGCCAGTCGCTTCGCGAAGTCCGCGCGGTGATCGACGACGAACGGGATGCCTCGCCGTTCGGGATCAATGTCGTGGTAGGGCGCAAGCAGACGGTATTGATCGCCGATACGGCGGTGACCGAACGCCCGACAGCAGAGCAATTGGCGGCAATGGCCATCCGGTCAGCGGCCTTTGCGCGTCGGATGGGGCAGGACCCACGGGTCGCTTTCATCAGTTACACGACGTTCGGCAATCCCCCGGGTCGGCACATTGCCGAACTGCGCGATGCGGTGCGGTTGCTCAATTCGATGACGACCGATTTCGAATATGAAGGCGAAATGGGCCCGGACGTCGCCCTCAATCACGAGATGCGGACGAAATTCTATCCGTTCAGCCGTCTGTCGGGACCAGCAAACATCCTGATCATGCCAGGCCTGCAGTCGGCAAATATCTCGGCCAAGCTGCTGCGCGCACTTGGCGGCGAAAGCGTGCTCGGTCCGTATCTGATGGGCATGGCAAAGCCGGTCCAGATCGCGCCAATGACGGCAAGTTCATCCGATCTCGTAACGCTTGCGGTGCTTGCGGCCGGGGGCGCCGACACCATTCGCCGCGGTTAGAGACGTTCGACGCTGGAGACCGGATCAGACGAGCGAAGCGCTGCCATCAGGGCGTGCAGGTGCGCAAGGTCGCGCACTTCGACATCGAGATGGAAGGTGTGAAAGCTGCCGTCGCGGTGCGCCAGGTGCAAATTCACGATGTTGGCGCGATGGGCACCCATAATTCCTGCCATTTCGCCAAGCGCCCCGGCAATGTCACGAAGGATGACGCACAGGCGCGCGGTACCGCCTTCCGACTCGTCGCCCCAGGCAAGGTCGAGCCAGTCGGCATCGATTCCGCTCGCCAATTGATCGCAGCCGATGACGTGGACTTCGATGCTCTCGTCTTCCCGGCGCAATCCCACGATGCGGTCGCCGGGGATCGGGTGGCAGCAATCGGCGAGATGGAAGGCGACCCCGGGGGTCAGTCCCTTGATCGAAATTGCGGTGCGCTGAGGTGCGGGGCGCGGCGCGATGTCGGTTCCCGCGGAACCCGGCATCAACGCTTCCATCACTTCCTCGTCGCGGATTCGCTTGCGCGCGATCGCGATCATCAGCCCTTCGACATCGTCGACACCCAGCTTGGCGATCGCCCGCGTCTGCGCTTCCTTGGCCAGCGGCGCGGGCAGCCGACCGACAATTTCGTCGTAAATCTTGTGGCCGAGTTCGATCGTCTCGTCGCGCTCCTTGTGGCGAACGAAGCGCCGGATCGAGCTTCGTGCCTTGCCGGTGGTGACGAAACGAAGCCATGAAGGTTGGGGATGCTGCGCCTCACTAGCCAGGATTTCTACCTGGTCGCCGTTCTCCAGCAATGTCCGAAGCGGAACGACGCGGCTGTTGACCTTGGCGCCGACGGTGCGGTCGCCAAGGTCGGTGTGGACTGCATAAGCGAAATCGACCGGCGTCGCGCCCTTCGGTAGCTGGATCAGTTCGCCCTTAGGGGTGAAAGCGAAGATTCGATCCTGGTACATCGCCATCCGGGTATGTTCGAGCAGCTCTTCCGCGCTGTCGGCATGTTCGAGGATTTCGACGAGTTCATCGACCCACGGAATGTGGACTTCGGCAGCCGGCTTGCCTTCCTTATAGGCCCAATGTGCCGCCAGTCCGCGTTCGCCCTGCGCATGCATATCACGGCTGCGGATCTGGACTTCGATCCGCATCTTGCTGTCATGAATGACGGAGGTGTGGAGGCTTCGATAGCCGTTGCGCTTGGGGGTCGAGATGTAATCCTTGAAACGCCCAGGAACCATCGGCCACCGTTCGTGGATCAGCCCCAATGCCCGATAACAGCCCGCGATATCGTCGACGATCACTCGAAACGCCATCACGTCGGACAATTGTTCGAAGCTGATGTGGCGTTCGGCCATCTTCTTCCAGATCGAATATGGATGTTTCTCACGCCCGGTAACTTCGGCCTCCAGGCCGTGATCGGCGAGGTGGAGTTGCAGTCCAAGTCCGATCCGGTTGACGAGATCTCCGCCGACCGCATGCAGCTGATTGAGGCGGCGCGTAATCGATGCGTAGGCGTCGGGCTCGAGAACTCGAAATGCCAACGTCTGCATTTCGGTCATCATCTCGTACATACCGATCCGCTCCGCCAGGGGCGCATAGATATCCATCGTCTCACGGGCGATGCGTCTGCGCTTCTCCTCGTTCGAAATATGGTGGAGCGTCCGCATATTGTGCAGCCGGTCGGCAAGCTTGACCAGCAGCACGCGGATATCGTCGCTCAACGCGAGCAGGAATTTTCTCAGATTCTCGGCAGCACGCTCATTCTCGGACTGGGCTTCGATTTTCGACAGCTTGGTGACACCGTCGACCAACCGGGCGACCGACGCGCCGAACAATTTCTCGATCTGCTCGGGGGTGGCAACCGTATCTTCGATCGTGTCGTGCAGGATCGCAGTGACGATCGTCTCGGCGTCCAGCTTCAGGTCGGTCAGAATGCCCGCCACTTCGATCGGATGACTGAAGTAAGGGTCCCCTGATGCGCGAACCTGGGCTCCGTGCGCCTTCATGGAAAACACATAGGCGCGGTTGATCAGTGCCTCGTCGGCGTCGGGATCATAGGCCCGGACCTTCTCGACGAGTTCATATTGCCTAAGCACAGCGACAAGATGGGGTGTGAAGGGGGTATTTCGCAAGCGCGAAAAAGGCCGGACCGACAGAGGGGGTGTCGATCCGGCCTTTCAGAGTGCACCGCTGCATGCGGAACTCGCGGTGCGGGAGAAAAAATTACTTGGCGGTGGCGAGGGTCGCGGCGCCTTCCTTTGCGTAGGCATTGCACTTGGCCAATTCGGCCGGGCCAAACGAGCGGCCATCGACTTCGAAGCGATCGAGGCGACCGACACGCTTGGCGAGGCCCTGACAAATGATTGCCGGTCGGCTCTCGTCGGTGCGACCAGTCAGGATGCCCGCTTGATACGCCCAAACAATATCGCGCGTGACAATTCGGCCGGTCGGCTCGCTGGCAGGGCTTGCGGTGTAGGTGCCGGCGCCTGCGGGTACGGCAATTGCAGCAGCGGCGGCGGCAAGGGCGATGCGGATCATGGCGAGCTCCAGTCTCATAAACAGTTGCGGAATGAAACCAATTATCGCTATCCGTTGCTTATCGCAACTGTTATTTTGAATTTTGTTATGTCATGGGTTGAAAATGGAGGAGTGGCGTTGAACCGGCAGATGCTGGTCGAAGATCCGGATATCGAGGCCTTTCGCAGGGCAGCGCTGACGTGTCCGTTGCCACCCGCAGTCGAGCTGATCGGCGAGAAATGGGCTTTCCTGATTCTTCGCGGCGCGCTCAATGGGCTCCAGCATTTCGAACAGTTTCAGGCTGGACTCGGGATTGCCCGCAATATTCTGTCGAACAGGCTTGGACGCCTGGTCGACGGCGGCATTCTCGAACGTCGCCCCGATCCCGACGACCGACGAAAGGTCGTCTATTCGCTAAGCCCGAAGGGTGAGGCATTGCTCCCTGTTGTCTTGGCTCTCCGTCAGTGGGGCGAGGATTGGGGTCACGGCAGCCAGGACATCGTGCTGGCCGACCTGCGCGACCACAAGCCGGTTCGGCGGATTCGAGTTCTGGCCCATGATGGCCGGGAACTGGCGCTCGACGAGCTGATGTGGATCGATCAGTCGACCGGGCGGGTGCTCAAACGAGTCGAATGACGAGCGACGAAAAAGGGCGACCCGAAGGCCGCCCTGATTTTTCCCGATCACCGACGCGCAGTACCCGCGCCCAGTAAGCCGATGCTTATTCGTATTCGGATGCACTCGGCGTCGGTCGCGGCGGCGCTGCGGCGGTGAGGCGAAGGGCTTCTGCCGATTCGCTCAGGCTAGCCAATTCATCCGTTTCATCGTCTTCGTCGATCCGCACGCGCTGAAGATTGCTGATAATAGCCTCGCCAAGGTGCTTTGGCTTGACGGTTTCCTCGGCAATTTCGCGCAAGGCGACGACCGGATTTTTATCGCGATCGCGATCGATGGTCAGGTCGGCACCGCCCGAAATCTGGCGTGCGCGCTGCGCTGCCATCAATACCAGGTCGAACCGGTTCGAAACCTTGTCGACGCAATCTTCTACTGTCACGCGAGCCATCGGTCGCTGCACCCTTCGCAATGCTTGTAAGGAAGGCGAGGCAGATAGGCAGCGATGCCCGATAAGTCAATGGAAACGGACCAGGAGCCCTTGCACCGATTGTATGGTCCGGCCACATGTCGGGGATGGCGGACGCGGCAACCAGATCGGCGGTAATTCAGGCCGAGGTCGAGGGCAACAGCTTGCGACTGCTGACCGGTGGTCGCGAACGCCTTGATGCGTTGTTGCGCCTGATCGACGGTGCGAAGGTCGACCTCCGCTTGCTTTACTACATGTTCAGTTGCGACGAGGCAGGCGAGGCAGTGCGCGATGCTCTTGTCCGTGCGGCCAGGCGCGGCGTGGCGGTACGTTTGCTCATCGATGGCTTTGGGAGTGGTTCGACGAAACCCGAGTTTCTCGACGTACTGACAAAGGCTGGCGGGCATTATTGCATTTTCCATGCCAGCTACGGACGCCGCTACCTCATCCGCAACCACCAGAAAATGGCGATTGCCGATGGTGCCCGCGCGCTGGTCGGCGGCGCCAATATTGGCCTGCAATATCTGGTTGACGAGGGCGAGGACCGGTGGCGCGACCTGTGGCTTTCACTCGAAGGCCCCGCCGTTACCGAACTCGCCGAATATTTCGACGCAATTGAAAACTGGACTCAGCGGCGCAAGCCCAAAATCCGCGACCTGCGTCGAATCATTACCAGCCGCAGTCGTGGAAAAGGAAAGGTCAGCTGGCGATTCAGTGGTCCGATGCGCCGCCATAATCCCTGGCCGGCACAGATCGTCAACGACATCCGCGATGCCAAACAGATCGACATCATCGCCGCATATTTTGCGCCATCAAATGCGATGCTTCGAAGGATTGGCGGCGTGGTCGGTCGCGGAGGGTCAGCGCGCATCGTCACCGCTACAAAGTCGGATAACAGCGCCACCATCGCGGCGGCACGTTTCACCTACGGCCGCTTGCTCAAGCGCGCCGTCCGATTATTCGAATACCAGCCAGCGAAACTCCACACGAAGCTCTACATCGCCGACGATATCGTTCATCTCGGTTCATCGAATTTCGATTTTCGAAGCCTGTATATCAATCTGGAGATGATGTTGCGGGTCGACGATCCCGGCTTCGCCGCTGCAATGCACGCCTATGTAGATCGCGAAGTCGCCGACTCGCTGGAAATCACGCCAGCCTTCTATCAGAGCCGTGCGACGTTGTGGCGGAAAACGAAGTGGGCGGCGGCCCATTTTTTAGTCACGACGATGGACTACACCGTAACTCGCCGCCTCAATTTCGGCTTGGAAGGAGTTTAAGCCGGCGTGGGTTCGCGCCATGCCCAGAACAAGGTCGCGGGGGGCACATTGATCCATTCGAAGCCGCGATCGAGCCGCTCGAAATACGGGGCGATGAAGTCGCGCACCTTGGGGCTGAACTGATAGACGAGGAACGCGCCGCCAGCCCTAGTGACCCGGGCAGTGGCAGACCCGATGGCATCGCCGACACCCGGCGGAAGGGTCGAAAAGGGTAAGCCCGACAGCACGAAATCGGCATGGTCGAAGCCATGATCCTTGACGATCTGTTCGACGTTGGCGGCGGATCCGAGCACGACGATCAGTCGGGGATCGGGAAATTGCTTGCGCAAATAGTCGACAAAATCCGGATTGGTGTCGATCGCAATCAGCGTTCCATCCTTGCCAAGACGTTCGAGAATCGGCTTGGTAAAGGTGCCGACCCCGGGGCCATATTCGACGAACAGCCTGGTTTCGTCCCATTTCACCGGGCCAAGCATCTTGTCGATCAGCACCTTGCTAGACGGAATAACTGACCCGACCATGACAGGGTTCTTCAGAAATCCCCGAAGAAACTGCCATTTTGGGCTGTTGACCCGATGCGCGACCCGGCGAACAAAACGGCGCGGGCCTTTGAGCGTACGGGCGTGCGGGGTCGACATGAATGCTCCGGTGACGAAAATTTGGTTGCTCGCGTTGGCAAAGCCGCACGCGAATGTCCAGTGATCGGTTACCTGCTTGCGCCAGTTTGCGACAGGCCTAAGTCGGAACGATGATCCTGTCCGGACCCAGACGCCGCGTTGGCGGCACCGCGATGCGAAATCGCGACTTCGCATTGCTTTACGCTGCGATGCTAGTGGCGGCCTCAGGCAATACCGCAGTCCAGTCCGTCATGCCGGCGATCGGCCGGGCCATGCAGATCCCGGATGTCATTGTCGCCATTGCGTATACCGTCTCGGCTGTACTTTGGGTTGGCCTGGCCCCACTTTGGGCACAAGCGAGCGATCGACACGGCCGCAAGGCGCTGACCCTGGTTGGTGTCGGCGGATTTGTCATTTCGACGGGATTGTGCGGACTGGCCCTGTACGCCGGACTAGCTGGCTGGGTCGGCGGCGGTGCCGCGTTCATCCTGTTCGGCTTTGCGCGCGCCGTTTACGGCGGCCTGGGCTCTGCGACGCCAAGCGCGACCCAGGCCTATCTCGCCTCGAAAACCCGCCGCACCTCGCGCGTTACGGCCCTGTCTTCGCTGGCATCAAGTTTCGGCCTTGGCACGGTTGTCGGGCCCGCGCTGGCACCGTTGTTCGTGCTTCCTTTGATTGGGCTGCCCGGACCATTCTTCGGGTTCGCCTTGATCGGTCTTGTCGTCTTTGTCGCAATCTGGCGCTGGCTGCCCGACGATAATAAGCCGCGCCACGGTCCGCGGGCAGGGCATGGCGCCGCGATGAGCTATCCGTCGCTCGCGACGTCGACCACGGGGGCCAGTGTCGTGGCTGCGACATCACCGCGCGATGGTGCGCGGATGCGGTGGAACGACCCTCGAATTCGTCGTTGGATCGTCGCGGGTGTGGCAGCAGGCCACGCCCAGGCCTCGGTGCTGACGTTCCTGGGCTTCTTCGTCATTGACCGCCTCGGCCTCGTCCCACTCGGGTCGGAAGGACCGATTGCGATCGTATTGATGGCTGGCGCGGGCGCGACCCTGGCGGCGCAATGGGGGCTGATTCCGCGCCTCGGACTTAGTCCCAAGGCCCTCGTTGCCATCGGCTCCCTCATCGCGGCGCTCGGGTTCGGGGTCCTGGTCCTGGCGTTCGACCTCTACGGCCTCGTCCTCGGTTTCGCGATTGCAAGCCTAGGCTTTGGCCTGACCAGACCGGGTTTCACCGGCGGAGCGAGCCTGGCCGTTTCGCTGGGCGAGCAAGGCGCGATCGCGGGAGTTATCACCGCTGCCAACGGTATCAGCTATGTCGCCGCGCCGACCGCAACGATGCTGCTCTACAAGTTCGATCCCGCACTTCCCGCCATGCTTTCGATGGCGGGGCTTCTCGTCCTTGCCGTCTGGGCTTGGCGGCGACTGCCCTAGCTTTTGCCGCCTTCGCTCGTTCCCTTGGGACGAAGCATTCCAGGCAAGACGAATCCAATTCCGCCGACAGGGCGAACCGCATCGGACTTCAAGGTTTCGCGGATTTTCTGGTAATCGGTCAGCATTTCCTCGGTGACTGACGCCCGGGTTTCGGACAGCGCAGCCTCGAAATCTTCCTTGCCGACCGCGCCTTTTTCCAGATCGCGGCGAAGCGCCGTCAGTCCCGCGCGTCGGACCAGATCCTCGAGATCCGCACCAGTGAAATTCTCGGTCCGGCGGGCAAGATCTTCCAGGTCGACGTCCTTGTCGAGCGGCATGTCCTTGGTATGGATCGCAAGGATACGTCGACGTCCGGCCGTATCCGGAGGACCGACGTAGACCAGTTCGTCGAATCGGCCCGGGCGAAGCAGCGCCGGGTCGATCAGGTTGGGCCGGTTGGTCGCGCCGATAAGGACGACGTTGTTGAGTTCCTCCAGCCCGTCCATTTCGGCAAGGATCGTGTTGACCACCCGCTCGGTCACTTGTGGTTCGCCCATGCCGCCCCCGCGCGCCGGCACCAGGCTGTCCAGTTCGTCGATGAAGATGATTGTCGGCGCGACCTGGCGGGCACGCGCGAACAAGCGGGCGATCTGCTGCTCGCTCTCGCCATACCATTTGCTGAGTAGGTCGCTTGACTTGGTGGCGATGAAATTCGCCTCGCTTTCCTTGGCGGTGGCCTTGGCGAGCAAGGTTTTGCCGGTACCCGGCGGGCCATAGAGCAGAAACCCTTTGGCCGGACGAATGCCAAGCCTCTTGAACGCTTCGGGATGCTTCAGCGGCAGTTCGACACCCTCGCGCAATTTGTCGCGCGATTCGTCGAGGCCGCCGATGTCGTCCCACCCGATGTTGGGCGCTTGGACCATGACTTCGCGCATCGCCGAGGGCTGGACACGCTTGAGGGCGTTATCGATGTCGAACTGCTCGACCGACAGAGCGTCGAGGATCTCGGTCGGGATGCTGTCCTTGCTGAGGTCGAGCTTGGGCATGATCCGGCGGACCGCCTCCAGCGCTGCTTCGCGAACAAGCGCGGCGAGGTCGGCACCGACGAATCCGTAGGTCCTGCGCGCAAGCTCGTCGAGATCGACCCCGTCGGTGAGCGGCATTCCGCGAGTATGAATGCCGAGGATTTCGCGGCGACCCTTTTCGTCGGGGACGCCGACGATGATTTCACGGTCGAAGCGGCCAGGACGGCGGAGCGCCTCGTCGATCGCCTCGGGACGATTGGTGGCTGCAATCACGACGAGATTCTGGCGCGGCTCGAGACCGTCCATCAGCGTCAGTAGCTGGGCGACCAGCCTTTTTTCCGCCTCGCCGGTGACGCGGTCGCGCTTGGGCGCAATCGAATCGATTTCATCGATGAAGATGATCGAAGGTGCAGCCTTGCCGGCCTCCTCGAAAATCTCGCGCAGCTTCTTCTCGCTTTCGCCATAGGCCGATCCCATGACTTCCGGGCCGGCGATATGGAAGAAGTTGGCCTCGCTTTCGTTAGCGACGGCCTTGGCGAGTCGGGTCTTGCCTGTGCCGGGCGGGCCATGAAGAAGCACACCCTTGGGCGGATCGACGCCCAGTCGCTGGAATAATTCGGGGTGGCGCAGCGGCAATTCGACCATTTCGCGCAGCGCGTCGATGGTCGAGGCCATCCCGCCCAGATCGTCATAAGTGACGTCCGCGCGGCGCTCGCCGGCTACCTTTTCGCGAAACTCGGGAAGCAATTCGACCACCGTGTCGGGCCCGATGTGGACGATCCCGCGCGGGGTCGTCGACGCGATCACCATCCGCACTTCCTGAAGCGCAAAGGCCGGCGCGTTGACCAGTTGGCGGATATGTTCGGGCATGTCGGTGTTGACGCGCTGGTGACCGCTGGTCGACACAGTGTCGCCTTCGGTGAGCGGCCGCTCGGCAAAGCTGCGCTTGAGTGCTTCCGAAGATCCTTGCAACCGGACATTGTCCTGCGCCGGCGCAAACAGAATACGGGTCGCGACTTTGGACGCGGCCTTGCGGACTTCGACGAAATCGCCAGATCCGACCCCGGCATTGGCGCGCTGGAGCCCATCCAGGCGGATGATCTCCAACCCATCGTCATCTTCGTATGGTCGGACTGCGATCGCGCCGGTCGAGCGTTTGCCGATGATCTCGATGACGTCGCCTTCGGTGAGGCCGAGTTCCTTCATCAGCCCGAGCGGCAATCGGGCAATCCCGCGCCCGCTGTCTGCCGGTGCCAGATTCGCAACCTGCAACCGCGTCATCGTCTCGACATCCGCCATCAACTCTTATCCTCTCGCCCCTGAACGCCCCGCCTCAATTCCCAACGCGGGACAAACGGCAGAACGCCGCGCCCGGTTCATTATGGGCATAGCGGGCGGATGAAAAAAGGGCCGGGCGTTGCCGCCCGGCCATATGAGTTGGGAGAGGATGCCTGTTAAGGCGGTTTCATATTGCAACGCACCATCGTATTTCGCAAGTGCAAAATCGCAGTTGCAGCAAATTTCGCGAATTTTGCCCCCTAGTTAATAGCGTTAATATGCTAGGTAAGCCCTCGGTGATGGGAGACTCGTAGGGTTGGAGCGTCGACTTTCCGCGATTATGGCCGCCGATGTCGTCGGTTACAGCCGCCTGATGGGCATGAACGAGGTTGGCACGCTGACCGCGCTCAAGCAGCATCGCGCCGAACTGATCGATCCCGCAATCGCCCAGCATCAGGGACGGATCGTCAAGCTGACCGGCGACGGGATGCTGGTCGAATTCGCAAGCGTGGTCAGTGCCGTCGAATGTGCAACCTACGTCCAGCGCCAGATGCGCGGTCGCAACGCGCCGGTTGCCGAGGATCGGCGGATCGAATTCCGGATCGGGGTCAACCTTGGCGACGTGATCGTCGACGATGACGACATTTTCGGCGATGGGGTGAATGTTGCAGCGCGGCTGGAAGGCGTCGCCCAACCCGGCGGAATCGCGGTTTCCAGTTCGGTTCGGGAAAATGTCGGCAACAAGTTGGACCTGGTGTTCGAAGATTTGGGCGACCAGGACCTCAAGAATATCGAATTTCCGGTGCGCGCGTTCAACGTGGTCCTGGGCACCGCTGCGCCAGAATCGCCGCAGATCGAAGGCGACGGGGAAATGGCCGACGCCGACAAGCCTTCGATCGCGGTGCTACCGTTCAACAACATGTCGGGAGATCCCGAACAGGAATATTTCAGCGACGGGATCACCGAGGACATCATCACCGATTTGTCCAAGGTCAGCCGACTGTTCGTGATCGGCCGCAATACCAGTTTCACCTACAAGGGCAGGTCGGTACAGATTCCGGAGGTCGCGGCGGAACTGGGGGTGAAATTCGTCCTCGAAGGCAGCGTCCGCAAGGCCGGGCAGCGGGTCCGGGTGACCGGGCAGCTGATCGATGGCAAGACCGGAGGTCATGTCTGGGCTGACCGCTTCGATCGCGACCTTACCGACATATTCGCGATCCAGGACGAGATTACACAGACCATCGTCGACCAGCTGAAAATCAAGCTGCTGCCAAAAGAAAAGAAGGCGATCGGGCAGGTTCCGACGGCTAACGTCGAAGCCTACACTTACTACCTCAAGGGTCGGCAATTCTTCCACAATTCGACGCGGGTCCTGCTGGCTTTGTCGCGCCAGATGTTTGCCAAGGCGACTGAGCTCGATCCGAACTATGCCAAGGCCTATGCAGGAATTGCAATCTGCGATGCGCGCCTGGAAAACTGGTACCGCGCGGAAATTCCGACGGAGAAAATCATCGCCATCGCCGACAAGGCGCTTTCGCTTGATCCCAGCCTGGCTGAAGCCCATGCGGCGCGCGGCGTTGCGCTTGGCAATGACGGTCAGCATTCGGAGGCCGTCGATGCCTTCAAGCGGGCCCTGGCCGTCGATCCCGACAATTTTGACGCCAATCTGTTGTTCGCTCGCTATTGCGTGACCCAAGGTGACCTCGAACGCTCGGTTCCGATGTTTGAGCGGGCTGTGGAAATTCAGCCCGATGACTGGCAGTCACCGCTCCTCGTCGACTCCGTCTTGCTCGCTCTTGGTCGACCAGAGCAGGCGGAGCGTTATGCCCGGCTCGGCATCAAGCGTGCGGAAGATGCGATGCGGCTCCATCCCGAAAACTCGCGGCCCGCCCAGCTTGGCGCACCAACCCTGGCGCGGCTTGGCGAGGTCGAGCGCGCCAAGGACTGGCTCGAACGCGCCTTGTTCCTCGATCCCGACGAACCGATCGCGACCTATAATGCGGCTTGCACATACGCGCAGCTCGGCGAGATTGACCGGGCCTTCGATGCACTTGAAAAATGGTCGAAGAATCGCGGGATGGAAATGGAATTGTGGCTCGACACCGACGCCGATCTTGATCCGCTGCGTAAGGATTCCCGCTTCACCGAGCTTGCCGCGACGATCAAAAGTGAACGCGGCAGCAGGATCAGGGTGAAGGCGTGATGGAGCGGCGACTTTCAGCGATCATGGCCGCCGATGTTGTCGGATACAGTCGACTGATGGGCATGAACGAAGTTGGCACGCTGACCGCGCTCAAGCAGCATCGCGCCGAACTGATCGATCCGACCATCACCAAGCATCAGGGCAGGATCGTGAAGCTGACCGGTGACGGGATGCTTTGCGAATTTCCTAGCGTCGTCAACGCGGTCGAATGTGCCATGACCATTCAACGCGAGATGCGCGTCCGAAACGGCGAAATTCCCGAAGACCGGCGGATCGAATTGCGGATCGGGATCAACCTTGGCGATGTCATCGTCGATGAGGACGACATTTTCGGGGACGGGGTCAACGTCGCATCGCGGATCGAGGGAATCGCCAAGGCAGGCGGGATTTCGGTCTCTTCGGCGGTACGCGACAATATCGGCAACAAGCTGGATTTCGTTTTCGAGGACATGGGCGACCAGCAGCTCAAGAACATCGCCTTCCCGGTGCGGGTCTACAATGTCGTCCTAGGCGCCATTTCGCCAAAGAAGGCCGACAAGACGCAATCTTCCCCTTTGGAATCCGAGAAGCCGTCGATAGCGGTCCTTCCCTTCAACAACATGAGCGACGACCCGCAACAGGAGTATTTTTCCGACGGCATTACCGAGGACATCATCACCGATCTCTCCAAGGTTTCCGGACTGTTCGTCGTCGGGCGCAACACAAGTTTTCTCTACAAGGGCAAGACGGTCCAGTTGCAGGAAGTCGCCAAAGAACTCGGCGTCAAATTCGTCCTTGAAGGAAGCGTGCGCAAAGCGGGTGACCGGGTCAGGGTCAACGGCCAGTTGATCGACGGACTGACGGGCGGTCATGTTTGGGCCGATCGTTATGATCGGGACCTCGACGACATTTTTGCGATTCAGGACGAGATTACCCAATCGATCGTCGAACAATTGCGCGTCCGATTGCTGCCAACCGAAAAGAAAGCGATCACCGAAGCGCCGACCGGCAATATCGAGGCCTATAATCTCTTTCTGCGCGGCCGCCACTACATGCGGCATCTGAGCCGGAGAACGCTGTTCCTTGCGCGCGGCCTCTTCGAGCAGGCCTTGGCGCTTGACCCCAATTTCGCTCGTGCCGCGGTGGGTGTCGCCCTGGCGAACAGCCGTCTGGTTGCACAGTTGAGCGAACCAATCCCTACCGAACAAATGCTGATTGCCGCGCAGCGAGCCGTTGAAATGGACGCCGACCAGGCCGAAGCCCAAGGCGCCTTCGCCGACACATTGGGCGCATTGGGGCGCGATGACGAAGCCCAAGCTGCATTCGAATTCGCGATCGGTCTTGAGCCCAATAATTTCGATGTGAACTTCATGTACGCGCGATTTTGCTTCCGGCGGCAACGTTTCGAGGAAGCCAAGACCCACTTCTTACGCGCGCTCGAGGAGAAACAGGAAGAATCGATGCCCGCGCTGTTCCTTAGTCTCGTCCTGCGCAAGCTCGGCAAGGCAGAGGAGGCGAAGGACTATGCCCGGATTGGGCTGAAGCGTGCCGAAGAGGAGATGCGCCTTAACCCGGAGAATTCGCGACCGGCTCAGATTGGCGCCTGCGTTCTGGCAGAACTAGGGGAAACGGAGCGGGCAAAACGCCTGATGGAGCGGGCGCTGCTTATGGATCCCGATGACAATCTGGCATTGTACAATGCGGCCTGCATGTGGACGAGTCTGGGCGAAATCGATGACGCCATCACGTTTCTAGAACGCAGTAGATCGACATCGATTTCACGCGAGAATTTCGAATGGATGAAGGTTGATCCCGACCTCGAGCCCCTTCATGGGCACCCACGATTTCAGGCGATGATCGAAGCGATCGACGGAGAGATTGAAGGGGCCGTCGCTTAGGCGCCACATCCTGACTGCGAACTGTGCTACTCCCGAATGGAAACGAGGTAAAAAAACGGATGGAACGCCGACTCGCCGCAATCATGTCTGCCGATGTGGTCGGGTACAGTCGCCTGATGGGTGCCAACGAGGTCGGCACGCTGACCGCGCTGACCCATCGCCGCAAAGAGGTGATAGAGCCGCGGATATCGAAGAACAGTGGCCGCGTGGTCAAGCTGACTGGCGACGGGATCTTGGCTGAATTTTCAAGTGTCGTCGATGCCGTCGGATGTGCGCTCGCGGTGCAAAAGGAAATGTGTAGTCGCAACGTCGAGATTCCCGAGGATCGTCGTATCGAACTCCGCATCGGGATCCACATCGGCGATGTCATCGTTGAGGACGGCGACCTGTTCGGCGATGGCGTCAATGTCGCGGCACGCATCGAAAGCGTTGGCAAGCCGGGCGGCGTGGCGGTTTCGGATGCGGTCCGTGAGCACGTCGGTAACAGGCTGGAGATTACGTTCGAAGATATGGGCGAACATGCGCTCAAGAATATTGAGCGCCCCATTCGGGTCTTCAACGTCACCAGCGGGAAAGCCGAAGCGCCAAAGGGAAAGATCGAGACTGCCCCGGAACCGGAAGCGAAAACTGAAAAGCCATCGATTGCGGTCCTTCCATTCGACAATATGAGCGGCGATGCGGAACAGGAATTTTTCTCTGACGGAATTGCGGAAGACATCATCACTGACCTCAGCAAGATTTCTGGCTTGTTCGTGGTCGGCCGCAACACCAGTTTCACCTACAAGGGCAAACCGTTTCTGCTGCAGGACGTCGCCAAGGAACTCGGGGTCAAATTCCTGCTCGAAGGAAGTGTTCGCAAGGCTGGCCAGCGAATCCGTGTGACCGGTCAGCTGATCGATGGCGCAACGGGCGGCCATATCTGGGCCGATCGCTATGATCGCGACCTCGACGATATTTTCGCAATTCAGGACGAGATTACCGAAACCATTGTCGAACAGCTACGCGTCCGACTTCTCCCAGAAGAACAGCGATCGCTCCGCAAGTCCCCGACAAAGGACGTCGAGGCTTATGAATTCTACCTTCGCGGCCGCGAGCTATTTCATACGTCGACCCGATCACGAGTTCGCCTGGCACGCCAGCAATTCGTTGCAGCGACCGAAATCGATCCCGATTTTGCACGCGCCTATGCCGGGATCGCGAATTGCGACACCCGATTGTCGAGCTGGTACGGTGAAGCGATTCCGAAGCAAGACATTCTGGCGATGGCAGACAAGGCCCTCGCTCTCGATCCCGAACTTGCCGACGCATATGCCGCCCGCGGAATTGCCATGAGCGGCGCTGGTGAAGATGAAAATGCGGTCAAGGAATTCGAAAAGGCTATTGAACTCGATCCGTCGAATTATGATGCGCATTATTTCTTCGCTCATCACAGCATCAAAATGCGGCGATATGAAACGGCGCTCGTTTTTGCTCTGCGCGCGCTCGAATTGAACCCGGAAGACGTGCAGTCGTGTGCGCTCGCGTCGATCACCCTGCGCGCCCTTGGTCGTCTGGATGAGTCGGAGGAATACCAACGGCTCACGATTCGTCGCGGAGAGGCCATGATCCGGAAGCAACCGGAGAATAGCCGTGCAACGCAAATGACCTTTTGCAGCTATGCGACGCTCGGCGAGCGTGAGCAGGCGCAGCGTTTGATCGACCATGCGTTGCAGGTCGATCCGGACGACACGCACTTGCTCTACAATGCCGCCTGCGCGTCAGTACAAATGGGTAGTTATGACCGCGCGATCGGCTTGCTAGAGCGATGGGTCGGCCAGGTCGGCGCCGACATGCACGACTGGATGCGACAAGATGTCGATCTCAATCCGCTGCGCGGCGACGATCGGTTCAAGGCGTTGATGAACACCTTGAGCGAGCGAGGCGCGCCTTCTCCCGCCTAGGCTTTGATCAGACCGGTTACCTTGCGAAGGATCGCGCGCGGCAGGAAGCGATGCCCTTGCGCACCAAGCTTGTTGGTCAAGCCGGGTATTACCACCGCCTTGTTCGCCCACAATCCCTTGAGGCCCGCCTCGACGACATCTTCGGATTTTGCGCTCATCGCGTCGAACGCGCCGTTGCCGGTGAAGCCCGCTACCGCGCCGAATTCGGTCCCGGTCGGTCCGGGGCACAGCGCGCTGACGTTGACGCCCGACTTGCGGACTTCCTCGTGCAGTGCCTCGGTGAAACTGAGCACAAAGGACTTGGTCGCGAAATAGGTGGCCATGCCGGGGCCGGGCTGAAACGCGGCAGTCGACGCAACGTTAAGGATCGCGCCCTTCTTTCGTTTGACCATGTCCGGCACGACGGCGTGGCAAAGTTCGACGAGCGCCCCGCAATTGAGGTCGATCATCGATCGTTGCTGGGCGCCGTCAAGGTCGGTGAACTTGCCCCACAAGCCAAATCCGGCGTTGTTGATCAAGGTCTCGGTTCGCTCGCCATGGGCGGCGAGGTCAGCCATCAACGCCGCTGCCGCCCCCGGCTTGCCGAGATCCAGCGCAACGGCCCGCGCATTGCCCAATTCCTTTGCAAGCGCGTCAAGTCGGTCCTTGCGCCGCGCCACCAGAACCAGCCTGTGACCGTCTGCCGCCAGCCGGCGAGCGAAATCGACGCCCAGTCCAGCCGACGCGCCGGTCACGACCGCGACCGCCTTGACCGACTGCTTCCGCTTGGCGGGCGATTTCCGGGCGGGTTTTGCGGTCGCGGCGCGCGCCACCTTAAGCGACCGTCGCCTTGACGATCTTGCCGGGACTGGCGACCGGCTCGCCGGTCGGCAAGGCATCGACGAATTCCATGCCGCTCTCGACCTCACCCCAAACGGTATACTGATTGTCGAGGAAACCGGCATCGTCGAAGCAGATGAAGAACTGGCTGTTGGCGCTGTTCGGATTGCCCGAGCGCGCCATCGAACAGGTGCCGCGGACGTGGGGCTGGGCATTGAATTCGGCCTTCAGATCGGGAAGATCGCTGCCGCCCATGCCGGTGCCGGTCGGGTCGCCGCCCTGTGCCATGAAGCCGGGGATCACGCGATGAAAGACGACGCCGTCGTAGAAGCCGTCCTTGGCAAGTCCTGCAATCCGCTCGACATGGCCCGGGGCCAGATCGGGGCGCAGCTTGATGACGACGTCGCCGCCGGTCGACAAAGTGAAGGTCAGTGTATCGGCCATGATCGTGAGTCTCCTTGGAAAGTCGGGGGCCATGTAGGGGCCAAGCGGCGCTTGCGCCAGAGGCGCGCCTTCCATAGGAGGGCAACAGCGCGAGCAGGGAGGCAGTTTTGAGACAGAGCGACGAACTCGCCGACCTCGCGCTCGACCGCGCCGTCAGCCCCGCAATTCAACCGATCAAGGATGATGAGGATCGGCTGCGACCCGATTTCGTCGCCCGGGTTCTCGATGCCGTTGCCGATGGCGATGACGAAGCCGCGCAGGCGCTGGTCGAGGATCTCCACCCCGCCGACGTTGCCGATCTGATCGAACTTGCCCGCGCCGACGAGCGCGACGGGCTGGTTGCCGCACTCGCCGACCTTGTCGACGCCGAGGTTCTGGCCGAACTTAACGAATTCGTCCGCGACGACTTGCTCGACGAAATGACGGCCGAGAAGGTCGCCGAAATGGCGGGCGAACTCGATACCGACGATGCCGTCGCGCTGATCGAAGACCTTGAGGAAGACGAACAGCGCGCCGTCCTTCGCGCGATGGAACCCGACGATCGCGCCGCTGTCGAGGAAGCACTCGCATATCCCGAGGAATCGGCTGGTCGACTGATGCAGCGCGACCTGATCGCGGTGCCCGAACATTGGACGGTCGGACAGGTCATCGATTTCCTGCGGTCGACCGAAGACATTGCGGACGATTTCTGGGAAGTCTTCGTCGTCTCCCCCAATCATCACCCGATCGGTACATGCAAATTATCGTCGATCCTGCGGACCCGTCGCGACATCGCCGTCAGCGACATCATGATGGACGAACAGACGCTAATCCCGGTCGACATGGACCAGGAAGAAGTCGCACTGAAGTTTCAGAAATATGCGTTGATCTCGGCTGCAGTGGTCGACCCGTCCGGGCGTCTGGTCGGCATGATTACCGTCGATGACATCGTCCATATCGTTGAGGAGGAGGCAAGCGAGGACGTCCTGCTGCTGTCAGGTGCCGGCGAAGGCGACATCAACGAGCCTATCGTCGATACTTATAAGGATCGCGTTCGCTGGCTGATCGCAAATCTGCTGACTGCTCTGGTCGCGGCCGGGGTCATCCGGATGTTCGAGGATTCGATTGAACGGCTCGCGATCCTCGCCGTGCTGATGCCGATTGTCGCAGGGGTCGGCGGGAATGCGGGGACGCAGACGCTGGCCGTTACCGTTCGCGCGTTGGCAACCAACCAATTGACCGGCTCCAACCGCTGGCGAGCGGTCGGGCGCGAACTGCAAGTCGCGGTAATGAATGGCCTTACCATCGCGCTGCTGATCGGCGTCGGTGTCGCGCTGGTGCTCGGTAGCAGCCAGCTTGGCATGGTGATCGCCGCCGCGATGCTGTTCAACATCATCGTTGCCGGTGCGGCCGGGGTACTGGTTCCGCTGACGCTGGAGCGGGCGGGTGCCGATCCGGCGGTTTCATCATCGGTTTTCGTGACGATGGTCACCGATTCGATGGGCTTTCTCGTCTTCCTCGGGCTTGCAACGGCGGCAGGACTGGCGGGCTAGAGCGTTGAATCCGTTCGGCGCGCCCCGCATATGGACGGCGTGCCGCTCAATCTCACCAAGGTCGCCGTCGGATGCGCAAGTGTCGAGGCGCTAAAGAATCGAATCGCGCGCCGGGTGACTGTCGGCGGGGAGGTGCGCGTGCCGACGCGAATGCGGCCCAAGCGTGCCGATGAGTTGATCGGCGGCCAGTTGTTCTGGATCGTCAAGCATCGAATCGTCGCAAGCCTCGAGATTCGCGCCATTTCCGACCGCAGCGACGGGCGGATCGACATTGTCTGCGCGCCGGATCTCGCCATCCTCACGCCGATCCCGAAGCGGGCCCACCAGGGCTGGCGCTATTTCGAGCTGGAGCAGGCGATCAAGGCCGATGAAACCGGCGTCGGCGAATTGCCGCCCTCGCTTTATGGACGATTGGCGGCACTCAAGCTGGTTTGATTGTCAATAGCGGGGGACCTTGCATCCGGTCACGCTCGCCGAGCCTTGGGTTTTCACCGTGCACGCCGGATTGCCGGTCAATGTAATCGACGAGACCCCGATGGCATCGACCTTGGCCGTGCCGGACACGGCAAGTTTGACGATCGCCGGGCCCTGCGCGCCGATCGTTGCATCTTTCACTGCGAGAGCCTCGCCGTCGAGCAATGAGGAGCCGCGGATGATAGCGGTCGTCATGGCCGCGCGTCCGCCGAGCCGGGCGGTCGCTGCACCTGCAAGCGCCAGTTTCAATTGATCGACATCCATTTGTTCGATGCTGATCATTCCGGCGCCCTGCGCGGTCGCCTCGAAGGAGAGCCCGCGAACTTTGTTGACGCTGATCGCGCCGCCACCGTTCACCCACAATGCCGTCAACTCATGGGTGCCGACGGAAATCTCGACCGGGCCGGCGCTTTCCCCGGGATAACCGCCCCAGCTCGCCGAACGGTTCATCCCGATTACCAGTGTCCGACCTTCGACCCGGATGGCGACCGCGTCGATTGCGCGCGCGCTTCCCTTTGCTTTGGCAAAAGGTGCGATTCCGTTGGTCAGGACGACCTTATAATCACCATCGACGCGTACCCGGTCGAACCCGCTGACGCCGTAATTGCGCTCGACGGGGGCACCGCGCGCCGGCCCGGCCAGCGCGGAGGACAATAAGGCGAGCGTGATGACCATTTTTCTCATGGCCACCACTCTCGCCCAGACATGGTTAACAAAGCGTCACTCAACGGCAGGTAACATCGCCGGAGCCCGATTTGCTGACCGTGCATTTCGCGCCGCCGGAGATGTCGACGTCACCAGACCCCAGGATCGAGACGTTGGCCGTTTTTGTCGTCTGCAGCTTCACGCCGCCCGATCCGGCGATCGAGACTTCGGAGGTCTTTGCGGTCAGGCCACCGGCATCGATATCGCCTGACCCGGCAATATTCGCTTCGGCGCTTTCCGCCTTGCCGGCGGCGCGAATGTCGCCCGATCCGGCAATCGAAAACTCGACCTTGCCGCCGTCGATCTGGCCGACGTCGATCGAGCCGGATCCAGCGACCGCTCCATCGAAATCGCCGGTCGCCTTGTCGACGCGGACGTCACCCGAACCCGCGATGGAAACGCCCTGGAGTGCCGCGGCCGAGACGGTGAAAATCGCCTTTCCGCCTTTCCAGCCCCAGCGCATGCCCGTCTTTTTCTTGGGGCGAATTACCAACGTGTCGCCTTCGACGAGGACTTCGGTTTCATCGAGCAAGCTTGCGCCGCCACTCGCCGCGACTGCGCTGTCCTTGCCGGTCGAGACGGTGACGTCATAGGGGCCGGCGACTTCGATCTTGCTGAACGCACCTACCGTATAAGTGCGGTTGGTGGCTGCGCCGACGTCGCGGTTCTCGGCATTGCCATCGGAATGGCACGCGCTCAGCGCCAAGGCTGCGATGCCGGTGGCGAGCAATGTCTTCATGGCGATACTCCTTTATGCGTATTATAACACTAATACAGCAATGCAGACAATGGAGCAAGCCGCGACGAAAAAGGGCGCCCCCGAAGGAGCGCCCTTACATCCGGACAGAGCCCGCGCGATTAAGCGGCGGTTTCTTCCTTGGTCTTGTTATGGATCAGCGCAGCCTTATTCAGGATCTCGAGAATCTTGACCAGCGCACCCTTCTCGTCGGTCTTTTCCATCGCACCGAGTTCACGGGCGAGGCGCGACGAGGCAGCTTCGAAAATCTGACGTTCCGAATAGCTCTGCTCGGGTGCATCGTCCGGGCGGAACAGGTCGCGGACCACTTCGGCGATCAGCGTGAGTTCGCCCGAGTTGATCTTCGCTTCATATTCCTGCGCACGGCGCGACCACATGGTGCGCTTGACCTTGGGCTTGCCCTTGAGGGTCTCCAGCGCGTCTTTCATCGCCTTGTCGCTCGACAGCTTGCGCATGCCGACCGAATCCGCCTTGGCGACGGGAACGCGAAGGGTCATTTTTTCCTTCTCGAAACGCAAGACGTAGAGTTCCAGCGCAGTGCCGGCGATCTCGGTGCTCTGCAGTTCCACGACGCGACCAACGCCATGCTTGGGGTAAACCACATAGTCGCCCACGTCGAAGCTGAGTGCTTTCGCTACCATCAATATCACCTTTCTGAAGCCGGAGCCGGGTATGAAACTCGACATGGCCGCATCGTCCCCCAACGACCCGCGACCGAGTTTCCCCACTGTTTCCGGATTAAGCCTGCAACAATGGGCCAGCGCTGGATGCGTTGGCCCTTAGCGCAATTCTATAACATGTTTGTCATCAAATTTCCAGCGGGAGCTGGCGGGGTCCGCTTTCGTCGCTGTCGGAAAGGGAATGGAGGCCCAGGCCGAGCAGGCGAATGCCCTTGGGAACCGGAAACAGCCGCGCAAGGAGCGTGCGGCCTGCTTCGCGGAACGTCGTCTCATCGGTGATCGGTTGGCCAAAGCTTTGCGACCGCGTGATGTTCGTGAAATCGCCGAATTTGACTTTCAGTGTGACCGTACGCCCGCTGACGTTGGCGCGGGAAACGCGCTGCCAGGCGAAGCCTGCGACGCGGTCGAGTTCGGCGATCAGCGCATCCGGATCGGTGAGGTCGCTGTCAAAGGTACGTTCGGCGCTGACCGACTTGTACGGTCGGTCGGGCTTCACCTCGCGCTCGTCAATTCCCCGCGCGATCCGCCAGTACCAGCGACCGGACGAGCCGAAATGCGCTTCCAGTTCGGCTTCGCTCCACCGCGCCAGGTCGGCACCGGTCTGGATCCCGAGCCGTTCCATCTTGCGCGCCGTCACCGGTCCGACCCCTTGGAATCGGGACACTGGCAAGGTCGCGACGAACGTTGCCCCCTTGTGCGGAGGAATCACGCAAATTCCGTCAGGCTTGTTCTGGTCACTCGCAAGCTTGGCGATGAACTTGCAATAGCTCACCCCTGCCGATGCGGTGAGCCCGGTCTCGGCCTTGATCCGAGCACGGATTTCCTCCGCAATCGCCTTGGCGGTGCCAAGCGCACGGCGGTCCTCGGTCACATCCAGATAGGCCTCGTCGAGTGACAGGGGCTCGATGATTTCGGTGTAATCGGCGAAAATCGCGCGAATCTGCAGGCTGACGGCGCGATAGACGTCGAAGCGCGGCTTGACGAATACCAGCTCCGGACAGCGGCGCCTGGCCGTCACCGATGGCATTGCTGATCGGACACCAAACGTCCGCGCCTCGTAGCTTGCCGCCGCGACCACCCCGCGGTGCCCGCCACCGACAGCGACCGGCTTTCCTTTTAGGCTCGGGTCGTCGCGCTGTTCGACCGACGCATAGAAGGCGTCCATGTCGACATGGATGATCTTGCGGGTCGGAAGCTCGGTCACTGCCAAACCTGCCTAGCTTGGCATCGCGCGCGAGTCATGCTTAAGGGCGCGCAACCTTTTCCAGTCCCCGTCAGGATCCGAACTCCATGAACATCCACGAATATCAGGCCAAGGAATTGCTCGCGACATTCGGCGTGCCGGTGCCCGCCGGTCATGCCGCGATGAGCGTTGATGAAGCGGTTGCCGCCGCCAAGCAGCTTCCCGGCCCGTTGTGGGTGGTCAAGGCGCAGATCCATGCGGGCGGCCGCGGGAAGGGCAAGTTTACCGAACTCGGCCCCGGCGCGAAGGGCGGTGTTCGCCTCGCCAAGTCGATCGACGAAGTGCGCGCCCACGCCGAAGAAATGCTCGGCAAGACGCTGGTGACGATCCAGACCGGCGCGGAGGGCAAGCAGGTCCAGCGGCTCTACATCACCGACGGCGTCGACATCGAAAAGGAATTCTACCTCGCATTGCTGGTCGATCGCGAAACCGGTCGGGTCGCAATCGTGGCGTCGACCGAAGGCGGCATGGATATCGAGGAAGTCGCCCATTCGACGCCGGAGAAAATTCACACCATAACGGTGGATCCCGCAACCGGGCTGATGCCGCACCACGGCCGCTCGGTCGCTGCCGCGCTCAACCTGACGGGCGATCTTGCCAAGCAAGCCGCCAACGTAACTTCCAAACTCTACGACGCCTTCATGGGCACCGATGCCGAGCAGATCGAGATCAACCCGCTCGCCATCACCGGCGACGGTACGTTGATGGTTCTCGATGCCAAGGTCGGATTCGATTCGAACGCCATGTTCCGCCACAAGGACCTGGTTGGCCTGCGCGATCTCGCCGAAGAAGATCCGATGGAGATCGAGGCGTCGAAATACGACCTGGCCTACATCAAGCTGGATGGCGATATTGGCTGCATGGTCAATGGCGCGGGCCTTGCCATGGCGACGATGGACATCATCAAGCTGAATGGCGCGGAACCTGCCAACTTCCTCGACGTCGGCGGAGGTGCCAACAAGGAAAAGGTCACCGCCGCGTTCAAGATCATCCTGTCTGATCCGTCGGTAAAGGGCATCCTCGTCAACATCTTCGGCGGGATCATGAAGTGTGACATCATTGCCGAAGGCATTGTCGCCGCCGCCAAGGAAGTGAACCTTGACGTGCCTTTGGTCGTTCGCCTCGAAGGCACCAACGTCCAGCTCGGCAAGGACATCCTTGCCAATTCGGGTCTGCCGATCGTTGCCGCCAATGACCTTGGCGACGCCGCAAAGAAGATTGTCGCCGAAGTCCGCGCCGCGGCCTAAGCACTGGAGAACGCCATGAAACTGCTCGTCGCCGTCAAGCGAGTGATCGATTATAACGTCAAGCCGCGCGTCAAGATGGACGGCAGCGGCGTCGACCTGGCCAACGTCAAGATGTCGATGAACCCGTTTGACGAAATCGCCGTCGAAGAAGCCATCCGCCTCAAAGAAAAGGGTATCGCGACCGAAATCGTGGTCTGCTCGATCGGCCCGGCCAAGGCTCAGGAAACGCTGCGTACCGCACTCGCGATGGGCGCCGACCGGGCAATCCTGGTGCAGACCGAAGACGAGGTCGAACCGCTCGCCGTTGCGAAAATCCTCAAGGGTGTGGCGGAGGAAGAGCAGCCCGGCCTTGTCCTTCTCGGCAAGCAGGCCATCGACGACGACAGTAACCAGACCGGCCAGATGCTCGGCGCTTTGCTTGATTGGCCGCAGGGCACGTTCGCAAGCGCCGTTGCCGTCGATGGCAGCGATGTCAGCGTGACCCGCGAAATCGACGGCGGCCTCGAAACCGTCAAGTTGGCCACCCCGGCAATCGTCACTACTGACCTTCGCCTCAACGAGCCGCGTTACGCCTCGCTTCCCAACATCATGAAGGCCAAGTCGAAGCCACTCGCGACCAAGTCGCCTGGTGATTATGGCGTCGATGTCGCGCCGCGTTTGGAAACGCTGAAGGTTAGCGAACCGCCCAAACGCACGGCCGGAATCAAGGTCGCCTCGGTCGACGAACTGGTCGCGAAACTCAAGGATATGGGAGTTGCCAAGTGAAGACCCTGGTCCTCGTCGAACATGACGGATCGTCCATCAAGGACGCCACCCTCGCTGCCGTGACCGCCGCTTCGAAGCTTGGTGACGTGCATCTGCTCGTCGCCGGTTCGGGGATCGGCGTGATTGCCGATGCGGCAACGAAGATCGCCGGTGTCGGCAAGGTCCACGTCGCCGATGCCGCGCATCTCGACCATCAGCTTGCCGAAGACGTCGCGCCGGTCGTGACTGCGCTGATGGCCGATCACGATGCGTTTCTCGCCCCGGCGACGACGTTCGGCAAGAATATTGCGCCGCGCGTCGCCGCAATGCTTGATGTGATGCAAATTAGCGAGATCCTGTCGGTCGAGGGAGAGGACACGTTCACCCGTCCGATCTATGCCGGCAATGCGATTGCAACCGTGAGGTCGAAGGATTCCAAGAGGGTCATTACGGTTCGCGGCACGGCCTTCGAAAAAGCCGCCGCTGACGGCGGATCGGGCAACATCGAAGCGGTCGATACCGGCTCCGCGTCGGGCAGATCATCCTTCGTCAGCGCCGAACTGTCGAAGTCGGAACGTCCGGAACTGACCAGTGCCAAGGTGATCGTGTCGGGCGGCCGCGCATTTGGCAGCAGTGAACAATTCCATGCGTTGCTCGACCCTCTTGCCGACAAGCTTGGTGCCGGGGTTGGCGCGTCGCGTGCCGCGGTCGATGCGGGCTATGCCCCGAACGACTATCAGGTCGGCCAGACCGGCAAGATCGTGGCACCGGAAGTCTACGTCGCGATCGGTATTTCGGGTGCCATCCAGCACCTTGCCGGCATGAAGGATTCGAAAACCATCATCGCCATCAACAAGGACGAGGAAGCGCCGATTTTCCAGGTCGCGGACATCGGACTGGTCGGCGACCTGTTCCAGATCGTCCCCGAACTGACCGAAAAGCTTTAATCTTTCGCCTTGGGCGGAAGGTCGCGGCCGGAGAAGATGTCGTCGGCCTCGTCTTCCTCATCGTCGCGCTCCACTTCCGGCGTGAAGCGGAGTAGCGCGTAACCGACCACCGCCGACAAAAATGATCCCGCCAGCGTCCCGAGTTTGGCGGCCTCGATCGCTGCGTCATCGCCGGGGAAGGCGAGCGCGCCGATGAACAGACTCATTGTGAAGCCGATGCCGCACAGCGCCGCCGCGCCCCACAAATGCCGCCAGTTGGTGCCCGACGGCATCGGCACCAACCGAAGCCGGATCGCCGCCCACATCGCACCGAACACGCCGACTTGCTTGCCGACAAATAGGCCGAGCATCACACCCAGCGCCACCGGCTGGCGGAGCATTTCGATGCCGCCGCCCAATGCAACCCCGGCGCTGGTAAACCCGAATAGCGGCACCACGCCGAACATCACCCAAGGATGAATGGCATGTTCCAGATCGCGAAGCGGGCTGTCGGCCTTGCTCGGCCCAAGCGGGATAGTCAGCGCGGCCAACACACCGGCGATGGTCGAATGAACACCGCTGGCAAGGACCAGAAACCACAGGATGAGCGCTGCGATAATATAGGGCCAGAGCCGTTTCACGCCGAGCATGTTCATCACCGCCATTGCGGCGAGAACGCCAATGGCCGAGGTCAACGCGATGATGTCGATGCTCGCGGTGTAGACTAGGGCGATAATCGCGACCGCGCCGACATCGTCGACGATCGCGATGCTGACGAGAAGCAATTTGATCGAAGAAGGCGCGTGTCGGCCAAGGATTGCCAAAACACCGATGGCAAAGGCGATGTCGGTCGCCGCCGGGATCGCCCAACCGCGCAGGTGCGCTGAATCGCCCCAGTCGACAATCGCATAAATCAAGGCGGGAACCAGCATCCCGCCAATCGCAGCCAGGATGGGCAGGCGGCGGTCGGCTGCTTGGGACAATCGCCCGCGATACCATTCGCGCTTCACCTCCAGCCCGATCAGCAGGAAGAAGACCGCCATCGCGCCATCGGCGACCCAATGCGCCAGGTCGAATTGGCCGAAACGCGGCATTGCGGGCCCGAACTTGGTATGAAGCAGCGCGTCGTAAGCGCCGGACAGCGGGCTGTTCGCGGCAATCAGCGCGGCCAGCGCCGCCATCATCAGGACGATCCCGGCGTTGCGTTCTTCGGCTTGCAATTCTTTATGCTGGATTGACATGGCGGGCCTAGATCATCGTCGGGTTCCACCCGAGCACGGCAAGCATGACGAAGAACCCGATCACATAAGCAATCGGAACGAACCAGCCTTCGCGGATCCACCGGATGACCGAACGGCCCTCCGGATACTCATTGGTCAGGGCGACACCGGCCGACGATCCAAACCAGACCATCGATCCGCCGAAACCGACCGCATAAGCGAGCAAGGACCAATCGTAGCCATCCTGCGTCAGAGCAAGAACGGTCAACGGAATATTGTCGAACACGGATGAAACGAAGCCGATCACCAAGGTCGTCTCCCAGCTCGGATTGGGCAACGCTTTAACCGGCATCAGGGATGCCGCCGCGACTAGGGCACACAGGAACAGTGCGCCGCGAATTGCTGGCTTGGCCACGTTCCATTCGGGCATCGCGATCCTGCTGGTAACCAGAATGGCTGCCCACAGCGCCAGTCCCATCCACGGCGCGATTTCCACACCGTCGCTCAGCATATTGGCCGCGACGTTGGCGCTGACCGCGCTGACCAGGATCAGGACGACGATCACGACTCGGCGCCATTGCAGCGGATGGTTCGGTACGTCGGAAATCAGGATTGGCTCGTACCTCTCCTGCGCCCGGGCCGCCAATGGCGCGAAGACGCAGAAGGATACGATTGCCGCGAGATACGCCCCGACGACCGCAAGAGGCGACACGCCGTTCAACCACATGATCGTCGTGGTGGTATCGCCGATTACGCTTCCGGCGCCGCCGGCATTCGCAGCGGCGACGATTCCGACCAGGAAGGCGACGGAAACACGGCGTTTGTAGACGTGCCGCGCCATCACTCCGCCGAGCACCGCCGACGCGATATTGTCGAGGAAGCCCGAGAGGACAAACACGATGCCCAATAACGCCAGGCCACCGTACCAGCCGTTGGGAAGCAGGTGCGGCATATGGTCGGGAACGTTGCTTTCTTCAAAATGGTGGGAGAGGATTTCGAAGCCGACCAGCAGCAAAAACAGGTTGGCAATCGTCACCCATTCATGCGCGGCATGTTCGCCCAGCGCGGCCCATCCGCGCCCGGTCGGATGCGCGCCTAATGCAATCTGGAAAGCCAGGATTGCAATCAGGCCGGTAACGCTGACCAACAGCGGATGGCGTTTGAAGACCGCAACGCCCAACAGCATCGCGGCGAACAGGAAAAACTCCACCGGCGCGCCAAGGAAAGTCGGCACGTCGGAAACGCTCGACATCGCGGTTACGGCAGGATGAGACATAGGTTCTGCTAACGGGTTGAAGCCGACGGGTCGAGGTTTTGCGCCAAAAAAATGCACGAAAACACTTTAAACGGCGGCCATCAACGTTACGGTCCCGGTGTGAACGACGCTGTTCTGGTCATCGATGAAGGCACCAGCAGCACCCGCGCGGTGCTGGTCAATGCCGATGGGCGATTTGGCCCGATTGCCCAGCAATCGATCGAAACGATATTCCCGCAGCCGGGCTGGGTCGAACAGGATGCCGAGGAAATCTGGCGCCTTACGCTGGCGGTGGCGCGGCAGGCGATCGCCGGGCAGGAAAAGCGCGTCCGCGCCATCGGGATTACAAACCAGCGCGAAACGATCGTCGCGTGGGATCGGGTGACGGGACGGGCGCTCGCCCCAGCGATCGTCTGGCAGGACCGGCGAACGGCCGGTGAATGCGAGGAATTGAGGATCGCCGGCAAGGAAGCGTCGGTTCAAGAGAAAACCGGCTTGCTGCTCGATCCCTATTTCAGTGCCACGAAAATCCGCTGGATGCTCGATCACGTTCCCGCTTTACGCACCGCTGGGGACCGGCTCGCGCTTGGCACGATCGACAGTTGGCTGGTTTTCAAGTTGAGCGGCGGCGCGCACGTCACCGATGCCACCAATGCATCGCGAACCGCGCTGATGGACCTTCGTGGCGGCTGGGACGAAGGGCTATGCGACCTGTTTGGGGTGCCGCGCGCCGCGCTTCCCGAGATCGTCGATTGTGCTGGGCAGATTGCAATCAGCGATCCCGAGATCTTCGGTCGGGCAATCCCGATTTGCGGTATGGCGGGCGACCAGCAGGCAGCGGCGATTGGCCAATCCTGCCTAATGCCGGGCGCGACGAAGGCGACGTTCGGAACCGGCGCCTTCATCCTCACCCACGCCGGTAAAAGCCCGCCGGTCTCCGCTAGTCGACTGCTCGCCACGGTGGCGTGGCAAGTGGAAGGGGAGCGTCGCTACGCGCTCGAAGGCTCGTTGTTCGTTGCCGGCCGGATGATCCAGTGGATGCGCGACCATCTCGGGCTTATCGCGTCAAGCGACGAATGCACGCGCCTGGCTTTGTCGATTGAGTCTAGCGGTGGAGTTCGGATCGTCCCGGCGTTCGCTGGCCTTGGCGCGCCGCATTGGCAGGCTGATGCGCGCGCGGCGATCGTCGGACTGACCCTGGGCACTGGCAAAGCCGAACTCGTTCGCGCTGCGCTGGAGGCCGTCGCCAATCAGAGTTCGGAACTGCAGCGCGCCTTTGCCGCCGACGGCGTCGTCTGGTCGACGCTAAGGATTGACGGAGGAATGGCCGCTAACGACTGGCTTGCCCAGGATCTCGCCGACCTGCTCGGGGTGCCGGTCGAGCGCCCCGACAATGTGGAATGCTCAATCAAGGGTGCAGCGGCGTTGACCGCACTGGGTTGCGGTCTTCATCCGACGCTGGCGGCCTCGGCGGACGTCATGCGGGGCGGCATGAGGCGCTTCGACCCGGTCTGCGATCAGGACGAGCGTCACCGGCGCATCGAATCGTGGGATCGAACGGTCGCAGCAGTCATTGCCCTGGACAAGGATTGAGGTGGATCCCGGGCTGATCGTGATCGTCGCGGCGCTGATGGGGCTTGCCGCCGTGCTCTATACGATGGTGGGGCACGGCGGGGCATCGGCCTATCTCGCGGTCATGGCGATATTTGCTGTGGCACCAGACGTCATGCGACCGACCGCGCTCGCACTCAACCTCATTGCCGCCGGTATCGCCAGTGTTCGTTATGCCAGAGCACGGCAGGTCAATTGGCGCCTGCTCGCCCTGTTCGTGGTCGCGGCTGCACCGGCGGCGTTCGTTGCGGGCAAGATTTCGGTGCCACCAGACGTGTACCGCCCGATGGTCGGCGTGCTGCTGTGGATTGCGGCCATCCGCTTGTTCTGGAGCCCGAGGGCCATGGCTGCGCGCAAGCTGACGCCACCGTCGGTCGTGGTCGCCGTGCCGGTCGGCGCAGCGCTGGGCTTTCTGGCCGGTCTGACCGGGACAGGAGGCGGAATCTTCCTCAGCCCGTTGATCATCCTGCTCGGTTGGGAAGAGCCACGCCGGACGTCCGGAATCGTCGCGTTCTTCATCCTGATCAACAGCGCGGCCGGACTGGCAGGCAATGTGGCATCGGTCGGTCAGTTGCCCGCCGAATTGCCATGGTTCGGATTGGCGGTAGCGATCGGCGCCCTGCTTGGAAGCTGGCTCGGCTCCCGCAAGCTCGACAAAAGTCGGTTGTTGCAGGGCCTCGGCTTCGTGCTCGTGATCGCCGGCGGAAAGCTGGTTTTCAGTTAGAAAGGCAGCACGTCCACCCTGTCGCCAGCGCCAAGTGCAGGCCTGTTTGCGCGTTGTCTGATGAGCAGGTCGGCATCGGCCAAGGTCGATTGCGCACCCGAATCCTGATTGCCCAGAACGAACACCCGGTCATCGTCCCAGCGACCGCGCGAGAAGGTTTCACGGTCGGCACAGGCTCCAAGAGCGTTGCCGAGCTCCATCGATTGCCACGCCGTGACCTGATTCGGATCGCCGCCTGAAAGCCCGGCGACCAATGGCGCGAGCAGCAACCGGGCCGTGACCAGCGCAGACGTCGGATTGCCCGGCAATCCCAGCACCAACGTGGTGCCGCAACGACCGAACCAGACCGGCTTGCCCGGTTTCATGGCAACCTTTGCAAATACGAGTTCCAGCCCCAGCGGCGCCATCATGTCCTTGGCGAAATCGCGGTCGCCAACCGACGCACCCCCGACCACGACGATTAAATCGGCAGAGGCCAAGGCGTGCGCCGCCGCAGCCGACATCACCGCCAAATCGTCCGTCAGGCGGGACGTGCCGACGATTTCGCCGCCCCATTCGTCCAGCATGGCCGACAGACCAACGGTCACGCTGTCGGGAACGGTGCCGGGCAGAGATGCGGCCTGACCGGGCGCGACCAGTTCGTTCCCGTTGGCGAGCAGCCAGATGCGTGGCCGCCGCCAACAGGTTAGAGCGGCAAGGTCGCCACCTGCCGCCGCGACCAGTTCGCGCGGCCGGATCCGCCGTCTGATCGGAAGCAGCGCCGCCCCAGCGGAAAAATCGCTTCCCGCCGATCGGACGAAAGGAGCGGACGAAATGCTCGCCTCGAAATGAGCAATCGTGCCGTCGCGACGGACTTCCTCTTGCATCACAACCCGATCGGCGCCGCCCGGAAGCGGTGCGCCTGTGAAAATGCGCGCGCAACTTACCGCCGGAAGCTCGCCGGGATTCACCGTCGCGGGGAAAATCTCCGAAACGACGGGCAGGCTGGCCGGACGCTTCTCGATATCGGCTTCGCGTACCGCATATCCGTCCATCGTCGACAACGTTCGGCGCGGGGAATCGATCGCGGCGAACGCAGGCTCGGCAAGCCAACTTCCAACGGCATTTTCGAGTGGCACTTTCTCCGTCCCCAGCGGCACCGCCGCTGTCACAATGTGCGCGAGCGCATCGTCGAACGAAATCATGGCCGCTGCCAGTCGCCCGATTGTCCGCCCGACTTCGCTTCCACGCGAATCGAACCAATCTCCATCGTCCGGTCGATCGCCTTGAGCATGTCGAACAGGGTCAGGCACGCGACCGACACCGCCGTCATCGCCTCCATCTCGACCCCGGTCGGCCCGGTGCAGCGAACCTCGGCCTCGACCCGAAAGCCGGGCAGGTTTTCGTCGGGGGCGATCGTCACCGAGGCGCGGGTCAACGCCAGCGGGTGACATAATGGGATCAGATCGGCGGTTTTCTTCGCCGCCATCACACCGGCCAGCTCCGCCGTCTCGATGACCGCGCCCTTGGGCGTCTCACCCGTTGCGACCGCCGCGAACGTCGCGGCTTGGCAGCGCAAGGTCCCGCTGGCCCGCGCGGTCCGCACGGTCGAAGGTTTGTCGGATACGTCGACCATTCGCGCACGTCCCTGTTCGTCGATATGCGTCGGGCGGCTCATGCCAGCCTCTCGCGCAGGCGCGGTACCTGCCCGGCCAGTGAGCATGGCCGATAACGGCTGTCGAAATGTTCGCCGAGGATGGCCCAGCCATCGCGGCAGGCACCGGTCGATCCGGGCAGGCAGAAAATGAACGTCTCGTCGATCTGTCCGGCCAGCGCGCGCGATTGCAGCGTGGAGAGGCCAACCGTTCCTTGGCTGGCGACGTGAAACAGGACTGCAAAGCCGTCCATGATCTTGGTCAACATCGGCCCGATCGCCTCGGGCGTGACGTCGCGCGGAGCAAAGCCGGTGCCGCCCGTTGTCAGGATGACGTCGATCACAGGATCGCCGACCCAGGTCGAAACCTGTTCGCGGATCAGGGTAACGTCGTCGGCAACCAGTGCGCGCGCCGCGAGCCGATGGCCGGCCTTTTCCAGCGCACCTGCCAGGTAGGCTCCGGACCGGTCGCTCTCGAGATCGCGCGTGTCGGACACGACCAGCACGGCGATGGTCAGCGGATGAAATTCCAGGCTGCTGTCGATCCCGGCCATTCTACTCCTTCCACCGTCGGTGCGCCGCATGATCCGCATCGGTCGGCTCGATCCATTCTGTCCCGTCCGACCGATTTTCGCGTTTCCAGAAGACCGCATCGGTTTTAAGGCGATCCATGACAAAGTCGACCGCATCGAAGGCAGCGCGTCGATGTGCTGCGGCGGCTCCGACAAACACGATTGTCTCGCCAGCAGCGACCAGGCCCGACCGATGGATGATGCGCAAGTGTGACACGGCGAACCGCGCCCGTGCAGCATCGGCAATTTGCTCCATTGATTGCAGGGTCATCTGCGGATGATGGTCGAGATAGATGGCATCGACATCGACCCGCCCGTTCGCGCATTTGCGACGGACCAGGCCGGTGAAGGTCGCGACCGCTCCTTCACCCGATGCGCCAGCCAGGAGGTTGGCTTGCTCGCGCTCCGGATCGATGGAACTTGGCGTCAGAAGGCATGACGTCGACATTTCAGCCCCCCGACAATGGCGGCAGGAAATCGACCTGCTCATCGCCGGAGAGGGCATGATCGTCGTCGACCAGCCGGTTACCTGTTGCCACCTTGGTTCGATTGCCGAGCAGAAGATCGGCTGCCTCGGGAAAGGCCGCGGCCAGCGAATACCGCAATTGCGACACCGTGACAGCAGGCGGGTGCTCGATCTCGCGACCGATCAAATCCCCCAACAGGCCATAGAAAGAGATCAGCATCCGGCGCACCTTAGCGCAGGACCGCCGAAATGGATCGCCAAACCGGAACGTGTGAAGCACGATGGTGGAAAAAACCGCACTTATGGTGCCCAGGGACGGGATCGAACCGCCGACACTGCGATTTTCAGTCGCATGCTCTACCAACTGAGCTACCTGGGCCCACAATTCAGGGCCGGTCGGCCCCGCAGGCGAAGCGCGCTCTAGCCGCGCTCTTCGTCGCTGTCCAGCCCATCGCGATCCGCAGGCGGGCCCGCAATGCGATAGCCTTCGCCAAGCCATTTCAACAGGTCGCGATCCTTGCAGCCGCGGCTGCAGAACGGCGTATGCTCATCGCTGGGTGGCTTGCCGCAAAACGGGCAGGGCTTGGGTTTAGTGGGCATGGCCCGCCGCCATGGCAAGCGATGCGTCGGCGCGCAAGGTGACGATGCCGCCAACCTGCCGCTCCAGCGCGGCGACCCAATCGGACCCAATCGCATCAACAACCGCCGGATTCGCGCTCAGGGTGACAGCGCCGGTCATTCGCGACGCTCGGCGAAGCAGGGCGCGGGCCTCGAATGGGGCGCGGTCCAGCGCGAGTTCGAACAGGCTTGCATGTCGACGCGGGCGGATGATCTGGACGAACCCGAAGCCATTGGTCGCGGTCCGCTCGAACGGTTTGACCAGCGCGGCATCGATCACCTGGTCGATGGCAACGCGCGCCGCCTTTCCCGGGACGGTCGGAAGGTCGATGCCGATCGATCCCGCGATTCCGTGCCGCCGGATCGTTCGCGCCGCCGCCAGTGCTCCGGCTAACGCCAATTCTTCCACGGGCAAGGTGCCGTCGACATCGATCAATGTCATCGCCGGCGTCACTGAAATCCGTAAGGCCCCGCCTGGGAAGGCGACCATCCCGCTGCGCGCCTCATCGATCAAATCGTCCCAGCCCGCTTCGGCAAGGCGATCCTGCGGGGCCGGAAACGTCAACTTCAGCGCCTCTTCGGCTGGCGCCAGCGGAGGCGACCCGCCCGCCAGGCGCGCCAAGGGACGCTTCCAAGGCTCCGGCCCGATCGCTTCGCGCGTCACCTCGATCGCGATCGTTGCGCCTTCGGTTTTGCCGGGAGCGCCGCCGTTCAGCAGGAATTCCACGCCATCAGCGCGCGCGATGGCGTGGCGACCGCTGCGAACAAGGCGTCCCTGTAAGATGCTGCCGGCCGGCATGGTGCCGTCAATTTCGATCCGTGCTTCCAGGATGTCGCCCTCGTCGACCAGGACATGGCGAGTCTCGCCGATCCCGGGTTCGACCCAATATTCAGGCAATGTCGTAACCCGCGCTCTTCAGCAGCTGGCGGGTTTCCGCCAGCGGCAGGCCAACGACGTTGGAATAGCTGCCACCAATGTGGCGCACATAGACCTCGCCATACCCCTGCAAGGCATAGCCACCAGCCTTGCCGCGCCATTCGCCGTGGTTTGCGTAATGATCGACCTCCTCGTGCGACAGGCGCTTCATCGCGATCGTCGTTTCGACGACGCGGCTCTTCATCCCCCCGCCTGGCAAGGCCAATGCGACGCCCGTAAGGACAAGATGGCGGCGGCCGCTGAGGAGTGCCATGCATTGCCGGAGCGTCGCTTCATCCTCGACTTTTGGAAGGATCCGACGGCCCACTGCAACCACGGTGTCGGCGCCAAGCACCAACGCTACGGGATGGCGGGCAGCGGTTGCCGCGGCTTTTTCTTGGGCGAGGCGAAGCGCGTGTACGCGCGGCAATTCGCCGGATGGGACGCTTTCGTCGATGTCGGCGGGATCGACCGCGTCCGGCGTGACACCGATGCGCGCGAGGAGATCGAGACGGCGCGGGCTCGCCGAGGCGAGGACCAGCTTCATCAGGCGTTCGGGGTCGGGCCCCCGCGACCGGGCATGAAGCGATAGGTAATGCGCCCCTTGGTCAGGTCGTAGGGCGTCAGTTCGACGAGGACCTCATCGCCGGTCAGGACGCGGATGCGGTTCTTGCGCATCTTGCCCGCGGTATGACCGAGGATCTCGTGGCCATTCTCCAGCTCGACGCGGAACATCGCATTGGGCAGCAATTCCACCACCCGTCCACGCATCTCGAGAAGTTCTTCCTTGGCCATCTATGTCCTGTCCGTTGTTTCGTTGCGGTGCAGCGCATAGCCGCCGCCGCAACGAAAGGCAAAGGTCAGCTTCCCGGCGGATTATGCTTGAGAAGGAACGCCTGGGTCGCACGCAGGAATTCCAAACGATCTTGGGCCCGGCTGAAATGGTGATCGCCTTCTTTTTGCTCGAGATATTGATAGTCCTTCCCTGCCTTTTTGAGGGCATCGGCAAGCCAGCGCGATTGCTTGACGGGAACGCGCTTATCCTCGACGCCGTGAGCGACGAGAATGGGGGTCGCGAATTCGTCGGCGTGGAAACGCGGCGACACCGACGCAAAATCCTTCACCTGTTTTTTCCAGAAGGTCTTGGCATATTTACCAAGCAGGAACTTCGAATCATAGCGCTTCATCGCCGAGAGATCGGAGACGCCGGCATAGGAAATTGCACAACGGTAATGCGCGCCATCGCGTTGCGCGCCGCGCATCGCAGCGTAGCCGCCATAGGAAGCGCCAATGATGCAAACCCGTTTGGAATCGGCGATTCCCTGCTTTGCAGCCCAACCGATTGCATCGAGCAGGTCGTCCTGCATCTTGAGCCCCCATTCGCCCTCGCCCTTTTTCTGGAACGCGACGCCATAGCCGGTCGATCCGCGATAATTGGGCTGGATGACCGCATATCCCATCTCGGCAAGAAACTGGGTCCACCAGTCATAGGCTTCCATGTCGCGCGTTGCCGGGCCGCCATGTGGCATGACGATCAGCGGCAGGTTCTTCGCCTCGCGCCCGCGCGGCAGGGTCAGCACGGCGTCGATCGAGGTGCCGTCACGCGCAACATAATTGATGGTTTTCACCGGCGAAAGCTTGCGTGACTTGAGGCCGGGCTGGTTCCAGCCGATCCGGTCCATCCGGGCCCCGTTGGTATTCCAGAAATAAAGCGCTCCGGCCTGCGAGGGGTCACCCACTTCGACGAGCAATTTGGTTCGATCCCGGCTCCAGCTGACAATTTGGGCATTGCCGACACCGAGTGATGTATCGAGATCCTTCTGCACCGCTTTGAGGTTCGGGTTGAGCCAGTCGACGCGCATCTTGCGGTCCACGATCACGATGCCGTCAATTTCGTCGCTACCCGCATTGCGGATCACATCTTCGACATCATATTTCGCGTCGCCGAACACCTTTTTACCAAGCGTGAACGACGGCAGATTCAATTCGTAAACCTCGTTTCGGCCGCCATCGTCGGAAATCGCGATTGCGCTTCCGTCGCGGCGATACACCTGCGGAAGCGGGATCGACGCGTCCTTTGCCTTTTTCAGCATGACCTTGGTGAATTTTGACGAACCGTCCGGGCGGTAAAGTACGCCCAGGCGATCGTCGCTATTCTGCAAATAACCCAAGCGCACATTGCCGTCGCCGTCGGCATCCCAATCGACGACATTGTTTTCCGACTTCACAATTCGCCGCATCTCGCCGGTCGCCACATCGGCTTCCCACACACTGGGATACCAGTCTTCGTCGCTGAAATAACCGGTTTGCTTGCTGGTGATGATCTTGGTGCTGCCATCCTTGGCCACCCACAACAAATCATCGGCATCAAGCCCGGTCTGTTTGAAGCCCAAGGGCACGACCTTGGACATGTCCGCCTTCACGCCGATCAGTCGGGTGACGTAGACCTCCTGATCGCCGATCTTGTCCTGATCGCCAATTCCCACGACCAGCCATTCGTCATTGACCCAGCGCCACCAATTGATGTCGACCTTGCCCGGCGGGAGCACTTTATGCGGGGACTTGCCGAACAAGTCGCTGATCACCAGCGACTGTTTTCCATTCACCGCGACCATCGCGGCCACCTTCGTCCCGCCCGGCGAAAGCTGCGGCGAATCGATCACCGGCAAGGCGGCGAATTGCTCGATCGGAACGGTGTCGGGGGGCGCCGCCGCTGCCAACAGGGCTGACGACAACAAGGCGGCCATGGCCGACCGAATTCCTGAACGCATAACTATCCCCCAACAAGCAATTCCGAGCGTGGGTGACGCTAAGCATCTTTTTCATAAAGAAAAGCCCCGCCGTGGCATATCCGGGCGGGGCTAGTCTTGGTCGATTGCCGACGTCGTTACATCGCCGACTGCCCGGCCAGTGCGGCCAGCAGCAGCAACGCCACGATGTTGGTGATCTTGATCATCGGATTGACGGCGGGACCCGCCGTGTCCTTGTACGGATCGCCGACCGTGTCACCGGTGACGGCGGCCTTGTGAGCTTCACTGCCCTTGCCGCCATGGTTGCCGTCTTCGATATACTTCTTGGCGTTGTCCCAGGCGCCGCCGCCCGACGTCATCGAGATGGCAACGAACAGGCCGCCGACGATCACGCCGAGGAGAAGCGCACCGAGGGCCGCAAAGCCCTGCGCCTGGCCGGCGACCGCAGTGATCACATAATAGACCAGGATCGGAGCGAGCACAGGAAGGAGCGACGGAATGATCATTTCCTTGATTGCCGCCTTGGTGACCAGATCGACTGTGCGGGCATAATCGGGCCGCGACGATCCATCCATGATACCGCTGTTGTTGGCGAACTGGTCACGCACGTCCTTAACGACGTCGCCAGCGGCGCGGCCCACCGCGGTCATGCCCATCGCCCCGAACAGGTAGGGCAGCAGCGCACCGAGCAACAGGCCGACGATCACGTACGGATTCTCGAGGCTGAAATCGACGGTCAGGCCCGGGAAAAACTCGCGAAGGTCGGTCGTGTAGGCGGCGAACAGGACCAGCGCGGCAAGCCCCGCCGACCCGATCGCATAGCCCTTGGTGACTGCCTTGGTGGTGTTGCCCACCGCGTCCAGGGCGTCGGTCTTGTTGCGAACGCTTTCGTCCAGCCCCGCCATTTCGGCGATGCCGCCGGCATTGTCGGTGACCGGGCCGTACGCGTCGAGCGCAACTACCATGCCGGCCAGGGCAAGCATCGCGGTCGCTGCGAAGGCAATGCCCATCAGGCCCGCCAGCAGGTAAGCGATGATGATGCCTGCGCAGATCACCAAAGTTGGCAGCGCGGTCAATTCAAGGCTGATCGCGAGGCCTTGGATGACGTTGGTGCCGTGACCCGTTTCGGACGCCTTGGCGATCGAGCGGACCGGGCGATAGTTGGTACCGGTGTAATATTCGGTGATCCAAATGATCAGGCCGGTGATGACCAGGCCCAGCAGCATGCACCAGTAAAGCGACATGCCGGTGAAGCTGGTTTCGCCTGCGCTGATCACCGCGTTCATGTCGCCAAGCGCATATTGCGTTGCGAAATAGATCAGGCCGGCCGAGCTGACGGCGGTGACCGCAAAGCCCTTGTACATCGCACCCATGATCGACTGGCCCGAACCCAGCCGCACAAAGTAGGTTCCGAGGATCGAGGTCAGGACGCAGACGCCGCCGATCAGCAACGGAAGCCCCATCAACGGAAGAAGCATGTCGCCCGCGCCCTTCACGAGAAGTGCGGTCAGCACCATCGTAGCGCCGACGGTCACGACATAGGTTTCGAACAAGTCGGCGGCCATGCCCGCGCAGTCGCCGACATTGTCGCCGACGTTATCGGCGATGACGGCCGGGTTGCGGGGGTCGTCTTCGGGGATTCCGGCCTCGACCTTGCCGACCAGATCGGCGCCGACGTCGGCGGCCTTGGTGAAGATGCCGCCGCCAAGACGCGCGAAGATCGAAATCAGCGAGGCGCCAAAGGCAAGCGCGACCAGCGCATCGATCACGATGCGATCATTGGGCGCGTGGCCGCTCGGCCCGATCAGGAACCAGAAGAAGCCGGCGATCGCCAGCAGCGCGAGCCCGGCGACCAGCAGGCCGGTGACCGCACCGGCGCGGAACGCCATGGTCAGACCCTGCTGAAGCCCTTCGCTGGCGGCCTGCGCGGTACGCACGTTGGCGCGCACCGAAATGTTCATGCCGACAAAGCCGGTGACACCCGAAAGAATTGCACCGAGCACGAACCCCGACGCGGAAATCGCGCCCAGAAAGAAAAACACCAATGCGGCGACGACGACCCCTACAACGGTGATCGTCATATATTGACGACGAAGGTAGGCAGAAGCGCCTTCCTGGATGGCGCTGGCCACTTCGACCATGCGCTGGTTACCCGGCGAAGCGCGAAGCACCTGCTGGCTGGTGAGAATGCCATAAAGCAGCGCAATCACGCCGCAGGCAATCGCGATAAGAACGAGATTTATTGCTAAGCTTCCCCCTAGGAATGCAACGGAACGGCCGAGAGCAGGACCGCGCTCGACCGGAAAAACCGCGAAATCTGTAGGGGGTGGCTAAGCGCCTGTCCAGCCGCGCCTTTAGCGGAGAAAAAAGACCGTCGCCATGCCCGAGAACAGGCCAAGCGCGGCAATGGTCCACTGGCGAAGGTTAAGTGCCGCGATGTTCATAACCCAGTCTCTCCGGTGCCGGCACGTTCTGGCCGCGATCGAACAGGGACAATCCCTCTCCCGCGACAAGCTGGCCGACCCGGGTGACTCTGGGTCCGACTGGTAAAGAAAGCCCTAACAAATCGACCGTTCCGGACGTGGAAAGCAGCAACGCATAATCGTCGCCGCCGGTCGCCGCGAACAGGCGCGCGGCCTGGTCTTCTGTTCGTTCGGCAATGAAAGCGGGGCTGAGCGGTAGGATGTCGAGCTGGATTTCGACCTTGCATCCGCTCGCCTCGGCAAGGCGCTCGGCATCGATGAGCAATCCGTCGGAAACATCCATCATGGCGCTGGCGTGCGGCGCGAGCGCCTGACCCATCGCCAACAGTGGCTTGGGCCTTCGATAAGCATCGACCAGTGGGCTCACTGCCGCAGAATCGCGTTTCAGCATCGCCAGGCCGGCGGCGGAATCGCCGATCGTCCCAACCAGCCACAGGCTATCGCCGACTTTTCCGCCGCTGCGCGACGGCGTGGCGGGACCGGCGCGCCCGATCGCGGTCATTCCAAGGACCCGGGGAGCGTCCTTGGGCAATGCAATGGTATCGCCGCCGATGAGGTCGATCCCGAATTCGGCCATTGCCATTTCCAGCCCGTCGAGAAAGGCCGATTCCCAGCCACCATCGCCGCGCATCGTGAGTGACAGCAGGGCCGCCTGCGGTGTCGCGCCCTTGGCGGCGAGATCGCTGGCATTCACGGCGGCGAGTTTCCATCCGACCGTTTCGGGGGGATCGTCAGGAAGGTAATGGACGCCCTCGGCGATCACATCGTGTGTGAGGATTAGGCCGTCGAATAATGCAGTGTCATCCATCAAGCCGCGCGCGGCTGGGTTGTCGGCCATCGTCCGAAGCCGCGCGATGACGTCGCGCTCGTTCAGGGTCGGACATCCTTGGCGATGGCGTCGAGGAGGCCGTTGACGAAGCCCTTTTCCTTGGCATCGTAAAAGGCGTCGGCGACGTCGACATACTCGTTGATGATGGTCGCCACCGGAACGTCATTTCGGGCAAGCAATTCGTACGTCCCGGCGCGAAGGATGGCGCGCATCGGCCGGTCGAGCCTCTTCATGCTCCAGCCATCGGCAAGTTTGGCGGCGATTTTCTGATCGATGTCGCTGCTCCGCGCCTCGGCGCCGGTCACGATATCGTCGAAGAAGACCTGCTCGGCTTCGGCATAGGTCGCTTCCTCGATTGTCGCGCCGAGCCGATGATCGTGGAATTCATGGAGCAGCTTCGCCAGCGGCGTGCCTTCCATCTCCATTTGATAGAGCGCCTGCACGGCGGCGAGCCGGGCGGCAGAGCGTGATTTCGAACGTGTGGACATCGCGCGGCGCCTTAGCCGTTCATTGGGCAGCGAGGAAGGGCTTGAGTGCGGCTGCGACCTGATCCGGCGCTTCCCAGGGTGCGAAATGTCCGATTTCCGAGAGCGGGAAGACGTCGACCTCGTCGCCAACCTCGCCAATCCCGTCGAGCTGCAGCGGCAACAGGGCCTTGTCGGCAACGCCCCAGATAATCCGCAACGGAATATGCAATTTCGGGACGCCGCGAGCGACCCAGTCGGGCATTGCCGTTTCCTCGCCAACCTTCGGAAGTGTCATATGACTGGCACGGTACCAGTTGAGCATTGCCGTCAACGCGCCGGGCTGGGCCCAATCGTCGAGGTAGGACTGGCGATCCTCCGCCGTCATCTGGTCGAGGTCGATGTGCGGCGCGAAACTCTTGTTGAAAAAGGTTTCGAGCCCCATCCGGGCGATTCCCTGCTCCATCGTGGGCGAGCGAAACGCATTCATATATTGGCTTGCCGCGCGTTGGGCGGGATCGTCGATCAGGCTGCGCTGGAAAATCAGCGGGTGCGGCGAATTAATGATCGCAAGCCGGGTGATCCGCGGGTTTCCGCGCAACGCCGCGGCCCAAGCCACGGCGCCACCCCAATCGTGGCCGACCAAGGCGAATTCGTCGACACCCAGCGCATCGGCGAGCGCGAAGAGGTCGGCGACCAGGATGTCGGTCGAATAATCGCCGACATCCTGAGGCTTGTCGGTCGCCCCGAACCCGCGCAAGTCGGGCATGATCATGCGGACTTGATCGCCGAGAAGCGGCTCCAGCTTGCGCCAGGTGCGATGCGATTCGGGAAATCCATGGACGAAGAGGGAGGGAGGCCCGTCGTCCGGACCGGCCAGCGCAACGTTCATCGTGATTCCGGTCGACAGCGCAACTTTGCGCTGCTCGATCATGGGTAGCTCACCGTTTTGGGTATGTCGGGGATCGGGATGAATTCTTCCTCGTCGCCCGGCACCAGGGGAAACCGGCGGTCGCGCCAGTCTTCTTTGGCCTGCTGGATGCGATCGCGGCGCGAACTGACGAAATTCCACCAGACATGACGGGGGGTCGCAAAGGCGCCGCCGCCCAGCAGCATCGCGCGGCCGGTCCCGCCGACGACGGGTCGATGGCCGGGGGCAAGGACGTAAAGCGTGAACGGCTCAAGCGCCACTCCGTCGATGGTTACCACCCCCTCGGTGGCGAGCACGGCGCGTTCGTCGGCCTCCGCTTCGATCTCGATCAAGCCGCTTTGCAGAACGAGGTCGGCATAGATGGTTGGCGAATGGCACGGCGTTGTCGCTTCTACACCCCACAGATTGCCCATCAGGACACGGGCTGACACGCCCCGATCCTCGACCAGCGGAAGGCCACCCTGGTCAATATGGCCGAACGCCGGATCGACCTCTTCCTTGTCGTCGGGCAACGCGAGCCAAGTCTGCATCCCGTAGAGTTTTGGACCGCTGGCGCGTTCGCCGGCCGGGCTGCGCTCGGAATGGACGATGCCTTTGCCCGCCGTCATCAGGTTAATTGCGCCAGGTTCGATCACTGCGTTCGACCCCAGGCTGTCGCGATGCTGGATCGCACCTTCGAACAAGTAGGTCACGGTCGCCAGATTGATATGCGGGTGCGGCCGCACATCCATGCCCGCGCCGACGTCCATTTGCGCAGGGCCGAATTCATCGACGAAAATGAATGGTCCGACCATCGTCCGTGCCTTTGACGGCAACACCCGGCGGACCTTGAATGCGCCAAGGTCGTGCGTGACGGGGGCAATGGTCTGCATCGTCATTCTCCTGGCGCGACGGCCTTGATACTGAGTGCGTGCACCCGTTCATGCATCAACTCGCCCAATGCCGCATAGACCGCGCGCTGTCGCTGGACGCGATTGCGACCGACGAACAACGGGCTTTCGATGGTTAGGCTGAAATGGCTTTCGCCGCGTCCGTCGTGACCGGCATGTCCGACATGGTTGGCGCTTTCATCAACCAGGTCGAGCCGCGTTGGCGAAAGGGCGTCGGACAGCCGACGAATCATTTCGGTCGCGACCGGGCCAGTGGAGGTTAGGCTCATCGCCCCTATATAGACGCCACAGCGCAACGAGGAAGCAGTGCGAATCACGATTTTCAAAGGAACGAGCGACGACCGGCTGGACATCCAGCGGGACGATGGCTCAAGCACTGCCACTCGCTTCGCAAAAAAGGGGCCAATCCCCCACGATTATGTTCACTTTGCTGTCGAGCAGGGACTTGGCCTGAATGACGCTTTCTGGGGGAAGGTCGCGGCGGGCACCGACCCGGAGGTGCTTGGCGAGATGGCGAAGATCGGCGGTCATGCCAGTGCATCGCGTGCCGCGATTCCGGACTCCGACATCGTTGAAATGGTCCAGTCGGAGCGGCTGGTCGAATGTTTCGAGGCCGACCTGTGGTCGGGCGGCGGCGACTTCGAGTTGCTTCGTGCCATGGCCGAGGCGGGCTGGGCCGCGTCGAAAGTGCCGCCGCTTTACATTGCCGACGCCCGGATCGCCGCGATCCGCTCCGCCATTTTCGACTTTGCCCGGCGGTGGGAAGCATGTCCCATTGGTGGCAACATAACCCTTGATTGGAGCATCGCTTCGTGAAGACCGGCAAGTGGCACGGGCGCATCGAAGGCGCGGCGGCCTGCTGCGCCGTGCCGGGCTGCGATGAGCCGGGCGAATTTCGCGCACCGTTGACCCCGGGTGGGTTCGACGGACCGGGAACCTATTATTTTCTCTGCCTCGACCACGTCCGGGCCCATAACTCGCGCTACAATTTCTTTGCCGGGATGACGCCCGACGAGATTGAAGCGGCACAGTCGCCGATCGCTGGATGGGAACGAGGCGTTCGCGCCTTTGCTCATGCGCCCGGGGGGGATCCGGGACCGGCATGGGGCGACTTCCGCGATCCACTGGACGCGATCGCCGCCCGCTTCCGGCCGGGAACGGCTCGCGCCCGAACCGACCGGTTCACCCCGCGCGAACGCGAAGCGCTCGATGTGCTTGGCCTTGCCGACGATGCCGACCGGACGCTGCTTCGCAAACGCTATTCGGAACTGGTCCGACGTTTTCACCCCGACCGTAATGGCGGCGACCGCACGCACGAGAAAAAGCTCGTCCGGGTGATCGACGCCTACCAGTTGCTGAAGGTTGCGCGCGCTTTCGCCTGACCAAACCGACGCCCGGCTATTTTTCTTCCAGCGCGAACGACACCGCAACGCTGACCTGGCTGCAACTCATTCCCGGACTGAACGGCGGCGGCGGCGCAGAGACGGGTACCGCCGCCTGCTCCGTCATCGCGGCGTCCATTGTGACGATTGGCGGCGCCATGCCCTCGCCGCCGTCGCGGATCGTCAAGACGCGCGTGACCTGCAGGCCGGCTGCCTCGGCATAGGCATCCGCGCGAGTTCGGGCGGCCTTGTACGCCATCGCATAAGCCGATTTGTTCGCTGCTTCACGGTCGCCCACGACCAGCCGCGGGCCGCTGACGAGGTTCGCGCCATTCTCGGTCGCGGCGGTGATGGCGTCGCTCACCTTGTCCATCGCGCGCAGCCGCACTTCCAGCTGGTTCGAGGCGCGATATTTGCCGCGATCCTTGCCATAATCGATCCGACCGAGCCCGAGGTTCTGGGTTTGCAAATCCTTTTCCTCGACCCCGAATTGGCGGAGCGCCACCGCCAGCTTCTGCATCGTCGCATTGTTGGCGCGGCTGGCCTCGCGGGCGTTGACGCCGAGATTCTCCACACCAAGGGTGAAGCGCGCCTCGTCGGGCCGGGTTTCGGCGCGACCGGTGGCGGCGACGGTCAGCAGGGTCTCGTCGCGATCCACCCCGCGCGGGTCGGGCGCGGCAGACTGGCAGGCGGCAAGGGCAATGATCGGGAATAGGATCGCAATACGCATCGACGGGCCTCCTCAATTAGCGCTCCGATGTTACAATGTCACATCAATCCGTCAATCGCGGTCCGGCGCTCCGAACGGGAAGTAGGCGCGATAGGGGCGGGCGTCTTCGACGCAGCGGACGACAGCGGGAAGCGCGAGGAGTTCGGCGCGAAGCGAAGTGAGCCGCGCGCAATCGTCAGGAATCGGCTCGACCCAGTCCGCGTAGAACAGCGATGGCGCTGCCGAACAGGTAACGAGCGAAACATGTGGCGGAAGCCGGTTTGTGGCGAGCCAATGTTCAAGCCAGGCATAAGCCTGTCGAAGCCGTGCTTGGCCGGCGGCAATCTCCGTCGCATTTGGAATTTCGCGCAATCCCTTTCCGCCGGGGTCGTCTGGATCGACGAAGTGGGCGGCGATTACGCGCTGCATGTTGCCCATCACATAGCTGTCGAAAACCCGATCCAGCATGCGTGCCGCCACCGCAACTTCCGGGTCGGCCGGGATCAGCGCCGCGACGCCGGGATGATGGGCGGCGAGGTGTTCGATGATCGCGCTCGTCTCGATGATTATTTCCTCGCCGTCGACCAAAACGGGGAATTTTCCCGCCGGATGGACTCGTCTGAGGAAGTCGACGCCGTAGCCATCGTCAGGCCCCAGTTGGTGGAACGCGAACTTGGTGTCGTTGGCGTAGAGGGCGATCAGAACCTTCCAAGTGTAGGACGAGAAGGGATGGCCATAAAGTTGGACGTTCACCAGCTGCCGTCCGCAATGCGCTGCTGGCGGGCGACTTCGCGATCGCTGGTGGTCGGGATGGGGGCCTCCGGCGGATAGGGTGGAAGCGTTCCGCCGGGCCGGTAGGTGGCAATGACGGTGCCTTTGGCGGTGACCCGATGGTCGGTCATCGCCAGCCGATCGACGGGTGTACTCTCGCCAAACAGCCGCTTGCCGCGACCAAGCACGACCGGGAAGGTCATCAGGATCAGTTCGTCAATCAATCCTGCTTTCAGGAGGTCGGGGTATAAGGTCGACGATCCCTGGATCAGGATTCGCTTTCCTTCACTTTGCTTCAAATCGGCAACCTCGGCGATACTCCCCAGGCGGTAGCTGTTCTGCCATTCTAGCGGCTGCGCCCCGCGCGTCAGGACATATTTGTTGGCGCGCCCGAACGCATCGCTCATCGGCTTGTTGTCGCCCTCGGCATAGGGCCAGTAGGCCGCGAAAATATCGTAGGTCCGTCGGCCTAGCAGCAGGTCATACTCGCCGGCGAAAACGGACCCGAGCGTCTCCTCGACCCCTTCGTCCCAGACCTTGAACATCCAGCCGCCCTCGGTGAACCCGCCGGTCGGATCTTCGGTGGGGCCACCCGGGGCTTGCATCACGCCGTCGAGCGACACGAACGCGGCGGCGACAATCTTACGCATCGGCGCTGGCGCCTTTGATCGCGGCCTCGATGGTGGCGATGTCGATCTTGTGCATCGGCATCATCGCCTCGAAGGCCGCCTTGGCAACATCTCCGCCCTGAGCCAAGGCATCGGTCAGCAAGCGGGGAGTAATCTGCCAGCTCACGCCCCATCGATCCTTGCACCAGCCGCATTGGCTTTCCTGTCCGCCATTGCCGACGATCGCACTCCAATAACGATCAGTCTCTTCCTGGGTGTCAGTCGTGACCGCGAACGAAAAGGCTTCGCTGTGCGTGAATTGCGGACCACCGTTCAGTCCGATGCATCCGATTCCGCAGACCATGAAATCGACCACCAGTTCATCGCCCCTCTGCCCATCGGGGTAGTCCGACGGCGCGTCATAGGCCGCCTTCACATGGCTGTCTGGGAAGGTCGCGGCATAGAATTCGGCGGCGTTGCGCGCCTGGCCGTGGTCGTACCAGATGCAGATCGTTGCCTTGCTCATTGACACTCTCCTCAATCGAGGCGCGGGCCGACCAGTCCGAAGGCCGCGCCCTGGGGATCGATCGCCGCCACGGCATAGTCGCCGCCGGGAATCTCCATCGGGTCGTACAACAACTGCCCGCCGCCGCCGGTCACTGCCTTGGCCGCGCGGTCGATGTCGTCGACACCGAAATACGTCAGCCACATGCTTGTCGGGCTCTGTTCGGGTTCGGGCTTGGGCATGACCGCGCCGATCGCGACGCCATTGGCATGGACGAACTTATAGTCGCCCATCGCGCCCATCGACATGGCGCCTTCCTGGGCCCAGCCGAAATGCTTGCCGTAGAAGGCAATCGCGCCGTCCTGGTCGGTGGTCGACAGTTCGTTCCAGCGGACGTGCTGAGCCTTGTCCGGGTCGAACACATTGCTCTCGGCGTCCGGCTGACCAGCCGGCGGCGTCGGCCTCATGATGTAGAAAGGAACACCGACCGTGTCCGTCGCCATGGCGACGCGGCCGACATTTGGGATATCGAACGGTTCCATAGGGACCTGGCCGCCATCGGCAGCGATCGCCCCAGCGGTGGCATCGACGTCATCGACATGGATATAGCCAAGCCAGACCGGTCGTGCGCCATGCTCGCGCATTTCGTCGGTCAGCGGAAGGACGCCCCCCGCGAATTTTCCATCGTAGCGGCCAATCATTCGGTAGCCGTTGGGAAAGTCGGAGGTCGACGCGACTTTCCACCCGACAACGGAATCGTAAAAGTGCTTCGCGCCGTCCGCGTCGGGTGTCAGCAGTTCATACCAGATGAAATTTCCGGCCATCACCTGGTCTCCCAACTGCTTACAAATGGCTTGAACCCGCCCCAGAACATGCGTTTGCCGTCGAATGGCATCTCGCCGCTTGGCTGCATGTCGGGATCGGCCATGATTTTTTCCCACCCGGCGTCGCGGGTCGCCTTGTCGGGCCACATGACGAAGGAGAAGACGACGTTCTCCCCGTCTTCGGCCTTCACCGACCGGAAGAAATCGGTGGTGTGGCCATGCTCAAGCCCATCGCCGAGCGCCTCGACGGAGGCCAGCGCACCGAGATCCTTCGCCTTGGCGGCAAACATTTCGGCCATCACCTTGTAGTCGTCGAGCTTGCCATCCTTGAGCGGCAGGATGAAGCCGTCGAGATAAGCCATCACGCTATCCTTTGCTGTTGAAGTCTGAATTCAGGCGAGATGACCCTCGCTGTCGAAGATGGCTGTGAAGCCGGAGAAGATCATGCGCTTGCCGTCGAACGGCATGTCGCCCAGCGCCGCGAACCGTTCGTCCTCGACCATCTTCTGGTGGGCTGCGTCGCGCACTTCCTTGCTGGGATATTCGATCCACGAGAAGACGATGTTCTCGCCCTTCTCTGCAGCGACCGCACGGAAGAAATCGGTGTGTTTGCCCGGCTTCACATCATCGCCCCAGGTCTCGACGATCCGGGTCGCTCCAAGGTCCTTGAAGATCGGTGCGGCGGCTCTTGCCTGCGCCAGATACTCTTCCTTGCGCAATTCCGGCACGGGGATCAGGAAGCCCTCTATATAGCCCATCATTCTCCTCCTTAAAATCAGGCTGCAATCATGTCGTCGACGGCACATCGATTGCGTCAATTTCGCCGACTCGAGTCGCTTGCCTTGTGCTCCTAAAAGTTATATTTGACAACTATGGAGTTAGAAAAGATAACCAAAGTGCGACCAACCGAACAGAAGCGGAGCTACGACGATGCCTGCGGCACGGCCCACGCGCTGGAGCTGATCGGCGAGCGCTGGGCGCTGCTGGTGCTTCGGGAGCTAATGCTCGGCCCGCGTCGCTTTTCGGAATTGAAAGACGATTTGCCCGGGATCAGCGCCAACGTATTGACGCAGCGTCTGGGCGAATTGGAACAGCGCGGGCTTGTCCAACGAAAGCGCCTGCCGCGCCCGTCGAACGTCCAGGTCTATGAAGCGACGCCCTGGGGGCTGGAGGCCGAGCCAATCGTCCAGGCGCTGGGACGATGGGCGGCAAGGTCGCCGGCCCATGATCCCACCTTGCCGATCAGCGGCGTATCGATCCTGCTTTCGTTCCGCACCATGCTCGACTCGAAAAAGGCGCGGGGCATCAATGCGCGGATCGGCTTCGATTTCGGGGGCCAGCATTATGTCGCCCGTCTCAAGAAGGGCGCGATCAAGGTTGGCCGCGGCGAAACCGCCAATTGCGACCTCATTTTTACTGGCCCGCCAGCTCTTCTTGCCGCGGTCGTCTATGGTAGCCAGCCACTCGACCTCATCCGCGTGGAAGGCGACCGCAAGCTGGCCGAGAAATTCGTCACTCTTTTTCCGCTTCCGAGCAAAGTCGGTGCAGAGGCCCATTGAGGCCCGTCGCGGGCTGGCTTAAGGGCAGATCATGACCGACATCCCCAATGTGACGCTCGACAGCCGCGAAGACACGATCATGGCGTCGCCGGACAAGATGGTGAAGGTGCGCGAGGCCTTCGGCATCGACAGCGACATGGAAGTGCCCGCTTTCTCCGAAGCCGACGAGCGCGTTCCCGACCTTGACCCGGCTTATGTGTTCGACCCCGATACCACGCTGGCCATCGCGGCGGGTTTTGCGCGCAATCGCCGTGTGATGATCCAGGGCTACCATGGCACCGGCAAATCGACCCATATCGAACAGGTGGCGGCGCGGCTGAACTGGCCGTTGGTCCGGATCAACCTCGACGCGCACATCAGCCGGATCGACCTCGTCGGACGCGACGCCATCGTGCTTCGCGATGGTCAGCAGGTGACCGAGTTTCGCGAAGGCCTGCTGCCCTGGGCGCTTCAACACCCGATCGCCCTGGTGTTCGACGAATATGATGCCGGCCGCCCCGACGTGATGTTCGTCATCCAGCGCGTTCTCGAGACTGAGGGCAAGCTCACCTTGCTCGACCAGAACAGGGTGATCCGGCCAAACCCGTGGTTCCGCCTGTTCGCGACCACCAACACGATCGGGCTGGGTGATACGACCGGGCTTTATCACGGTACGCAAGCGATCAACCAGGGACAGATGGACCGCTGGAACATCGTCGCGACGCTCAACTACCTGCCCGCCGCCACCGAAGCGCAAATCGTCCTCGCCAAGTCCGGCGAATATGACAATCCCGACGGCAAGGCGACGGTCGACAAGATGGTCAAGGTCGCCGACCTGTCGCGGCAAGGCTTCATCAACGGCGACATTTCGACCGTAATGAGCCCACGCACTGTCATCAGCTGGGCGCAGAATGCGCTGATCTTCGGCGATGTCGGCTACGCCTTCCGGGTCTCGTTCCTCAACAAGTGCGACGAGAGCGAACGGCCGCTGATCGCCGAATATTACCAGCGGGTATTTGCTGCCGACCTTCCCGAAAGCATCGCCCACAGGGCCTGACCATGGCCCGCCCGCCATCTCTCGATCGCTTCCGGCTGGCTCTCGCCAGCGCGACCAGGGCGATCGCGCGCGATGCGGAGGCGGACGTCGCCTTCGCATCGGAAGGACAGTCGGCGCAGGGCAAGATAGCTCGGGTGCCATCGCCCGGACCGGCGCTCGAACCGCAACTGGTTTCCGAAGCACGCGGTGCTGCCGACGCGATGGCACTTCGGCTTCGCCATCACGATCCGAAAATCCACCAATCGGCCGCGCCCAGCGATGCAGAGGCGCGCGCCGTCTTCGACGCGCTTGAGACGGCGAGGGTCGAAGCGCTGGGCTCGCGATCGATGGACGGGGTTCGATCCAACCTCGATCGCCATGTCGAGGCCCGCGTCCGGCTCGACGCCATCGGTCGCGCCCGCGATGCGAGCGAGGTACCGCTGGCTACCGCGCTCGGTCTTCTCGCCAGGGAGCGACTGACCGGAACGCCGCCGCCCAATTCGGCCATGGCCGGACTCGATCTCGTCGCGTCGTGGATCGAGGAGAAAGCCGGCGCTGATCTCGATGCGCTTGCACTCACCCTCGACGATCAACAGGCATTTGCCGAAATGTCTCGTCAACTGCTTGCCGACCTCGACCTCGCGCCGGTCGATGAACCAGCCAGCGAAAAGCCCGACGATGGCGGCGACGATGAGGAGGGCGAGGGGGACAATGATCAGGACGGCGACGACAATGATCAGGCTTCGTCACCCGATGGCGGCGAGATGGAGATGCGCTCGGAACAGAGCGAGCAGGACGAGGATTCCGACCAGGAGGAAGATTCCGACGCCGACATGGAAGAAGGCGAGGGCTCCGCCGACGATGCCGAGGGCGAACAGGCGCGAACGATGTCGGGCCGCCGCAATTGGGCGGACGAGCCGGTCGGCGACTATAGGCCGTTCACCACCCGGTTCGACGAAATCGTCACCGCACCGGAGCTGTGCGACGACGAGGAGCTTACCCGGCTTCGCGCTTTTCTCGACCAGCAGATCGGCAAACAGTCGGCGCTGGTGACGCGGCTTGCCAACCGGCTGCAACGGCGATTGATGGCGCAGCAGGCGCGAAGCTGGGACTTCGACCAGGAAGAAGGCATTCTCGATGCTGCGCGGCTTGCTCGCGTGGTGGTCAATCCTGCCCATTCGCTGAGCTACAAAGTTGAGCGCGAGACCGACTTCAAGGATACAGTCGTCAGCCTGCTGATCGACAATAGCGGATCGATGCGCGGGCGCCCGATTTCGATCGCCGCAATGTGCGGCGACGTGCTTGCGCGCACGCTGGAACGATGCGGCGTGGCGACCGAGATCCTCGGATTTACGACGCGCGCCTGGAAGGGCGGACAGAGCCGCGAGGCCTGGCTGTCCGAGGGCCGCCCGGCCCATCCCGGCCGCCTCAACGACCTTCGCCACATCATCTACAAACGTGCCGACCAGCCCTATCGCCATGCCCGCAAGGGCCTTGGCCTGATGATGCGCGAAGGGTTGCTCAAGGAGAATATCGACGGCGAGGCTCTGCTATGGGCGCATCGCCGCTTGCTCGCCCGGCCGGAAGAACGGCGCGTGCTGATGGTGATTTCGGACGGAGCACCGGTCGATGATTCGACGGCATCGGCCAATGGCGGAACCTACCTCGAACGGCATTTGCGCGATGTCATCGGCTATATCGAGAATCGCTCGACCGTCGAATTGTCGGCGATCGGGATCGGCCATGATGTGACGCGTTATTACCGCAGGGCCGTGACGATCATGGATGCCGAACAATTGGGCGGCGCACTGATCGAACAGCTCGCGGCCCTGTTCGATCGCTCGTGACCGAAGCACGGCAGATAAAACTTGGGCCCGGGACGGTTACGCGTCCCGGGCCCACCCTCGATACGCGACGCGAGGGAACTCATTGACCGTTGCCGGTCGTATCGAAGCCCGCCGATTTTTGGTCTGGCGGGCTTCGGTGACGGAGGAAAAGGGGGAAACCCCCGTCGATGGAAAGACTTATGCCCGGTTCGCGGCTTCCCAAGGCTGAACGAGGCTTGCAGCATTCATTCATGAAATCATTTATTTTCAGTGGCTTGTTAGTTGGCGCGATCGTAATCGGAGCGCACGGTCCGATCAAACGGCTGCCCAATCGAGTCCCCCAGCCAGAACGCCTTGTGCCGCTTCGGTTCGAGCCGGTGAAGCTACCGTCGCAGGGCGGCCCGCTCACTCGGGTGGGCGCATGGGAATTGCACGCCGCCGATCTCCGACTCGACGGACTATCGGCCCTTGCGATTGACGGTGGATCATTCGTCGCGATCAGCGATTCGGGCGTAGTCGTGCGCTTCCCAAGGCCGGGCAGCGCTGATCCCATGATTGTCGTACGCGACCTTCCGTCGGGACCGGGACGACCCAATCGCAAAGCTGGGAACGATAGCGAGGCGATGGCCCGCGATCCTAACGGTCGGGGCTGGTGGGTCGCGTTCGAATCGATCCATCAGTTGCGGCTCTACGATCGCGACTTCCGCCGCACCCTGTCGGTCCGGCAGCTCGACGGGCGGCACTGGCGTGACAATGGGGGGGTCGAAGGGCTGGTCGGTTTGCCCGATTCGCTGCTTCTGGTCGCGGAGGATGGCGATACGATCGAGCGGTTCGATGGAACGACGATCATACCGCTCGACAAGGGTCCCTCAACGGGCGAGCTATCGGACGCGGCATCATTGCCGGACGGCCGTATCCTGCTGCTCAAGCGCAGCCTGACGCCATTGGGATTTCATAATGGGCTCGCGCTCTACGATGCGCGGCGCGGGACGACCGAGCAGGTTGCGAGCCTGTCGTTTGGCCACCTCGACAATGCAGAGGGAATAACCGCCGAGATACTGCCCGGCGGAATCATTCGCCTTTGGGTCGTGACGGATCGCGATTCGCGGGCGAGGGGACGAACCCTGCTCGCCGCGTTCGATTGGAAGCCTTAGGCTTCGGCCGAAACCTTCTTCGAAATCTCGCGCTTCAGCTTGCGAACGCGCAGGCTGAGCTTGTCTTCGCCGGTTTTGGCAAGCCAGTTGTCCAGGCCGCCGACATGCTCGACTGAGCGCAAGCCGTGGGTCGAAACCTTCAGCTTGACGCTGCGCTCGAGCGCATCCGACATCAGGGTGACGTTCTGCAGGTTCGGAAGGAACGTGCGCTTCGTCTTGTTATTGGCGTGAGAAACATTGTTTCCCACCTGCCGGCCCTTGCCGGTCAGCTCGCAAACCCGCGCCATGGTGTTTCGTCCTGATTAAATGGTGGGCGCATGACGCGCCCTTCAAAGCGCGGCCCGATAGCTTCGGGACCGCCATTCGTCAACCTTCCGCCCATCGAAAAGAGAGGCAGCGCTTGCCTGTTGGATGCATTAACAGGAAGAGAGTGAGAAAGATATCCAACAGGGAGACAAATGATGCGTAATATTTTCCTTTTCCTGATCATCGTCGTTCTGGCGTTGATTGCTGCGGTTGCCACCGGGCTCCTCGACATCAACCAGATTCGTCCGGCCAAGGCACCGACGATCTCGACCGATTCGAACGGCGTTACCGCGTCCGGCGGTCAGACCCCGAAGTTCGAAGTCGAAACCGGAACGGTTTCGGTCGGCACCAAGCCCAAGGAGGTGACCGTCCCGGTTCCCAGCGTTCAGGTGAATGCTCCGGCCAATTCGGCAGAGCCAGTCGCTAACGCCCAGTAGGCCAGGGCTTTCGCGGCGCGTGACGGATCATCGCCTCCCATGACACGGATGCCCCTGCCGCCGCCGATGCGTCGCGCGCTCGATCTTGCCGCCACGGCGGCGGCACGCGGCGAAGTGCCGGTCGGTGCTGTCGTCACCGTCGGCGATCAAATCGTCGGCGAGGGTGGCAACGCCATGCGGACGGGCTGCGATCCGACCGCCCACGCCGAAATCGTTGCGTTGCGCGCGGCCGGGGCCGCGCTTGCGACGTCGCGGTTGGACGAAGCGACATTGTGGGTCACCCTTGAACCCTGTCCGATGTGCGCAGCAGCGGCTGGTTTGGCACGGGTTGCGCGAATCGTCTTTGCTGCCGACGATGAAAAAGGGGGCGGGGTGATCCATGGGCCGCGCATTTTCGCGCAGCCCACGTGTCACCACCGCCCCGAAATCGTGTCGGGCATCGGCGAGGAAGAAGCCGCGAGCTTGCTTCGCGATTTCTTCGCTGCCCGCCGTTAACCCCGGAAGGGGACGACCTTGATCTCGACCCGGCGGTTGGCCGCCTTCTTTTCCTCGGTGTCATCAGGGTTGAAGAGCGGCGCGGTCTCGCCGTAGCCCCGAGTCGCCATCCGTGCTGCAGCAACACCGTGCGACGACAGGTATCCTGCCACCGATTGAGCCCGGCGCTGAGACAGGTCCATATTATAGGCGTCGGTGCCGGTGGTGTCAGTGTGGCCCAGGACATCGATATAGCTCTGGTTATAATTGGTCAGTGTCCGCGCAACGTCGTCGAGGACGGCGTTGAACTGCGGCTTGATTGCCGTTTCATTGGTATCGAATGTCACGTTCGACGGCATGCGCAGGACCAGGTCGTCGCCCTGCCGCATCACTTCGACGCCGGTTCCGGCAGTCTGGCGGCGAAGCTCGGCTTCCTGCCGGTCCATATAATAGCCGACCGCACCGCCTGCGATCGCGCCGATGCCGGCGCCGGCGATACGCTCGGTGCGATCGTTGCGACCGCCAACAAGGTCGCCGAGCAGATAGCCACCGATCAAGCCGACGCTGGCGCCGACGGCGGCGTTCGAAATCTTGCGCTGGCCGGTATAGGGATCGGTGGTGCAGGCGGTGGCCGTCATCAGAACGGTCGCGGCCAGAATGGCGCGGTTCTTGTTGAACATTGGGTAGCTCCTGGTTTGAAGGGGTTCACGGTCATGAACCGGCCCGCCGTTCGAAAGTTCCTGACGCCGACATTCGCGAGGTGCTTGTCGGTTGGGCGCGGTTGGCGCTAGAGGTGCCAACGATAATGAGCGCAAACCTGCTCCCCTTTCCTTGGCTCGACGTCGTCCTGATCCTTGCTCTGGTCGCGCTTAACGGCGTGTTCGCGATGAGCGAGCTGGCGATCGTTTCCGCACGTGAAGCGCGCCTGAAGGCGATGGCCAAGGCGGGCAGCAAGGGCGCCCAGGCCGCGCTCAAGCTCGCGTCGGAACCGGGCCGTTTCCTTTCCACTGTTCAGATCGGCATCACCTTGATCGGAATTCTGGCCGGTGCCTATTCGGGGGCCAGCCTGGGTGCGCCGGTCGGTCAGCGACTGGAGTTGCTGGGGGTTCCAGACGACACCGCAGGAACACTGGGATTCGGGCTGGTCATCGTGATGACGACCTATGCCAGCTTGATCATTGGTGAATTGGTTCCGAAGCAGTTTGCACTCCGGACACCTGAAACGATTGCCGCGCTGATGGCGAGGCCGATGATCTGGCTTTCGAAGGTAACGGCACCGTTCGGCTGGTTGCTCGATTTGACCAGCGCGGGGATCTTCAAGCTCCTTGGGCTCGAGCGCGAAAGCAAGAATGTCGTTACTGCCGAAGAGCTGCATCTGGTCGTTGCCGAGGCGCACACGTCTGGTGTCCTCGAAGAGAATGAGCGTGCGATCATTTCAGGGATCGTTCGGCTGGCGGATCGACCGGTTCGCGAGGTGATGACGCCGCGGACCGAAATCGACTGGATCGATATTGCGGCCACTCGGAACGAGATTCGCGAAGCATTGAAAGAGACGCCACACAGCCGAATTCCGGTTGCGCGCGGATCGGTCGAAGAAATCGTGGGTGTCGTTTCGACCCGCGAACTATTGCTTGCCGTCCTCGACGGACGCGATCTCGACCTCGACGCAATGGCAAAAACCGCTCCGATCATTCCCGACGTCATGGATGCGATGGACGCGATTGCGGTGCTTCGCGCTGCCGAGGTCCCACTTGCGCTAGTTCACGACGAATATGGTCATCTCGACGGGATCGTGACGCCAGGGTCAATCCTCGCGGCGCTCGCAGGCGCCTTCGCCAATGACATGGAGTTCGATGAGGATCCTCCGTGCGTCGAGCGGGATGACGGCAGCTGGTTGGTATCGGGCGCGGCCAATGCCGATGTTCTGGAAGACCAGCTCGGTATTAGCCTTCCTTCGGATCGGGACTTTTCGACCGTTGCTGGCTTCGCGCTCGAGATCTTGCGGCACATCCCCGAAACGGGAGAGGTTTTCCAGTTTGAGAACTGGCGCTTTGAAATCATCGACATGGACGGGCGGAAAATCGACAAACTACTGGCCAGTCGAAAGAAACGAGCGAGGTCCGGCCAGCAGGTCGGCTAGCGGCGGATTTCCCCGACTTTCGCGGGGTGTGTCAAACTTGCAACGCCGTCCCCTGAAAACGAGTTGGGGCCGTTCCTATCCCGGAACTTTACGGTATAGGAGGCGTCGGATCCGCACCATTCCTGGTGCAAATAAGGGGAGTCCGCATGCGTAATTACTTGCTTGCCGCTGTGGCAGCCGCTGCGTTGACCTCGCCGGCCTTGGCCCGCGACAAGTCGACTTATGTCGGCATTGAAGGCGGCCTGATGCTGGTTGAGGACACGAATCTCGACTATAACTACGATGGCCCGAACGGCACGATTCTGGACGTCGGTGACGCGCTCACCATCGATCACAAGATCGGTTTCGACGTCGACCTGATCGCCGGCTATGATTTCGGTCTTGTCCGCGCTGAGGCCGAACTCGGCTACAAGCGTGCGTCGCTCGACGAAGTCCAGATCGACGCGGACTACATCCCGACGACCAACCCGACCCAGCCGTACGACGTCGATGGCAAGGTCAGCGTTCTGTCGATCATGGGCAACATCTTGTTCGACTTTGGCGACGAAGATGGCTGGAGCGGCTACCTCGGTGCCGGTGCCGGTTGGGCTCGCGTGAAGTATAAAGTCGATTCGGTCGCCGGTCTCGGGGGCGTTGGCTTCAGCGAGAGCGATGGCTCGATTGCTTGGCAAATCATTGCCGGCATTCGCAAGTCGATCACGCCGAACATCGATCTTGGCCTGAAGTATCGCTTTTTCAACGTTTCGAAGCTCGACTTCGAAACGTATAACGACGGCGAATTTACGGAGAATTTCGACGGTCGTTTCCGTTCGCACAGCCTCCTGCTGAGCCTCGTTTACAACTTCTACACCCCGGCACCGCCGCCTCCGCCGCCACCGCCTCCCCCTCCGCCTCCGCCTCCGCCCGAGACGCAGACGTGCCCGGATGGGTCGGTGATCCTGGCGACCGAGGCTTGCCCGCCGCCGCCGCCGCCGCCGCCGCCGCCGCCGGAACCGGAGCGCGGTTAAGCAGCGATGGATTGATTGGTTAGCCAGTCATCCGGACAAAGATTGGGCCCGCTGGAGAAATCCGGCGGGCCTTTTCTTTCAAGGAGGGGCAAGGTCAGTCTTGAAACGCTACTTATTGGAACTTGACTCTTGTCGGTGAATTTAATCCCGTGAAACTCACAACGAAGCACGGATTATTTCACCATGAAGAAGCTAGCTCTTGCGCTGGCGGCGTCGGGAATGCTTGCGCTTTCCACCCCCGCCTTTTCGCAGACGTGGATCGAAACCCCAGAAGCCAAGATGGCTGCCGCACGCGCGGCCGACATGGCGCGCGAGGACATGATCGCCAAATGGGGTAAGAAGGAATTGGAGCCGGGCCAGTATCTCTGGGATTCTGATGCGGACGTCGATGGAGAAGCGCGCGTTATCATTTCACTCGATGACCAGATGGCTTACCTGTACAAGGGCGATGAACTCGTCGCGGTTTCCACGGTATCAAGCGGCAAGCCGGGTAAGGACACGCCGACTGGCATCTTCCCGATCATGCAGAAAAAGCCGATGCATCATTCGCGTAAGTACAATAACGCTCCCATGCCGTTCATGCAGCGGCTCGACGATTATGGAATTGCCCTTCATGCCGGAGTGAATCCGGGCCGTCCCGCCTCACATGGCTGTGTCCGCCTGCCCGACCAATTTGCGGCGAAGCTCTTCCGCGAGACTAAGGTTGGGACCGAGGTTCTCATCGGCACCTGATATTACAGTTTTCCGAACTTCTGTTCGAACCCGTCGCGGTCGCCGCGCGCAAGATATTCGGCTTGCTCGACAATCCGGTCTCGCGCCAGGCGACCGCGAAACGCACCCAGCGCTTCGTCCAGCGCCGCCAACTGCCCGTGGCTGAGCGATGCGACCTGATCGAACCGGGTCAAACCCTGATCGGCCAAAAGTCCCGCGAGTTTGGGTCCCACACCTTTGAGAATGGTGAGATCATCCGCAGGACCGACATGGGTGGCATCTTTGGCATGAATGCCGATCTTGTCACGTCCGGTCGTCACCACGCGAAGGGTTGGAACGTTGCTCGGCGGAGGTGTCACCATGTGCGGGCGTCTGATTTCGCTCTCACCGAGACGCACTTTCTGCTTCGGGCGCAATAACAAGAAAATCAAAACCAACACGACCACTGCGCCGATCGCGGCGACCAGGACGTTGAGATCGACATCGTTCATTGAGATTTCCTCCGCCTCCAGCCGCGAAACGCCAGCATTCCCGACAGGATCCCGATCGCCAGTCCGGTCAGCACGACGGGCCAATAGATTGCAAACAATAGCATCATGTTTCGCTCTCCCGGCGGGCAAACAGACCATAAGCGATGATCAGCCCGGCCGCGAAGGCGCAAAGGCTGAGCAGCAGCGCTTCGACCAGCAGCGGTAGCGGATGTGTGAAATAGCTCCTCGAACGCGACCAGCGCGCTTCTCCAACGCCATCGAGCCGCTCGGTGTATCGCACCATTTCCGCCCGTTGAAAGTCATCACCGACCCCAGACAGGATGATCCGCCGGGCAAAGGGGTCTCGCTGCGCCCTGGCCCCGATGGCCTGCATTTCATAGCGATCAAGCATGGCTCTGGTCTCGCGTTCGATCCGGTCTGTCACGGTCTTTCCCGCGCCACCCGGTCCGTGCCAGGCGGCCGTTGCGGCAATTGTTGCGGTCAATCCAATGAAGATGGCGGCATAAGGTCTCATTCGGCACGCTCCAGCTCTCGCCAACCGATGTCGCGCCGGAAAAATCCGTCGGCGAAATCGATCTGATTGATGGCAGCATATGCCCGGTCGCGCGCCGCGCCCAGCGTTACGCCGCGGGCCGTCGCAGCGAGGACGCGACCTCCGTTGGCTAGCAGGCGGCCGCCTTCGGCTCTTGTGCCTGCCTGAAAAATGATCGCCCCATCCTGCTCGGCCGAATTCCAGGCCGGCAATCTCGCCACCGGCGACGGGCGTTCCGGGATAACCCCGCGCCGCGACAATGACGGTCATGACATGGTCGCTGACCAATTCCGGTGCAGCGAAATCCCCGCCGCTGGCCACATCGTGCAGCAATGCCGCAAAGTCGCCTGCGATCCTTGGCATGATCGCTTCGCATTCCGGATCGCCGAAGCGCACATTATATTCGATCAGCTTGGGGCCTTCGGTTGTCAGCATCAGGCCGGCATAAAGCACGCCGTTGAACGGCATGCCTTCGGCCGCCATCGCCCGCGCCGTCGGCTCGACGATCTCCCGCATCGCCCGCTCCTCAATTTCGGGTGTCAGCACCGGTGCCGGCGAATAGGCGCCCATACCGCCGGTGTTCGGGCCGACATCGCCTTCGCCCACGCGCTTGTGATCCTGCGCATTGGCGAGAATGACCGCGCGGTCGCCGTCGACCAGTGCGAACAGGCTGGCTTCCTCTCCTTCGAGAAATTCTTCAATGACGAGTGGACCATCGCCGGCAGCCCGGATCGCATCCTGGGCCTCCGTGCGCGTCATCGCGACGGTAACGCCTTTCCCGGCAGCGAGGCCATCGGCCTTTACCACCACCGGAATTGAAAAGCGGTCGAGCGCCGCCAGTGCATCACTCATTCGATCCGTCCGAACATAAGCGGCGGTCGGAATGCCGTAGCGCGCGCACAAATCCTTGGTGAAACCCTTGCTCCCTTCCAGCTGGGCCGCGGCGGCGGATGGGCCGAACACCGCAATTCCGACGGCCCGGCACGCATCCCCCACCCCTGCCACTAGCGGTGCTTCCGGCCCAACCACGACCAGGTCGATATCCTCGGCCTTTGCCAGCGCGACCACCGCATCGGGATCGGCCGGGTCGATCTTCTCGCAACTTGCCCAGCGCGCAATCCCTGGATTACCGGGCGCCGCGATCAATCGTTCGCAGCTTGGCGATTGCCTTAGACGCCATGCCAGCGCATCTTCGCGTCCGCCCGAACCAAGCAGCAGGATGTTCATGAATTCTCCAGACCCCGGATCCGACGACGACAGTTCGGGACTGTTAGCGAAGGTCGCGACCGGCGACAATTCACCGCCGCTCTCGGTCGGCGAATTGTCCGGCGCCCTCAAGCGTACAGTCGAACAGGCGTTCGCACATGTCCGGGTGCGGGGGGAGGTTTCCGGATGGAAACGCCACAGTTCGGGCCACTGCTATTTCGCGCTCAAGGATGACAGCGCGGTCATCGACGCGGTGTTGTGGCGGGGGCAGGCGGCACGGCTGGCGTTCGCACCCGAAGATGGTGTGGAAGTGATCGCTTCGGGCAAGCTCACCACCTATCCGGGGCGATCAAAATACCAGGTCGTTGTCGACAAGCTCGAACTGGCAGGTGAGGGCGCGTTGATGGCGCTACTCGACAAGCGCCGCCGCGCACTCGCCGCCGAAGGGTTGTTCGACGACGCCCGAAAGCGCCGCCTTCCCTTCATGCCGCGCACGATTGGGGTCGTCACCTCGCCAACCGGTGCGGTCATCCGCGACATCCTGCATCGCCTCGCCGACCGCTGTCCCACCCATGTCATCGTCTGGCCGGTTCCCGTCCAAGGCGAAGGGGCAGCCGACAAGGTCGCCGCCGCGATTCGCGGATTCGCCCTGCTTGCGACACCGCCCGACCTCCTGATCGTTGCGCGCGGTGGCGGGTCGATCGAGGATCTTTGGGCCTTCAATGAGGAAGCGGTGATTCGCGCCGCGGCCGAATCGCCGATCCCGCTGATCAGCGCTGTCGGGCATGAGACTGATACCACCTTGATAGACTTCGCCTCGGACCGCCGCGCGCCCACGCCGACCGCCGCCGCCGAAATAGCGGTTCCCGTCCTTGCCGACCTTCGTGCCGCGATCGACAGTTTCGGCCGTCGCTCACGCGAGGCACTCGGCCGCCAGATCGGTCGTTCGGAAGAGCGCCTCGGTCTTGCAAGGCAGCGCTGGCCCGATCCGCAAGGCCTGTTCGAACCCATCGCGCGTCGCCTCGCCGAACCAGCCGGGCGCCTGCCCCGTGCGCTCGCGCAACGCGCTGCCCATGCCCGCAGCGACTTTCAGACCACGGCGCCAAGGCTCCGTTCCGAACTGGTCACGCAGCAAATCAATCATGCTCGACAGCGGCTGGCTGATTTGTGGCGACTGGCCGAACTGGCGCATCCCGAACGCCCGCTGGAGCGCGGCTTTGTCCGGGTCACCGACCGTGCCGGTCTGACCATTGCCCACGCGAACGATGCGCATGCGGCCGCGGCGTTGTCGCTGCGCTTCGCCGATGGTCTCGTCGATGTCGTGGTGGACGGCTCGCCGATCCGGCCGCTTGAGCGCGCTCCATCGAATGCTTATCGTCCGGTCCGAAAGAAGTCCGCGACAGGTGCCCAGCCGGGCCTGTTCGACGAGACGCAAGGAGACGAAGGATGTTGATGAAGGGAAGCGGGCGAGAGGCGCGGCTTCATTATCTGGACGGCACGTTCCGCCTGCTTTCGACGGGCGACTTCGTCCGCTGTGCCCAGACCGGCCAGGAAATCGCGTTGGAAGAACTGCGCTACTGGAGCGTTGCCCGGCAAGAGGCCTATGTCGACGCGGCGGCCAGCGTCGCTGCGGAAAGTTTGCGCACCAGGCAGCTCTGATCGCGTCAAAAGACGCGTCAAAACATGTGTGGCCCCACTGTCACACCACATTAACAAAAGCTGCACGCCCCCTCCTGAACGCTGGACAGGCGACCCCCATTCCAAGCTAAACGGACCTTACGTGGGGGTGGATTACGCCCGCGAACCAGAGGCGTTTGAATTCAGGCGCCCCGATTCGGGAGATTAAAATGAGGAAGTCCAATCTGCGTGCGACTGCCGCCTGGCAGGCTCTCGCGATTTTTGGCGCCGGTGCGTTTATCGCATCGCCGGCCATGGCGCAGGATGCGTCGAACGAAACCCAGCCGGCCGCCGAAGAGCAGCCTGTTGTTGCTGGCACCGAGGCGCAGGCCAATTCGGATGATGCGATCGTCATCACCGGTTCGCGCATTGCCCGTCCTGACCTTGAGGCCCCGAGCCCGGTCACGACCGTCAGTGCAGAAACCTTCGAACTGACCGGAACGGTCACGGTCGAAACGCTGCTCAACGAGCTTCCGCAGCTCATTCCGGGCAACACCCGCACGTCGAACAACCAGGGCGGCGAAGACTTCTCGACCCTCGATCTTCGTGGTCTCGGTCCGCAGCGTACCCTGATCATCGTCGACGGTGAGCGCGTTCCTGCTTCGTCGACCACCGGCGTTGTCGACATCGGCACCATCCCGGCTGGCCTGATCGAACGCGTTGACGTTGTCACCGGCGGCGCATCGGCCGTTTACGGTTCGGACGCCATGGCCGGCGTCGTCAACTTCATCCTCAAAGACAATTTTGAGGGCCTCGAAGTGTCATCGCAGTACGGCATCTCTGAACATGGTGACGGATCGACGTTCAACATCCAGGGCCTCCTGGGCGGCAACTTCGGCGACGACCGCGGCAACATGACCTTCTTCGCGAGCTACTACACTCGTGATGCCATTGGTCAGGGCGACCGTGACGTCACTCGCGATGCTGGCGTGGTCTATTATGACTACAACAGCGCGACTGGCGAACTGAAGCTCTTCGTTCCCGATCACCTGACTCCGGCCAGCGCCTATACCAGCCAGTTCGGTGCAGCCGGATCCGTCGGCGTGTTCGCTTCGGGTGGTTCGGCAACCCCGCCTTGGGGCTGGATTGCAAGCAACCCTGCCAACCAGTTCACGAATCTCTCGGTGCTTCTGCCGGGCACGTTCGGTGCGGGTAACACCGACACTAATTGCGACGGCGTTGCCGGTGGTGCAGTCAATGGCGGCAACCTGTCGTTCAACGACGCAGGCCAGCTGACCCCGCGTAACGTCGGAACCGGCTCTACCGGCCTCTGCCAGTTCGCCGACCGTTCGGTGGGCTCGAGCCGTTATAACTTCAACACGCAGAACTATCTCGTCACGCCGTACACCCGCTTCGGGATTGCGACGACGGCGCGTTATGACATCAGCGATGCGATCCGCCTGAAGGTGATCGCGAACTATGTTGACTCGCAGCAGACGGTTAACCTGGCGCCGACACCGGCAACCAGCCTGATCGTACCGGCAAACAGCGCTTACATTGTCAATGGCGGTGCTTGCGGTGCGGTTTCGTGCCACCCGGATCTTCTGGCGGCCCTCAACAGCCGCCCGAACCCGGCAGCTCCGTTCGTATACAACCGTCGTTTCTTCGAGACCGGTCCGCGTATCGGCATCTACAACTCGAAGAACGCGACTCTCCGCGGCACCCTGTCGGGTCCGCTGACGGCAGGCTTCAACTGGGATCTGACGGCCAGCTACGGCAAGACGGTTGCGAACATCGAAGCCAAGGGTAACATCAACGCGACTGCGGTAACCCAGGGCCTCAACAACTGCCCGCTGGGCTCGCTCCCGGGTTGTGTCCCGATCGACATCTTCGGTCCGAACACGCTCTCGGGCCCGATGCTCGGCTTTGTGGTTGTGGATACCCAGGAACGTCGCCAATTCGACCAGGTTCGTCTCGCCGGTAACATCACCGGCAACCTGATCGAACTTCCGGCCGGTCCGCTTGGTATCGCCGTTGGTGCGGAAGTCCGCACCGATCGTGGTTCGGTAGTTGTCGATGATGCTCAGCGTACGGGTAACATCTACGGCTTCAACGCAGTTCAAAACCAGAGCGGTAAGGTCAACATCAAGGAAATCTACGGCGAAGCCCGTGTTCCGATCCTTGCTGACATGCCGTTCTTCCACGAACTGTCGATCGAAGGTGGCGCTCGCTATTCCGACTATTCGTCGGTTGGTGGTCTCTTCAACTGGAAGCTTGGTGCTCAGTGGGCGCCGGTCGATTGGCTGAAGTTCCGCGCGATCTACAATAAGGCGGCTCGTGCGCCGTCGATCGTCGAATTGTTCCAGAATGGTGACCAGGGCTTCCCGTCCTATGTCGACCCCTGCAACAACTCGCCGGGTCGTGATCCGGGTGCACTGGCGATCTGCCAGGCGCAGGCACCTGCGATTAACTTCACCGGTTTCCAGCAGGCGAACGCTCAGGTCCAGGCCTTTGCATTCGGTTCGACCGATCTGGCGGCTGAAACCGCAAAGACCTACACAATTGGTGCGGTGTTGACCCCGAACCTCGGCCTCGGCCGTCTTTCGGCAACCGTCGATTATTACAACATCACGATCGACGACATCATCATCACCCAGGGCGCTGGCTTCTACATCAACCAGTGCTACGGCAATGGCGATCCGGCAGCTTGCGCACGCATCACGCGTAGCAACATCACCGGTGAAATCCTTGCGGTGAACACCGGTCGTGCAAACGGCGGTACGTACAAGACCAGCGGTGTCGACGGCGCCCTGAACTTCGTCGTTCCGTTCGCTGATCTCGGTCTCGGTATCCCGGGCCGCCTGCGCGTGCAGGAGCTGATCAGCTGGCTCGACGTGATCGACTTCGGTGGCGGAACGAACTACTCCGGCGGCAGCTTCGGCGGAATCGGTGGTACGTATCCGGAATGGAAGTCGACCCTGACCCTCGCTTATGACAGTGACTCATTCACTGCCCAGATGCGTTGGAACTGGCAGTCGTCGACTGAAGATCTCGGCTTCTGCGACATCGGCGACGATTGCGCACCGAAGGTCAAGGGTCTCAGCTACTTCGATCTGTCGCTGCGTAAGAAGATTGGCGACAACTTCGAACTGACCGGTATCGTGAACAACCTGTTCAACCAGAAGGCTCGTAAGACCGTTGGCGGCTTCTTCGCCGAAGGCGGCACCGACGTCTCCTACTGGAACCCGGTCATCATCGGTCGTTATTTCACGATCGCAGCGAAGGTTAAGATGTAATCATCGATCCTTCGATCGCATAAAGACTGGCGGCGGGAGAGTGATCTCCCGCCGCTTTTTTATGCGCTTCATCGGCAATGTCAGAGAGCCGGCCTCTAGGCAGCGCACGGCATCGGGTCGCAACCACGGCGCCGCCGGGATATCAGTTTCTAGGCTGGCAAATAGTCGAACGCCGCGGTCAATCGGTCACCCCGGCCCTCGGCAAACGGGACCGTCCCGTGCCACAGAAAAGACGGAAACAGGACAAGGCGTCCTTCCCTGGGCTCGACGATCCGGCGAGGTTCAAAGTCCAGCATGAACATGTCAGGCGACCGTCCGAATTCGATCCAACCTTCATGCCGACGAGACGCAGTGGCATCGGCATCCGGAAGCCGCGCATAATAAGCCGAACTCATCCAACCGTGACCATGGAAGTGCGGGATATGGTGTCCCCCGCCACCCTTGAGGCGTACCGACCAACTGCCGTTGATCGTCAGACGCTCGCTCTTGCGTCCCAGGAACGGATGACCAGGATCGTCTGGAAGCGCCGCGATCGCCCTACCTGCAGCGGCAACAACCGCCTCGCGAAACCGCTGGATTTCCGGATCCGGTCTGGAAAATAGCTCCCCGCTGGTTTGCGTTCCATTGCGCAGCGATTGGTTGCCAGGTTCTGCCAGGGTCGTGTGAAGCGGATCCAGCGCCGACGCGACGATGGCGGCATAGGCCCCCGGATCCATCCTCTCGTCACAGGGCGGCACGTCGACGGGCATGACCAGTCGTTCGTAGTCGCAAAGCCAGTGTTCGCGAGGGTCGTCGAGCATACGCCATGCCAGTGTGAGCAACGTCCAGCCGCTCTGCTCTTCGGGCTGGGTGGCGCAATACTCGAGGCATCGAGCCACACATTCCTCGGCCCGGTGAGCGCGCAGCGCAAGCTGCGCTCGTGCGATTAACCCCATCTGATCGTCGCGATACATGGGCTGCATCCGGTTCAATTCGTCGAGCGCCGCCGCGGCATCGCCGACAATCCCTTCGGCAAACAAGGTCCCGCGCAGCAGGACCGGGTCGCGTCCCAGGATCGACATTGCCTCGCGTCCGACCAAGCCAGCCTGCTCGAACCTCTTGTTGGACAGCAAGGCCAATTGATACTCGGCCCAGGTCACCTGGTGATTGGTGGAGCGCGCGGCGGCTTCATAATGGGCAAACGCCGCTTCGCCGCCGCGATATTCGATCAGCAACCGGGTCAGCCCGCGCCGCGCTTCCTCGTGCCCCGGCTGCAACGCAAGCGCAGCGCGATAGCGGTCGGCGGCTTCGTCGATCCGTCCTGCCTCCAACGCCGCCGCCGCCCAATTCGCTTGTAGTTCGGGACCTGTCGCTCCCAATCGTTCGGCCTCGCGATAAGCCTCGCAGGCATCGTCATAACGGCATTCAACGCGCAGTGTGACAGCCTGGTTGTACCGGGTCGATGCGCGGTTTGGGTCTGCAAGCACTGCTGCGGAAAATATATCGACCGCCTCCGAAACCCGGCCAACTTTCCGCAGCGCGGTGCCCTTTGCGGCGAGAAGCCGTCCGTGGCCCGGCGACCGCGCCAGTCCCTCATCGGCTGCACGTATGGCATCGTCGTGTCGGCCTGCTTGATCCGCCGCTATCGAACGATTGAGGTGGGCGTCGATCGCACCAGGCTGCTTCGCGACCAACCGCGACCAATGGGCGAAGGCTTCGTCGTGACGCCCGACAGTGCCCAAGGTGTCGGCCAGCGCACCGAGGATTTCGGGTGGCTCCTGTTCGATCTCCACGATCCGCTTCAGTGCCTGAATGGCTGCTTCGGTCTGACCGGATTGCTGCGCCGTCAGCGCAAAGAGGCGAAGAGCGGCACCATTCCCATCGATCGCCGTCCGCAATGGCGCCAGAAGCGTAAACGCCTCCCGCATCCGTCCGGACTGGGCCAGGCTTTGCGCTTTTTGCAGTTGAGCATTGATCTGGGCGGCACTGAGCATGGTTGCGATCCCGGCCCGACCTTAGCTTACTGGTTCAGGCGTTCGATCCGGAAGCCGACCTTGCCGTCGATGCTTCCCATGAAGCTGCCCAGAGCGGCGCGGCGGATACGGATTTTCGCTCCGACCCTTGGCTTGTCCATATAGGCGCTATCGGTTTGCGCCCAACGCGCGCCATCCTCGAGCACGAAAACGTAGCCCTTGCTGCCCATGCCGACCGACTTGATCGTCGTTTCGATCGATTTCACGTCCTCGCCCAGATCGTCATTCTCGAACAATTTCACCTTGGGCAGGTTGAATCCGAACAGCCCCTTGCGCGTTTCGCGCATGGTTTCCTTGTCCGCGACGTAGAGATCCTTTGCTTCCTGCGCCGTTGCCAACGTGCCGACCGTCCGATCGTAACAGGCCAGGCGTTGGGCATTGTCGGCGATGGCACGACAATCGGTCACGTCGGTGAAAATCTTCGGCGCCTGACCCTGTGCCGGCTTGTCCTTCGCGACTGCGCCAACGGTCAGCAGGCTGGCGGCGATGATGGTCACCAGTCCGGCGGTCGATTTCCTGTTCATTGCCATCCCTCCCGAAACACTTGGTCAGGCGCGACCATGCCGCGCCGATGCGAAGGCGTAAAGGCTTGATTCCGCGTCGCTCAAGTCGGGGTCAGCACCAATCCGCCATCGCCTTCATCCACGTTGACCGTGCTGCCGTCCTTCACGGTCCCTGCCAGGATAGCATCGGCCAACGGATCCTGCAGATACTTCTGCACCGCGCGTTTCAACGGACGGGCACCATAGACCGGGTCGTATCCGACGCGCCCAATCCATGCCCGTGCCGCATCGGTAAGGTTCAGCACGATCTTGCGATCTGCAAGAAGCTTGCCGAGCCGCGCAACCTGGATATCGACGATCGGCCCCATGTGGCTGGCCGACAGGCGGTGGAACAGAATGATTTCGTCCAGCCGGTTGAGGAACTCGGGTCGGAAGTGACTGCGCACCACCTCCAACACCTCATTTTCGACCTTTTCCGCCGATTCATCCTCGCCAAGTTGGGCCAGATACTGACTGCCCAAGTTCGACGTCAGGATAATCAGCGTGTTCGCAAAGTCGACCGTCCGGCCCTGGCCGTCAGTCAATCGCCCGTCGTCGAGTACCTGGAGGAGGATGTTGAAGACGTCGGCGTGGGCCTTTTCGACCTCGTCGAACAATACGACCTGATATGGGCGGCGGCGGACGGCTTCGGTCAGCACGCCGCCTTCCTCGTAGCCGACATAGCCCGGCGGCGCGCCGATCAGCCGGGCGACGGCATGTTTTTCCATATATTCGGACATGTCGATGCGGACCATCGCGCTGTCATCGTCAAACAGGAAACCGGCCAGAGCCTTGGTCAGTTCGGTCTTGCCGACCCCTGTCGGGCCGAGGAACAGGAAGGAGCCAAGCGGGCGATTGGGGTCCTGCAGGCCGGCGCGCGCCCGGCGCACGGCGGCACTGACCGCTTTCACCGCCTGTTCCTGGCCGATCACGCGGGCGCCAATCGCGGTTTCCATGGTGAGCAGCTTTTCGCGCTCGCCTTCCATCATCCGCTCGACCGGAATTCCGGTCCAGCGGCTGACGACGGCGGCGATGTCTTGGTCGGTCACTTCTTCGCGAAGCATGGCACCCTTCGAAGCATGGGCGGCCACCTCAAGCTTCTTCTCGAGCTCGGGAATGCGGCCATATTGCAGCTCGCCTGCGCGCGCGAGATCACCGCCGCGCTGGGCTTGTTCCAGTTCGATCCGCGCCGCGTCGAGTTGCGCTTTCAGTTCGGCTTCGGCGCTGATCTTTTCCTTTTCGGCCTGCCAGCGCTGGGTCAGCTCGCTCGACTGCTGCTCCAGGTTGGCCAGTTCACCTTCCAGTTTGCCGAGCCGGTCCTTCGATGCCGCGTCGCTTTCCTTTTTCAACGCCTCGCGCTCGATCTTCAGCTGGATGATCCGCCGGTCGAGATTCTCGATTTCCTCGGGCTTGCTTTCCACTTCCATCCGGATCCGGCTCGCCGCCTCGTCCATCAGGTCGATCGCCTTGTCGGGAAGGAAGCGGTCGGAAATGTAGCGATTGCTCAGCGTCGCCGACGCGACGATCGCGCCATCGGTGATCCGGACGCCGTGGTGAAGCTCGTATTTCTCCTTCAGGCCGCGCAGGATCGAAATCGTATCTTCGACGCTCGGTTCGCCGACGAACACCGGCTGGAACCGACGTTCCAGCGCCGCATCCTTTTCGACATGCTTGCGATATTCATCGAGCGTGGTTGCGCCGATGACATGCAGCTCGCCGCGCGACAGCGCGGGCTTCAGCAGGTTTCCTGCATCCATAGAGCCTTCGGTTTTGCCGGCGCCGACGATCATGTGCATCTCGTCGATGAACAGGATGATCGCGCCGGCCGATTGCTTGACCTCATCAATCACGCCCTTGAGCCGCTCTTCGAACTCGCCGCGATATTTCGAGCCCGCGATCATCGCGCCCATGTCCAGCGACAGCAATTTGCGGTCCTTGAGGCCGTCGGGAACGTCGCCATTGGCGATACGCAGCGCAAGCCCTTCGGCAATCGCGGTCTTGCCGACGCCCGGCTCACCGATCAGCACCGGATTGTTCTTGGTCCGGCGCGCCAGCACCTGCACCGTGCGGCGGATTTCCTCGTCGCGTCCGATTACCGGGTCCAGTTTGCCGTCGCGGGCGCGCTGAGTCAGGTCGACGGTATACTTCTTCAGCGCCTCATAACGATCTTCGGAGCCCTGCGTGTCCGCCGTCCGCCCACCGCGCAATTTCTCGATGGCGGCGTTGAGGTTTTGCGGGGTCAGTCCCGCGCTTGCCAGCGCATCGCCCTCCGCCGTTCCCTTGGCCAATGCAAACGCCAGCAGGATTCGTTCGACAGTGACATAATTGTCGTCCGCCTTGACCGAGATTTCCTGAGCCTTGTCGAGCACGCGCAGCAGGTCGCCGTCGACGCCCGGCGCGCTGTTTGCACCGCTTCCCGTCACGCTGGGCTGCTTGTCGACGAGCGCATCGACCGCGCGCCGCGCCGCTTTGGAATCGCCGCCTGCCGCGTCGATCAGCCCGGCTGCCATGCCCTGCTCGTCGTCGAGCAGTGCCTTGAGATAATGCGCCGGCGTGATTCGCTGGTGATGCTCGCGTACCGCAATGGTCTGGGCCGCCTGCAGGAAACCGCGGGCGCGGTCGGTGAGTTTTTCAAAATCCATAAAAGTCCCTCGTTCGACCAACCATGTGGTGTGTTACCGGTCTAACACAAGACCCTAATGGGTCGAGATCGGTGTGGTGGGCGCGGTCACTTCCGGTGGCGGCTCGACAAAAGGCAGCGCGCCTTCGCGAAGGACCGCCGCGCAGCCATAGCCACCGCCAGCCCCCGCAGTTCCCCATTCGCGCACCTTGCGGGCATCGATGTGGAAACGCAGGCCCTTATAGAAGCCCAGGCCGATCCCGTTCCATGATCCCTTGCTAAGCTGGATACCGCATAGTCGTTCCATCAGGGATTCGCGCGTCACCGCCCTCGTCGGCACCATGTCGATTGCGCCGCCGGTCAAATGGGTCGATGTCGCCGCGCCCTTTGCGCACGTGTTCAGATAGGGATTGCGATAGGCCGAAACCGGTTCGACATCGCCGATCACCGGCTCGATGAAGGCACCGATGTAGCGAAGTGCTTGGACGATGTTCGGCCAATGCTCGTTCGGCGGCACCTCGAACGGCTGGTCGCTGCATTTCTGCCAGTCGCTTGCGGTGCGAATCAACTGCCAGGTCGGCGCGACGCCGCCCACCCCGTTGGTGACGAGATAGTCGTTGAATGCCTTGACCCGGATCGGCCGAACCGGGTCGGCGCGGACCCAGGCGCGATAGCCGGGCTCGTCCTGACCCGCGGTGACATAGGCCGCCGCGGCATTGAACCCGTCGCTTGCCGGTGCCGCAGTCGGCGTCAGTAGGAAGGGCAGAAGAAGCAGAAAGCGTTTCACCACCCCATGAAAACGTGCCAGCCATTGAAAAGCAACCGTCGGCCCCGCATCTTTCCTTCCATGCAACGCCCGATCAATGTCGACCTGCCGCACAAGCTTGGTCGCGAAGAAGCCCGCCGCCGAATCGCGGCCAACATCCACAAGCTGGAAAGTCACATTCCCGGCGGCGCCGAGGTTGCGAGCCGCTGGGAAGGCGACACGCTGAAGCTCGATGTCGGGGCGATGGGCCAGTCGGTGACGAGCGAGATCGGCGTCGATGAGAATGTCGTCCATTGCCGGATCCAGCTGCCCGGCTTCCTCTCTTTGTTCGCCGGGCCGATCGAGGCGATGCTGAAACAGAAGGGCAGCGACTTGCTGCTTGAGGACAAGCGCGACTAGGCTGCATCCCGCAACAGCGGGAGTTGGGGAACATGCGGCACTTCGCCATCGTCGGATCGGGACCGGCGGGTTTTTATACGGCCGAAGCGCTGGCCAAGGCCTATGGCAACGCCGCGACCATCGACATCATCGATAAATTGCCGGTGCCGTACGGCCTGATCCGGTTCGGCGTCGCACCCGATCATCAATCGATCAAGGCGGTCGCCAAACGTTATGACAAGGTCGCCGATACCGAAGGCGTTCGTTTTGTCGGCAATGTCGGGATCGGCGACTGCGTTTCGGTCGAGGAACTGGTCGCGCTCTACGACGCCGTCGTCCTTGCCACCGGCGCCCCGCACGATCGCAAACTTGGTATCGACGGCGAGGAATTGACCGGGGTTGTCGGATCGGCGGCGTTCGTCGGCTGGTATAATGGCCATCCCGATTTCGCCGACCTCGCGCCGCCACTGGGTGGCAGCGATGCAGTCGTCATCGGCAACGGAAACGTCGCGCTCGACGTTGCGCGAATCCTCAGCAAGACGCGCGAGGAGTTCGATGGGTCGGACATTGTCGGCCATGCGCTCGACGCGCTCCAGTCTTCGAATGTCGCCACGATCCAGATCCTGGGACGCCGCGGACCGCATCAAATCGCCATGACGCCAAAGGAGTTGGGCGAACTCGGCCATCTCGCCCGCGCAGCGCCCATCGTGGACTCCGCCGACTTCCCGCCGGTCAAAGAAGATTCGGCGCTCGAGGATCGCGGCCTCGCCAAGTCGGTCGCGATACTCCGGGATTTTATCGGCTTCGACCCCGCCGGGAAATCGAAAAGGATCGTCTTCGACTTTTTCGCCAAGCCGTTGCGGATCGAGGGCGACGGTGCCGCCCAGGCCGTGGTGGTCGAGAGGACCCGGCTCGAAGACGGTCGCGCGGTCGGAACTGGGGAGGAATATCGCATTCCGGCGAGCCTGGTGGTGACCTGCATCGGCTACGCCTCGCCGATGATCGCGGGCGTGCCCTACGATCAAAAGGGCGGCAAATTCCTCAACGACCACGGCCAGATTTCCAGCTCGCTTTATTGCGTCGGCTGGGCTCGGCGCGGGCCGACCGGAACGATCGGGACCAACCGGCCCGACGGTTACGAAGTCGCCGACCAGATCGCCGCGTCTATGCCGCCCGTAAGCGATGGCGGAAAGTGCGGCGGGGAAGGGCTCGACCAGCTGTTGTGCAGCCGCGACGTTCAGGCGACAAACTACGCCGACTGGCGCACCATCGAACAAGCGGAAGCAGCGGCGGCACGGCCGGGCTCACCGCGCGAAAAGTTCGTCCGCCACGGCGATTGGCTCAAGGTCCTCAAAGGCTGAGCCAACATGCTTGCGTCCCGCCCAACCTACCGCTAGTGGAGCGCTCGCCTTGGCTCCCGCGCCCACTTCGGTGGCACCGCGGGTTCCGGTCGGGGAGTAGCTCAGCCTGGTAGAGCACTGTCTTCGGGAGGCAGGGGCCGGAGGTTCGAATCCTCTCTCCCCGACCATTTACTCGCCGCAGCCATCCATCGGATCGCTGCGGCGATGTGCTTTTCAGCAGATATGATCAGGCGTCGGCAGGCTCGGCGACCAGCGCCTCCAGCAGCGCCTGGGCGGTCGCTTCGCTCGACGGTGGATTCTGACCGGTGATCAACCAGCCGTCGCGAACGACATGGGTCGTGAACGTTCCGCCTTCGCTATAATCCCCACCAAGCTTCTTCAATTCGTCTTCCAGCAGGAAGGGCACCACGTCGGTCAGGCCGACGGCCTCTTCTTCGGCATTGGTAAAGCCGGTCACCCGGCGACCTTCGACCAATGGCCGACCGTCTTCCGACTGAACATTCCTGAGCGCTGCGGGCGCGTGGCAGACCAGTGCGACCGGCTTGTCGGCGGCCAGGGTCGTTTCGATGATCTTCTTGGACGTCATGTCCTCGGCAAGATCCCACATCGGGCCGTGGCCACCCGGGTAGAATACCCCTTCGAACTTGGCGGGATCGATCGAATCAAGCGTTTCGGTGGTCGCGAGCTGTGCTTGCGCGGCATCGTCGGCCTTGAACCGCTTGGTCGCTTCGGTCTGCGCATCGGGCTCGTCGCTCTTCGGATCGAGTGGCGGCTGGCCGCCCTTGGGACTCGCCAACGTGATATGGTGGCCGGCATCCTTAAGAACATAATAAGGAGCGGCAAACTCCTCGAGCCAGAAGCCGGTCTTCTTGCCTGTATCGCCAAGCTTGGCGTGGCTGGTCAGCACCATCAGGATATTCATCGGGACACCTTTTCTCGGTCATCCCCCGCCCGCAGCCTAGATAGGGAGGCCACGTGACACTTTGAAGGCCGTCAGGTCGCGAAACTCGGGTCGAGGCGATAGGCCTTGCGGAGAAGGGCGGGCCAGGCGAGCATCTTGGCGGCTATATTCAGACCGACGGCACCCTGCTCGGCTGCCAGTTCGGGTGTGCCTTGCGGCGGGTTGCTGATCCGGTCCCCCGCCGACAGCGCCATGGTCTGGGCCTGGCAGGCGCGCTCGATGAAATAGAGCTTGAGGAAGCATTCGCCGACGCTCGCGCCGACCGCAAGCGTGCCGTGGTTGCGCAGTATCATGCCGCTTTTGGTGCCGAGGTCGGCGACCAGTCGCTCGCGCTCGTCGAGGTCGGTGGCGACGCCTTCATAGTCATGGAAGGCCAAATCGCCGCGCACCAGCATCGCGGTCTGGGTCAACGGCAACAGCCCTTCGTCATGCGCGCTGACCGCCTGCCCGGCGGGGGTGTGGAGATGCATGACGGCCTGCGCATCCTCGCGCGCCATGTGGATCGCGCTATGGATGGTGAACCCGGCCGGGTTGGTGATGAACGGCGTTTCGTCGACCGGATTGCCGTTCGTGTCGACCTTGACCAGCGAACTTGCGGTCACTTCCTCGAACATCAGATTGTACGGATTGAGGAGGAAATGATGCTCCGGCCCGGGGATACGCGCCGACAGATGCGTGAAGATCAAATCGTCCCAGCCGTAATAAGCGATCAGTCGGTAGGCGGCGGCCAGGTCGACCCGGATCTTCCATTCATCATCGCTGACCTTGTCGCGCATCGGCGGAATCGCGACATCGGTGATCGGCCGTGTCTCGGTCATCCCTCGGGTCATGGTGTCGACGCGGCTCATGCGGCTTCCTCCTGGGCGATCTTGTCGGGATGGGCGGCGGCAAATGCCGGATGGACGCTCGCCGTTTCGTCGGCTCGCCGCAAGGTCGGATAGGGATCGAGCGGCACCGAGAACCGGCGCGCATTGTACAATTGCGGCACTAGGCAGACATCGGCCAGCGTCGGCTCGTTGCCGAACAGGAACGCCCCGGCCCGGGGCCGCGCCATTTCCTCCAATGCCGCGAGGCCCTCGGCAACCCAATGGCGGTACCATTCGTCCTTCTGTTCTTCGCTCAAGGCCAGCGGACCCTTGAGATATTTAAGGACGCGCAAATTGTTCAGCGGATGAATGTCGCAGGCAATCGCCAGCGCCATCGCGCGCACATGTGCCCCGTCGGCCGGATCGCGCGGCATCAACATCGGCTCGGGCCGGGTCTGGTCGAGATAGACCGCAATCGACAAACTCTGGGACAGCTTGAGATCATCGATGTCGAGCATCGGGACGAAGCCCTGCGGGTTCACCGCGCGATATTTGGCCGATTTCTGGGCGCCTTCAGCCAAGTTCACCGAAACCCGCTCGTAGGCGATGCCCTTCAGGTTGAGCGCGATCCGGACCCTGTAAGAAGCGGACGACCGGAAATAGTCGTGGAGGATGATCCTGCTCATGCAGTGACAGCCTGCGCCGACACGGGTCGACTCGTCAATCGGCCCGGCTTTATTCCTTGGTGAGGAACGGCGCGATGACATGGGGAGGCACCCGGATTGGCCGCCCCGCCGCCTTGTCGATAATCGCCCATTGCGTGGTCGCGCGCACCCTGACCTTGCCGTCGTCGCCGACGAATTCCATGTGCCGGTCGAACCGCGCGCCCTTGGGTGCGTCCCCGACCCACGTGCGGCCGGTCAGCACCTCATCCTCGAACGCCGCGCGAAGATAGTCGATCTCGTGGCGTACCACGACCCAAATGTAATCGTCCTGATGGGCCGGATCGGCAACGCTGTACCAATGCGCCAGCGCAACTTCCTGGATCCACTGGACCCAGACCGCATTGTTGACATGGCCCAGCTCGTCGATGTGTTCGGCCAGTGCCGTTACGCTATGTTCAAAGACTGGCCGGTTCATGGTGCCTTCCTTTCGAACTGCCCACTCAGCCGCGCCGCCGCGAGTAAACGGTTGATCGCGATATCCGGGTCGGCATGCGCCCGATCCAGCAGGTCCGCGATCGCTTGGGAAGCGGCAGTATCGCGCGAACGTTCGTTGAGCAAAGCGAGCCAGTCGGCCCTGGTCACGATTCTCCGGGCTCCATGACGATCGATCAGAGCCTTCACGAATGACGTGAAATCGCCTCCGCTGGCCTGTTCTGCAGCCAGCGCAATCAGCGTCCCGCAGGCGTAGTAAGCGCGAAAATCGCCGTCGCGCAGATAGGCGCTCGCGACTCCGCCTCTCTTGAGAAAGGGTGCGCATTCGGCGCGTGCCTCCCGCAAGCGCGCGCGGACATCGAACGTTGGATCGGCCGCGCCGGTGGCGCGAATTGCGAGCAGATCGGCGCCCCCTTCAGTGATCCAGCTTTCGGCCGGGCTTGAATAGCCGACTGCCTGACCAAGCCAGAAATGCGCGGCCTCGTGCGCTACGAACCACCGGGCGTAGTTGGTCGTTCTGGGATTAGGCGACACCGCGCCTTCCCCTTCAAAAACCATCGTCACCAGTCCCGGAAGGACGCTTCCGCCAAGGCTCAGCATGTTCGGCGTCGGTCCTTGCCAGGATGCGATCAGCATCGGCTGCCCGACCGGCGCCGGACCCATCCGCCGTCGATAATTGGCGAGGATCTCAGGAATCTCGCGCTTTAGATAAGCACTGATCCACTCTGGCATCCGCGGATCGATGATCGTCGTCAATGCCGGTCCGATGACCGGGTCGATCTTCCCGAAAACCACATAGGTTTCACCGCTGTCGCTGCTTGCCGCCGACACCCGTTGCCCGCGGAACAGGATCGGCCCTGCCCGGTCGCGGAAGGTAAGCCGGGTCGGCTGCGCGGATGCAGGCAGCGAATCCTCATCCTTCGGCGCCGCAAGCGCCGCGCCGCGCGACGGCATGGGAACGACCTTGAACGCGTCGGCGTAGATCGCAATCGCGTCACCGCCGAGAGCGATGGCCGGATCATAGCCGGCCTCGATGTCCTTGAAATAGGGCGAAAACTGCATTCGGACTCGCGCTGGCAGGTAACCTTTGTCGGCAACTAGCGCGTCATAGTGACCCAGTCGTTCAAGCCGGACGCCGGGCGTCAGGATCCGGATCGATCCGTTCCGCCAAGATGTCCTTGATTGCCGTGGCAACACGGACTTGGAAAACAACCAGACTGGTGCCCGCACATGCAGGCGGTAATCGGCGCTCCAACTGTCGCCGTCACGCAAAATGCTCGCCGATGCGATTGGGAGCGGGGCGGCCACTGCGGGACTCGCGAGCGCCACTGCCAGCAGTGCAAGCAGAACGGGTCGCATCAATCGGCGATCTGGGTCAGCACGAAGGTATAGGCCTCGGCGATTTCGTGCAGGCTTTCCCAGCGGCCCGATTTGCCGCCGTGCCCGGCGCCCATGTTGATCTTGAGCAGCAGCAAATTGTCGTCGGTCTTGTTGGCGCGCAACTTCGCGGCCCACTTCGCCGGCTCCCAATAGGTGACGCGCGGATCGGTCAGGCCGCCGGTAATCAGCATCGGCGGATAATCGCGGGCGTGGACCTGGTCATAGGGGCTGTAACTTCGGATCAGGTCGAATGCGTCGCGGTCCGCAATCGGGTTGCCCCACTCGGTCCATTCGCCCGGCGTCAGCGGCAAGGTGTCGTCCAGCATGGTATTGAGTACGTCGACGAACGGGACATCGGCAACCACCGCGCCATACAATTCGCCGGCTTGGTTGACCGCCGCGCCCATCAATTCGCCGCCCGCCGATCCGCCCTGCGCCGCGACCCGTCCGGCCGCGGCATAGCCTTCGTCGATCAAGCCCCGGGTCACGTCGACGAAATCGTTGAACGCATTGTTTCGCGCCTTCAGCTTTCCGTCCAGGAACCATTGGTAGCCTAGGTCATCGCCGCCGCGGATATGCGCGATGGCATAGGCAAAACCGCGATCGACCAGGCTTAATCGACTGGTCGAGAAACTTGGCGGAATGGCGTGCCCGTAGGCACCATAGCCATAAACGAACAGCTTGCCGCTGCCGTCGCGAGCAAAATCCTTGCGGCGAAGAACCGAGACCGGAACCTTGGTCCCGTCGCGCGCCGGGATCATCAGTCGGTCGGTAACGTAAGCGTTCTCGTCATAACCCGACGGAATTTCCTGGACCTTCAGGGTCTCCAACTCGCCGCGCGCCGGATGGTAATCATAGACCGTCGTCGGCGTGACCATCGACGTATAAGCGACGCGGTACGCGTCGGGCGCATATTCGGGATTGCCGCCAAAGCCGGCACTGTAGCTCGCTTCGTCGAAGGGCAGTCGGGTCAGCCCGCCATTGTCGTAATGGCGCAGGTAAAGCTGGTCGAGCCCGCCGACCCGTGCGCTGACCAGCAAATGGTCGCGGTGCGAAGTGATACCGGTGATGTAGGTCTCGTCGCTCCCGGCCATTTCCTCGGTCCAGTTGCCCGGCGCGCCAATGTCGGCACTCGCAACTCGGAAGTTGACGTGGCTGTCGTTGGCCAGAACCCACAGGCGGCCGTGCGCGGCATCCACTTCATATTGCCGGTCGGGCGCGCGCGGTCGGACCAGGGTCAGCGGCCGGGTCGGATCGTCGGCGCCGACGAAGCGCACCTCCGTCGAACTGTTGTTCCCGGTAGACACGATGATCAGGCTGCGGTCGGTCGTCCGATCCACCCCGACCGAGAAGGCAATGTCGTCCTTTTCTTCGTACAACGTCACCGCCTCGGCCGGGTCGGCGCCGATCCGGTGATAGCGCGCACGGTAACTGCGCCACTGATCGTTGACCTCGGTGAAAACCAGCCCCTGGCTGTCGCTGGTCCACACCGGCTGGCCGATCCCGACATCGGTGACGGTTTCCATGTCCTGGCCGGTGGCGAGGTCGCGGACGATCAACTTGAACCGCTCCGACCCGTCGGCATCGGCCAGGGTGGCCAACAGGCGGGCGTCGGGGCTGACGGCAATCGCACCCAGGCGGAAATAGTCCTTGCCCTGGGCCTCGGCATTTTCGGAGTAAATGAGCTCGGCCTCACCTTCGCGACCTTTGCGCCGATACCAGTCGCGATATTGCGTCTCGGATTTGAACTCCCACCAATAAACATGGTCGCCATCGCGGACCGGGACGCTCTTGTCGTCCTCCTTGATGCGCGCCTTCATTTCCTGGAACAACGTCTCGACCAGTGCCCCGTGCGGCTTCATCGCCGCTTCGAAATAGGCGTTTTCGGCCTTCAAATAACCCAGCACATCGCTGTCGGTGACGTTGGGATAGCCGGGATCGCGAAGCCAGTTCCAATCGTCGTCCCACGACACGCCATGCGCCTCGTTGCTGTGGGGGCGGCGCTCGGCGATCGGTGGCGGAGGTAGGGACATGGGCTCTCCAGAAGGTGGAACTTCGTCGGTTTGCAGCCTATCTAGCAATCAACAAGGAGAATGCCATGTCGTCTTATGCCGATCGCCTCGCGGCCCTTCGCGAACAACTCAAGGCCGACCGCCTTGACGGCTTCGTCGTCCCGCTGACCGACGAGCATATGAGCGAATATGTCGGGACCTACGCCAAACGTCTCGAATGGCTGACCGGCTTCAAGGGCTCGGCCGGAAGCGCCGTCGTCCTGCCCCAGGAAGCGGCAATCTTTACCGACGGGCGTTATACCATCCAGGTCCGCCAGCAGGTCTCCCCATCCGAATGGAGCTACCAGTCGGTGCCGGAAACGAGCGCAGCACAATGGCTCAAGGAAAATGCGCCAAAGGGTGCGCGGATCGGTTACGATCCGTGGCTGCACACCGGCGAATGGGTCCGCATCGCGACCGAGCAACTGGCCGCCAATGGTGCCGAATTGGTCGCCGTCGGGCCAAAACCCGATCGACAAGGTCTGGGCCGACCGGCCGCAACCTTCCAAGGCGCGGCTGGTCGTCCAGCCCGATGCTTTGGCCGGCAAGTCGAGCGCGCAAAAGCGTCACGACATCGCCGACTGGCTTGAAAAGGAAGGCGCCGATGCCGCCGTTCTGGCGGCGCTGGACTCGATTGCATGGACGCTCAACGTGCGCGGTGCGGACGTGTCGCGAACTCCGGTCGCACTGGCCTTTGCGATTGCGCACAAGGATGGCACCGCCGATTTGTTCGTCGAGGGCGAAAAGATCGGCGACGACGTTCGTGCCCACCTTGGCAATGGCGTTCGCCTGCACGAGCGCGAGGCGTTCGAGGATTATCTGAAATCGCTTTCCGGGAAAACTGGTCGTGGTCGATCCCGAACTTTCGGTCGCCGCGATCGGCCAGGCGCTGGAAGAGGGCGGGGCGCGGGTCTTCAAGCGCCGTGATCCCACCGTATTGCCGCGCGCGATCAAGAATGAAGCCGAGATTGCGGGCCATCAGGCGGCCCAGGCGCGCGACGGCGCCGCCGTGTCGCGGTTCCTCAAATGGGTCGTGGACGAAGCGCCCGGCGGCGAACTCGACGAAATGATCGCCGCCGACAAGCTCGAAGGCCTGCGCAAGGAGCATGGCGATCTCAAGGATCTCAGCTTCGACACGATCTCGGCCTACGGGCCCAACGGTGCGCTGCCCCATTACAAGGGGACAGAGGAATCGAACCTGCCGTTCAAGCCCGGCACGCTCTACCTCGTCGATTCGGGCGGCCAGTATCAGGATGGCACCACCGACATCACGCGCACCGTGCCGATCGGCGAACCGACTGCCGAGATGCGCGACCGTTTCACGCGCGTCCTCCAGGGCCATATCGCGATTGCCACCGCGTTGTTCCCCAACGGCACGCGCGGCTCGCAGCTCGACAGCTTCGCGCGGCGGCCATTGTGGGATGCCGGCGTCGATTATGCCCATGGCACTGGCCACGGGGTCGGCAGCTTCCTGAGCGTTCACGAAGGGCCGCAGCGCATCTCGCCAGTCGGGTCGAGCCAGCCGGGTGGCGACGAACCGCTGCGCGCCGGAATGATCCTTTCGAACGAACCGGGCTACTACAAGACCGGTGATTTCGGAATCCGCATCGAGAATCTCGTTCTCGTCGTTCCGAAGGAAATCGAAGGCGCCGAGAAGGAAATGCTCGGCTTCGAAACGCTGACCTTCGTGCCGATCGAGAAACGCCTGATCGTCCGCGGCATGCTCTCCGCGAAGGAAAAGGCATGGCTCGACGATTATCATGCCCAGGTGCTGGCCAAGATCGGGCCGCAGCTTGCAGGCGCCGACCTTGACTGGCTGAAGGATCAATGCGCACCGCTTTGACCGGGGCATTTGTTCGTATTATGTTCTCGCCTGGCGACTCGAAGGGAGAGAGACATGATTGGCTATGTGACGCTTGGGACGAACGACCGGCCAACCGCAGCGAAATTCTATGACGCGCTGTGCGGCGAGCTCGGTGTTGGCCGAATGATGGAAAATGAGCAATTCATCGCCTGGGGTGCGCCGAATGGCGGTGCCGGAATCGGCATCACCACCCCGTTCGACGGTCAGAAAGCGACCATCGGCAACGGCGTGATGGTCGCGCTCGAGGCCAGGGATCCGGCCCAGGTGCAACGGCTGTACGACATTGCCCTTGCCAATGGCGGGACGGACGAAGGCGCGCCCGGCGATCGCGGCGGCGGGTTTTATGCGGGCTATTTCCGCGACCCAGACGGCAACAAGCTCAACGCCTTCACAATGGGCGCGGCTACTTAATCCTTTGGCGCCGGATCTGGCGTCGACGGCCCATGCTCGCGCGCCTGCGCTTTGCGTCTTCGCAGATTCTCGCGCAGCGCCGCGGCGAGCCGTTCTTCGCGTTCCTTGTCGATCGTCGCCATGCCGATGAGCCTAAACCGATCTGACGCTTGCGCCAAGCGCTTGACGAGCGCCAGCCGACCCGCCATAGGCGCGCCCGTCCATCCGACATGCTGCCGTAGCTCAGTGGTAGAGCGCATCCTTGGTAAGGCTGAGGTCGTGAGTTCAATCCTCACCGGCAGCACCATTTCCCAAATTCCATTGCCCTAGCGGCAGTGCAATTTGGGAAATCCGGATCATCCCGAAAATGCAATCGCCCTAAAATGATCGTTCGCCGTCTGCGTTGGCCGGCAGCAATGCGATCTCGTTAGGACTTTGCTTACCTTCTCGCTGCATTTTCCCTGCGACGAACCAAGGGGATGTAGCATGCGTCGATTCTGGAATTTATGGCGCGATGATCGCGCCGCGACAGCCATCGAATATGGCCTGATCGCAGCCTTGATCGCGGTTGCCGCCATCACCGCGCTGACCAGCGTGGGAACGAAGCTCGGCAGCACGTTCAATAACGCGTCCAACAAGCTCTGAGCTCCCGCTAGGCGGTTCGTCGCAGGTGCAGGGTTTCGTTAACCTATAAAGCGCAATGTGATCGTCCCAATGGAAGGGGAATGATCATGCGTCGTCTTTTCAACCTGTTACGTGACGAGCGCGGTGCTACGGCAATCGAATATGGTTTGATTGCCGCCCTGATTGCAGTCGCCGCGATTACTGCGATGACCAGCATCGGCACCAAGCTGGGCGATACGTTCAACAACGTGTCGAACAAGCTCTAGTCACCGGTATGGCGTTTGGAGGGGGTTCAGCGCCTTGGCGCTGGACCTCTTTTCACGTGTGCCGTCCTGGCCCACCGCGATAAGCGATTGACGGCAACGGTCGCCGCCTTATGCCATTCGGCCATGCGCTTCTTCTCCGACAATGCCGCCGCCGCTCATCCGGCCGTGCTCGCCGCGCTGGTCGAGGCGAACCGGCTCGATACGGCCTATGACGGTGACGGCTTGAGCGCGCGACTAGATGGCGCCTTCTCCGAGCTGTTCGAAACTCCGGTCGAGGCGATCTGGGTGACGACCGGAACAGCCGCTAATTGTCTCGCTTTGGCTGCGCTGTGCCCGCCGTCCGGCGCGATCCTTTGCCACCGCGACGCGCATATCGAAAATGACGAGGCGGGCGCCCCGGGCTTCTTCACCCATGGCGCAAAACTGGCGTTGCTCGACGGGCCGGGTGCGAAAGTCACCCTCGATGCCGCGGCCGCCGCATGCGACCGGATTCGACCGGATATTCACCAGGTCCAGCCCGCTGCGCTCAGCATCACCAACGCAACCGAATATGGCCTCGCTTACTCGGCCGACGAAACCGCATCGCTCGGTGATTTTTGCAAACAGCGCGGTCTCGGTTTTCATCTCGACGGCGCTCGTTTCGCCAATGCGGTGGCGTCGACCGGCGCCAGCCCCGCCGACCTGACGTGGCGCGCCGGCGTCGATGCGCTCAGCTTCGGCTTCGTCAAGAATGGCGGAATGAATGCCGAAGCCTTGATCCTTTTCAAGTCGGGCATGGCCGACAACATCAGGCGTATTCGCAAACGCTCGGGCCATTTGATGAGCAAGGGGCGCTATGCCGCCGCGCAAATCCTCGCCATGCTCGACGGCGACCTGTGGCGCGACAATGCCGTTGCCGCCAATGCTGCCGCGACGGCTCTCGCCGATGCCTGCGGCCCGCAGCGCCTGGTCCACCGGGTCGAAGCCAACGAATTGTTCGTAAGGATGTCCCCGCCGGAAGCCGCCGCATTGCGGGCCCAAGGCTTCGACTTTTACGACTGGGCCCCGGGCGAAGTGCGGCTGGTGACCAGCTGGGATCAGGATATGGACGCCGTCGCGGCGCTCGCCCAGGCCATTCGCGCCTTATGACCGCGGCCCCGGGGCGCGTTCATGGTATTGTCGTTCCCTTCATCATCTTCACCGTCATCTGGGGTTCGACGTGGATCGTTATTCGCGACCAACTGGGCACCGTGCCGGCGCAATGGTCGGTGTCGTATCGCTTCGTCCTGGCGGCTGCCGCGATGTTTGCCGTCGCGAAATGGAATGGCGATCGGCTGCGCCCGCACCGCCGCCTGATCGGCGCCGCCGCACTGATCGGAATCGCGCAATTCACCATCAATTTCAACGCGGTCTACATGGCCGAACATTTCATTACGTCGGGTCTCGTCGCGACCGTATTCGCGCTGTTGATGGTGCCGAACGCGCTGCTCGCATGGTGGATGCTGGGGCAAAAGCCCGATGGGCGTTTCATGGGCGCAAGCGCGATTGCGGCGGCTGGAATCGGGCTGCTCTTCCTGCACGAATATCGCGACAATCCAGCGCTTGACGGGAAAATGCTGGCGGTCGGGATCGGCTGGACCTTGGTCGGAATGCTCGGCGCATCGGTGTCGAATGTCTATCAGGCGCGGCCCAAGGTTCGCGATCTTCCCCTGTTCGCGCTGCTCGCTTGGGCGATGGCGATCGGTGCCGCGCTCGATATCGTCATCGCGCTGGTGCTGACCGGCGCACCGGTGTTCGATCCGCGTCCCGGCTATTGGCTGGGCGTTGTCTATCTCGCGCTTGCGGCGTCGGTGCTGTGCTTCTCTCTATATTATCCGGTCGTCCGCAAGCTGGGGCCTGGAAAGGCCGCTTATTCCAGTGCGATCGTGCCGATTATCGCCATGGCACTGTCGACCGGGTTCGAGGGATTTCGCTGGACTCCACTCGCCGCCGCCGGCGCAGGGCTGGCGATCGGCGGAATGGTGCTCGCCTTGTGGACGCGCAGCCGACCGCAGATGATCGCCAACCCCGACGCGGCCTGATTATCTGGTCGTCGGCTCCTCGGCCGGAACGTCGGGCTTCATCACGATCATGGCCTGCTGATCGGCCGGAAGTTCGGCCAGATGCCTGGCCTTCCAATCCATCGCCATCGTGACCCGCGTTCGGCCCGCCGGGTGATCGAAGAATAATATTGGCCCCCCCGTATTATAGGGGCAATACAGCCGATCATTTCCGATGGAAAGCGCCAGTTTTGCGCTTGCCCGAAGCGACCCCGTTGCGCCGGGGCCCGCCACCACCTAGCTGGGGTGTATGGACGCCCGCACCAATCCCGAAGCCCCGCCTTCGCCCGATCATGTCGCCATCTTCCGTAAGGATTATACGCCGCCCGACTGGTGGGTGCCGCAGGTCGCGCTGACGCTCGATCTCGATCCGGCCGAAACCCGGGTCCGCGCCGAACTGACCATCGTTCGAAACGGTGATCATGACCGTCCGCTGCGGCTGGCCGGCGACGGGCTTCGACCCTTGTCGGTGACCGTCGACGGCGAAGACGCGCGCTGGGCACTGGAGGGCGACGACCTGGTCGTCGAGGTGCGGGGCGCCGAAGCCACCATAACCACCGAAGTCGCCATTTTCCCGGAGGCGAATTCGAAGCTGATGGGTCTTTACGCGTCGGGCGGAATTCTGTGCACCCAGTGCGAATCCGAAGGCTTCCGGCGGATCACCTTCCACCCCGACCGGCCGGACGTGCTCAGCGTCTACCGGGTCCGAATGACCGCCGACAAGGCGCGCTATCCGGTTCTGCTGGCCAACGGCAATCCGGTCGATGGCGGCGAATTGGACGATGGCCGCCATTGGGCCGAATGGCACGACCCCTTCCCCAAGCCGTCCTATCTGTTCGCCTTGGTCGCGGGCGATCTCGATGTCCTGCGCGACACGTTCTTGACGATCAGCGGCCGCCAGGTCGATCTCGGCATCTGGGTCCGCGCCAAGGATTTGCCCAAGACCCGTCACGCCATGGCCAGCCTGAAACAGTCGATGGCGTGGGACGAGCAGGTTTACGGCCGCGAATATGACCTGGACCGGTTCAACATCGTCGCGGTCGACGATTTCAACTTCGGCGCGATGGAGAACAAGGGCCTCAACGTCTTCAACTCGCGCTACGTGCTGGCCGACACCCAGACCGCGACCGATGGCGATTTCGATGCCATTGCCGGGGTCGTCGGCCACGAATATTTCCACAATTGGTCGGGCAATCGCGTCACCTGCCGCGACTGGTTCCAGCTCTCGCTGAAGGAAGGCTTCACCGTCTTCCGCGACCAGAGCTTCTCCGCCGACATCGGCTCGGCGGCGGTCAAGCGGATCGACGATGTGCGGCTGCTTCGCGCCGTGCAATTCCCCGAGGATTCGGGCCCGCTGGCGCATCCGGTGCGCCCCGATTCCTACCTTGAAATCACCAATTTCTACACTTCGACCATCTATAACAAGGGTGCCGAGGTGATCCGCATGTTGCACGTCATGCTGGGCGCCGAGACCTTCCGCAAAGCCACCGACCTCTATTTCGAACGGCATGACGGCGAAGCGGCGACCTGCGACGATTTCGTCAAGGCGATGGAGGATGCCAGCGGGCGCGACCTGACCCACTTCAAATTATGGTATTCGCAGGCCGGTACCCCGGCAGTCACCGCCCGAATGGAGCGCGACGGCGATGGCGCGATCCTCCACTTGACGCAGACGGTTCCGGCAACCCCGGGCCAGCCAGACAAGAAGCCGATGGTCATCCCGCTGCGCACTGCGCTGATCGGCGCGGACGGGACGGCGGGGGCCGAACGGCTGGTCATCCTCGACACGGCAGAGGCCGCGATCCGCTTCGACGACGCGCCCGACGGCGCATTGCTGTCGATCAACCGCGGTTTCTCTGCACCCGTCACGATGCAGGTCGCTCGCGCCGCCGGCGAACTGGAGGCACTGGCCACCGCCGACGACGATCCCTTCGCGCGCTTCGAAGCGATCCAGGAACTCGCCTATCGCGTGCTGGTCGACGGCGGCGAGGCGCAACCGGTGATTGACGCGCTCGGCGCCACGCTTCGCTCGAATTCGCTCGACCCGGCGTTCAAGGGCGAGGCGCTGACGCTTCCGTCGGAAGGCTTGGTCGCAGACCGCTTCGAAATGGTCGATCCCGATCTCATCCACCAGCGGCGTGAGGCACTTCGCAGCGCGATCGGCACCGCCTTGGCCGACGACCTCGCCGCTGCCCACGCCGCTGGCGCGCCGGGCGACGATCTGTCCAGCGCGGCCAAGGGCATTCGCCGCCTCCGGACGGTCGCGCTCTCGCTGTTTGCCGCTGGCGATCCGGTTCGCGGTGCCGCGCTCGCCAAGGCGCAATATGATTCTGCCGACAATATGACCGACCGGCAAGGCGCGCTTGCCGTCCTCTCGATGCTCGACGGGCCCGAGCGGGAGGCCGCGCTGGCCGATTTCTACGATCGGTTCGCGGGCGATTCCCTGGTCATCGACAAATGGTTCGCGATCCAGGCCTCGGCCCCGCGCGCCGACACGCTCGACGTCGTGGAAGCCTTGAAGCGGCATGCCGACTTCACGATGAAAAACCCCAATCGCCTGCGCGCGCTGGCGGGCGGGCTCGCCAGCAGCCCGTGGGTGTTTCACCACGCCTCGGGGCGCGGCTACCGGATGCTGGCGGACATGATCATCGAAGCCGATGGCATCAATCCGCAGGTCGCCGCGCGCCTCGTACCGCCGCTCGGCCGCTGGAAGAAACTGGAACCGCTCCGCTCGGCCCTGATGCGCGAACAACTCGAACGCATTGTCGCGGCTCCCGGCCTGTCAAAGGACGTCTTCGAACAGGCGAGCAAGTCACTTGGCTGATTACGGCGCTCCATCGCCAATTCGGAAACAGGAGCCAATGAGACATTTGCTAAAGTCAGCTTTGGGTGGAAACCTGACTTTAGCTGAATGGATAGCCGCTCCCGTAGACACAGCGGACTTCGGTAATTTTGCCCCGCCGTTCGAGCCAGTGGACGGCCCAGTATGTTCGCATTGCATCACCACGAGCGTAGGTCGTGCTTCGAACGCCATAGTAGCCATCCAACAGCTTTCTCTTGAAGCCTTGTCGGCTCAACTCGACGAGTAATTTTTGCTCATCGCTCCCCACCGGAAATTGAGCTTTCACGCTTTGATCAAGAATTCGCGTTCCGTCTTCCACATTTAACGACAAACCCTTCGCGATCTCTGGGATGTCGGGCAGACACGCGACCAAAAGAGCGAAAAAAGGTATGTGGAGCCAGCGCATGAACCAACCTGTCATATGCATTCAATGTCTTCAGTGGGTCGAAAGGGGACATTGAAATGCGCTTGCGGTATCAAGACTTGCTACCGGTCGCAAACGGACGGGCAATGGCGCTTTGCGGCTCCTTTTTCCTTCTCAGTCGCTGCTCTTAGCTTTTACGGTCCGGCATTTAGGCCGGATGATTGAAGGAATGAAAGAATGCCCACAGGAACAGTCAAGTTTTTCAACGAATTTAAAGGTTTCGGCTTCATCCAGCCAGAGGGCGGTGGACCGGATGCTTTCGTCCACATCTCCGATGTCGAACGCTCTGGAATGAGCACGCTGCGCGAAAACGATCGTGTTTCCTACGATGTCGAGGAAGACCAGCGCGGCAAGATGAAGGCAACTAACTTGAAGTCCGCTGACGGCCAGTAATTAAGTCAGGGGGAGTCGCCCGGCAGTGGGCGTCTCCCCGATGGCCCTTTCTCGCGGCGCTGATGTCGCCTTTGGGTCGAAATTGACTCTAGCGAATGACCGGTACTGGCCGAAAGCCGACTGTCCGCTTCTGAGCGCCAAGCGGCTTTTCCGGCCGTACATCGCTCAATCGGGAACGGTCGCGTCGTATGGAGATCTTTCCGAACCGGCTAGGCAATTGCCTGGATTTCACACCTCGACTTCAGCGCGCGGATCCCCTTTCGTGGAGCGCATTGTTCCGCTAATTTGATTGGCTTTTCGCGCCTCTTCCTGCGCGAAGGCGATCGCGGCCTTGTCATGGCGGTGTGACACGAAGCGGCACATCATGCCGGCGATTGACGCAGCCATTCCGGGAATCAATAGAGGAATCCTCCATCCCTCCGGCGTAGATGGCCAAGCAGCGGCTCCCAGTAGAGCTACACTGAGGCCGGAGACGAGGTAGCCGATCAGTTTCCAATCCATGATGACAGAAATTTCTGGGCAAGGGTTAGGTTCCGCACGATGAGCTGGAGAACCGAACCCAACGTTCTTGGAAATGAGTCGGATTGCGTAACCGAAGGAGCTTGGTGCCAATGAGGAGCGCTTCAACCGGCGGCTTCTCCCCAATCGCCACCAGCGCCGAGCGGGCAATGCCGCTATCGTCCAGTCCTCAAAACAGCCTCCACTGCGCTCATCCTACGCCAGGAAGGAGGGCAAGCCTTGGTAAATGATTGCTGCCCCGGCCAATGCATAGCCGAGCAGCGACAAGCCACCCGACCAGCAAAGAAGGTCGTCAGCCGCCGTGCGCATATTTCGCAGAACAAGCACTGAACGCCATCCCGCAATGGCGAGTACGATGACGGTCGCCACCATTACGAGGACTCGGGCAAGCAACGTCCCCGGCCAGATACTGGCGATAGTGTAGATAGCAAAAAAATGTGCCGTCCACAGAAGCAATCCACCGAGCAAGCTACGCCAGAACTGCATCAGCCGCTCGCTGGGAAAAAGCGTAGCAGAATTGCCGTCGAAGCGCCCTGCGCAGCGGTGTAGAGCAAGAACAGGCTGACAACATCGAATGTCGTATTGCGTGGGCGCCTGACAAGGCCGCTGGCGGTGCGCGCCGCTAGATAGCCGCCCATCAACACGACGACGACGACCAGCTGCCCCTGCAAGGCGAGCAGGGCATGGGAAAACGCACCTTGGGCCGAGATCTCCGGGTCGAAACGCTGCGCTCGCCAAGTGAACCAGTCCGTCGCGAACGCCGCGAGGATCAATACGCTCGCGAAAAGGAGGGCCGCCGTTGGACTCCAGTTGCTGGAGCCGTCACGTCCCAAAAGGTGGCGGCCGTAGAAAGTCAGCGCCGCGCCGACCGCATAGCCTGCGGCGATCGGAAATGCCCACCAGCGATCGGTCGGGATGTCCCAGAAGTCCGGGTGGATGCCGTAGACAAATAGATAACTGAACACGGCCATCAGAAAAATCATTCCCGCGACGACCAGCACGCAAATTGCCGCCCACCAGCCATGGGCGACCGGACCAGTAACGTAGGTGGGGAGCATTATCCCCGCCCCGACATCAACTTCCTTCTGCGCCACGTGGCGGTCGGTGTCCCATAGCCAGCGTAGAATGGAAAACGCCGCGAGCGGCAGGCAGACGATTGACAGGGCATAGGCCTGCACCGTCAAGAGCAGAAAGAAGCCGGCGGTGAACACCGCACCAAGGAAGGGCCAAATGGATGGACCTACCATCATTTGCACATATTGCGGCTCAGCCCGCAGCGGGCTCGTAATCAGCGTTTCGCGCTGGCCGGTGGCCGAATACGGCAGCAGATAGCGGCCCTTTGCGACATGCTGGGACATCTTGGGGTCATCCCAAAGTGGGTGACGGCTTTTCACCACTGGAATGCTCCGGGTGGAATAAAGCCCGGTGGGCAGCCACTCGAGCGTGCCACCACCGTAAAGGTTTCCGGCGTCATCTTCGGTGGTGAAACGGAAATTTCGGGCGAGGTCGATCAGGAATAATAGTATCCCTGCTGCCAAAATGAACGCCCCGAGAGTCGACAGGAGATTGGTCCATTCCCAATCATTGCCGGGCAAATATGTATATACCCGGCGGGGCATGCCCATAAGGCCGGTCAGATGCATCGGCAGAAAGGTGAGGTGCATGCCGACGAACATCAGCCAGAATACCCATTTGCCGATCCGCTCGGACAAGCCCCTGCGGCTGGTCATGCCGAACCAATAATAAAAAGCGGCGAAAACTGGGAATACCGCACCACCAATCAGGACGTAGTGCAGATGGGCGACGATGAAATGGGTGTCGTGCGCCTGCCAGTCGAACGGCACCATCGCCACCATGACACCGGTTAACCCGCCCATGACAAAGGTGATTAGTCCGCCGATGACGAACAAAGTGGGCGTGTTGTAGCTTGGTTTGCCAATTCCCAGAGTAGCGATCCAACTGAATACCTGGATGCCGGCAGGCAGGCTGACGGCCATGCTGGCCGCGGCGAAGAATCCGACCGACAAGGTCGGCATGCCGGTCGCAAACATGTGGTGCGCCCACACACCAAAACTGAGGAAGCCCGTCCCTAAAATTGCGAGCACTATTAATTGATAGCCTACCAGTTCGGTCTTAGCGAGACTGGCAACCATCATCGAGACCAGGCCCGCGGCGGGCAGGAAAATGATGTAAACCTCGGGGTGCCCGAAAAACCAGAAAAGGTGCTGCCAAAGCATCGGATCGCCACCTCGGGTGGCATCGAAGAACGGCCAGTTGAGCGCGCGCTCCAATTCTAGCAACAACGTGGCGAGGATCACCGCGGGAAACGCGATCAAGATCATGCCCGCGAATACCAGCATCGCCCAGGCGAACAGCGGCATGCGGGCCAGTGTCATGCCAGGCGCGCGAGTCTTGAGGATGCCGACCAGTATTTCAATTGCCCCGGCTATCGCGCTGATCTCGATGAAGCCGATCCCGAGCAACCAAAAGTCGGCGTTGATGCCCGGCGAATAGGTCGTGCTGGTCAGCGGTGGGTACATAAACCAGCCACCGTTGGGCGCGAGGCCAACGAAGATAGAACAGAAGAAACAAAGTCCGCCGACGAAATAGGCCCAGAAGGCGTAGGCCGACAATCGTGGGAATGGTAGATCGCGCGCAGCCAGCATCTGTGGCAGCAGCATGACTCCTATCGCCTCCATCATCGGAACCGCGAACAGGAACATCATCACCGTGCCGTGCATGGTGAAAAACTGGTTGTAAGTTTCCTGTGACAGAACGCCGAGAAGCGGCAGCGCCAGCTGGGTTCGGATTACCAGCGCCAGAACACCAGCAAGAAGGAAGAAGAGGAAGGCGGTGGCGACGTACCACAAGCCAATATAATTATTGTTGACGATGGTCAGTCTGCGCCAACCACGCGGGGCGGCCCAAATACGGTTCAACTCGTCAACTTCGCTCTGCGGACGCGCTTCGGCAGTCGGAAAGCGGTCATACAGTTTCGGGTCGAAGCCAGTTTCGGACGTCACTTCTGAGCCTCGAGATAGGTAGCAAGCTCGGTCAACTGCTCGGCCGACAGGACAGAATAAGGTGGCATCCTGTTGTTCGGCTTGATTGCCTGACTGTTCCCGATCCAGCCCATCAGGGCACCGCGATTATTGGGCAAGATGCCCGCTCCGAGCGTTCGGCGCGACCCAACATAGGTAAGATCGGGACCAGCAAGCCCGTTGGCAGCGGTACCGGCGATGCGGTGGCATGCGGCGCAACCCGCAGTCTCAAACAATTGCGCGCCGCCCGCGCTGACAGCGGGGACCTTTTGCTCTCGCTCCATCCGCGTCTGCATCAGTCGAGCATAACGCGCCGGTTCGTGGGCAATCACCGTGAAGCCCATCAACGCATGTGCGCCGCCGCAAAATTCGGCACATTGACCACCGAATGTCCCGGGCGCGTCGGCCTGAATGCGTAACATGTTGCGGCGGCCCGGAATCATGTCGAGCTTGCCTGACAGTCGCGGAACCCAGAAACTATGGATGACGTCCGCCGATTCCAGTTCCAGTACGATCGGGCGACCGGCAGGAATATGCAACTCGTTGGCGTCCTGAATGACCTCGCGGCCACGTTGGTCGAGGTAGGCGACCCGCCACCACCACATCTCGCCGGTAATTCGCACCCTTAGCTCGCCTTCGTTTACGGAGCTTGAAAGATGACGGGTCAGCGAAAGGCCGTAAACCAGGAGAATGGTAAGCACGACCGCGGGGAAAGCGACTCCCCCCAACCAGATGAAGGTCTTGCCGCCAAGCTTCGCCTGAAGAGTCCGTCGGCCGAACATGGCCAGATAAAGCGCGCCCAGCACGACAATCATTACGGCCGCCGCCATCACGAACAAAATCCAGCTTAGGGTGGCGATCGAGCCGGCATAGGGACCGGCCGGATCCAGCATTGGTGGCGGCCAGCCGTCGAACATCAGCGATCTCCCTGTTCGTAGAGATATGCGGCGATATCTCGCGCTTCCGACTTTGTAACGGGCATTGCGGGCATGCCAGAACCGGGCAGCAGCGCGGGCGCATTACGGATATAGCCAGCGAGAACATCCGGGCGGTTGGGTAGCTTGCCGGCGATTAGCGCACGATCGGCGAGGCCATTGAGTTTCGGTCCGACCTTGCCTTGCGGCCAATCGACGCCCTGGATGGTGTGGCAACTTCCGCAGCCAACCGTCTCGATGACCGCTTTGCCTCGGGCAGCGTCGGCCATCGGCATGAATTGACGCTGCTCGGGTGGTGGCTTGCAGGCAGCGCTCAATAACAGCAGGGAGGCGATCGGAAGAGATTGGAACAACCGAAGCAATTTATCGGTTGCGAAAGAGTGCGCATCGACGTCATTCTTGCCTGCACGATATTCATCGGTGGCTGCTCGCCAACCGAGACCAGATCGCTCGATCGGTTCGCAAAAGACGGCCGGATTATCGCGCTTAGCGGCGCTGGGGCGGGAGCGAATAACGCCTGCTTCACCTGCCATGGGCTCGATGGGCAGGGAAACGGCGCTGGCTCGCCGCGCCTGGCAGGACTCGATGCAGGATATCTGGAGACGGCAGCTCCAAGCCTATGCCGACGGGCGCCGACACCATGAACAAATGGGCTGGATCGCGAAGCAACTCGACCCCCGCGAGCGCAAAGCCGTGTCCTTCTATTACGCCGGACTGGCCTTTGATGCACGCGCTGTGCCTGCCGCGGAGCGTCTGCCGCTCTATCATGAAGGTGACCCTTCGCGCGGGTTGCAGGCCTGTGCCGCCTGCCACGGCGAGCAAGGGCAGGGCCTCGGCGCCGCCAACCCGCCGCTGGCCGACCAGCCGCCCGCTTACCTTGCCGAACAACTCAACCAATGGAGCAAGGCCAAACGGCGCAACGACCCCGGCGACGTGATGCTTCGGATTAGCCAGCTCCTGACCCCTTCGGAACGGGCGGCACTCGCGACTTACGCTGCGAAGTTGTCAGGTCGTTCTTCCAATCTTCAACTTCGGGCAACATCCCCACAAGCACATCGTGACGATCCCAGAAATGGTGCTTCAGGGCCGCCCCTACATGTGCCGGAATCAGCACGAGCAGCAGAATGACGAATGCAATGTGCACATCCTCTGACACGTCGAGGATCGCGTAGCGGGTGGCGACATCGAGATTGTGTAGGGGCACCTGCGGCCAAGGAAGTATCCCACCCAGATAAAGCGGCCCGGGCGCCGCAATCGACGACCACATGATCCAGCCGGACAACGGCAAGATGAAGAACGCTAGGTAGAAGAGATAGGCCGTGACATGGGCGATCGTCGTCTGCCAGCCCTGCCGGTCAGCATCATTGTAGGGATCCTCGATAAAGATCCGCCAGACAATCCGAGCGACTGCGAGGATCAGCACCGACAGACCCGCTGCGCTATGGATTTGATACGCGCGAACCTTGTCACCGCCCGGCATCATCCAGTCGGTCCAGAAGCCCCAGCCGATCTGAAATAGGATCAGCGCCGCCATGATCCAGTGGAAAGCGATGCCGATTGGCGAGTAATGCCCCCGCTGTCGTGTAGCTATTGCCCCATGCGCGCAGCCGCTCGATCATGATGTCAATTCCGCGCTCTTCCTGGGCAAGCCAGCGGTGCACGAGAACTAGGGCCGCGCCGAGGTACAAGCCGACCGAGGGCGCCCACATGATCAGCCCAGCTAGCTGCTGATCCTGGAGCGCGTCCATTCCCCACGGCTGGGTAGTGAGAAAGTGCGGGAGGTAAAATGGGGACTGAGCGAACGTCAGAATGGCCCCGAGAAGGCCCATCTGTACGGTGCTTACAAGCAGCGCGGCAATTGCGGCGGGCACGGATGAGTGGCGCACGGCCACCCAAAAGCCCGTCGCCGTGCCGACCAACGTGATCTGCATCACCCAGTAAAGGAGGTCACTCGAGAGCGCCGCGGCATAAAGTCCCGGCGAATGCCACAGCCAAAATGTGATCGCCTGAAGCCCAGTCCACAGTACGAGCGACGCTTGCCAGCGAACACGAGCCGCTGGAAGTGCGTAAACTAGTAACGGGACTAGAACGGAAATCAGCAGCACGTGATGCGTTACGCGGGCGGAGAACAAAGCAGACGAAAGCGCGCAGAAAGGGGAAACGTACAATATGAATGCAAGTGCGAGCGCACCGCCTACAAGCCGATGGCGAGATGCGTCGCTGTTGCGCCATAGCAGTACTGCTATTCCGAGTGCCGCCGCGATCAAGACCGGGTCGAAGTTCCACCGGCTAACCCAATCGCCGGGCACTGGCGCAGCACCGCAATAGGGCGGCGATGAAGAATCTGCGACCAGGCTCACTGGCCCGCTGCAGCGTTGGCCGGCGATCTAGGCGGTGTCTGCCTACGGGGTACGACCCGCCAGATGGTATTCGACAAATCGTCGGCGATAATGAGTGCGCCGCGCGGATCCACCGTTACTCCAACCGGACGCCCGAATGTCTTGCCATCGGCCTGGAAACCGGTAACGACATCGATTGGCGGCCCGGCCGGGCGCCCGCCGCGGAAGGGCACGAACACAACTTTGTATCCGACGGGAGTTTCTCGGTTCCAGCTACCGTGCATTCCAACGAAGGCGCCGCTTGCAAAAGGCGCTCCTAGCGCAGGTGTTGAGAAGGATAGTCCGAGCGGTGCGGTGTGCGAACCAAGCGCATAATCGGGGCGGACTGCGCGGCGAACCATGTCTTCCTTGAATGGCCGCACACGTCGATCGGGAGTTCGAGCCCCAATAGCTGTATGGCCATCCGTAAAAAGCGCCCGCGCGCACAGAGGTAAGATAGTCGGGCACCAGATTGGCACCGAGCTCGTCACGCTCGTTGACCACCGCCCATAGCTGACCGATGCCCGGCTGCACCGCGAGCGCCGTCGGATTACGAAGGCCGGTTGCAAAAGGCCGTGACGCACCAGTCTGGGCATCAATTTCCCATACCATTGCTCTGTCTTCCTCGACCGCCATGCCGCGTTCGCCGATATTGCTGTTGGAGCCGATACCGACGTAGAGGAAGCGACCATCGGCGCCCGCCGCAAGAGCCTTGGTCCAGTGATGGTTAATCGCGGCAGGCAGCGGCGTCACTGTAATTGGCGGCCCACTCGCGCGTATCTGTCCCGGCTGGTAATCGAACCGGACCAAGGCATCCTGATTGGCAACGAATAGCCGGTTGCCGACCAATGCGAGTCCGTAAGGGGCATTAAGATTTTCGGCGAACACTGCGCGGCTTTCATAGGTGCCGTCACCGTTGGCGTCGCGCAGCAATGTGAGACGATCGCCACCCTTCACCGCACTCGTGCCCTTGCTCTTGAAATAGCCGGCGATCGTGTCCTTTGGCCGAAGCACCGGCGCACCGCCGCCCTTGCCTTCTGCCACCAGAATATCGCCGTTCGGTAGCACCAATGTCTGCCGTGGAATCTTAAGGTCGGTGGCAATCGGTGTAATAGTATAGCCCTCAGGCACGACCGGACGCCGATCGCCCCAACCAGCCGGACTTGCAATGGTCATGCTGGGTAGCAAGCCTCGCTGCTTATCAGGAAGGTCTGGATTGGGACCATATTGGTTGACGTCGGTATCGCTGCCGCAACCGGTGAGCAAAAGCGCCGTGAGCGCCAGTGCGAAGGGACGCACGGTCATCGCGTTTCTCCCGTCAGTGCCCTGGTGAAACCGGCCCATATTGTTGCCACAGCCAGAAGAAAGACGATTACCGACAAGATCAGTCCCATCGGCATTGTGGCCCAGCCATCCTTCGCGTGAACCAACGCATTGACGAAACCGAGCACTAGCGTAATCGCCAGCAGTCCGACGTAAATCCATTTTCCCCCACCGCGCGCTGCATCTGCTCTAAGTGCGTCGACCAATCCCCACAGCAGCGCCAAACTCGCGAATATCAAAGCGCCAGCGATCAGCCATGCGGAGAAGTTGATCCACTGGATCTCGAAGGTCGTGGAATAAGCCCAGTCGCTCAGCAACGCACCGAGGAACAATGGCAGGCATGAAGCGAGCAGTACCGCATGCATAGGATGGATGTTTCGCCAAGTATGCCAGCGCGCTTCCGTTGCCACGGCATTTCCCCTTTTTTCGTTTTTGAACTTTCCGATCGATTGGATCAATCAGTTACGCAAACTGGACGCCTTTCGGGCCCGAGAGGCTGATAACTTTAATGCAGAAAGAACTCCTCGGTTCCATTGTCCAGTCCCGGGAAAATGGTGAGAGGCAGACAGGGAGCACATAAGGTTTCACGCTCCGGTAAATTGACCAGGCAGGATCCAGCGAAATAAAACTAACCAACGGCAGTTTCGGAGTATTCGAAACACCTCCCTCTATGGCCAGACTGGGCGCAAAGCGGACATTCATGTTGCGGCAGGAAACGGACGGAACGTTTCGATATCCGCCCTCAGTAATCCCGGACGGGATAGTCCAGCCTACCAATCAGGGCAGCAAATCGACCGTCCCCGCGCAGGGACGTCAGGAATGGATCACGCATCGTCGACATGAGACCGGGATCCATCACTTTCTCAGCCACCGCCAACGCTGAGAGCGATTTCTCGGTTTGGCCAGCGAGCGCATAGATCTGAGCGAACTGATAGCTCGCAAATTCCCCGAACAGCTTGTGCAACTCTTCGATGGATTGGGCAATGCCGGCTGGTTGCTTTTTCTTTGCTGCGATAGCGCCCCGGACGAACGGCCGATTGAAGTCGTCCTCGCTAAGTGCCTCGATTGTACGAAGGGCGGCCGGGAAATCCCCGCTTCCAACATAGCTGTACGCAAGCTGGGTCAATGCGTTCGCATTTGTCGGAGACAGTTCGATGGCCTTTCTGCCCGCTGCAATCGCGTCGGAGGTTCGTCCTGCGAGACTTAGCACTAAGTTGAGTAGGGAATAAGCAGTCGGCGACAAGGGATCGAGCAACACCGCCGTGCGCGCCGCTCGTTCTGCTTCCTCCAGTGTCCCTATCCAGGGAAGAGCGTTCAGTGAGCGTACAATCGTATTGCTGGTCGTTGGCGAGAGCTCGATCGCTTTTCGGAACCCGGCCAGCGCCGGACGGTAGCGTAACCTGCCCCGATCCAAATCCGCGAGGGCGGCGTAAGCGGGGCCAAAAGTCGGGGCCAAGCTGACGCCGCGGCGGATCGTCCGCTCCGCATCGGCAAGCCATCTCGCGCCCTCTTCCGGCCCCGATGCGAATTGTCCGGCGTAGCTTGCCTGGAGTTGCCCCGTGCTCAGGATAGCTCGGACATAATTGGGATCACGCGCGATCGCTTTTGCATTGAGGGCAATCACAGCTCGCAGGACTTCTTTTGTCAGACCCTGTACTCGCAGCAACTCTGCGCCCTGGAGGACATAATCCTGGGCGAGCGAGTCGCGAGTTCCACCGATCTCGAGAGCCTTCCGGATCGTCCCGACGGCGATGCTAAGCGCGCTGGCCACCCGTTCGGCGATATCCGCTTGGATCCGAATGGCGTCCCCGTCGGCACGGTCGAAGTTTTCGGCCCAGGTTTCTACGCCGCTGTCGCCGGCAGTAAGCTGGGCGCTCACGCGAATGTTTGGGGCCGAGCGACGAATACTGCCGGTCAGGATGTAGCTGACGCCCAATTCCTTGACGATGGTCGCCGTCCCTTTGTTCGCCACCGCTTGCGTGCTGGTTCTACCAATGACTTCCAAGCCGGCACGAGCCAAGGCCCCGCGCAATTCTTCGGCGAGACCATCAGCGAAATAGTCTTGCTGGGCACCGGAGAGATTAGCGAATGGCAGGATGGCAATCCGCTTGGCATTGGCCGCATCCGGTCGCAGCAGCACAAAACCGCCTATAGCAGCTGCCGAGGCAAGCGCGGCCCCACCTGTGATCACCGTCCGCCGGGAAGGTCCGGACCGGGGGGGGTTGATCGAGAAGCTTGGCGGTGGAGCTACATAGCGACCCTCGTGAACCGCCCGCACAGCAGCGAGCACTGCCTGAAACCCGGGATCGCTGACGTCGCCCTCCCAATCCGACAGGTCGATCGCCTGGATTTCGCGGAACCCAAGTGGCGGACGCACACGATCAATTGTGATCGGAAGGTAGCGACCACTTTCTTGAGCGACGCCTGCTTCGTCGCGAACAAACCGACCCTGCGGTCCGACTGAAAGCTCGGACCAAGCCACGATCACGCAGCGGGCTCGATCGAGCTGGTCGGCGATCGACTGCCGCCAATCCTCCCCCCCGCTTATCCGGGCGTCCCACCACACTTCGTGCCCTGCCGCCTCCAGGGCTTCCACGAACGGTCGAACTCGATCGCGATCTTCGGCTTTGTAAGAAAGGAATATGTCGGCCATCAGGCAAACTCATTCAATTGTAGTGCCCAGGGCTTTCAAAGCCATGGTTTGCAATGATGGCACAAAGGCTACGGAGTCGCCAACCACCACGCCGGCCTAACAACTTTTGAGGAATCAAAAACCTTGCGACTGACGTCCGCAATGGGCGCAAAGCTGTCGGAAGCCTAGAGTCAGCAATGGGTCGAAAGCTGACCCTAGCGCGCGATCCATTGGGCGACTTCGACCGCAACCTGGTTGGCGGCCTGGTTCAGCGCCGGTCCTACCGTTGCGGCGGTGCCGTCGGCGGGGACGCGGGCTTCGAAGCGGCGGGTCTCGACCCGCGTTCCGCCCTTGGTCGAAAGCGCCGCATCATAACGGACCAGGACATTGCCCTGTCCGGCTTCATAGCCGAAATCGGTCAGTCGTCCCGATACGACCAGCCCGGGGTCCAGCGTCGACTGGTCGCTGTCCAGCACGACCCGGTTGGTGGTGCGAAGCACGGTTTCGGCGACCAGGTCCTTGAACAGGCGGTCGGGCGTGTCGACCAGGGTCAGGTCCTTGATATAGGCGACGGTGGTCGATCCGACCTGCGCGGCGACGCGCGTGGTGCGGTTTTCCTTGGCTATGACCGGCACTTCGATTGTCACCGATTCGCCAGCATTGGCGGATCGGCTGATCGGGCCGGGGTCGGGCGCGGTCGCGCTCAGCGTGGCCAGGCTGGCCGGGGTCTTGCCGCCGCCCAGCAGGGCACAGCCGCCGGTCGCGGCAAGGAGAGCGGTTGCAACCGCCAAACGCATGACATTCATCATTTGCCGTCCTTCGGCTTGTAATCGGGAAGCTTGGGCGGGCCGAGCGCGCCGCCGACGCCGCCTTCGTTGAGACGATCGGAAAAGCCGCTCAACGATTGCGACAGGTCGCGCAGGTCGCGGATCAGGCGGTTGGCCTCGGGCAATGTATTCTTGCTGAGGTTCTGAACGCCGGGCCGCGCATCCGCGACCACCGCATCCAAATTCTCGGCGGCCTTCTGAACCGACGCAATCGCCTTGCGCAGATCCTCGGCGGCGGGCTTGCCTTGCTCGTTGACCAGCTTGGTCGTCGAATCGGCAAGGATTCCGACGCGCTGGGCGGCAATACCGGCGTTGCGTGCGGCAATCCGCGCATCGCCGATGGCGTCGGCCAAATCAGGCGCCCGCTCGGCCAGCACCCGTGTCGTGGTGTCGACATTTTCCAGGATATCGGAAATCGAATTCTGGTTCTTGTCGCTCAGCAATTCGGTCAGTCGCTCGGTCAGTCGCTGGATCCGGTCGATTAGTTCCGGCGCGCTGTTCAGCAAGGCTCCAAGGCCGCCCGACGTCGCCGGGATGACCGGGCAGCCCTGCGGGCCGAGCTGCGACAATTTCTTCGCGCCACTGACCGCACCGTCCAGCTGGATCTCGCTGACCCCGGTGAAGCCGACGCCCTTGATCTGTGCCGACGTGCCCTGGAGGACGGGAGTGTCGTCATTGACCTCCAGCCGGACCCAGACGAATTCGGGGCGATCCGGAAGCAGCGAAATCTTGGTGATCTGGCCCACGGGCACGCCCGCAAAGGTTACGCTGCTGCCCTTGTTCAGGCCGCTAACGCCTTGCTGGAAATAGACGTCGAAGCATTGCTTTTGCGTGTTCGACAGGCCCGCGAGCCAGACGATGAACAGCAGCAAGCCTGCGAGCAGCGCAAGCACGACGCCTCCGACCAGGACATGGTTCGACCGGGTTTCCATTGCGTCGCCTGCCCCCTTTACGCGGCTTTGGCCGCGCGCCCGCGCGGTCCGTTAAAATAATCTTGAATCCAAGGATGGTCCAAAGCCAGCAATTGTTCAATCGTTCCCGCCGCAACGACCGTCTGATCGGCCAGCACCGCGACCCGGTCGCAGATCGCATAAAGCGTGTCGAGATCGTGGGTGATCAGGAAAACGGTCAGGCCCAGCTGATCGCGCAGCGAAACAATCAATTCGTCGAAGCGCTGGGCGGCAATCGGGTCAAGCCCCGCCGTCGGCTCGTCGAGGAAGAGAAGCTCAGGATCGAGGGCCAGTGCCCGCGCCAGCCCGGCGCGTTTGATCATACCGCCCGACAGTTCCGATGGATATTTCGGCCCCGCGTTGGCCGGAAGCCCGGTCATCGCGATCTTGTAACCGGCAATTTCGTCCATCAATTGCTGCGACAAATGAAAATATTCGCGCATCGGAACCTGGACGTTTTCGGCCACCGTTAGTGTCGAAAACAGCGCCCCGGCCTGGAACAGAATTCCCCAGCGGCGACGGATATTCTTCGCTTCCAGCTCGTCGCGCCCTACCATGTCTTCGCCAAGCACGTGAATCGAGCCTTCCTGCGGGGTCTGCAAACCGATCACGGACCGCATCAGGACCGACTTTCCGGTCCCCGATCCGCCGACGACACCCAAAATCTCGCCACGCCGGACGTCGAGGTCCAAATTGTCGTGGATGACCTGGTCGCCAAAGGCATTGCGCAGCCCGCGGATCGAAATGATCCGTTGGTCGGCCTCCGAATCTGGAATCATCGGCGACGTTTCGCTCATATCCACCCGATCGAGCTGAAGAAGACGGCGAAGACCGCGTCGAGCACGATCACGAGGAAGATCGCCTGAACCACGGCCGCGGTGGTTTTCAGGCCGACCTCTTCGGCATCGCCTTCGACCAGCATGCCCTGGAAACAGCCGACCAGCGCGATGATGAATCCGAACACCGGCGCTTTGATCAGCCCGACCCACAAATCGGTCAGCGGCACCACTTCCTGAATCCGCTGGATGAATGTCAGCGGCGGAATGTCCAGCGCCAGCCAACAGAAAATGCCGCCGCCCAGAATCGACATGATCATCGCGTAAAAGGACAACAAGGGCATCATCACGATCGCCGCCAACATGCGCGGGACGACCAGCGCCTCGACCGGCGACACGCCGATCGTCCGCATCGCGTCGATTTCCTCGGTCAGCTTCATCGTCCCGATCTGCGCGGCGAAGGCCGATCCCGAACGACCGGCGACCATGATCGCGGTCATCAGGGTCGCCAGCTCGCGCACCGAAATGCGACCAATCAGGTTGATCGTGTAAACTTCGGCACCGAACTGCTCGAGCTGGACCGCGCCTTGCTGGCCGATCACGATTCCGATCAGGAAGGTCATCAGCCCGATGATTCCAAGCGCGCGCACGCCGACCAAGTCGAACCGTTGCACGACGGCATTAAGCCGGAAGCGCTTGGTCGGGCGCTTGGCGACATTGTAGAAACCGATCAGCGTCGCGCCGAAGAAGGCGAGCAGGCCCTTGAAGGTTTGCCCGGTCTCGACGACCCAGTCGCCCAATTCCCCGACGCCACCAACAATTCCGCCACGTTTTTCGGGGATGACCTGGACCGGTTCGTCGGATTCGCCAACTTGGTTGATCAAGTGGCGGAATTCCGCCGACGCGCCGCTGACCTTGGCACCGCGGTCGCGCTCGGCGCGATGGATCAGCCAGGCGCCGACGGTATCCATTCGCTCCACACCGCTCAGATCGATGGTCATGCCGTCGGGCATGTCGGCGATTTCGCGATCGGTCGAGGCAGCGCGGGCGATCGTCAGCGCGCCGGCGCAACGGTAAACGTCGTCGAGCTGGTCCTGTCCCTCGTCTTTCGCAGTCGTCGCCATGGGCCGTTAACTGCGCGAATTTAACCCACGCGGCAAGGGCTGCAGGCATTCCGCCACTTTCTTGCCGAAATTTCTGCTCTATAGGTCCGCCAATGGCCGAGATTGCCGACACGAAGCTGATGCCGACTTTCGTCGCGGTGGGGGACAATCCGGCGATTGTCTTCGGCCTCGACGCGCGCACGCGTGCGACCCGGATTGCGGCCAAGGCTGGCATGGATGCCGCGATCACGCCGCCGGCCGGTCAGGCCTGCCTGCTTGCCGATATGGATTACAGCTGGGATCCGACCTGGCTGAAGGCGATTGCCGCGCGGCCGAGAAGCGCGCTGATACTCGGCACGCGGGCGATCCTGGTCCATGTCCCGGCCGATCGCGACCCGGCGGACATCGCCGCCGCGATGGCGGCAAAGGCCGATTTTACCGGCACCGGTTACGACTTGCTCGATGCCGAAACGGTCGAACTCAACAATCATGAACTGCGCAAGCGCGAGCGACCTTTCGTCCTTGTACTTGATCCCGCCGATCCCGATCCGGTCGAGCGTGCCGCCTACGATGCCAGTTACAAGGGCGTCACCGACGCACTGACGCTTTACCTTTGGCGTCGTCCAGCCTTCTACCTGACCCGATGGGCGGCCCGCGCCGGGCTCACGCCCAACCAGATCACGTTAGTTGGCGCGGCCTTGTGCGTCGCGACCTTCTTCCTGTTTGCGCGCGGCGATTATTGGTGGGGCATGGCGACCGGCTTCGGCTTCATGGTGCTCGACACCGTGGACGGAAAGCTCGCCCGCTGCACCGGCCAGTCGAGCTGGTGGGGCAATATCTTCGATCATGGCATCGATCTGGTCCATCCGCCCTTCTGGTGGTGGGCCTGGGCCGAGGGTCTCAACCACCACGGCGACCCGTTCGAGCGGGTCTATGAAGTGCTGATCGTAGCCTCGATCGTCGTCGGCTACGTCGTCCAGCGCGTCATCGAGGGTATCTTCATGCGGCGTTTCGGCATGCATATCCACGTCTGGCAGCCGATCGACAGCAAGTTCCGGCTGATCACCGCCCGGCGCAACCCGAACATGATCATCCTGCTCGTCAGCATCATCTTCAAGCGCCCCGACATGGGGCTGGAACTGGTCGCCTTGTGGACCTTGATCTCCCTGATCTTCCACGCTGTGCGGCTGGCCCAGGCCAATGCCCAGACGGATCGCGGCGCGACCTTGTTCAGCTGGCTGGCGTGACCCCGTATCACGCACTGCTGCTCGCCGGGGTGCGTCCCGGGGGCGATCCGTTCGCCTCGGCGCATGGCGTGCCGGCCAAGGCGCTGATCCCGGTCGGTGGCGCCGCGATGATCGCCCGGCCGCTCGCTGCACTCCTGTCCAGCGACAGCATAACCGACGTCACCATCCTGACCCAGCGGCCCGAATTGCTGACGGCCGCCGTGCCGTCCAATCCGAATCTCCGCTTCGGCGTCAGCTGCGCAACCATTGCCGCCACGCTGCAAGCCATCCTCGCCGATCCGGCAACGCGTTTCCCGCTGCTGGTCACGACCGCCGACCATGCCCTGTTGACCCCTGCCATGATCGCGCAATTCACCCGCGATGCCGCCGGTGCCGATCTCGCCATCGGGCTGGTCGAGCAAACCGCGTTGATGGCCCGCCTGCCCGACACCAGGCGTACGTGGATCGCGATGAAAGGCGGGGCTTACTCGGGCGCCAATCTGTTCGCCTTCGGATCGCCCAACGCCGCCCGCGCCGTCGCCCTGTGGCGGGAGGTCGAACAGGATCGCAAGAAGGGCTGGAAGCTATTGACCGTCCTGGGCGTCCCCGGCCTGCTCGGAATCCTTCGCCTCCGGACGCTCGCCGACGTGCTGGGCGCGATGGGCGGCAAGCTCGGCCTTTCGATCCGCGCGGTGGAGATGGACGATCCCGTGGCGGCGGTCGATGTCGACAAGCCCGCCGACCTTGTCCTGGCCGAGCGCATTCTGGCTGAACGCACGCTGGCCGAACGCGCACAGGAATCACGATGATCGATCTTGCCATTTACGACATGGACCGAACGGTCACCCGCCACGCCACCTGGACGCCCTTCCTGCTCCATTGCGCGGCCAAGCGCGCGCCGTGGCGGCTGGTCTTCATCCCCATCGTCGCGCTGTCGATGCTGGCTTATGTCCTTAAGCTGATCGACCGCGGGCGGCTGAAGGAAATCAATCACCGTCTCTTGCTTGGGGGAATTACCGACAAGACGATCCTGGAGCCGTTGGTTGAAAGCTTCGCGACCCGAACGCTGGCGAACAACATCCGCCCCGGCGCAATCGCCGCCATCGCCCGCGACAAGGCGGAAGGTCGTCGCGTCGTCATGGCCACCGCCAGCTACCGTTTCTATGCCCGCGCCATCGCCGACCGCTTGGGCTTCGACGACTGCATCGGCACCAACAGCGTGCTCGGCCTCGATGCGCAGGTCCATGCCAAGATCGACGGCGCCAATTGCTATGGCCCGGTCAAGCTGACGATGATCGAACAATGGCTCGCCGCTCACGGCCTGAACCGCGCCCACGTCCGCTTCTACTCTGATCACGCCAGCGATGCCCCGGTGTTCGAATGGGCCGACGAAGCCGTCGCGGTAAACCCGCACGACCGGCTGCTGGTGCTAGCCGGGCAAAAGGGCTGGGCGGTCGAGGATTGGGGCTAAGCCAAGCGGCTGAGCGGAACGAAAGCGGCGCGAAGCAAGCGTCGTTACGTCGAGAGATGGCGAAGGCCGGCCAGCGGGTCGCCTGCGGCGCACCTGACTGACGTCATGGTGGAGCCCCCAAGGGACCGGCGATGCGCAGCATCGTTGGAAGGCGGTGGAGGTTTTATTCCGTGGCGGCTCGTTTTCGTAATGTCTGCATTCGACCCAAGGAGTGTATTAAGTGCAATGGCTCAAAGGGCTCATTGCAACAGTGAGCTCGTGCATGCATGCTGTTCCGCGATGATCGGCGGGGAGTGGCAGGGAAATTTATCTGATGTCCTAGATGTGAGAACCGACGACGAAAGGCGACTGATATGCGAAAATGGTTTAAAGCGGTTATGGATCCTAGTCGGAATCCGTTAGCGAAGCTTCGCCCAGCGCAGCGGTTTCAGATCATGGCAACGCTCGCAATCATGTGGTCGCTAATTTTCTGCGCAATGGCAGGAATAATGATCTGGTATCCCACTTATGTGGCCGCCCATTTGGTACTATTGGCCACTGGGACATTTGTCACTACCGTCATATTCAGGTCAGCGGCAAGGCAATAAGACTAAGCCCATCTCGAAGTTTACATCCAAGCAATAGTGTCTCTTATGAATTTGTCAGAACGAATTGCAGGTGTCTTTGGCAAGCTAGATCTCCTTGCTCCGTGGCTCGTGGTTGTAGTCGTTTTTATTGCCGCGATGGCGTTCTTGGTGTTCCCGCAGTTGAAACGTATTAGGGCCCATACTGAAATGCTAAGTAGTCTCTCAGTGGGTGACAGGGTTGTGACTAATGGGGGTCTCGTCGGGTTTTTGACTAAGGTCGACGGGGAAATGCTGTACATTTCCTTCTCTCATCTTGCGCCAATCCCTATACTAAGGTCTGCAATTGAGCGAACAATACCCTTCGAGAGCGAAAAAGAGGGAGCGCCAGGGTTATCATCCTAGCGAAACCGTCGACCGGCCAACCCGCGTCTCGGACTTTCGCCGCGAAATGGTCCAATGCCGACATTACCCACGCGGCCTTGCTGCGGTGTCGGACGTACGCCGTCCCCTCGCCTGTCCCCTCATCACTCCGACCGTACCCTTGCGTCGACTTGTCACTACGAAGTTGATCGACGCGTCTGCTGGTCGCCGAGGATGGACATAAACATTGTCATTGCGGCCAGATAACCCGTCAGTCGCCCGAAATACCGGCTGACGGAAGTGGGTTACCAACCGACCTCTATCTGAACTCTCTGATGTCAGGTTTCCGCCCTAAGCAGGCTCTAGGAAAACTCTGTCCTACAACCCGCAGGATATGCAAAGCCTCCGCGGCGTTTTGGAATCGTGGATTAATGCTGATTGTCTGAGCGAAGGCAGGCGAATTACCCCTTTTCCTTCAGTTCGCACTTGGGCCCAGAAAACGCGCACTTCGATGCGAACTTTAGGAACCTAAGAACCTCTCGTGACTCCGACGCGGCAAAGCCGCGCCGTCGGCCTTGTCCCCCGGATCGGGTAAGGGGGCAGGCCGTCCGCACATCGCCGTCTCTCGATTGAAGACGCTCGCTTCGCTCCACTTTCGTTACTCTCGGCGGCTCAGACTTGCTCCAACGCATTGGCGAAGTCGGCGATCAGGTCTTCGGCTTTTTCGACGCCGATCGAAATTCGCACCAGATTGTCCGAAATGCCAAGCGCGGCGCGGCGCTCGTCGGGGACCGACAAATGCGTCATTGCGGCAGGCGCGCTGGCCAGTGTTTCAGTGCCGCCCAGGCTGACTGCCAGCTTGGCGATCTTCAGCGCATCGAGGAAGGCGAACGCCTCTTTCTCGCCGCCCTTCAGGTAAAGCGAGAAGGTCGATCCCGCGCCAAGGCAGTGACGGTCGTAAATGTCGCGCTGGCGCGATCCGGGCTCCAGGAAGCCGAGATAACCGACCTTTTCGATTTTCGGATGATCCTTCAGGAAGGCGCAGACCTTTTCGGCATTCTCGCCCGCGCGGCTCATCCGCAATTCCAGCGTCTCCAGGCTGCGCATCAGCATCCACGCGGTGTTGGGGTCGCAGATACCGCCCATCGGGTTGCGGATCAGCCGGACCTTGTCGAGCACCTTCTTGCTGCCGACCAGCGCACCGGCGACCAAGTCGCTATGCCCGCCAACATATTTGGTCAGGCTGTACACCGACACGTCCGCGCCCTGGTTGAGCGGCTTGGCCCACAATGGCCCAAGGAAGGTGTTGTCGATCGCGATCGGCGGCAACTCGCCGTCGAACGCCGCGGCCCGCGCGGCATGAACCGCCTCGACATCGACCAAGGCATTGGTCGGATTGGCCGGGCTTTCGAGGTAGATCATCGCGACCTTGCCGCCATTGTCCGCCGCTTGCTTGCGGGCCTTGTCCAGCACCGCGTCCAGTTCTTCACGCGTCGCGCCGGCCGGGAAATCGATGTAGCTGATTCCGAAACGCGCCATGATCTTGTCGATGATGCTTTCGGTCGCCGCATATAGCGGGCCGGAATGGACGATCACGTCCCCCTGGTTGGCAAGCGCAAGGACCAATGTGGTGATCGCGGTCATGCCGCTGGAAAAGGACAGCGCACCTTCTGCATCTTCCCAGATGGCAAGGCGATCTTCGAGGATTTCCTGGTTCGGCCCGTTGAAGCGCGAGTAGACCAGCCCCTCGGCCTTGCCGCTGCCGTCGCTGCGCCCGGTAATCCCTTCGAAGAAGCGCTTGCCCTCGGCGGCAGTCTGGAAAACGTAGGTCGACGTCAGGAAGATCGGCGCCTTGAGGCTCCCTTCCGACAGCGACGGGTCGAACCCGTATCCCATCATCAGCGTCGACGGATCGAGCTGGTGATTCCCGATGGAGCGCGCCGAAGTCTTCGGCTTGCGCGACGTGCTTGGGGTGTCGGTCATGTCATCTTCCTCGAACCGGTCGTCCCCAGGGAGGCGGGAACTGCGTGGCGAGGAAGCCGGGGCGCTCGCATCCTAACCTCCGCAGGACGCATCTCCACCGGCTCGCCGTTATTGGCGCGATTAGCCTTGCAGCCGTCCGATTTCAACCGTCCGGCTAGGCGACGATGCCGGCAACAATCCAGACCACGCCGACCATCAAAGGAACGCCCAATATGTCGAGGATCAGGCCGGCCTTGAGCATGCTTGGCAAGGCGATATGGCCGCTCGCCCAGGCGATCGCATTGGGTCCCGTCCCGCTCGGCAACATGAAGCCCCAGCTTGCCGCCATCGCCGCCGGAAGCGCGACCAGCATCGGGTCGACCCCGCTCCCTGCGACCAGCGCCCCGACGATCGGGATCAGCCCGCTTGCGGTGGCGACATTGCTCGCGAATTCGGTCACCACCACGACCAGCGCGACGATGACGAGTGCAATCGCCAGCGGCGGCACCGAATGAAGCGGCTTCATCGCCTCGCCAAGCCAGGTCGCAAGGCCCAATTCGCCGATCCCCGCGGCCAGCGCCAATCCGCCGCCGAACATCATGATGACTCCCCACGGCGCGCGGTCGGCCTCGTCCCAGGTCAACAACGGCCGCCCGCTGCCATCGGGGATGACGAACAGCAACAGCGCTCCGGCCACCGCAATGGTGCCATCGGTCAATGCGCCCTTGGGCAGGATCGGCTCGATAAAGGGCTGAAACATCCATGCCGCGACGACCAGTGCGACCAGCGGAACGACGCGCTTTTCGGCCATGCTCCACGCGCCGATATCGCCCAGGCCGGAACGCGCCAATGCCGGGTCGAACTCGACCCCGGCGACTTTCTGGACGCGCATCAGTATCGCCCAGCACATCGGAATGCCGAGCGCGACCAATGGCAAACCATAGGTCGCCCAGTCCAGGAAGCTGACGTGGCGCCCGGTGGTTTTCTCGATCAACGCGGCGGCAATCGCATTGGTCGGTGATCCCACCAACGTGCCAAGCCCGCCGATCGACGCGGCAAAGGCGATGCCCATCATCAGGGCGCCGGCAAAGCCCGCGGTCTGCTTCTTCTCCACCCCCGCGGCGCGCAGCACCGCGACTGCGATCGGCACCATGATCAGGGTGGTCGCGGTGTTCGATACGATGAAGCTCAGGATCGCGGTCGCCGCCATGAACGCCATCAGCATCGCTCCGGGCGTTTTTCCGCCGCGTTTGACGATGCCCAGCGCCAGGCGGCGATGAAGCCCGACCCGCTCGATCGCAAGCGCCAGCATCGCGCCGCCAAGGACCAGGAAGAGGATCGGCGAATAATAAGCCGCCGCCGTGTCCGATGCGGTCATGATCCCGCCCAGCGGAAGAACCAGGAACGGCAGCAAAGCAGTGGCGGTCAGCGGCAACGCCTGCGTCATCCACCAGCTCGCCATCAGCACAGTCAGCGCCGCAACCCGCCACGCTTCGACCGGCATACCGGCCGGCGCGGGCAACAGCCACATCGCCGCAAACAGCGCCAATCCGCCCCACAAACCCCAACGCTGCGCCATCATTTCCCCCGGCTTTTCATGCGATGGTGGCGGCTAGGCGGCGGGAAGTCCAATCGCGCTCAACTGGCGGCCATAGGTCGGCTCCGCGCGATGCGTCGAACGGCGGAAGGAATAAAAGACGTCCGGCTCGCCATAAGTGTCGCGGCCCAGCGTCTCGATCGTCCGGACACCGGCGGCGGCGAGCCGCGCGGCGACATAGGCTTCCAGATCGAAATGCGGCTTTCCCGCGGGTCCATCGACAAAAAAACGATCGTTGGCTTGATCATCGGCCAGCAGGTTTTCGGCAAAGCCGTGATCGACTTCGTAATTGCGCTGGGCGATGCACGGGCCGATGGCGGCGACAATCCGATCGATCCGCGCGCCAAGTGCAAGCATCGCCGCAATCGTCCGTTCGGTGACCCCGCTCACTGCCCCGCGCCAGCCGGCATGGGCCGCGCCAATCACCCCTGCCTCGACATCGGCCAGCAACACCGGCGCGCAATCCGCGGTCACCACCGACAGCAGGATGTTCGGTCGGTCGGTGACCAAAGCGTCGGCTCGCGGGCGATGGTCATGATCCCACGGCGTCGTCACCGTGACGCATGTCGGCGAATGCACCTGATAGGGCCCGACCAGCGGCGCACCTGGCAACACCGCCTCAGCGGCGCGGCGCCGGTTCTCCATCACCAGCGCAGGATCGTCGCCGCTTCCTAGTCCGACGTTGAGGCTTGCGATATCACCAGTCGATACGCCCCCGCGCCGCCCGAAAAAGCCGTGCGGGACCGCCCCCAGCGCGCGCGCGCGGATCAGGTCGATCGCGCTCATAATTTCAATCTCATCACCCGGTCGTCATCCTCGTGATCGCCGACCATGAAGACATATTTGCCGACTTCCTCGAAGCCGCGCCTCTCATAAAAGCGGCGTGCCCGGTGATTGTCGACGAACACGCTGAGCTGCAAATAGACATATTCGCGCCGCCGCGCCTCGTCGCAAACCCAAGCAAACAGTGCATTGGCGATCCCGCGGCCCTTGGCGGCTTCATCTAGGTAAAGGTGATGCAGTTCCCAGGTCGGCCCCGGCAATTCACCGGGAAGTTCATTCGGTCCGCCGGTCGCATAGCCGATCAGCACACCATCTTCTTCGGCTAGCCGCGTCGCCCAGTCGTTGGAAGACAGACGCTGCTCGAATGCCGAAGGCGTCCGGTTGGCGAGCATCGTTGCAAGATTTTCGGAAGAATAAAGATGGCCGAATGTGTGCGTAAAGGCCTTGCAGAACAGCGCGCTGATCGCGCCGCCGTCGCCGGGCCGACCGTCGCGATACGCGATCGTCATTCCAGCCCCGCCGGAAGCGGCCAGCCGGGGGCCGCAATCGCCATGACTTTGAAGAGGGTCCCCATTTCCGCCCCATCGCACAGCCGTCGCCGCGCCGCTGCGATCGTGTCGGTGTGGTCGGGGTTTCGCGCGGCCAAGGTCACCGCCCGTGGACCAATTCCTAGCGTTTCCAGCCAGCTTCCCTGGCTCGCGATCCGCGACACTTGCGTCCCCGCATCTCGCCCGGCGCGGGCGAGTGCTGCGAAATCGACATGCGCGGTCAGGTCCTGCTCGCCCGATTTCTCCAAAGGCAAGGCGTGGCGATGGGCAGCGACGGCCTGAAGCGTGTCGCCGTGCGCGCCTTCCTGGGCATGGCCATAATCGATCAGGATGGCGACACCGCCCTTGTCAATCAGGATGGCTGCAAGGTCGGTGACGGCTTGCGTACGCGCCGGCGCCTTTTCGACAATGTTGCCATCACGGTCGAAACAAAGATGCCCGCCAATCCACTCGACCCGGCGCTCGACCCCATCGACCCATTGCTGGACCGGAAGGGCGTCGAAGAACTCCGACGCGACAACCAGCAAAGGCCCGTCGCCGTCCGCCAGTCCGTCGATGGAATCGTGGAACACCGCGCCCGGGACAGCTTCAGCTTGCGCGGTGCGGAGCACCGGGCTGGCTTCGACGAATTCGACCGATTTGGGCTCGCATCCCGCGGCGTGCATGACGCGCAGCGCGTCGCATGCCAATGTTCCGCGCCCCGGCCCCAATTCGGCATAGCGCACGCCCGATGGTCGGCCCGCCCGCGTCCAGCAATCGGCAAGCGCCGCACCAATCATCTCTCCGTACATCTGGCTGATTTCCGGCGCAGTGGTGAAATCCCCCCCCGCGCCAAGCGGGTCACGGGTCGCGTAATAATGTGCATTGCACGCTGCCATATAGGCTTCGACACTGATCGGACCGTCGGCGCGGATCGCCTCGACCAATGCCCGTTCGAGCGGCGTCACGTCAGGCGACGCTGGCGGACCCGGCGATCGGCTCGATCCGCTCGCGCCGACCCTTGGCCGTCACCATCAGATACAATCCGCCAAGGATCATCGGCACCGTCAGCCACTGGCCCATGTGAAGGCCCGTGTCGGTCGCGAACTTGGTCAGGTGGCTGTCCGGCTCGCGGATATATTCGATCCCGAACCGGAAGATCCCGTAAAAGAACAGGAAGGCGCCAACCAACTTGCCGGGTTCGTAGCGCGCCCTGGTTTTCCAGAACAGGAAGGCGAGGATCGCGAACAAAACCAAGCCTTCCAGAATCGCTTCATACAGTTGGCTCGGGTGCCGCGCCGGTCCAAGGACTCCATTTTCGACAAAACGGACCGCCCAGGGAATGTTCGATTGCGCCTCGGCGCCCCACAATTCCTGGTTCACGAAATTGGCGAGGCGGCCGAAGAACAGGCCGAACGGGACGCAGCAGGCGACATAATCGTGCAGTCGAAGCCACTGCAGTTTCTGTTTCCACGCGAGGTAGATGATGCCGAGCGACGTTCCGATCACCCCGCCATGAAAACTCATCCCGCCATCCCATAATTTCAGGATCTGCAGCGGATTCTCGAGGTAATAGCCCGGATTGTAAAAGGCGACGTAGCCAAGGCGACCGCCAAGGATGATTCCTAACGACGCATAGAATACCAGATCGTCGGCGTGACGACGGGCCAGCGGTGCGCCGGGCTGGGCGACCAGCTTGAGCAAATACCAGTAGCCGATGAAGATCCCGGCCAGATAGGCAATCGAATACCAGCGCAGCGCGAACGGACCGATCTGCAGCAGAATGGGATCGAGGCCGAGGTCGGGAAAGGCGATCGCCTGCGACGAAACGGCAGCGACCGTCGATACAATCTCACTCATCGGCACACTCATGGGCTTCCCTCTTCGTTGACCGCCTCATAGGGTGGGCAGCGGCAAAGGCAAAGGAGAAGCAATGCCGAGTGAACTCGACGCGAAATATGACGCCGTCCTTGCTGCATTGACCGGACCCGGCGGTCAGCTGGTGGTCGATCATGATGGCGAAGGCCGCGCGTTTGTCTCGAATTTCCCGCAGACGTTGCCAGCCATGTTCGCGTCATTTGGCGCGCTCAACGCCGATGTCGAAATGGTCGTCTCGGGGGATGAGCGATTAACCTACGCCCAGGTCAATGCGCTCAGCGATCGGCTCGCGCGCGCGCTCGTTCGTCGCGGTGTCGCCAAGGGCGACCGGGTCGCGATTGCGATGCGAAACTGCACATCGTGGATTATCGCCTACATGGCGGCGCTCAAGGCTGGCGCCGTTGCGACATTGGTCAATGGTTGGTGGCAGGCCGATGAGCTCGCCCATGCGATGACCCTGACCGCGCCGGTCTTGACCTTCGCGGACATGCCGCGCGCCAGGCGGATCAGCGAGATCGAAGGCGACTGGCAAGTCGTTGCGATCGATGTCAACGCCCCGATCGAACAGGCCTTGAGCGACATTCTTGGCAGCGAGGATGCTGCGGCAAGTCTACCCGAAATCACACCGGACGACGATGCCACCATCCTGTTCACCTCGGGATCGACCGGCAAGGCCAAAGGGGCCCTTTCGACCCATCGCCAAGTGACGAGCGCCGCTTACACCTACACGGTGTCGCTGATGGTCCTGCTCGGGATCCTGAAAAGCGAGAATAAGGCGCCGACCAACCCGTTGCGCGCGTTGGTTTCCGTGCCCTTGTTTCACGTCACCGGTGAAGTCCCGGTGATGCTGACCAGCTATGTCATCGGCCGGACGTTGGTGCTGATGCCGAAATGGGATGCCGGGGAAGCGCTGCGGTTGATCCAGGAAGAAAAGATCACGGCCTTCACCGGGGTCCCGACGATGAGCCTGGAATTGATGAATCATCCCGATCGCGACAACTTTGATACGTCGACGCTGGCGGACATCAACAGTGGCGGCGCGCCCCGACCCGCCAGCCATGTCACTCGCCAGGCCAAGGAAATGTCCCACATTCGCCCGGTTCAGGGCTATGGTTTGACCGAAACCAATGCGGTCGGGTGCGGAATTTTCTGGTCCAATTATTACGAGAAGTTGCAATCGACTGGGCGGCCCCAGGCGCCGTTCGTCGAGATTGCAATCCTGGGTGACAACGACCGCAAATTGCCTGTCGGCGAACGCGGCGAAATCGGTATCCGGACGGTGTCGGCAATCAAGGGCTATTGGGGAAATCCCCAAGCGACCGCCGAAGCTTTCACCGCCGACCATTTTCTGCGGACAGGCGATATCGGCTATCTCGATGATGACGGCTATCTGTTCATCGTTGACCGCAAAAAGGACATCATCATCCGCGGCGGCGAGAATATCAGCGCTGCCGAGGTCGAAGCTGCGATCTACACCTGTGAAGGCATTTCCGAGGTCGCCGTGTTTGGCGTTGTCGACGACCGGCTGGGCGAAGTGCCGGTCGCTATCCTGCATTGCCGCGAAGGGCGCACGGTCAGTGATGAGGAATTGCGCGCCTTTCTCGGCGAACGTTTGGCCGCGTTCAAGATCCCGGCGCGCATGATCTTTTCCGATGATCCGCTGCCGCGGCTTGGCACCGGCAAGTTCGACCGTGTTGCACTGAGGGAAAAGTACGCGCGCTGATGCGCATCGATCGTCGATCCTTATTGGTCGCCGGTGGAGCCGGTGTCGGGCTGGTCGTCGCCTTTCTGGCATGGCCGCGCACGACAGTCAGTCCGCTCAGTGCGGGCAAGGGGGAACGGTTGTTCGGTTCCTATCTGAAGATTTCGACCGACGGTCGGGTGATCGTCGCCATTCCGCAAGCCGAAACCGGGCAGGGGATATGGACCGGGCTTGCGATGATCGCCGCCGATGCGCTTGGCGCGGCGTGGGAACAGGTGGCGGTCGAACCGGCCCCGTTCGCACCAGCTTATTCCAACAGGCTGCTCGATCGCCGAGTAACGGCAGCTGGTACCTCGATGCGGGCGTTCGAGGCGCCCATTCGCAATGCCGCGGAAGCCGCGCGCGGCCTGCTGGTCCGGACAGCGGCAGATCGATGGGGCGTTGATGCCGCGACCTGCCGGGTCGGTGGCGGGATGGTTCGCCATGGCAATCGCGTGGTCGGCTTTGGCGAGCTCGCAGAGGATGCGGCGGCGCTGAAACTTGACGGACCCGCCGGTACGCTCGAGACGCGACTGGTTGGACAGGAGTTGCCGCGGCTTGACGGCCCTGCCAAATGCGACGGCAGCCTTCGTTTCGCTGCCGACGTGCGCCTTCCCAACATGGTCTTTGCGTCTGCCCGCTTCGCACCGCGCGGGGGCCGCATCCTTGGCGTCGATAAGGACGCGGCGAGAGCGGTCGCTGGAGTCACCGCGATCAGCGGCAACGACCAATGGATCGCCTCAAGCGCGACCAATTGGTGGGCGGCGGAACAGGCCATGAAGGCCGCAGCGCCGCGCTTCCAGGGCCAGGCAGGCAGCATCGACGATGTCTGGAGCGCCCTCGACCGGGCGTTCGACGATGGCGACCGCCAACGCATTTTCGAGCGCGGCGACTTTGCGGCGGCCGTCGGTCAGGCCCATGCCACCGCCGCGACCTACCGCGTTGCTCCGGCGCTCCATGAAGGGCTGGAGCCGTTGAGTGCGACGGCACGCTGGTCGGGTGGTCGGCTCGAAGTGTGGGCGCCGGTCCAGGCCTATGACGAAGCGGTCGCACTGGCGGCGCGTGTCGCCGGAATCACCCCAAGCGACCTGACCTTATACCCAATGCCGATTGGCGACGGTGCCGGCCGTGCGATCGAGCCCGACGCGGTGGAGGTTGCGATCCTGCTGGCGCGCGAGCAAGGCCGGCCCGTCCAGTTGATCATGTCGCCCTCAGCAAGCACCAATCGTGATTTGGTTCGCCCACCATTGATCGCGCGAATGGCGGCAATGCCCGCGCCGGACGGCACGCTGACCGGATGGAGCGCGCGTTTTTCGAGCGCTGCTGGTCTTGGCGCCTCGCTGGCCCGGCTAAGCGGCGAGAAGACACCGGCACTCGATTTGCCTGGCGCAACGCCGCCTTACGCCATTCCGTCGCTTCGCATCGACGCGGTTGACGCCGCCTTGCCGATTGCCTGCGGCTACATGCGCGGCGGAAGCGAGGCATTGACCAATTTCGCGACCGAATGCTTCATCGACGAAATGGCACGATCGTTGGGACGTGAACCCTTCGCCTTTCGGATGGGCATGCTGTCGGGCAGCCCGCGCCTTGCCCAAACACTCAGTGCCGTCGCTACTCTCGCGCAATGGGACGGCGGTGCCGCCGGCAGTCGGATGGGAATTGCCTGCGCCTCCGCCTTCGGTTCGCATATCGCGCTGGTCGCAACGGCCGGGATCGACGGCAATCAGCGCGTCGCGGTCGAAAAACTGGTTGCCGTGGTCGATTGCGGACAGGCTATTCACCCCGCCCTCGTTCGCCAGCAGGTCGAAGGGTCGCTGCTTCACGCGCTGTCGCTTGCCACCATGGCCGCGCCGAATTTCGTTGTCGGAATGCCGGTCGCGCGCGGGTTGACGGCAGCGCGCGCGACGCCGGCGCTCAAGGTACCCGAAATCCTCGTCGACATCATGCCCAGCAAGGCCGAAGCGGGCGGAGTCAGCGGGCTTGGCCATGTCGTCCTAGCACCGGCAGTTGCTAATGCCCTTGCTGCCGCGACCGGTCGCCGCTTGCGCAACCTGCCGTTCGACCTCATGGCGGCCTGATGCAGCGCCCCGCCGAACATCCCGCCACGCCATCGCCAAAGATCGGCGTCCTCCTGATCAATCTTGGTACGCCCGACGCCCCCGAACCGCGCGCGGTGCGGCGCTATCTCAGCCAATTCCTGTCGGATCGCCGGGTGGTCGAAATCCCGCCATTGCTGTGGCAGCCGATCCTGCAGGGAATCATCCTTACCGTCCGTCCGAAGAAGAGTGCCCACGCCTATCAGCAGGTATGGACCGAAGAAGGGTCGCCCCTGGCGGCGATAACCGCGCGGCAGGCGATCAAGCTGCAACAGCGGCTTGGCGACGGCTTGATGGTCGATTGGGCGATGCGATATGGCAATCCGGCGCTGGACCATGCCCTCGACCGGATGTTCGATGCGGGCGCAACGCGAATCCTGCTGGCGCCGCTCTATCCGCAATATTGCGCCGCAACGACCGCGACGGCGAACGACTTCGCCTTTGCCCATCTTGCCAAATTGCGTTGGCAGCCCGCAATCCGCACGTTGCCGTCTTATTATGACGATGAAACTTATATTGGGGCGCTACAGGCAGACATCGAACGACAACTCGGGGCACTCGACTTCACGCCCGACCGCTTGCTGCTCAGCTTCCACGGGATGCCGCAACGGACGCTTGACCTCGGCGATCCTTACCATTGCCATTGCCGCAAGACCGCGCGCTTGCTTGGCGAAGCGATGGGGCGTCCGGTCGACGTGGCGTTCCAGTCGCGGTTCGGCCGCGCCAAATGGCTGGAACCTGCCACAGATACCATGCTGAAAGCCTACCCCGGGCAAGGCGTCACCAAGGTCGCCATCGCAGCGCCCGGCTTCTCCGCCGATTGCCTGGAATCAATCGAGGAATTGGGCATTCGTGGCCGCGAGGAATTTGTTGCCGCCGGCGGCACGCATTTCGCGCGGCTCGATTGCCTCAACGACGGCGACGAGGGGATGGCGATGCTCGACGCCTTGATCCGCCGCGAACTTGCGGGATGGCACCCTTCGGCCTAACTCACTCCTATAAAAAAAGATGAATTGGGAGAGAAGATCATGGCGCGAGTAGCAATTGTAACGGGCGGAACGCGGGGTATTGGCGAGGCGATCAGTGTCGCGCTCAAGGACATGGGGATGAAAGTAGCGGCCACCTATGCCGGCAATGACGAACGCGCCCGCGAATTCACCGAGCGCACCGGGATCGCCGCATACAAATGGGACGTCGCCGACCATGATGCTTGCCGTGACGGAGTTGCGAAGGTCGAGTCCGAACTGGGGCCGATCGATGTGCTTGTGAACAATGCCGGCATCACGCGCGATTCGACCATGAAGCGCCAGAGCTTCGAGCAATGGAAAGAGGTGATCGACACCAATCTTGGCGGTTGCTTCAACATGGCCAAGGCGGCGTTCCCGGGCATGATCGAGCGCGGCTTCGGCCGCATCGTCAACATCGGCTCGATCAACGGTCAGGCCGGTCAATATGGCCAGGTCAATTATGCCGCCGCCAAGTCGGGCATCCACGGCTTCACCAAGGCGCTGGCGCAGGAAGGCGCACGGGCCGGGGTTACCGTCAACGCAATCGCGCCGGGCTATATCGATACCGACATGGTCGCCGCCGTACCGCAAGAAGTGCTCGGCAAGATCATCGCCAAAATCCCGGTCAACCGCCTGGGCAAGGCTGAAGAAATCGCCCGCGGAGTCGCTTTCCTGGTCGATGAAAATGCTGGCTTCGTCACCGGGTCGACGCTGTCGATCAACGGCGGGCAGCATATGTATTGATGGGGGTTTCGTCGGCCCCTCGAACGCCGGACGGGGGTATCCGCCGCCTTGGCTTCCTCGCATTGGCTCGGGCGGCCGTTCGGCCTTGCGGACCCCGTCGGGGTCCGGACTGCTGCTAATGAGCTACGGGACACCGACCAAGCGGTCGATCACCATTGCCGGACATGAAACGTCGATTAGCCTGGAGCCCGTGTTCTGGCGTGCGCTGGAGGCTGCAGCCCTGGAGCGCCGCGTCCCGCTCAATGCCCTGGTCGCAACGATCGATGTCGACCGAATGACGTCGGCCCCGGCGCCAAATCTGACATCGGCGATCCGCCAGTGGCTATGGGCGCGCGCGGCGTCGGATCGCGGCGACGAATGACGCGCCGCTCGTCCGGCGAATGTTCCAGCCACAACGATGGTTCGATCAATTCCAGCTCGATAATTTTGAGCGCGCCGTCGCTGCCGCGGATCATATCGACACGCGCATAGGCGGGTAATTCCGGCGCAACTGCCAGAGCCGCCTGGGCAAGCGAAATGGCGCCATCTGGTGGCGTGCACGGATGCTCGCGGCCACCGAGATGAGGCTGGACTCGATAATCGCCAGTCTTGGGTCGTTTCACCACAGCGTGACTGAACTGTCCGTCGAACATCAGGATCGAATATTCGCCTTCTTCCATGATCGATCGAAGGAATGGCTGAATCAGCGTGGCCCGTCCAAAGGAGTCGTGCGGAATAGTCGATCCGGCATCGAGCCTATACGTGCCGCTGGCCGATGCCGACACTGGTGGTTTGATCACCAGTTCTGGTCCGAAATCATCGAGAGCCATCTCGAGCGCGGCAGCATCGAGCGCGTCCACAAAGCGCGTGGGGATGGTCGCAACGCCGCTTTCCTCGAGCTCGATCAGATACTTCTTGTCGCTGTTCCAGCGCAGCACTGCAATCGGATTGACGACCAACATGCTGTCGCGTTCGAGCCGGTCGAGCAGGGCGTGCCAGCGGGCAGGGTCGAAATGATAGCCCCACGCCAAAAGCGGCAGGATGATATTGGCGCGGCTGTCACCCACGTCGGTCCAAGGCCGCGGCGTCACCGCGATCCCACCCGCCTCTAAGGCGGCGGCTTCGACGTCATAGGCCCAGTCCCATTCCTCCTCATAATTGGGATCGGGAACAAGGACGATCGCGCGGGTCAACGAGCGAGCAATATCCGAGCCTGGCCGGCGATCTGCGCCAGCATCGGAGCCGTCACCGCACCGGCATTTTTCGCCTGCGCTACCAGTTTGCGGAATTGTTCGATCCGAGCTGCGTGGCGATCGATCCACTTGGCGACCGCTGCCGACGGATCGGCATCGCGCGATCGGGCAAGGAATTCGAGCCGCAATTGCTCAAAATCGCGCTCCAGCCCGGCGACGAGCAGGCGTTCCCACTGGTCGGCCGGCGCGAACTGCGCAACCTGTTGCTGCGCCCAGTCGAGACTAAGTGCCGCACCAAGCTCGGTATAGGCCTTGGTGACGAGCAATGGATCGGTCTCGCGCCCTGCCGCCAGTGCCGAGATTCCGAACACGCCATCGAGTTCGAACAGGCGGATCAGGCCAGCCACGATCTTTTCATCGACGCCAAGGCTCAGCAGATGATCGCGGCGCGCCTCAGCTTCGTTGAGCACTTCGGAGCGCAGCAATTTGGTCGCTGCGGCGGAGACTTTCTTCACCGAGGGACCAAGCAGAGCGACGAGATCGCTGACACTGGTTTCTGCCCCGGTCGAGCGCAGGATGTCCGAGACGTGGCTGCGCACCGAGCGCGCCGCGATCTGGAACAGGTCGATCCGGACGGCTTCGCTCATCTCGGCTTTCTCGATCTTCTGCCACAATTTGCCGAGGTCGAGCAGATGCTCGGCGACCAGGAATGCGGTCGCGATTTGGCCCAGGGAAGCGCCTTCCTCCTCGGTCAGGCTGAGCGGGATGCTCGGCCCGAGCCGGTTGACGATCCGGTTGGAGACCGTGGTCGCAAGGATTTCGTGGCGCAGGCGATGGGTACGGATCGCATCGGCATGCGCCTTGACCATCGGTGCCGGGAAATTCGCCATCAATTGCGGCTCGAGCATTGGGTCGTCGGCCAGCTTGAGCGGCTCGATTGAGGCTTGAAGCGCGATCTTGGCCATCGACAGTACGACGGCCAACTCGGGGCGGGTAAGTCCGCGATTGTCGAGACCGCGGCGAAGCAGCACGTCGCTCGATGCGAGGCCTTCGACCTTTCGATCGAGACGGCCGGTGCTTTCCAGAAGCTCAATCGTCCGGACATGTTCGGGTAGGACTCCGGTGCCGCGCGCCTCGGCAATCGACAGCGCGAGACTTTGCAAGCGGTTATCCTCCAGCACGAGGTCGCTGACCTCATCGGTCATCTTTGCAAGCAACTTGTTGCGGGTCGCTTCGTCGAGCCGGCCCTCGCGCATTTCGCGATTGAGCGGGATCTTGATGTTGACCTCATTATCCGAGCAGTCGACGCCGGCCGAATTGTCGATGAAGTCGGTGTTAATGCGCCCGCCATTCAGAGCAAATTCAATGCGCGCAGCTTGCGTGATGGCCAGGTTGGCGCCTTCGCCGATAGCCTTAGCGCGCACATCGATGGCGTCGACGCGCAAACTGTCATTCGACGGATCGCCGACTTGCGCGTCGCTTTGCGTCGATGCCTTGATGTACGTGCCGATGCCGCCGAACCACAGCAGGTCGAGCGGTGCCTTCAGGATTGCGCTGATCAGCGCCGTCGGATCGGTTTCGCGTTCCAATAGGCCCAGCACGCCTGCGGCTTCCGGCGTCAGCTTGATCGACTTCTGGCTGCGCGGAACGATCATGCCACCCTTCGACAGCAACGTGCGGTCATAATCCTCCCAGCTCGATCGCGGTAGGTCGAACATCCGTTTGCGCTCGGCCCAGCTTGCCGCTGGGTTGGGGTCGGGGTCGATAAAGATGTGGCGGTGATCGAAGGCAGCGACCAGCTTGATTGCCTGGCTGAGTAGCATGCCGTTGCCGAACACGTCGCCCGACATGTCGCCGCAACCGGCAACCCGGATCGTATCGGTCTGGACGTCGACGCCCATTTCCAGGAAATGCCGCTGAACCGAGATCCACGCGCCCTTCGCGGTGATCCCCATGGCCTTGTGGTCGTAACCGTTCGACCCGCCCGACGCGAACGCATCGCCCAGCCAGAAGCCACGCTCGATCGCAATGGTATTGGCAATGTCCGAGAAGGTTGCCGTGCCCTTGTCGGCGGCAACGACGAAATAAGGGTCGTCGCCGTCGCGGATCACGACCTGCTTGGGATGAACCACCTTGTCGTCGACGATATTGTCAGTGATCGAAAGCAACGACCGCATGAAGATACGGTAGCTTTCGGTGCCTTCGGCAAGCCAAGCGTCCCGGTCCACTGCCGCACTCGGCAACTGTTTGGGATAAAAGCCGCCCTTGGCGCCGGTCGGCACGATCACCGCATTCTTAACCAGCTGGGCTTTCATCAGCCCGAGAATCTCGGTCCGGAAATCGTCACGCCGGTCGGACCAGCGAAGGCCGCCGCGTGCAACCGCTCCGCCGCGAAGGTGGATGCCTTCCACGCGCGGGCTGTACACCCAGATTTCACGCCATGGCAGCGGCGCGGGGAGGCTTGGAACGAGCTTCGAAATCAATCTTGAACGCCAGTGCTTCGGCGGCCTGCGCGGCAAACGCATTGGTGCGAAGCGTCGCGTCGACGACCGAACGGAGTAAACGCAAAATTCGATCGTCATCGATTCCGCGAACGTCACGAAGCGCCTCGTCGAACGCCTTGGCGGCCGTTGCAGAAGCGACCTTGCGGTCACCCTTGAACGCAGGATCGTGATTGTCGCAGAACAGTGCGACCAGCTTGCGAACCGCGATTGGCGCACGCCCCAAGGCGTCAACGACGGTGGCGATCGAATAAGACACGCCCGTCTGGCGAAGGTAGCGGAACCAGGCGCGAAGCCAGACCGCCGACCGCGGCGTGAGCTGGGCAAGGACGATCAGCTTGTTAAATGGATCGTCCTCGGACTCGCCACGCATCACGCATGCGATTGCGCCTTCGATCATTTCGGCGCGTTCGAACATGCTGTCGACCATCGCGCCGTCGGTCATCGTCAGCAGGAACTCGTGGACGTTGGCGGCGACGCCTTCGAATTTGGTTGGTGCTTCCTTGAGCACACTAAACCCGAAATTCTCGAGCACTGGAACGACATCCGACAACGGCACGAGGCCGCCGCGGGTGTAGAGCTTGAGGCGCAGCGCTTCCCTCGGATCGGAATCCAGCCGGTACATTCGGACAGAACGTTCGCTGTCGTGGTTCAGGGCTTCGAGCCGGATGAGGTCAAGGGCCGCGTCGGCCGCAGGATAGCGTGCCCGATACGCCTCGGGCAGAGTATCGCCGTAGGTCAAAGCAAGGCGACGCGCGTGGGTCGATCCGACCAGCTCGGCCATGCTTTCCTCGACCGATGGCAGATAGCCGCGAACCATGCCGTAAAGCGTCGCGTTCAGCTGCTTCTCGTCGGGCGTCGGACGCTTGTTGTCGATGGCAAAAGTATAGCGGATCAAGGCGAGGTCGCCGTCGCCGAGATCGACCGACCAAGCAGTCTGGCGTCCGTGGCTGGTAGTTTCGATCATCGTACCGATGGCCAGCCGCCGTCCAGTCGTCAGTTCGTCGCGGGGCAGCCAGACGAAGGCAAACAAATGTCCACGCAGGATTGAGCGGACCAGCACAATCATCGGTTGCGGGCGATCGGCCAGAGTCATCGCCGCCGTTACGAGTTTTTCCACGCTATCGGTGTCGAGATTGAGAATCAGGTCGTGCGGAAGCGAGGAAAGGGCATGGCGGAGCGCCTTGCCGCTGTGGCTCGACGGATTGTATCCGAACCTTTTGTCCAGCTTGTGAAGGATGCTGCGAAGCACTGGGACTTCTTCGACCGGCGCATTGAGCGCCTCGCTGGTCCATAAACCGACATGGACGCCAACCGATGTGATCTTGCCCTTTTCGCGCAACGGAACGGCAACCAGGTCGAGTGGAACGCGGCGATGGATCGATGATTTGCGGTCACCCTTCGCCATCAATGGAACGCGCCCGCCCTTTTCGAAGTATCGGATCGCGTTCTCGACTCCGCCCTCGTCGGTCGGATCACCGGGGAACCGGAAAATACCAAGTCCATCGGTGCCTTCGCGGCCCGGCCATTCGACCTCGTAGCCAAGAAGCGTCATCGCGCCATCTGCGAACCAGTTCATCAGGGCGGCACCTTCTTCGTCGGCCGACGATGCCGCTTCCTCGCGCATTCTTCGTTGCATCACGCGCCAATCGGTCACAGCCGCCCGAACATCGGCAAGCACATCGCTGACTTCGGAGCGAAGCTGGTTGCGTTTCCGCGCGTCCGCCCGGTCGAGCTCGAGATAGATGATCAATTCGTTCTGCCCGGTGCCGAAGCCCGTGAGATTGCCTTTGGAGTCGCGCTCGACCTTCACGATCGGGTGCAACAGCCTATGAACGACAAGGCCGTGCGATGCGACGGCGTTGCCGACCAAATCGACGAGGAATGGCATGTCGTCATTGACGATCGCGAGCCGCATCCGGCGATGACCCGCTTCTCCGCCACTTGACGTCAATTGCATCGAAGTTTCGCCCGGCTTGCGCTTGGCGGCAACGGCGGCGACCAGCGCTGCAGCCTCTTCTTGCTCGGTCCCGACAAATCCGTCGAGCTCGCCCGGCAAAGCATTCGTGAGGAGCGCGGCCTTGATCTCGCCGATAAACGGCTGCTTCGGCTCCGACTTGGCCGCCATCTGGTTCACCATCCCGCAAAAATTATCGTTCGCGGCGGCCTATAGACCCGCCGCAAAGTGCGCGGCAAGGCGAACTAACATTCGGGCGTTACGTTACGACTTCAGCGGCCGACGGACCGAATGGCGCGGTCAAGCAATTTGCGGTCTTCGACGAGGCCAATCGCTTCGTAGCCGATGCCGCCGCCGACCCGGCGTCGCGACACGACCAGAACGAACTCTTCATTGCCGTCGATATCGGATAGCGCAATCGCCGGCGCCTGGCGCAATGCAATCCGGGCCTTGTCGGCGACATTGTCGGGCTTTTTGTCGGGGCGCCGCGCAACACGTTCGGCCGCGACCATGCCTTTCAGACCGCCGTCCTGGCGATCGAGAAAGGACTCGAATTCGCCAAACTGAACCTGGCAGCGTTCGGCATAGCTGAGCGCTGCAGAAAATTCGGTCAGACGCGATTTGTCGTATTCGGCGCCGAACACCAGCTTGGCGATCGGCGTCATCGGTGCGCGCGCCTGCGCCTTTACACCGGCGTCGTCTAGAATCTCGGCATATTCTTTGGGAACACGGCGCGCCGCGACAGAGAAATCATAAGCCATCGCAAGCGCCTTGTAGAGCGCTGCGCGGCTTCGTCCGTCGGCGGCCTTGCAAATTTCGGCACTCTCGCGCGCCGCCCAAAGTCGGTCGGCCAGACCGGCGTCGGCATCGAGAACACGTGCCGCCAATTCTTCGTTGTCGCCTTCGAAAATGCCTTCTGCGACATCTTGAAGGGCGCTTTTTTCGGTCTCGGCCAGGGGGCCGTCCTCCCAACTGAGATGAGGGACGTGACCCTCCGGCATTGCGGCAGCGCTGAACGCCGGAGAGGGCAATTCCACCATCTCTTCCGTGACGGGGGGCAGGACTGCCTTGATCGCTTCGCCCGGCGCGCGTTCCCCGGCATCTTTCCAATTGATGACACCATAAATGAAATCAATCGTGTCGCCATCGCTGGAAAACGGCATCAGGATGCCGCGGTAGCAAATCTCATGCTCACGCTGATTGACGAATTCGGCTTCGAACCCGATCGGCGCGCGATTGGCGATGATCTGCATATAATGATCGGTCAGGCGGGATAGTAACGACCGGCTTGGCACCTCGTCGATGTGCGTGATCGAATCGTCGAGATCGCATTCCTCGCGAACCGCGGCTCCAACGAAAGGCGTCGCCGGATTGTCGCGGCCGGCGGTGAAATCCAGCAAGACGCTGTGCGAGGAGAAGTCGGAGATGCTCGCCGGATCGAGGTCTTCGATCGACGGGAAATCGCGACCATCAAGCAGCGACACCCAATGATTGTAGGCACGTACGTGCATTCTGCGTTCGTCGGTCCCAACGTCGGCAACGTCGTCGAAGCCCGGCGCCGGCGCGCTCGAACCATCGACACTGGGATGTCCGGACAGAGAATCCATTATGTAGCCCCACTCACTCTTATTCGGGGCCAATCTGACGTTTCCGGCTTACGAAATCGTTAAGCATCTTTGTTGGCCGCCAGTATCTTGCCGCGAAGCAAACGCGCTGATAGGGGGAGCGCCGCTTCGGCTTCGACCGATATGCCGCTTTAGCTCAGTTGGTAGAGCACCTCATTCGTAATGAGGGGGTCACAGGTTCGAAGTCCTGTAAGCGGCACCACCTCTTTGCTGCTGTCGCCGATGGTCGATCAGAAGACCGGTTTGCCGTCCGCGTTGCCGGGTGGGGAGTAGCGGCAAATCAGGAAATCGTTTCCCCCGCCGCGATAGAGTGCGCAGCCGACGTGGGTTGTGCCCTTCCAGACCATCTGGGTGTAGTGGGCGACATCCTTCCAATAGCCGGTTCGGCTGACGTTCGGGAAAAGTCCGGGTGTGAACTGGCGTTTTTCATCGACCCACAGGCGGGCCAGCTGCCGATCGTCGAGATAGCCAGTGCTCGACATCGCCAGATTTTCGCGCTGTCCGGGGCGGCCTTCGCGCGGGCTGTGCATCAATCGGCCCATTGCGGCCAGGGTGGGGCCATATGAAGCGGCGGCATCGGCCAGCGAGGGATTCCACGCCAGCGGCGGCGCGCCGACGGCGGCTCGCTCCCGATTATGCAGATCGAGCATCCGAAGCGCGAATTGCAAATCGTCAGCACCGATGTTCGCGGCATTGGCGACAGGCGCTGCAAGCCCCAGCCCGGCAAGTGCGAAAAGTGTAAATCGCGTGCGCAATATCCGTCACCATTCCATTGGTCTCCTGTCACCCTTGGCAAATCGCGGCTAAGAAGCGGTGAAACCGAAGGGTTAATGCGCGCGTCGCAATTGGGACGGGGAAAGACATGACGCTCTACGCAATCGACGACAAAGTGCCGCAGCTTGGCAAAGGGGCATGGGCGGCCCCAAGCGCCGATTTGATCGGTGACGTTCGGCTGGGCGAGCGCACAAGCATCTGGTTCGGTGCCGTCATCCGGGCTGATAACACGCCGATCCTGATCGGCGCGGACAGCAATTTCCAGGACGGCGCGATTGGCCACAGCGACCCTGGCTTTCCGCTTTCCATCGGGTCGCGTGTGACCATTGGCCATCAGGCCATCCTTCACGGATGCACCGTCGAAGACGAAGCACTGATCGGCATGGGCGCGCGGATACTCAACGGCGCGATCATTCCGGCGCAAAGTATCGTTGGCGCCGGGGCCCTGGTGACCGAAGGAAAAACGTTCGAGCCGCGCAGCCTGATCGTCGGTTCGCCGGCCCGTGCGGTTCGGACGCTGAGCGACGAGCAGGTCGCCATGCTGCGTCTGTCGGCGCTCCATTATGCCGAAAAGGCCGCGCGCTATGCGGCCGGACTGGTGTCGATCCGCTGAGGAGCCGTTTGCGCGCTGTCAAACATTGCAGGCACGCCTCATGCTATAGGATCAGTGCCCAGCAGGAGTAGAGACAATGAAAACGATCCTTTTCCATGTCCAGGATGACGATGACCTCGAACATGGGTTCGAATCCGCCCAATCGATCGCACGAGCGTGCGGAGGGCACCTTCATTGCCTGCACGCCGTCCCGAATTCCGCATTCATTACGGGCGGCGGATTGGCGGATGCGTATAGCGCTCAGACGGTGGCCGAATTCCTAGCGGGCCGGGCCGAGGTACTTCGAGCCCGGATCGAAAACGACTTGGTAAATGAGGACCTCAGTTGGGACTATCGGCACGTCATCGGCGATGTGGCGACCGCCCTCATCCAGGAAGCGAGTTTGTGCGATCTGATTGTTAGTACTCGACAAGCGCCACGCGGCCGGGAGGAAGAGCGACCGCTTCGACGGCTTGGGGAGGTGCTGGAAGGCGCTCGAACGCCGGTCTTTCTACCCGGTGAAAACGGAAAGTTGATCGACCCCAACGGACCTGCGGTGATTGCCTGGGACGGTAGCTACGAAGCGAGTATCGCGGTGCGCCAATCGATCGGCCTGCTCAAGCTGGCAAGCGAAACGCGGGTCCTGCGCGTAAATCGCCGCAAAGATGCATTCCCGGATACCCGGTTGCTCGAATATCTTTCACGCTATGGCATCAAGGCCGAATTGATCGTCGAGGATGCAGACGAGAAGGATGTTGGGCGGGTGCTGATCGATTGCGCAGAACGTGCAGGCAATGCGTACATCGTGATGGGCGCGTACAGCCACAGCCGCGTTGGCGAGTATCTGTTCGGCGGGCTGACCAGGCGCATGTTGAAGGAATGTCCCGTCGGGATCATGCTATCGCACTGACCCGAAGGCTGACCACCTCGATCTTGCCGACCCTTGAAAGGGGGGATGGTCGATCTCCATCTTGCCGGTCATGATCGACATCCGTCCATTCGCATCGCTCGGCCACGCGAACCATGGCTGGCTGGATGCCCGCCACCACTTCAGTTTTGCCAACTATTACGATCCGACAAGGATGGGCTGGGGCGCGATCAAGGTGTGGAACGACGACCGGATTGCGGCGAAGAGCGGATTTCCTCCTCATCCGCATCGCGACATGGAGATCATCACTTACGTTCGAACCGGTGCAATCACGCATGAGGATTCGATGGGCAACAAGGGACGAACCGCGGCCGGCGATGTTCAGGTGATGAGCGCCGGAACCGGGGTTCGGCATGCCGAGTTCAATCTGGAGGACGAGGAAACGACCTTGTTCCAGATCTGGATCGAGACCGATCGGCCCAATGCTCAGCCTTCCTGGGGCCAGATGGCCTTTCCCAAGGAGTCTCGTGTGGGCGATTTTCAGTTATTGGCCAGTGGCACTGACGGCGATGGCGCGCTGTCCATCAATGCGGATGCCCAAATTCTGGGCGCGACTCTTAATGCTGGCGGGACCATCGCATACGATGCCGATCCGGCACGGCATTTTTATCTAGTCGTGTCGGCTCCGGTTCAGGTCAACGGCATTACGGCCAAAGCGCGCGACGGCGTTGCGATTACGGGTGAACAGCGGATTACCATCGAAGCCGGCAGCGATTCGGACGCCGAATTGGTCCTGGTCGACGCGCGCTAGGGACGGTTCGGCTTGATGTTGGCACCGCCGCCAGTATAGCCGCGCCAGCAAGCCAGGAAGCCAGGAAGCGAGAATCCTTTGTCGACGAAGTCATTGTTGGGTCAGGCGTTTTTCGCAGCATCGTTGATGCTGGCGGCGCCGCTTGCCGCTCAGACCAACGGGACTCCCGATACGCCTCCGACCGAGGTCGGGCCAAGTGATTTGTCGAACTTCAGTCTGCAGGGAAATGTGACCCGTCCGGCGGAACGTCCGGTGGCCGTGCCGCCGGCGCCGTCGCCGGCACCGCCTTCCGCCACCTCGCCCGCGCCGCCGAGGGAGCAGACCAGTCGACCGGTCTCCAATTCCGATTCTGCGGAGAATGTACGCGCACAGCCCTCTGCGCTTTCTACGCAAGATGTGATCTCCGCCGCTCCCGGCCTGACCGAGCCGACCCGGCGTGCTTCTGCGCCGCCGACAGTCAATCCGGGCTTTTCGACCCGCCCGCCATTGGTTCTCCCGCCCGTAGAGGAGAAAGGACTGCCGATCCTTCCAATCATTGCCGGGCTGCTCCTGCTTTCAGGCCTGGGCGCTATTTTCTATTTTGTCCGTCAACGCGGATCGGCGGGTTATTTGGTCGCTGGCCAGGGTGGCTATGCCAACCCGCTCGACAATGTCGCCCTTCCGCCGGCGACATCTTCGCCCCCACCGAGACAGAAGACGCAGCCGCGTCACGACCCGGTTCCGACTGAACGGGGCGATCCTTCGGCTCGCAGGCCGCTGCCAACGACGCTTAGGCCCAAGTCTGATGTTCCGGACGTGGCGACTGACCCGGCACCGGCGACGGGCGCCCCGATTGGAATTGTCTCGACCAGTCTTCGTCCGTGGCTTGAAGTCGAATTAACGCCCGACCGCGCGCTGGTTGACGACGACGGTGCGGCCATCGCCTTCGACGTCACATTGTTCAATAGCGGCGCCGCCCCGGCGCGCGATGTCAGCATTGAAACCTGTTTGCTGAACGCCGGCGCCCGGCAGGATAATGATCTTAGCGACTTCTTCGGACGGCCCCGCCCGTCGACCGATACCATCCCGGTGATTGCACCGCAGTCGCGTGTTCCGCTGCGGACTGCCGTGAAACTAAAGCGTTCCGATATTCACGAATATGAAGTCGAAGGCCGCAAATTGTTCATGCCGCTGGTCGCAATTTCGACTCGCTACCGTTGGTCGAGCGGCGAGGGGCAGACCGGCGCAGGCTTCCTGGTCGGACGCGGCAAGGAGGAGGAGGCAAGGCTGTCCCCACTCCGCACCGACCAGGGAACACGGTCGTGGAAAGGGCTTGGCGCCCGTCGCTACGAAAAAGGATTGCGTCGCTAGTCGAGCGGTGGCGCGTTATAGCAATGCCAGGCCATGACGGCCGCCGCGCCGCGATGCGGGCGCCACGCCTCGGCCATCTCGCGCAATTGCTTTTCGGACGGGCGCTCGGCCATGCCGATCCAGCGCCCGATCTCGATCTGGACGGCAAGGTCGCCGGCCGGAAAGGCATCGGGGCGGCCCTCGGCGAACAGCAAATAAATTTCTGCCGACCATCGGCCGATGCCTTTGACCTTGGTCAGCAATGCTATCGCTTCTTCGTCATCGGCGGGGAGCGCGTCGAGGTCGAGGTCGCCCGACAGCACCAGCGCGGCCAGGCTGCGCGCATAGCCCGCCTTTTGCCGCGACAACCCTGCTTCGCGCAATTCTTCGTCGTTTGCCGCGACCAGAGCAGCAAGGTCGACGGGGTCGCCGAAACGGCCGATCAACTTGTTCCACATCGACCGCGCCGCCGCGACGCTGACCTGTTGACCGACAATGGTCCGCAACAATGTCTGGCAGCCGCGATCGCTCGACCGCGGGTCGGGTCGACCGTGACGCTTGACTGCCGCGGCGACGTGGACGTCGCGCCGTGCCAGCTCGTCGATGCTGGTACGCAGGGTGTCGGCGGTATGGACCATCAGGCGACGCTGGCGGCGTAAAGCGCAACGGCGGTCGCATTCGAAACGTTCAGGCTCTCGATCGAATCGCTGATCGGCAGCTTGGCGAGCGCGTCGCAATGTTCTCGCGTATTACTACGCATGCCCGGACCTTCGGCGCCAAGGACCAAGGCGACACGATCCGGCCCAAGGGCCTCCTTCAGGTCGGTCTGGGCTTCTCCGGCCAAGCCAATGCGCCAGAAGCCGGCCTCGGCAATCTCTTCGAGTGCCCGGGCAAGGTTGACCACGCGGACCCAGGGTACGCGCTCCAGTGCGCCTGACGCCGCCTTGGCAAGCGCACCGCCCTCAGGCGGCGAATGGCGATCCTGCGTGACGATCCCGATCGCACCGAAGGCGGCTGCCGACCGAATGATCGCGCCGACATTATGGGGATCGGTGACTTGGTCGAGCACAAGCAGGACAGCGTGATCGGGGGCTTCGGCAAGGATGTCGGCAAGCCAGATGTCGTCGAGCGGTTCGACCTCGATGACGACCCCCTGGTGCGGCGCGTCGCTTGGCACCAGACGACCAAGGTCCGGTCCTTCGGCGATGAGGACCGGAATGTCAGGGGGAAATTGCATGAATCCGGCAGCTTCGCGCGTGGTCCATGCCTTCAAAATCCGGCGATCGGGGTTGTCGAGCGCCGCAGCGACGGCATGCTTCCCCCAAAAACGGGGACGTCCGGGATTCGCTCCCCCACAATTCTTGTTCTTTCGAGCCATTCGACGCTCATGCGTCGCTGCGCCGATTCAGGCAATCCCTTCGGCGTCGAGCGAATAGCCCGCCGAACGCACGGTTCGAAACAGGTCAGGCTCGCCTAGGGCCAGGCGAAGCCGACGTATGTGGACGTCGACCGTTCGAAGTTCGATTTCCTCGCTGTGCGGCCAGACAGCTTCCAGCAATTGCTGACGCGACAGGACGCGACCCGGTCGTTCGAGGAAATGACGAAGCAGGCGATACTCGGTCGGTCCGAGCTTGACCGACTTGCCATCGCGCCGGACGCGGTGCGCGCTTAGATCCATGTCGATCCCGGCGTAAGTCAGCGAATCGCTTTCCAGCGCGGGTCGAGACCGGCGCAGGACCGCGCTTGCCCGGGCCAGCAATTCCTTGGGCGAAAATGGCTTGGTCAAATAGTCATCGGCGCCCGTGTCGAGACCGCGAATGCGATCTTCTTCCTCACCCCGTGCGGTCAGCATGATGATCGGGATGTTGGCGGTCATGTCGCGCCGCCGTAGTCTGCGACAGACTTCAATTCCGCTGACCCCTTCGATCATCCAGTCGAGCAGGACGAGATCGGGAGAAATCTCCTCCGCAAGAATCAACGCCTCTTCACCGTCGCCGGTCCTAGTCACCTCATATCCGGCGCGATCGAAATGGAAAGCGACCAGTTCAGCGAGGGCTTCGTCGTCCTCGACCAGCAACAGGCGCTTGGTGCTCATCATCGTCGAAATCCGGACTCAGGCGGTCAGTGTGTCGTCGCCCTTGGGGCGATCACCAAGATATTCACCGGTCGCGGCGTAATAGACCATTTCGGCAATGTTGGTGGCGTGATCGCCGACCCGCTCGACATTTTTGGCGATGAACAACAGGTGCGTCGATTGTCCGATATTGTGCGGATTTTCCATCATGAAGGTCAGCAATGTGCGGAAGATCGAATTGTAGAAATCGTCGACGGCCTGGTCGCGTTTGATGACCCCAAGGGCGGCTTGGGCATCGCGATTGACGAAGGCATTGAGCACGTCGTGGACCATTTCGGTCGCGATCCGCGCCATTTCCGGCAGCAGCGACAACGGCTCGATATCGCCGACATCCTCAAGCACCGGGACGCGCTTGGCGATATTCTTGGCATAATCGCCGATCCGCTCGACGACACTGGAAATCTTCAGCGCCGCAACGACATCGCGAAGGTCGCCGGCCATCGGGGCACGAAGCGCGATCAACTGGACGGCGCGGCGCTCGGCCTCGATCTCCAGTGCGTCGATCTTCTTGTCGTCGGCTACGATCTTCTCGGCGCCGACCAAGTCGCGCTGGGTCAGGCAGCGCATCGATTCGCGAATGGCATGCTCTGCCATCCCGCCCATCTGGCTGATGAGCGCCTGCAACCGGTCGAGATCGTCGTCGAACGCCTTGATGGTGTGTCCGGTGGTGGCCATTGAAATGCTCCGATCAGCCGTAGCGGCCGGTGATATAGTCCTGGGTGCGCTTTGCGCGCGGGTTGGTGAAGATGTCCTTGGTCTTGCCGTATTCGACCAGCTCGCCAAGGTGGAAGAAGGCGGTTCGCTGACTGACGCGTGCCGCCTGCTGCATATTGTGGGTGACGATCGCGATCGCGTAGCGGCCGCGCAATTCGTGGATCAGTTCCTCGATGCGCGCTGTTGCAATCGGGTCGAGCGCCGAACAGGGTTCGTCCATCAAGATGACTTCGGGATCGACCGCGATGGCCCGGGCGATGCACAGTCGCTGCTGCTGTCCGCCGGAAAGGGCGGTGCCGCTCTCTTCAAGGCGATCCTTTACCTCCTCCCACAAGCCGGCTCGCTTGAGCGATTGCTCGACGATTTCCTCGAGTTCGCTCTTGCTTCCGGACAGCCCGTGAATGCGCGGGCCATAGGCGACATTCTCGAAAATCGATTTCGGGAACGGGTTTGGTTTCTGGAAAACCATGCCGACGCGCGCGCGCAGTTGAACGACATCCATGCCGGACGAATAAATGTCCTCGCCGTCGAGTTTGATGTCGCCGGTAACCCGTGCCGAGGCAATCGTGTCGTTCATCCGGTTAAGCGTGCGCAGGAACGTCGATTTCCCGCAGCCCGACGGGCCGATGAAGGAGGTCACCTTGTCGTCGTGGATGTCGATATCGACGCCCTTGATGGCTTGCTTGTCGCCATAAAAGACATTGACGTCGCGCGCCGTCATTTTAGGCGTGCGATCCAGGGCGTCGCTTTCGGCGACGTCGATGATCGGGGCGGGGGCGAGCGTTTCGTTCATATCCATGATGGCCTTACCAGCGGCGTTCAAATTTGTTGCGGAGATAGATGGCGAGCCCGTTCATCGCGAGCATGAAGATCAGCAGGACGATGATTGCAGCGCTCGTCTTCTCGACGAAGGCACGATCGACCTCGTCCGACCACAGGAAAATCTGCACCGGAAGGACGCTTGCGGGTTCGGTCAGGCCGCTGGGCGGGGAGGCGATGAACGCGCGCATGCCGATCATCAGGAGTGGCGCGGTTTCCCCGAGCGCACGGGCCATTCCGATGATGGTCCCGGTCAGGATGCCCGGAAGCGCGAGCGGAAGAACGTGGTGGAAGACGACCTGCATCTTCGAAGCGCCGACGCCCAAGGCCGCGTCGCGGATCGAAGGCGGAACAGATTTGATCGCGTTGCGGCCGGCGATGACGATGACTGGCATTGTCATCAACGCGAGTGTCAGGCCGCCAACCAAGGGCGCCGATCGCGGTAGATGCATGAAATTCAGGAACACGGCCAGGCCGAGCAGGCCGAAGATGATAGAAGGCACTGCCGCAAGATTGTTGATGCTGACCTCGATCAGGTCGGTCCACCGATTGCGGGGCGCGAATTCCTCCAGATAGAGAGCCGACAGGACGCCAATCGGAAAGGCCAGGAGCATTGTCACCATGATGGTCAGGAAGCTACCTTTCAGCGCTCCCCAGACTCCGGCATAGGTTGGGTCGGTGGCATCCGAAGCCGACAGGAAGTCCGGATTGAAAGCGCGGCGCAGGCCTTGCTTGGCATCGATCGCCGCAGCCAGTCCTTCGAAAGTCGCATCGCCCTCTGCCTTGGCGGCGACCTCCAGCTTCGATCCGACTGGCAACCAGACCTCTGCCTTGCGTTCGAGTAAAGTCGGGTCGGCCACCATCATCCGAGCGAGCGAACGTTGGCTGGCGCCGCCGAACATGTCTGACGCAGTCGGACCGTAAGTGGCAATCGCAGCCCCCGTAAGCGCGCTATCCAGGTCCGCCGAGATCGCGGCTTGCTCCCCCTGCGGCCCACGCAACTGGGCCGGATCGAGCATCACCGACGATGCAGGCAGATCGAGCATGACCTTGGCTTCGACGCGGGTGAAGCCGCCGAGTCCGCGCGAGGCCATCGTGATGAGCAGGAACAGCAGGAACGCGACCGACAGGGCAACGGCCACGAGTCCGAGCGCGCGGAAGCGTCGCTCGGCGGCGTAGCGCTTGCGGATCCGAACGGCCATCGAACCGTCGGTCCATCGTGATGCGGGCGTCGAGGGGCTATTCATATGCTTCCCGGTATTTGCGGACGACGCGCAGCGCGATCAGATTGAGAATCAGCGTGATGACGAACAAGGCCAGACCAAGGGCGAAAGCGGCAAGCGTCTTTGCGCTGTCGAATTCCTGGTCACCCGTAAGCAACTGCACGATTTGGGTCGTAACGGTCGTCACGCTCTCGAACGGATTGATGGTCAGATTGGCGGCGAGCCCGGCAGCCATTACCACGATCATCGTTTCACCGATTGCCCGGCTCACGGCGAGGAGGACTCCGCCGACCACGCCCGGCAATGCGGCGGGAAGGATCACCTTTTTGATCGTCTCCGAATTGGTCGCACCAAGTGCAAGGCTGCCGTCACGCATCGCCTGCGGGACCGCGGCGATGCTGTCGTCGGCCATCGAGCTGACGAACGGGATGATCATGATCCCCATGACGAGGCCTGCCGCCAGCGCGCTTTCCGAACTTGCCGAGGAAATGCCGATCGAAAGGCCAAGATCGCGGACCATCGGTGCCACGGTCAATGCTGCGAAATAGCCGTAAACGACCGTCGGGATCCCGGCGAGAATTTCCAGGATGGGTTTGAGCCATGCGCGCAGCTTGTGCGGCGCATATTGGGTTAGGAAGATCGCGCTCATCAGGCCCAGCGGGATGGCGACGATCATCGCGATAATCGCGCCGATAAAGATTGTTCCCCAGAATAAAGGAACCGAACCGAATGCACCGGACGAACCGGCCTGATCGGCGCGTAGCGCGGTCTGCGGACTCCACGTCGTGCCCAACAGGAATTCGCCGACATTGACCTTGGAGAAGAACATCAGGCTTTCGAACAGGAGCGAGAGCACAATCCCCAGGGTTGTCAAAACCGCAATCATCGACGCGCCAAGCAGGAGGCCCATCACCCAGCGTTCGACCGCCGTTCGGGCACGGAAGTTTACCCCGAGCCGGCGCAGCGCGAAAAAGGCGGCAATGGCAGATAGCAGGATTGCCGCGGCCCCGCCGGCGAGTGCGTAGCGACCCATTGCCTCCGCATAGACAGGAGCAAGTGCGGTGGATTCAGGATTGAATCCGGCCGTCCGCTGCCCGCTCGCAATTTCTCGCGCCTCACCAAGGATGGCGTCTCGCTGCATCTCGAAGGACGGCAGGGTTTGTCCCGCAGGGCTGGAGACGACCACCTGGTCGACCAAACGGGTCTGGACCGGAGACCAGATTGCCAAAAACAACAGCGCAGGCGCTGCCGCCCAAATGCCGACGTAGAGCGCGTGATAGATGGGCAGGCTATTAAGCCGCTGGCCGCCGCCGCGCAGTCCCTTCGTCCTACGAAAGGCGAAGAGTGCTGCTGCGGCGGCGATCAGCAGGATCGCGGCGAACGCAAGCGTAAGGGTCATGGCGCTCGCCGCTCCCGACTTACTTCAGCGTGCTTTTGTCGAGCGGCTTGGGAGTGCCTGCCTGCGCGGTGGCGGCCGCCATGTCGGCATCGCCCAACGGCACCAGACCGCGCTTCGCCAGCGAACCGCCCTTCACCCAAGCCTTCGAATAGGCTTCGATGAACTGCTTGAGCGACGGCTTCGCCGCCATGTGCTCACCCTTGACGTACAGGAACAGCTTGCGTGCGCCCGGATAGGTCAGGTCGCTGATGGTCGCTTCGGTCGGTGCAACCCCCGCAATCGATACGGCGGCGACCCTGTCCTGGTTTTCCTCAAGGAAGCTGTAACCCAGCACGCCCAGTGTGCCCGGATCGGCAGTTACCTTCTGGACGAGGAGATTGTCGTTTTCGCCCGCTTCTACATAAACGCCATCTTCGCGGACCTTGGTGCAGGTTTCCTTGTGTGCGTCCTTATCGCTATCCTTGAGGGCCTTCATCGCCGGATCGCTGTCGCAACCTTTTTCGAGGATCAGCTCGGCAAGGCTGTCGCGGGTGCCGGACGTCGGCGGCGGGCCGAGGACGCGGATCTTGATCGCGGGTAGCGACGGATCGATGTCGGCCCAGGTCTGTGCGGTCTGCGCCTTCCCGAACGGCTTGGCGGCAAGCGCCTGGTAGATTTGCGCGACGGTCAGGTTCAGTGCCGGTTGGCCCTTCGCCTGGATCAGTGTGAGGCCATCGATGCCGACTGGGAGCTCGATGACATTCTTCGCACCGTTCTTTTCGCAATCGGCATATTCGCTGGCCTTGATCGGGCGCGACGCATTGACCGCATCAGGATACGAGTCGCCCACTCCGCCGCAGAACAGCTTCATCCCGGCGCCGGTGCCAGTCAATTCGACGATCACCGACATGCCCGGATTGGCGCGCTGGAATTCTTCGGCAACGGCCGTGGTGAACGGATAAACCGTGGACGAACCGACGATCTTGATCTGGCCGCCGGCTTCGTTGCCGCCGGCGCTGTTGTTGCTGCCACACGCGGCGACCAGCGCCACCATCGGCAGCGCAAACATCAATTTCTTCATTGCAAAGCTCCAATGCCCCTCGGGGGCGGTACGGACCGATCGAAACGGCCTCGGTGACCCCATGTGACCACGGCGTTTCAGTTTCATGACAGCGTGCTGCTTTCCGGCGGGAACAGGATGGTGAACTTGCTGCCTATTCCGGGGTTGGATCGAATGTCCAGCACCGCGCGATGGCGTTCGACGATATGCTTGACGATCGCCAGTCCCAGTCCAGTTCCGCCAGCCCCCCTGCTCCTTGCTTCGTCGACACGATAGAAACGCTCGGTCAGCCTAGGCAGATGCTGCGCCTCGATCCCGCGTCCGCAATCGCTGATCCGTAGGAAAGGGCGAGCGCCTTCCTTCCCGACCGTGAGCGTGATCGGGCCATGATCGCAGCCTCCGTAGCGGATTGCGTTCGACAGCAGATTGTCGACTGCCTGGAGCAGTTGCGCAGAATCGCCGACGATTGCGATCTGGTCCTGCTCGATTTCCATCATCACCTGGCAGGCGCGACGCTCCGCGAGCGGCGCGATCTGCTGGACCGCGAGCTTGGCGAGACGATCGAGAATGATCAATTCGCGTGGCTGGCGGAACCGGTCGGCTTCGATCCGCGACAAACTCATCAGGTCTTCGATAATGCGCAGCATTCGCGCCGATTCCGTTCCGATTGTCGCGGCGAATCGGCGGCGCAGGTCGTCGGGCACCTCATCTTCCTGCAATGTTTCCGCATAGCCGCTGATGGTTGCCAGCGGGGTCCGCAACTCGTGACTGGCATTGGCGACGAAATCAACTCGCATGCGTTCGGCGGCGATCGCCTGAGCCCTGTCGCGCAGTCTGACGATCAGCTTGTCGTCTCCGATGGGTCGCACCGAAAGTGTCCACGGCCGCTCGACGCCACCGATTCCTGTTATTTCAAGATCGGCTTTCCTTGCGGAAAGGATCGCGGTGAGCGCCTGGGGTTGGCGCATTGCCACCCGAATGTCGCGATCAACGATGGTGCTTCCCAATAATGCGCGGGCCGCCTCGTTGGCGGCTGCTACCCGACCAGACCGAACGACGAGGACAGGTTGGTCAAAAGCCTCAAGGAGATCGTCGACAGTGTCGCGCGTGCTCGGCATGGCGCAGGTCGATACCAGCGAACACAGGTGAAACCTAGCCGCCCAGTTTGAATGTGTCGGCCGCACCGTCGGCGTATCGATATCGTCGCCACGTCCCGACCGCCAGGATCAGGATGATGGGATATGACCATAAATTGATCGCCGCTGCATAAGCAGTCGGAAACAGACTGGTGTCGACGGCTTTCAGGCCGTGCCCGACGATGGTGGTGAGTTGGAAACCCGCCACCCAAAGCGGCCAGAACCTGCTTGAGCGAAGTGCGACACCAAGGAACCCGAGAAACAGCCCACCATCAATGAGAAGAACTCCCAGCTCAACATCGTCGAAGCGATACTGGAGCGGAGAGATCACACCCAATGTTAATGCTGCCCCTCCGAGGCAAAGCAATGCCACTACCCGTTCGTCACGGCCTCCGCGGACAAGCGCGTAAAGAACGATAACGACTAGCAAAAGGCGAAAAATGTGTGGTGCCATGACGCTGCAATCGACCGAACCATGTTGCCATGGTCCGGTCAATGATCTCCCTAGGCGACGACGCGAAGATCGCCGAACGCGGTCTTTTCCTCGGGGCATTCAGTGTCGCCAAACGCGACAGTACGCAGGCCTGGAACGCTCTTTTTCGCATCGACCAGCGCGAGGTGGCAATTGCCAATTCCGCCGCGGGCAGTGACGAGCGCCTGCATTGCTTGCGCGAGACTTTCGAGCGCACCTTGTCCGGTGACGACGCCGACGCCAGCGGTCGAACGGGCGCGCAACATACGAGCCTGCAATTCGGCGATTTCGCCGAGTGCCTGGTCAATGGTGTCTTCAACGGCCCGGACCTGGGTGGCAACTTCGAAAGCGGCATTTTCGATCAACTGTTTGCGCATGATTACTCCTTGCCGGACGCGGGATACGCTCCGGTCGAGTGAGCCCGGTAGTTCGGTGAGGAAAGCTAGTTGCTCAACATCCTGGAGAGGCTCTCCAATCCGGCGAGATACATACCCGCGGAAAATAAGGCGCCTATCGCAATCAGGACGATCCAGAGCATTCGAAAGCCGACGCTCATTTCATTCCGGGGCTGACTCCTTGTTGCGAACGGCAAAGGCAGGGAAGAACCGGAAGACTTCGGACTCTGCTCGGTTTTGAACCCGACAACTCCGGCCTTCCCTGCACGGTCAGCGTGCCGAACCTGAAAACCGACCGCCCTATCGATCTGCTCGGAATTCGGGTTGTCCTCAATGTCCGGCGATTGATGTATCAATCGCTGATACGGCGAGTGACGCTGGGCCACGAGCCGTGCCGCCTGAGAGCGCCGCTCGACATGGAGGATTTGCAGGGCCTGGCGAACGCGCTGGTCGACCGTATGCGGGGAAATCCCCAGCTCGACCGCAATTTCTTTGGAAGAAAGATGTTGATCGACGAGCAGCAAACAGTCGAGCTGTCCCTGGGTCAGTCTTTGGACGGGGTCGTCTTTCGACGATTCAATATCTCGACCATATTGGTCAGTCACACGGACGTCCTCACGCCACTGTTTAATGGGGATGCGCAACAACACGCTCCAATTCCTAGTCCATTTAACAACCGCTGGCAAAGCCGACGCTGACCATGGTTAATAGTTCCCACGTTCAATTCGCGGTTTTTCATCCAAACTGGCTGCAAGTGTTGTTTTTGGGACATGGTGGAGAGGGCTGGATTCGAACCAGCGTACGCTTGCGCGGGCAGATTTACAGTCTGCTGCCTTTAACCACTCGGCCACCTCTCCAGGTGTCGGCAGGTCGCGCCAAATGGCGGGACGTCGACGCCGTGTCAACCGCCGAACCGCTGCGCCATGAGGCTTGCTGAGAATAGGGCAATCGCCTGTGACCGCAGATTGCTTTGATTCTGGGCCAATCTCGCTAGTTTCAGGAGAGGCCATCTGAGCAGGAGCATTGCGGTGAGCGAAGCAATCTATCCAGTTCCCGCCGATTGGGCACGAACGGCAAAAGTCGATGCCGCCGATTACGGGCGGCAATATCGGCTGGCCGCGGAGTGTTCCGACGAATTCTGGCGAGAGGAGGCCAAGCGCATCGACTGGATCCGACCGTTCGAAACGGTCAGGAATACGAGCTTTGACGAGGCCGACTTCCGGATCCGCTGGTTCGAGGATGGCACGCTCAACCTGTCGGCGAACTGCCTGGATCGTCATCTCGACAGCCATGGCGATACCGTGGCGATCATCTGGGAACCGGACGATCCGGGCGAGCCGGCCCGGCACATCACGTACCGCGAACTCCACCGTGACGTCTGTCAATTCGCCAATGTGCTCAAGTCCAATGGCGCCAGGAAAGGCGACCGCATCACCATCTATATGCCGATGGTGCCAGAAGCGGCAGTCGCGATGCTCGCCTGCGCTCGGATCGGTGCGATCCATTCGGTCGTGTTCGGCGGATTTTCGCCCGATGCCCTTGCGGGTCGGATCCAGGATTGCGATTCGACCATGGTCGTGACTGCTGACGAGGGGCTTCGCGGCGGAAAGAAGGTTCCGCTTAAGGCCAATGTCGACGCGGCGCTCGAGCAATGTCCGGGCGTAACGAGCGTGATCGTCCTCAGAAGGACTGGCGGCAATGTCCCGTGGGTCGAGGGGCGCGATCTCGATTGGCACGATGCCATGGCGACCGCTCCGGTCGATTGCCTGCCAGAGGAAATGGCGGCCGAAGATCCGTTATTCATCCTCTACACATCAGGTTCGACCGGCAAGCCGAAAGGCGTCCTCCACACCACCGGCGGCTATGCCGTCTGGGCCAGCTATACGCATGAGATCGTATTCGATTATCGGCCCGGCCAGGTTTACTGGTGCACCGCCGATGTCGGCTGGGTCACGGGACACAGCTATATCGTCTACGGGCCGCTCGCCAATGGCGCGACCACTTTGATGTTCGAAGGGGTCCCCAATTTTCCCGATCCTTCACGCTTCTGGCAAGTCGTCGACAGGCATCAAGTCGAGATTTTTTATACCGCGCCGACGGCGCTGCGGGCGCTGATGCGCGAGGGCGACGACTTCGTCACCCGAACCGACCGCTCTTCGCTGAAACTGCTCGGATCGGTGGGCGAGCCGATCAATCCCGAGGCGTGGGAATGGTATCATCGCGTCGTCGGAAATGGTCGTTGCCCGATCGTCGATACCTGGTGGCAGACCGAAACCGGCGGCATCCTGATCTCCCCCTTGCCGGGCGCCACCGCATTAAAACCGGGGAGCGCTTGCCTGCCGCTGCCTGGCGTCAAGCCGATGCTGCTGACCCCCGAAGGCATCGTCCTTGAGGGGGCCGCCGATGGCTGTCTTGTCATCGCCGACAGCTGGCCCGGCCAGATGCGGACGGTCTACGGCGACCACGAGCGCTTCTTCCAGACCTATTTCTCGACGTTTCCCGGCTATTATTTCACTGGCGACGGCTGCCGCCGTGATGCGGATGGCTATTATTGGATCACCGGCCGGATCGACGATGTCATCAACGTATCGGGCCACCGAATGGGCACCGCCGAAGTCGAAAGCGCTTTGGTCGCGCACAAGGACGTGGCGGAGGCGGCGGTCGTCGGCATGCCGCACGCGATCAAGGGCCAGGGAATTTACGCCTATGTCACGCTGAACGCCGGGACCGATGGCGATGAGAATTTGCGACGGGAGTTGGTGTCGTGGGTGCGTAAGGAGATCGGCCCGATCGCCTCGCCAGACGTCATCCAGTTCGCGCCGGGGCTGCCGAAGACCCGAAGCGGCAAGATCATGCGGCGCATCCTGCGCAAGATTGCGGAGAACGACGTGACCAATCTAGGCGACATTTCGACGCTTGCCGATCCGTCGGTGGTCGAGAACCTCGTTGCGAACCGGCCGGGGTAGGCGTCGCCCGTCGCCAAGGCTCCGGCGCTTCAATTCCTCAATAGTCCCCCGGAGAATTGGAACTGGAGCGGGTGAAGGGAATCGAACCCTCGTCGTAAGCTTGGAAGGCTTCTGCTCTACCATTGAGCTACACCCGCCCGTGGGCGCGGCGGCGCTTTGCCACCGCCGCCATCGGATCGTCAACTAGATTAGCTTAGCGCTTTCAACAATGCGATCGCACTTGACGCGAAACTGGCAAGGACGATCATGGCAAGAATGCAGCCGTAAAGGCTCGTTTCTGTAAATTCCGCTTTGGGCGTGTGCACTTCCGTGGCTTGGCCGGCCTTGTGCGTCGAAGCGGCAAGAGCCGCGATAATGGCGGGGTTCATGGCGCGATCCCCTCGTTATTTCCCAGCAAACCGGTCGCTTGCGCGGATCAGTCCGTCGGTGATCCCTGGTTCGCTGAACAAGTGGCCGCCGTCGGGGACAATCTGCAATTCGACTTCGGGCCAGGTTTTCTTGAGATCCCAGGCCGCGCTTGGCGGAGTGCAGCAATCGTGTCGCCCCTGCACGATCACGCCCGGAATGTTCTTCAACCGACCGGCATTCTTCAGCAACTGACCATGTTCGAGCCAGCCCAGATTGCGCATATAATGACATTCGATGCGGGCGATCGGAATTGCGTGCGCATCTTCAGTGAATTCGGCCAGCATCGCCGGGTCGGGAAGCAACGTCACCGTCAACCCCTCCCACATACTCCAAGCCTTGGCGGCAGCCAGTTGGACGGCCGGGTCATCACTGGTCAGGCGCCGATAATAAGCCTCCACCAGTTCTCCGCGCTCCTCCTTCGGAATCAGGCCGACGAAATCATCCCAGCCTTCTGGATACAATTCGCTGGCGCCATATTGATACAGCCAGTCGACCTCGCTCTGGCGAAAAAGGAAAATGCCACGCAGGATCAGTTCGCTCACCCGATCGGGATGGGTCTGGGCATAGGCAAGGCTAAGCGTAGACCCCCAGCTTCCACCGAACACCATCCACTTGTCGTGGCCGCACATGGTCCGAAGGCGTTCAATGTCCGCCACGATCTCCCACGTCGTATTATTCTCCAGCGAGGCATATGGCGTCGACCGGCCGCAGCCGCGCTGGTCGAACAGCAGGATGTCATACAGCGCCGGGTCGAATTGCTGGCGCTGGGCCGGACTGCAGCCCGACCCCGGCCCGCCATGCAGGAAAACCACCGGCTTCGCGCCCGGCGTTCCACACTTTTCCCAATAGAGCGTGTGACCGTCGCCAACGTCCAGCATTCCCGTCTCATAGGGTTCGATCGGGGGATAAAGGGTGCGGCGGTCATTGTTCATCGGGAAAGCGTTCCTTGATTATTTCCTGCCTTCAATAGGTGCCGTCGGCAGTGGCGGCAAATCCAGCAGCGCGCGGAAGGCATCGCCGGCCGGTTTCACGCATCGCACCAGGTAAGGGAAGCGTGGATCTTGAAACGATGCGAAGAAAGTCATGGTCGCATTGGCCTCGAACAGCAGCATCCTCCCATCGGGAAGGATTGCGAAATCGATCCCGAAATAATCCAGCCCCATGCGTTCGCGGATGCAATCGATCAAATCATGGACCGTGTCGGGTAGAACGCCGTGGCTGCGCTCGAACAATGCCGCCTCTTCGGCGATCAGAGAAGGGTGCAGACCGTGGAAACGATCGCGTTCCTTATAATGGATGTTCCACCGGTCAGAACTGACCAGATGCCGAAAAACCTTCCGGTCGCCGATACAATAGACTCTCATCTTTCGGTAAATTCCATCGCCGGACCGGAAATCGACAAATTCCGTCGCCAGATATTCGCCGGGCTCGATCATGGCCTCCGCGACCGCGGCGGCGCTGTCGAATTTACCGACCACAATTCCTGTATGGGTGCCGGGCGAGCGGATGATGAGGGGGTAAGCCAGCTTGGCCTGCTCAATCGCGCGGACGGCCTGTTCGGGGCGATGAATACGAAATCGGTGGACGCGCGGAACGACAAGATTGTCGATACCCGCCATCCGTCGCGCAATCCGGTCGCGGGTAGATCGGAGGACCGCTTCGGGAGGATTGACAATGTGCGCCTTGCTGCCGCGAACGACCTTGCGCAGCGTGTCGAGCACCTTCCGGTTGGTTTCGGCCTCGGTGATGAAATTCACGATATGGCGATAGCCATCGACCACGGGGATCTGGCCGCTGCGAAGCATGTCGGGCCGGACATGCAGGCGGTGATACTCGCCCGGCATCAGGAACGTTCCGAAGTCGGTTGATCCGGAAAGCTTTGCTTTTCCCGAATGATGTTCGATCGTTGTCAGGTCGTCGACGCCGACCACAACGAGGATGTCGGGATTGTCCGCGGTTGAACCCAATGTCCTCCCCCTCCTCGACAGCTAGAAACTATATTCGTCGTAGACCCGGCTGACGTCGCCATTCCACTCGCCGTGGTAGCGATCAAGCAAACGATCGGCGAATGTTCGCCCGGTCGCAACCACATCGCGCAGCGGATCGAGGAAGCCGACCTCATTGTCGCCGCTGCTGTTCAGTCGTGCGCGGCGGGTAAGTCCGCCGGCAGCGATTTCGAGAACCTGTTTCGACAGGTCGCGGACGTTGCGGCCGCCCGGTGCCGGCGCATTCAGCGCGTCGCGCGGCACGGAATGACGCATCGCCTCGCGCTCTTCCATCGACCAGTCCTTGGACAGCTCCCATGCCGCGTCGAGCGCGACATCGTCGTAAAGCAGGCCGACCCAAAGGGCCGGCAGCGCGCAAATTCGGCCCCAACGACCGCCGTCGGCGCCGCGCATTTCCAGAAAACTCTTCAACCGCACTTCGGGAAATGCTGTCGAAAGATGATCGGTCCAGTCGGCCTTGGTCGGCTTTTCACCGGGTAGTACCGACAGGTTACCGTCCAGGAAGTCGCGGAACCTGAGTCCTGCGGCATCGATATATTTGCCTTTGCGGAAGACGAAATACATCGGCACGTCGAGCGCATAGTCGCAGTAACGTTCGTATCCGAAATCTTCGTCGAACACGAAGGGCAGCATTCCGGTGCGATGCGGATCGGTGTCTTCCCAGATATGGCTTCGGAAACTCTTGAAACCGTTGGGCTTGCCCTCGGTGAACGGAGAATTGGCGAACAATGCGGTCGCCACGGGTTGCAGCGCCAGTCCGACACGGAATTTCTTCACCATGTCGGCTTCGCTCGAATAATCGAGATTAACCTGGATCGTGCAGGTCCGAAGCATCATGTCGAGGCCAAGATTGCCAACCCGAGGCATGTGCCGAAGCATGATTTCATAGCGACCCTTGGGCATGATCGGCAGGTCGTCGCGCGCCTTGTCTGGCCACATGCCTAGGCCGAGGAAACCGAGCCCGAGCTTGTCGCCGACGGCCTTTACCTGTTTGAGATGGCGACCGCTTTCGGCGCAGCTTTCGTGGAGGTTTTCCAACGGCGCGCCCGACAATTCGAATTGCCCGGCCGGCTCCAGGCTGACGGTTCCGTCGGGTCCGCTAAGAGCAATGACCTTGCCGCCTTCTTCGACCGGAGACCAGCCGAATTCGGTCAGCGCCATCAACAGGTCGCGAATGCCGCCGGGCTCGTCATAGGACGGCGCGCGATGATCCGCGGTGCGATAAACGAACTTCTCATGCTCGGTGCCGATCCGCCAGTCGGCCTTGCGCTTTTCGCCCTTCGCGAAAATCGACAGCAGGTCGTCCCGGCTCTCGATCGGCGGGCTTAGGGAAAGGTCGGTTCGCGTGGTCATGAATCGCCCCTAGTCGCGTGCGCTACGGGTGGCAAAAGGAAACTAGCGCCAGTCGCCTGCTGCCGCCATCCACACGGCAATGGCGGCAAGCGCTGCCGTTTCGGCGCGAAGGATGCGCGGACCCAGACTGATTGCGGTGCAGAAGGGCAGTGCACGGATCGCGGCGCGCTCCTCCTCGGTGAAGCCGCCTTCCGGGCCAGTCAGGATCGTTGCCGCCCCGGGCGCGAAGGTGGCCGTCGCCGGTGCACCGCCATTTTCGTCGGCGAAGTAAAGCGCGCGCCTTGGATCGTGCGACGACAGGAAGGCCTTGAACGTCATCGGCTCGGCAACCTCGGGCAGGCTGGTGCGATGACATTGCTCAGCGGCTTCAATCGCGATTGACTGCAGCCGCTCCAGCTTGACTCGCTCGACGATGGTCCGCTGGGTCACGACCGGTTGCAGCCGGGCAATGCCCAGCTCTGTCGCTTTCTCGACCAACCAGTCGGTCTGCGCGCGTTTGACGGGCGCGAAGGCCAACATGAGGTTGGGAACGGCTTCCTGTTCACGGGTCCGTTCCTCGACCGCCAACGTCATTCGCTTCTTGCCCGTCTCGACAATCAGCGCACGCCATTCGCCGTTCACGCCGTCGAACAGCAGCACTCCGGTGCCGACGCCGAGCCGCATAACGTTGCCGAGATAATTCGCCTGCCCGGCATTCAATTCGATGACGGCACCGTGCATCAATGGCGTGGTCACATGAAGCCGTGGCAGGCTTTTGGGCGGATGGGCGGGCGTTGCGGGCACAGCGACAGACCGGGTCTTAGCGCGCCGACACGATCGGAAGGCCGGACGCGCCAATTCCCCGTGCCTGCCTCGTGGTGTGGCGCTCGTCGGGCGACTTGACCTTGTGCATCCGGAACATCTTTACCCCTCGCCGGCGAAGGCTTAGCCAAGGGAGCGTAGCACGCCAATCTTGATTGTGTGGACAATAGAACGGGACGACCAATGGCGGCGACATTGCAACCGATCGTAAAGGAAGGCCGCAATTGCTGGCGGATCGAGCGCGCCGACAAGGCCGCGGTAATCGTCGATGCCGCCGATTATTACGCCATTGCCAAGGGCCTGATGGAGGCTGCCCAACAGCGTATTTTTATCGTCGGGTGGGATTTTGACACGCAAATCGCGCTCGAGCCGGACGAGCTTGGGAAGGGTGAGACGCTCGGCCATCTCCTGCTACGCCTCGCCAAGACAAAGCCGGATCTTCAGATTGACGTGCTGAAATGGAATTTCGGCGCGATGAAGCAATTTCTCCGACCAACGGGGCTGCTCTGGTTGTGGCGATGGTGGATGCAACGCAATATCGACATGCGTCTCGACAGTTCGCACCCGTTCGGATGCAGCCATCATCAAAAAATCCTCATCATCGACGACAATATCGCGGCGTGCGGCGGGATCGACATTTCGACGAGCCGTTGGGATACCAGCGCGCACGCTGACGGCGATCCGCATCGTACCGGTCCGGATGGCAAGCCTTATGCACCATGGCACGATGCCACCATGTTGATGAAGGGAATGGTCGGCGTGGTGCTTGGCGAACTCGGCCGAAAGCGCTGGAAAAGCTGCACGAACGAGGACCTTGCAGCGATCGAACCCGCCGACGACGACTGGCCCGACGCGCTTCCTGCGATGTTCGAGAATGTCGACGTCGCAATCGCACGGACCCGAGCGGAATATAACGGCAACGAGGAAATCCGCGAGATAGAGGCGCTGTGGCTCGATATGATCTGCGGGACGCAAAAGTTTCTTTACATCGAGAACCAGTATTTCACCTCGGCCAAGATCGCGGGAGCGATTGCCGACCGAATGAAGGAAACCGATCCGCCGGAAATCGTCATGGTCATGCCGCACCGCGCGGACGGGTGGCTGGAGCAGCAGGCCATGGACGGTGCACGCGCCATGTTGATCGAGCAGATCGGCAAGGTCGATACCAATGATCGTTTCCGGGTCTACATGCCCGTTACCAGGAAGGGGGCGGACATTTACGTTCATGCCAAGCTCGCGGTGATGGACGACCGCTTGCTTCGGGTCGGGTCGGCCAACCTCAACAATCGGAGTTTCGGACTCGACAGCGAGTGCGATGCGGTCATCGACGGTGCGCTTTCCGCCAACCGCGCGACGGGCCCGGCGATGACGGCACTTCGCCACCGTCTCCTAGCCGAACATCTCGAGGTCGACCCGGCTGACTTCGCCACGGCGGAGCGCGCGCATTGCGGAATGATCGGCGCGATCGAGGCCCTGCGCGGGAAGGGCAAGACGTTGCTGCCGCTTCCGCTCGAAGAATTCAACGATGCCCAGAAGTTCGTTGCCGACAACCAGTTGATGGATCCCGAGCATCCAGACGAGTTCCTCGACCCGCTGTCCGGAGGCAGCTTGTCGCGAAACTGGCGGCGCGGGCGCAACTGGGCACGCAGCTGGCGGCTGCGTTAGGCTCGACGCTGCCCGCCTTTTCCTATTAAGGGCGGCGCCATGGCCACTGACCTCGTCCCCGACAGCGAACGTAGCGGGCCGATCGGCATCTTGCCCGCCGTTGCGCGTCCTTATGCCTCGCTGATGCGGATTGACCGACCGATCGGGACCTGGCTGCTGTTCTGGCCGTGTGCGTGGAGCGTCGCGCTGGCCGGGGTCGGCGGGCGCTGGTGGCTGTTCGTCTCTTTGTTAATCGGGGCGTTTGCGATGCGGTCGGCGGGCTGCGTCTACAACGATATCGTCGATCGCGACCTCGACCGGAAGGTCGAACGAACCCGGCTTCGCCCGCTGGCCTCCGGTCGGGTCGCGCCGCGCGCCGCCTGGGCACTATTGATCGGCCTGTCGCTGATCGGGCTGCTCATCCTGCTGCCGCTGGAACGTGAGGCGCAGTGGGTCGCACTTGCCAGCCTCGGGCTGGTTGCGGCTTATCCATTCATGAAGCGGCTGACCTGGTGGCCGCAGGCATGGCTCGGGCTGGTTTTTTCTTGGGGGGCACTGGTCGGCTGGCCAGCCGTGACGGGCGCGCTGTCGCTTGCGCCGATCCTGCTTTGGCTGGGCTCGGTCTGCTGGGTGATCGGATATGATACGATCTACGCCATCCAGGACATTGAGGATGACGCGTTGGTCGGTGTCCGGTCGAGTGCCCGGGCATTGGGCGGCCATGTCCGCCGCGGCGTCGGCATCGTCTATGCGCTGGCCATTCTGGGATGGGGCGCCGCGATATGGCAAGTGTTTCCCGACCCGCTTGCGCTGGTCGGGCTACTCCCCGCCGCCCTCCACCTTGCTTGGCAGGCCTATCGGGTCAATCCGCGCGACGGGGCGGCAGCGCTCGCATTGTTCCGGTCGAACCGGCTGACCGGTATGCTGCTGTTCGCCGCGCTGCTGGCGGTTGGCTTGTCGGCTGCCGCCTGACCTTCTAGGCGAAATTCATGCTTCATCCCGATGCCGCCAGTGCTGCCATTTCGTCCCTCGTCGACCGTGCCCGCCGGGCCGGCGCAGATTCGGCAGACGCCATCTACGTCGGCAATCTGTCGAGCTCGGTCCAGGTCCGTGACGGCGCGACCGAAGACGTTTCGCGCTCCGAAAGCGAAGCGGTCGGTCTCCGTCTGTTCGTCGGCCAGCGCTCGGCCTCTGCCTCGACGTCCGATCTCAGCGACGATGCGCTCGAAACGCTTGCCCAGCGGGTTGCGGCGATGGCGCGCGAGGCTCCGGAAGACCCTTACGCAGGGCTCGCCGCCGCGGACCTGCTGGCGTCGGCGCCGTTCCCCGATCTCGACGGTTGGGATCCGACCGAACCCGGACCGGCCGAACTGAAGGAGCGAGCGCTCGCCGCTGAAGAAGCAGCCATGGCAGTGCCAGGTGCGGCCAAATCGAACGGTTGCGGCGCAGGGGTTTCCGCGGCGACCATCTCGATTGCGACCAGCGGGGGTTTCGCCGGCGGATATCGATTGAGCGGTCATAGTTGCTCCGCCGGCGTCATTGCGGGCGAGGGCGCGACCATGCAGCGCGACCATGCCTGGCATTCCAGCCGCCACCTCGACGATCTTGAAGACGCCGAAGCGATCGGTCGCAAGGCTGCGAATCGCGCAATTTCGCGGGTCGGGTCGGTCAAGGTGGTGCCGGGAACGATGCCGATCCTGTTCGAGCCGCGCGTCGCCGCGTCGCTCCTCGGCCACCTTGCCGGCGCGATCAGTGGCACGTCGATCGCCCGCAAATCGAGCTTCCTGCTCGATGCATTGGGAGAGAGAATCTTCGCGCCGGGGGTCATGATCCTCGATGATCCGCTTCGTCCGCGCGGGCTGCGCAGTCGCGCATTCGACGGCGAGGGACTGCCGGTTCACCCGATGGCGATCGTCGATGAAGGCGTGCTAACCACCTGGTTTGCCGAATGCGCCTCGGCGCGCCAGCTTGGCATTGCGCCGACCGGCCACGCGTCGCGCGGAATCGGCGGGTCGCCAGGCGCTGGCCCTGCCAATTTCTCGCTAGGTGGTGGCAAACGCGATGTCGCGGCGATGCTCGCCGATGTCGGCCGTGCCATCATCGTCACCGAATTGATCGGGCAGGGCGTCAACGGCGTGACCGGCGATTATTCGCGCGGTGCGGCGGGGTTCCTGGTCGAGCACGGCGAAATCGTCGGACCGGTCTCGGAAATCACCATCGCCTCAAACCTCAAGCAAATGTTCGCAACGCTCGAGCCAGCGGACGACCTGGAATATCGAACCGGCGTCGACAGCCCGAGCGTGCTCATCCCCGAAATGACGGTCGGCTCGGCCTAAGCCTTTTCGCCAACCGGCGAGAGGCCGAGACGGGCAAATTCAATCTTCGGGCAATGGTCCATGACGACCTTCAGCCCGGCGTTTTCGGCACGCTTGGCGGCGGCTTCATCGATGACGCCGAGTTGCATCCAGACCGCCTTGGCACCGGCCTTGATCGCGTCGTCGACGACCGCGCCGGCATTATCCGAATTGACGAAGACATCGACGATGTCGATCGGCTCGCCGATCTGTGACAATTCGCGCCATACATATTCGCCGTGAACATGCTCGCCGGTGATCCGCGGATTGACCGGGATGACGCGATAGCCTTTTTCCTGCAGAAATTTCATCACGCCGAAGCTGGCGCGAGAAGGATTGTCGCTGGCGCCGACCATTGCGATCGTCCGGGCATTCTGGAGAAGGTCCGCGATATCTTGATCAGTCGAAAGTGGCATTGGATTCTCCTTTTCCTGCCAACGCGTCAGTCGCCGACTTTCTCCAGTCGCACAAGAAGCGCAGCGGCAAGCGCGGCGAAAGCGTCGGCGGACGGACCTTCGCCAGCGGCGGGTGGCCGACCGGCGTCGGATGCTTCGCGAATGCTTGCTGACAGCGGCAGGCGACCGAGGAACGGGATATGCAGCCGAGCGGCGCCCGCTTCCGCTCCGCCCTGGCCGAACGGATCGCTAAGCTCGCCGCAATGCGGGCACTGGTATCCAGCCATATTCTCGATCAGGCCAAGGATCGGAACGTCGGTCTTGCGGAAAAGGTCGACCGCGCGATTGGCGTCGATCAACGACAGGTCCTGCGGGGTCGAGACGATGACCGCACCGGCGGGCCGTGCCTTCTGGATCAGCGAAAGCTGCACATCCCCGGTGCCGGGAGGGAGATCGATCAGAAGAAAATCGAAACCATCCCAATTGCCTTCGACCAACTGGGTCAGCGCGCCCGACGCCATCGGCCCTCGCCATGCCAACGCTTGCCCGGCCGGCACAAGCTGGCCGATGGAAAGCAACGACACCCCCCATTCGGTCTCGACCGGCTGCAACACCTTCTGTTTGGCCTCGGGGCGAGTGCCGGCGCCGAACAGGGTCGGCTGGGATGGACCATATATGTCGGCATCGACCACGCCGACCTTACGACCGGTTCGGGCCAGTGCGACCGCCAGGTTGGCGGTAAGCGTCGATTTTCCAACGCCGCCCTTGCCCGATCCAATGGCGATCAGCGTCGGTCCGGATTTCGCCGCCGCGGTCATCGCCACGCGCACCGTATTGACGTCCGCGATGGCCTCCCCGCTTTCGACCAGGCGTTGCTCAAGCTGGTCTCGGGCGCCCGCGTCCAGCCCGCTGGCGTCCACGATCAATGTCAGGACGCCATCATCGAGTCGGCGTTTTCGAATGCGTCCCGCGTCGGGATGATCATGCAGCATTTCGGTCATGACGGGCGAGATAGGCAGCTTTTCGACGAGCGCCACTGTTTTTCGTAGAGATGCGTTCCTATAGTGAAGGCATGAACTTCTTTTCCGGTCTCGCGGGACGCGCCGCAGGATTATTCGCAGACAGCAAGGGCCCGTGGGGCGCTCCGCCTCCGAAAGGCGGGGGTAAAGGTGGCGGAAAAGGCGGCGGTGAGCCGCCCGAACCGCCGACCGGACCTTGGGGCAACACGCCGCCGCAACGTGGGCCGCGCGACAGCGGGCCAAGCACGGTGACCAGCCTCGACGAATTCCTGGAACGCAATCGGCGTCGATTCGGCGGCGGTGGCGGATCGTTCGGTGGCGGCGGAGGCGGCGGATTTTCGCCCGACCGCTCGATGGTGACTTGGGGGATTCTCGGGCTCATTGCCCTGTGGCTGGTTTTCACCTCATTCCACCGCATCGGCGCCGAGGAGCGCGGCGTGGTCACCATTTTCGGTCGATATAGTTCGACCCTAACGCCGGGCGTCAGCATGACCCTGCCTGCACCAATCGCAAATGTGCAGAAGGTCGATGTTGCCGAAATCAGAAGTATCGATATCGGGTCGCAAAATGAAGAAACGCTGATGTTGACCGGTGATCAGAATATCATCGACATCGCCTATCGCGTTTCCTGGAGCATTCGCGATCCCGAGCAATTCCTGTTCGAATTGCTGACCCCCGACGACACCATCCGCCAGGTCGCCGAAAGCGCGATGCGACAGGTGGTCGCGCAGGTGACGCTTAACGACGCGATCGGCCTCAAGCGCGGCGAAATCGAGGCGCGGGTTCGCGACGAGTTGCAGCAGGCGCTCGATCGCTACGATTCCGGCGTGGTCATTCGTAACGTCTCGATCCGCCAGGCCGATCCGCCCGCTGCGGTCAACGAGGCGTTCAAGGACGTGACGGCGGCCCAGCAGGATGCCGAGAGCGAAATCAACAAATCGAACGCTTATGCGCTTCAACTGCGCCAACTGGCGCTCGGTGAAGCAACAGCCTTCGACAAGGTCTACGAGCAATATCGTCTTGCACCGGATGTCACCCGTCGCCGCATGTACTACGAAACGATGGAACGAGTGTTGCGCAATACCGAGAAAACGATCGTCGAGGTGCCCGGCGTGACGCCCTACCTGCCGCTCAACCAGATGCAGCGGGCGCCCAAACCATTGCCCCAACCGGAAGCCAAGACGGGAGGCGGCCAGTGATCGATTATCTTCGCCAGAACCCGCTGCGGAATGGGATCATCGCTTTTGTGATCCTGTTCGTACTGTTGAGTTCGATCCAGACCGTCAACGAAACGCAGCAAGGCGTCGTGACGCGCCTTGGCAAGCCGGTCCGTATCGTCAACGGCTTCGAACCGGGCGAAAAGTTCGGCGATCATGGCGCCGGCCTCAATGCCAAGATCCCGTTCGTCGAAAGCATCGTGTGGATCGACAAGCGCGTCCGCGATCTCGACATGGATGTTCAGCAAGTTCTCTCGACCGATCAGCGCCGTCTGGAAGTCGATGCGTTCGCGCGTTACCGGGTCGTCGATCCACTGCGTATGTATATTGCGGCGCGGTCCGAAGACCGGGTCGAACAGGCGCTCAAGCCGATCCTCGGGTCGCAGCTTCGGAACGAGCTCGGTAAGCGACCCTTCGCGTCCCTGCTCAGTCCGGAGCGTGAAGGCGCGATGGAAAATATTCGCGCAGGGCTCAACCGGATCGCGCGGCAATATGGCGTCGAAATCGTCGATGTCCGGATCAAGAAAGCCGATCTGCCGACCGGCGCACCGCTCGATTCGGCTTTTGCCCGGATGCGGACGGCGCGTCAGCAGGAAGCGCGCTCGATCCGCGCGGAAGGTGCCAAGCGCGCCCAGATCATTCGTGCCGAGGCCGATGCGTCGGCCGCCCAGATCTATGCGGCCAGTTTTGGTAAGGATGCCGCTTTCTACGACTTCTACCGTGCGATGAAGTCCTATGAGATCACGTTTGTCGGCGATCCTGCGAATCCGATTGCCCCGACGAACATCATCATGTCGCCGTCGAACGAATATCTGAAGCAATTCGAGGGGCGTTGAGTGATATGTTGTTCAATTCGCGTTCATGCGCTCGACTTAGCGTCACAGCATCAACGTTAGTCGCGAGCGAGAGGTAGAATGATTTCTAAGGAGTCCGGACCCGTGCGTTACGCCTATGGAGTGGCCACTGCCTTACTAGTCGGCGGAACCGCCTTTTCCCTTGCCACCGGTCAAGCCGGTGCGCAGGTCGCACAGAACAACCCGACGGCGCTTGCGCCGCGCGGAGCGCCGCAGAGTTTCGCCGATCTGGCGGCTCGGCTTCAGCCTGCGGTGGTAAACATTTCCACCAAGCAGCGGGTGCCCGTCCGCCAGCAAGCCGATCCGTTCGAGGAGTTCTTCCGCCGCTTCGGCAATCCGCAAGGCCAGCGAACACCGCAAGGCCAGGCCGACCCGGGACAGGGCAGAACCCGCGAAGCCGGCTCCCTTGGCTCGGGCTTCATTGTTTCGCCCGACGGCTACATCGTCACCAACAATCACCTCATCCAGAGTGCAAGCGGCCAGGGCACGGTCGATAGCGTCACAGTCATCATGACCGATCGCAAGGAATATACAGCGCGGATCATCGGTCGCGATTCCGCATCCGATCTCGCCTTGCTGAAAATCGAGGCGCAGAATTTGCCATATGTGAACTGGGGCGACAGCACCCGCGTCCGCGTCGGTGACTGGGTGGTTGCAATCGGCAACCCCTATGGCCTTGGCGGAACCGTGACGGCGGGGATCATTTCCGCCTTGCATCGCGGCATCACCGGGGTCGGCGCCTACGACCGATACATCCAGACCGATGCCAGCATCAACATGGGCAATTCGGGCGGGCCGATGTTCGACATGGCGGGCAATGTCATCGGCATCAATTCGGCGCTGATCAGCCCGACCGGCGCCAGCGTCGGGATCGGCCTTGCAATTCCTGCCGAACTGGCCAAACCAGTGATCGATTCGCTGCGCCGCGGGGAACAGCCGCAGCGGGGTTATCTTGGCGTCGGCCTCCAGCCATTGGACGAAAATATCGCGAGCGCGCTCGGCCTTCCCAAGGACCGCGGCGAGCTGGTTCGTTCCGTCGTCGACGGCCAGGCGGCCGCCAAGGCCGGTGTTCGTCAGGGCGATGTCATCGTGAAGGTCAACGGCAAGGACGTAACGCCGGACGAGACCGTTTCCTTCCTGATCGCCAATTCTCGCGTTGGATCGCGCGTTCCGATCGAAGTGATTCGCCAGGGGCGGCGCCAGGCATTGACGGTGGTTGTCGCCCAGCGGCCCACCGAGGAGCAATTGGCCAGGCAGCTTGGCGTCGGCAATGACGGGGATGAAGGCAGTAACACTACCCCGCCCGCAACCACGCCGCAGACGCTCGGCCTGACGCTGCAGGAGCTTTCTGCGGACGCGGTTCGTCGTGGCAACTTGCCCGCCGGCACCCGCGGGGTTCTGATCGTCAATGTCGATCCGGGCAGCGACGCGGCCGAAAAGGGCCTTCGCCCGGGCTTCGTCATCCTGTCCGTCAACCAGCAGCCGGTGACCACGCCCGCCCAAGTTGCGGCGGCGGTAGACGCGGCGCGTCGGGCCAATCGGTCGACGGTATTGCTGCTCGTGAAAAGCGGCAACAACCCCGAAGCGTTCGTGGGCGTGAATATCGCCCGCTAAGTCTGCTTGCCCGCGTCGCTTCCTTCGGCTTAGGCTGCCGCAAGGTTTTCAGGGAGCGACGCGGTCATGGCGGACGAAGCCAGTAATATCTTCATCGGCTCCGGCCCGGGCGGCTCGGATCCGCAGTGTCTCGAGCTCAAGCGGGCCAATCGCCACGGACTGATCGCGGGTGCAACCGGCACCGGAAAGACGGTCACGCTGCAAGGGATTGTCGAGGGTCTTTGCGCCGTCGGCGTCCCGACATTTGTGGCCGATGTGAAAGGCGACCTTGCCGGGCTTGCAATGCCGGGCGATCCAACCGCCCGAACCCATGAGCCGTTTTCGAATTGGGCCAAGGAAATCGGCCTTGAAGGCTGGGGCTATGAAGGATTCCCGGCGCAATTCTGGGATTTGTTCGGCGAACTTGGCCATCCGGTTCGTACCACCGTTAGCGAAATGGGGCCGCTGCTGCTGGCCCGGCTGATGAACCTGAACGACGTGCAGGAAGGGGTGCTGACGATCGCATTCCATGTCGCTGACAAGGAGGGGCTGATGCTCCTCGACCTCGATGATCTTCAGGCGATGCTGGTCAATATCGGGGAACGCGCGGACGAAATGACGCTCGAATATGGCAACGTCTCGAAGATGAGCGTGGGCGCGATCCAGCGCTCGCTGCTTCAGCTTCGCAGCCAGGGCGGCGACCATTTCTTCGGTGAACCGGCCCTCGACCTGGAAGATTTCCTCAAGCTCGATGACAGCGGCAAAGGGATCATCAATGTGCTTGCCGCCGACAAATTGATGGCCAGCCCGCGCCTTTATTCGACGTTCCTGCTGTGGCTGCTCAGCGAACTATTCGAACTTCTTCCCGAAGTCGGCGACCAGCCCAAGCCCAAGCTCGTCTTCTTCTTCGACGAGGCGCATCTGCTGTTCGAAGACGCGCCGCCCGCGCTCCTTGAAAAAGTCGAACAGGTTGTCCGGCTGATCCGGTCCAAGGGGGTTGGCGTCTACTTCATCACGCAAAACCCGATCGACATTCCCGACAAGGTCGCGGGACAGCTCGGCAATCGCGTCCAGCACGCCCTTCGCGCTTTCACCCCGCGCGACCAGGCGGCAGTCAAGTCGGCGGCTGAAACCTTCCGTCAAAATCCGGCGATCGATGTCACCACCGCGATTACCGAGTTGAAGGTCGGCGAGGCGTTGGTCTCCTTGCTGCAGCCCGATGGCGCGCCATCGCCGGTTCAGCGCACCTTGATCAAGCCGCCGCGTTCACGCGTTGCGCCATTGACCGACCAGGAGCGCAAGATACTGATCACCACCGATGCCATCGGCGCCAAATACGATATGATTCTCGATCGCGAAAGCGCCGAGGAGATCCTCAAGGCCAAGGGTGACGAAGCCGCCGCTGCCGCCGCTGCGACCAAGGCACAGGGCGAAGCGGAAAAGGCCGCTGCCGAGAAGGCCCGTCAGGACGCGATCGTGGCCAAAGAAGCCGCGCGCGCCCATGCCGCGCAAGCGAAGTTAGAAGCACAGCAGAAACGCGAAGCCGAACGCCAGCGCAAGGAAGTCGAGCGCGAAGATGCGCGCCGCGCACGCGAGGCCGCCAAGCCGTCGGCTTTCGACAAGGCCCTGCAGTCGGCCACGCGATCGGCGGCGTCCACGGTCGGTCGCCAGATCGGCAATCAACTGCTTCGCGGCATTTTTGGCGGGCTGTTGCGTGGTCGTTGATTCTGCCGACGTCCGCGAATTGGAACGGGACTGGCGCGACGCGTTGTTCGCGAAAGATGAGGCGGCGCTACGCCGATTGATCCACCCGCAATTCAAACTGGTTGGAATTCGGTCGACTGGCACGGTCGCTGTTGGACTTGATGAATGGCTGGTCGCGTTGGACAAAATGGACATCGCCAGCCTGGAGATCCGGGTGGTCGAATTCGATCCAGCTGGAAGCGACGATGGTCGCAACCGTCGATGCCCAATGGAAGGTCAGGTTTATGGGACATTGCATCGACGAACGCGTCTTGCTGACCGACGTCTGGGCCAAGGGCAAGCAGGGGTGGCAAGTGATCCGTCGCCATTCCAGCCCGGTCCCTTCGGGCGTTGAAATCGCATGAGCCTGGTCGTCCTGCTCGCGTTGCTCATGCAGCCCGCCGACGTCAACGCCGCTTCCGGCTTCTATCGATCGGCAACGCCGGAAGTCGGCGCCGCGATCGAACTCGAACCCGATGGTCATTTTCTCTACGCCCTGGACTATGGCGCGGTTTCGGAAGCGGCAGAGGGGAACTGGACGCTGGCCGGCGGCGAAGTCCGCCTGAACGCGACAAAGACCGAAGGCGCATGGCGCGGCGCCTCCCTGAGCGATTCGCCGCTTCGTTTCGAAGGCGATGACCTGCTGCTCCGCCGTTATGGCATCGTGATCCGGTTCAAGCGTGACGCACCGTTGACCCTGCCCGCCCGCAGGAACGAGAAGCTCGAAAAGGGGAAATGACGATGGCGACCGTTGCGGAGGGGTCGGTCGCATCGCGGCCATTGGTCGAATTGACGCTGCGCGGAATCATTCTCGGCGCTGTGCTGACGGTGCTGTTCACTGCCGCCAACGTCTATCTCGGGCTGAAACTGGGAATTACGTTCGCCACATCGATCCCGGCTGCGGTCATCTCGATGGGAATTCTAAAATTCTTTCGCGATGCCTCGATCCAGGAAAACAATATCGTCCAGACGATCGCATCGTCCGCTGGAACGCTCAGCGCGATCATCTTCGTGCTGCCCGGCCTGATCATGGTCGGCTGGTGGACGGGCTTTCCCTACTGGCTGTCGGTCGCGGTGATCGGCCTGGGCGGAATCCTGGGGGTCATGTACTCGGTGCCGCTGCGCCGCGCGTTGGTGACCGGCAGCGACCTTCCCTATCCCGAAGGCGTTGCTGCCGCGGAAGTGCTCAAGGTCGGCGCGGGCGTCGGCGGTGCCGAAGAGAATCGCAAGGGCCTGACCGCCATCCTCTACGCCAGCTTGGTCTCGGCGGGTTATTTCGTGCTCGGCAAGATGAAGCTCGTCGCGGAAAGTGCGTCGAAGACATTCGGGGTCGGTGCCGGCGGAACCCAAGTGGCGAGCGGCCTGTCGATGGCACTGATCGGCGTCGGCCACTTGGTCGGTATCGCAGTCGGCATCGCGATGGTCGTCGGCATGCTGATCAGCTGGGCCGGGATCGTCCCATATTATTCGGGCACCACCGAAATGCTGTCGGCTTCCAGCGGCGACCTGGATGCGCTGGTATCCGCAACCTTCAAGGAAAAAGCCCGGATCATCGGCGCCGGGACAATTGGCATCGCCGCCATCTGGACGTTGCTCAAGATTATCGGTCCGATCGTCAAGGGCATCACCGCCGCGCTCGCCGCCAACCGCGCGCGCGGTTCGGGCCAAGCGCTCGAAATCACCGAACGCGACCTTCCGATCACGATCGTCGGCGGCACGATCCTTGCCGCGATGATCCCGATTGCATTCCTGCTTTACAACTTCGCGCAGAGCGGACCGATTGCGGTCGACGCCGCCCCGACCATCATCCTGACGATCATCTACATCCTGGTCGTCGGTGTCGTGATCGCTTCGGTCACCGGATATATGGCGGGCCTGATCGGTGCATCGAACAGTCCGATTTCGGGCGTCGGAATCCTCTCGGTGCTCGGCATCTCGCTGATCCTCGCGGCACTATACAAAGGCGTCGACGGCGATTCGACCAAGGCGCTGGTGGCATTCGCCTTATTCGTGACCGCGATCATCTTTGGAATCGCGACCATCGCGAACGATAATTTGCAGGACCTCAAGACAGGCCAACTGGTCGGCGCGACGCCGTGGAAACAACAGGTGGCCCTCATCATGGGCGTGATTTTCGGCGCGCTGGTTATCCCGCCTATCCTCGACCTGCTCAACACCGCGTTCACCTTTGCCGGCGCGCCCGGCGCAAAGGAGGGCGCGCTTGCCGCTCCGCAGGCGGCACTGATTTCCACCATCGCGCAAGGCGTGCTCGGCGGAACGCTGGACTGGAGCCTGATCGGCCTCGGGGTGGCGATCGGCGCGGTCGTGATCATCATCGACGAAGTGCTTCGCAAGACGACCACCAACTACAGCCTGCCTGCGCTTGCGGTCGGGCTCGGGATGTACTTGCCGATGGAGTTGACGTTGCTGATCCCGATCGGTGCGCTGATCGGCTGGATGTACAATCGCTGGGCCAAGAATCAGACCAATCCGGCTTTTGCCGAGAGGATCGGAACCCTGATGGCGACCGGACTTATCGTTGGGGAAAGCCTGATGGGCGTGTTGTTTGCCGCCATCGTTGCCGGTGCGGAAAGGGCCGGGTCGCCGAACAGCGGCGAGGTGCTTGCACTGGTGGAGGATTTTGCCTGGGCGGTACCGCTTGGCCTGATGTTGTTCTTCGGATCGATTGCCTGGCTTTACAGCTGGACGCGCGGACAGGCGAAGGACGCGCCGCTGAACGATGAGCCCTTGGCCGATGTTGGCGCGGCCGTTCGCTAGCGCCTAACCGCGACCGCGATAGGGCGGGACGCCCTGATCGGGCAGCCATAGCCCCACCGGGGGTTCGCCCGATTGCCAAAAAACGTCGATGGGTATTCCGCCGCGCGGATACCAATAGCCGCCGATGCGCAGCCACTTCGGCTTCATCTCGTCGAACAGGCGCTTGCCGATCCCGACCGTGCAATCCTCATGGAAGGCGGCATGGTTGCGAAAACTGCCAAGGAACAGCTTGAGGCTCTTCGATTCAACGATCGTCTCGCCGGGCGAATAATCGATCACCAAATGGGCGAAGTCTGGCTGGCCCGTGACCGGGCACAGCGACGTGAATTCGGGCGCCGCGAAGCGAACGAGGTAGAGCTCTCCGGCGCGTGGGTTTGCGACATAATCCAGTTCCGCAGCTTCCGGCGTGGCAGGAAGGGCGCTGGTCTGGCCGAGATGTTTGGGCGTATTGGTCATGGCGCAGCGCTCCTAGCAGCACGCTGCGCATCCCGCTATCCTGCCGCTGATCGATGGAGGAATGCGCATGGACGATCTCGTCACGACCGAATGGCTGGCTCGCCAGTTGGGACAGGCCGACCTCGTCATCGTCGATTGCAGTTTCTTCATGTCCGCTGATGGCCGGGACGCCGCTGCCGAGTTTCGCGGCGCACACATCCTCGGCGCGCGTTTCCTGGACATTGCGACGGTTGCCGATCCCGACAATCCTGCGCCACACATGTTGCCTTCGGCCGCGGCATTCGGTGCGGCGATGGGCGCGCTTGGTGTGGGCCGTGACGACCGGATCGTCGTTTACGACAACAGCCCGTTGCGGACGGCGGCGCGCGGGTGGTTCATGTTCCGCCACTTCGGTGCCGACCGGGTCGCGATCCTCGACGGCGGATTCCAGAAATGGCGGTCCGAAGGGCGCGCGGTCGAAAGCGGGGAGGCGGCACCCAGGGAAGCGCGGTTCGATGCGCACGCCGCCGACGATGTGATCGACAAGGCATCATTGGTGGGCGGAAGCCTGCTCGCCATCGTCGATGCGAGGGGCAAGGCCCGGTTCGAGGGCAGTGAAGCCGACCCGCGGCCAAACGTCGGCGCCGGCCACATGCCGGGCGCGAAAAACCTGCCCTATTCGGCGCTCTATCGCGATGACGGCACGTTCCGATCGGACGACAACCTTGCCCAGGCCTTTGCCGATGCAGGTGTCGATCCGAGCTTGCCCTTTGTCGCGACCTGCGGATCGGGGGTTACCGCGAACAGCCTGATCTTCGCCGCGCGACGCCTCGGCGGCCGCGGTCACAAGCTTTATGATGGCAGTTGGTCGGAATGGGGGTCCGATCCGGCGACCCCGAAGGTCACTGGTCCGGCCTAAAGGCTAGTCACGGCACCCAGTTCTTCCAGGCCGTCACGGATCATGTCGGCGAGCAGGCGAGTTGCAACCGGATTGGCCTCAAACCCCTGTTCGCGAAGGGCAGCGATGGCTTCCAGCCCTGCGGCGGATGCGGCGGCCAACCGTTCACTCAGATCTTCGGCCAATCGACTTATCTCGCCGTTCACGGCGGGAAGCGAATGGACGTTTCCTTCATGCTGTCCACCGAGACGTTCGACAACGGACAATGCATGGGCAAGGCCATTGACCCGAGCCGGGAAGGGCGAAAGCATGGCGGTGACCGTGTCCGGATCGGGCAGGAAATGAATCATTCCCGCGCTTTAACCGGCGCGGATTAATAAAAAGTAAGTCGCCGCCTCAGTTGGGACGGTCGATCAGGACGCCGGTTTCCCGTCGGCATCGACGTCGCGCAGGATCCAGCCACGCTGCGGGATCGTCTCGACGAACTCTTGGCCGTCGCTTGCAAGACGAAGTTTCTTGCGAAGCTTGGAAATGAAGACATCGATGATCTTGGGCTGAGGCTGGTCGTCGGCACGGCGATAAAGATGCTTCAGCAGCATCGTCCGGGTGACGACATTGTTGCGCGCGAACGCCAGCAATTCCAGCACACGATATTCCATTTCGGTGATTCCGATCGGATGCCCGTCGATGCGGATCAAGCGCTGGATCGGATCGACGTTGAGCCGGCCGCCACACAATGTTTCGGGAAGGTCGGCGCCCGACGCCTTGAGGCGCGAAAGCAGCTTCGACGCCGCCTCTTCGCTCTCTTCGGCGGTCAGGCTGCCGGGCGCGCCAAGCAGCGCCTGCTGCAGGTCCGCAAAGGTTTCGTGGGCTTCTTCGACGATCTTGAGACCTTCCTCGAACCGGCGCTTGGCGCGATCGAGGATGGATTCGAGTTCGGCGAGGCGCGAGCTCAGCGATTCGGCAGCCATCGTTCCCCCTTATTGCGGCGGCTGTGCAGTAGCATCCTGCGTGTTCGTTTCCGGCGCATTGATGATCGTCTGCGTATCGTTGCCCTTGTCGACGACGCGGGTGTCGGGATCACCGGCAACCGAACGCGCACCAAGCAGGGCGCGGTCGCGGCCGGCGGCATCCAGCATCTGCAGTTCCGACTGGCTGCGCGGCGAAGGTCCGCCGAACAGCGCCTCGATCGCTTGGGTCTGCGACCCTTCGGCGGTGGTACTGACCGTTCCGGCGACCGGCGGGGCCAGTGCATAATCGGGCGGGATCACCAGCGGTGCGTTGCGCGCAACGGCAAACTCGTCGAGCGACTTGGTCTTCTTCTGGAAAACCGAACAGCCGCCGAGCGCGATCGCCGGAAGAAGCAGGATGGGAAGTAGCGCCTTACGCATGATCAATATTCTCCTCGGGCACCTCGGGACGAACCAGCAAGGCGCGTATCAGCAGGATGACGACGCCAATGCTAATCGCGGCGTCGGCAACATTAAAGACATAAAAGGGACGGACCGCCCCGAAATGCAGATCGAGGAAGTCGAGCACATAGCCCAGCCGCACCCGATCAACGATATTACCAAGCGCTCCACCGAGCACCATTGCAAGCGCAAGCTGGTCGCCGCGCTTGTCTTCGCGGGTAATCCAGAATGCGACCAACCCAGCAATTGCGGCGGTCAGCGCGACCAGGATCCAACGCCCGGTGTCGCTTTCGGCCTGGAACAGCCCCAGGCTGATCCCGTAATTATGCACCCGGGTCAGGTCGAAGATTGGGAGCAACAACAACTGGTCGCCCTGCGCCTTCAACCCCAGCGGCCCGTCGACCAGCCACTTGGTAACCTGGTCGGTGACGAAAAAGGCGAGCGCGGTGACCCACGCGGCCATTCGGTTGGTCATGCAACGACCCCTTCGCATCGGGCACACAGGTCACCATCTTCCGCGACCTCGGGAAGATGGCGCCAGCAGCGCCCGCATTTCTGCTTGTCAGTCTTGGTCACCGACACGGCATCGGCCTTGGTAACTGACGCGACGATGAACAATTCGGCGAGCAGGTCGCAATCGCCATCGATCGGGCTGGTGACCTCAGCCTCAAGGCTGGAACGGACGATCTTGTCGCGGCGCAGCGGTTCAATCGCCTCGGTAACTTTTTCGCGCGCATCGCGAAGCGACGTCCAGCGTGTTTCCAGCGCCTCGTCGCGCCATGTGCCGATCTCGGGCCATTCGAGCAGATGCACGCTTGAGCCATCGGGATAGCGCGTTCCCCAAACTTCCTCCGCGGTGAACACCAGGACCGGCGCGGCCCAGCGGATCATCGCCTGGAACAAGGTGTCGAGGACGGTGCGATAGGCGCGGCGCTTCAGGTCCGACGGCGCGTCGCAATAAAGACAGTCCTTGCGGATATCGAAGAAGAAGGCCGACAAATCCTCGTTCGCGAAATCGCCGAGCGCGCGGGTGTAGGTGTTGAAGTTGAAATCTTGCGTCGCCTGGCGCAGCGTGGTGTCGAGCGCGGCCAGCCGCGAAAGCATATAGCGCTCCAGGTCTGGCATCTCGGCCACCGCAATCTGCTCGTCCTCGCTGAACCCATCGAGCGCACCGAGCAGGTAGCGGAAGGTGTTACGCAATTTGCGATACTGGTCGGCGACGCCCTTCAATATCTCGTCACCGATCCGGTGGTCCTCGGTATAATCGACCGACAGGGCCCACAATCGGATGATGTCCGCGCCATAGGTTTCCATGACCTTGAGCGGATCGATCGTGTTGCCGACGCTCTTGGACATTTTCATGCCCTTGGAATCCATCGTGAAACCGTGGGTCAGCACCGCATGGTAAGGCGCGCGGCCGCGGGTGCCGCAGCTTTCGAGCAGGCTTGACTGGAACCAGCCGCGATGCTGGTCGGATCCTTCGAGGTACAGATCGGCGGGCCAGCGCAGTTCGGGCCACGTCCCGCTTTCCAGCGTGAAGACATGGGTGCAGCCGCTGTCGAACCAGACGTCGAGGATGTCGCGGATCATTTCGTAATCGGCGGCGTCGTAGGCGGTGCCGAGATATTCCTGCGCGCGCGCTTCTTCCCACGCGTCGACGCCTTCGGCCTTGATCGCGGCGACGATGCGGGCATTGACGTCGGCATCGATCAACAAGTCGCCGGTCTTGCGGTGGACGAACAGGGCAATCGGCACGCCCCAGGCGCGCTGTCGCGACAGCACCCAGTCGGGGCGGCCTTCGACCATAGATCCGATGCGGTTGCGGCCCTTGTCGGGAACAAAGCGGGTGTCGGCGATGGCGCGCATCGCGATTTCGCGAAGCGTCGGCGAACCGGGGGTCGCTTCCTCGTCGATGGTGACGTCGCCGCCTTCATTCTCCCAGCGCTGCTCGGCCTTGGTCAGCGCAGGCAAATGGGCCAGCGGCTTGTCCATCGGCACGAACCATTGCGGCGTACAGCGATAGATGACCTTGGCCTTGGACCGCCACGAATGCGGATAGCTGTGCCGGAAGTCGCTCGCCGCCAGCAACGCGCCGGATTCGCGGAGGTCCGAACAGATCGGGCCGTCGGGGGCGTTGAACTTGTTGTTGATGACGCTGCCCTGCCCGCCCAGCCACAGACAGTCCTCGCGATACTTGCCGTCACCTTCGACCGCGAAGACCGGGCCGATGCCGTTGTCCTTGCAGAGGTCGAAATCATCCTCGCCATGGTCAGGCGCCATGTGGACGAGGCCGGTGCCGCTGTCGGTCGTGACGAAATCGCCGGGAAGGAACGGACGCGGGGTCGCGAAAAACCCGCCAAGCTTATGCATCGGGTGGCGGGCGACGGTGCCGGCGAGGTCGGAGCCTTTTCCGCGCCAATGGACCGTATCGTCTAGGACGAAGTTTGCCCGCTTCGCCAACTCGTCGATAAGTTTCGATTCGGCGACGATGATCTTGCCCGAGTGACCGGTGATCGTTGGCTCTTCGTGCAAAGATGCAGCAACTCTCTTCGCGAGGTACTCAACATCTGGCCCGTAAGCGATCGCCTGATTCACAGGAATCGTCCACGGAGTCGTCGTCCAGATCACCGCATGCGCGCCGACCAGTTCGGGGATCGGACTTTCGACAATCTCGAACGCCACATCGATCTGTGTGCTCGTGATATCCTCATATTCGATCTCGGCTTCGGCCAGCGCGGTCTTTTCGACCGGGCTCCACATCACCGGCTTCGCGCCGCGATAGAGCTGGCCGCTCTCCGCGAACTTCATCAGTTCGCCGACGATGGTGCCTTCGGCGGCGAAATTCATCGTGAGGTAGGGCTTGTCCCAGCGGCCGTTGATGCCGAGGCGCTTCAACTGCTCGCGCTGGCGATCGACCCATGCTTGCGCATAGGCGCGGCATTCGGCGCGGAATTCCTTGACCGGAACCTCGTCCTTGTTGAGCTTCTTCTTGCGATATTGCTCCTCGACCTTCCATTCGATCGGAAGGCCATGGCAATCCCAGCCCGGAACATAAGGCGCATCCTTGCCGAGCAGGGTCTGCGTGCGCACCACCATGTCCTTCAGGACGTGGTTCAGCGCATGGCCGATATGAATGTCGCCATTGGCGTAGGGCGGGCCGTCATGCAGAATGAATTTCTCGCGGCCTTCGCGGCTGGCGCGGACCTTCGCGTAGATATCGCCTTCCTGCCAGCGCGCAAGAATGCCCGGCTCCTTCTGCGGAAGGCCGGCTTTCATCGGGAAATCGGTCTTTGGAAGGAAGACCGTGTCTCTGTAGTCGCGCTTTTCGGACATCGTCGCGGGCCTTAGCGGGCGCCGCGCAAGTTGCAAACCGTCATTGCCGTGTCCGCCGCCGCTCCAGTCCTTCTTCCGCCGCATCGACCTGCGCCTGCGTGCGGATATCCTTGCCGGCGCGAAGGGCGGGGCCGACCGTCCAGATATCCTCGACCCAGACATAACCCTTGTAGCTGCGCGGAATCTTTCCGAGCTGTTCGGGCAGGCTGAGCCCCATCATCCCGTCGGCGTCGCGTGGGCCGGTGACAATGACCTTGGTGTTCGCCGCCTTGAACCGGGCGAGCGCGCGATTGGGCCAACCGGGCACCATCCACTGATAATTGAGCGGGATGATGAAGGTGCCGCCGCGGCATGCCTCGGGAACGAGGCCGAGCCAGCCTTGCAGCATATATCCCTTGGTGCAGGCCTTCACGCCTGCCTTCGACCAGACCCATGCCGTCGGGAAAAAATGGCGGATCCGCGCGACCGGCGCCGGGTCGCCGTAAAAGGCATCGCCGATCGCTTCGACATTGCGGTTCGCGGCCTTGAGCTCAGCGGCAAGCAAATCGGCCTCGCCCGCGTTCTTGCTCTTGAAATTGAACATGATCGGGGTGCGCGGTGCGGCGCGAAGCGCATCGACCAGATCGGGAATCGGATATTTGCGCTGGCCGCGCAACGGGAAGGTCTTGCCGCCATCCGCGCTGTAGCCAAATCCGGGATCGAGCGCCTGAAGCTGCGCCAGAGTGAAATCGCGAACGTCGCCCTTCGCCTCGGTCCGGCAATCAAGCGTCCAGTCGTGGAACAGCGCGATCTTGCCATCCTTTGTCGGTGCCACATCGACCTCGACCATGTCGGCGCCCTGATTCACGGCATCCTCGATCGAGCGGGCGGTGTTCTCCAGGCGATCGTGCATCGGCGGTTCGATGCGCAGCGCGGTGCAGGTGTCATTGTCGACGCCGGTGCGCGGAAATTGCTGGGCGACCCCGCGGTGCGCGATCAACCGGATCGCACCGACCGGGCTCGGCGCCAGCCAGCTGGCGTTGAACAGGCTGATGGCGAACAGGAGGATGGCGAGTGCGAAGGCAGCACGCTTGAAATTGCGCCTCACGCCAGCATTGCCCGTGCGTCGGCCTCGTCCTGCGCCATCTGGGCCTTGAGCGCCTCAAGACCATCGAATTTCGCCTCGGGACGGATGTAGGCGTCGAGCGCCACTTCAATCGTCTGGCCATAAAGGTCGCCGTCGAAATCGAACAAATAGGCCTCCAGCAATTCCTTGGGTGGCTCGAACATCGGTCGCACGCCCAGGCTTGCAACGCCGTCATGCTCGCTGCCATCGGCCAGCGTCACGCGAACCGCGTAAATGCCGTAGGTGGCGCGCAGATAGGTGCCGAGTTCAAGGTTGGCAGTCGGCCATCCGAGTTCGCGGCCGCGCTTGTCGCCGTGGACGACGGTGCCGCGAATCGCGAATGGCCGGGTCAGAAGTCTGGTTGCCGATCCCGGATCGCCAGCGACCAGCGCATCTCGTATCCGGCTCGACGAGACCGGTTCGCCATCGATCACCACCGGGGCGACGGTTTCGGCGGTGATGCCGAGCGGCTGGCCAAGGGCGCGGAGCACGTCGATATTGCCGGTCCGGCCCTTGCCGAAGGTGAAGTCGTCGCCCGTCACGACCCCGGCAGCGCCAATCCGCTGGGCCAGGATTTGGCCGACGAAATCTTCCGCGCTGGTCGCCGCAAGGGCTGCGTCAAAGGCGAAAACTAGCATGGCATCGGCGCCGGCGTGGGCGAACAATTCCTCCCGCTGATCGAGCGTGGTCAGCCGGAATGGCGGGACGTTGGGCCGGAAAAAGCGCACCGGGTGGGGATCGAAGGTCGCGACGATGGCGGGTCTGCGTTCGTGGGCCGCCCGCTGGACGGCGCGACCCGCCACGGCCTGATGACCCAGATGAAAGCCGTCGAAATTCCCCAGCGCCAGGACGGCGCCGCGATATTCGTCCGGGACGGGCTGGTCGAGGGTCAGGCGGCGCATGGTCGGGGCAAGGGATTAGCGGCTATCACATCCATGTCCAGCCGCTTGACTCTCGGAGGGCTCGACCATAGATAGCGCTCATCCCGTGACACCGGCTACCGGCGGCGCATTCGTGCGCGCGCCGTTTTTCCGTTGTTGAGCGGGTCAATGCGTCGAGATGGGGAGGCAGTGCCCGCAGCCCCGTGGAGCTAGGAGCTAGAACGTTTATGGCACGTATCGCCGGGGTCAATATCCCAACCAACAAGCGCGTCGAAATCGCGTTGACTTACATTCACGGCATTGGTCGTACCAAGGCCAAGCAAATCACCGATAAGCTGAACATCGCGCCCGAGCGTCGTGTGCAGGACCTGACCGATCAGGAAGTCCTCCACATCCGCGAAGCGATCGATGCGGATTACACCGTCGAAGGTGACCTCCGCCGCGAAACCGCGATGAACATCAAGCGGCTCATGGACCTCGCCTGCTATCGTGGGCTGCGTCATCGTAAGGGTCTGCCGGTCCGTGGCCAGCGCACCCATACCAATGCGCGTACTCGCAAGGGTAAGGCCAAGCCGATCGCCGGTAAAAAGAAGTAAGCGCTGGCCCGCGTGACCCGCGGGCGGCCTCTTCCAGCTTTTCGAGGAATAACCAATGGCACGTGAACCCCAGCGCATTCGCCGTCGCGAGCGCAAGAACATCACCGCCGGCGTTGCTCATGTGAACGCCAGCTTCAACAATACCATGATCACCATCACCGATGCGCAGGGCAATGCGATTGCCTGGTCCAGCGCGGGCATGATGGGCTTCAAGGGCAGCCGCAAGTCGACGCCATATGCGGCGCAGGTTGCGGCCGAAGACGCCGGCAAGAAGGCTGCGGAACATGGCGTCCGCACCTTGGAAGTCGAGGTCAAGGGTCCTGGTTCGGGCCGCGAATCGGCGCTTCGTGCGCTGCAGTCGGTCGGTTTCCAGATTACGTCGATCCGCGACGTGACCCCGATTCCGCATAACGGCGTGCGTCCGTCGAAGCGCCGCCGCGTCTGATCCGTCGGCCGGACAATTCGCCGGCCGGGGTTAGACACCAAAGTTTCAAATCAGAGGTTTTGCGGGACGCCGCTGGCCTCGCTGCCAAGGAAGCAATATGTCCGTCAACACCAAGAACTGGCAGGAACTGAAGAAGCCCAACGCGCTTGAGAAGAAGCCCGGCACCGGGGATTCGCGCCGCAAGGCCGTGTTCGTCGCCGAGCCTCTGGAGCGCGGCTTCGGCATGACGCTCGGCAACTCGCTGCGCCGCGTGCTCCTCAGCTCGCTGCAGGGTGCGGCCGTCACCGCGATCAAGATCGAGGGCGTGCTTCACGAATTCTCGAGCCTTGCCGGTGTCCGCGAAGACGTCACCGACATTGTCCTGAACATCAAGCAGCTCGCGCTGAAGATGGAAGGCGAAGGCCCCAAGCGCCTGACCCTGTCGGCAACCGGACCGGGCGAAGTCACCGCGGCGCAGATCAGCTGCCCCGGCGACATCGAGATTACCAACCCGACCCTGGTCATCTGCCACCTGGATGATGGCGCGACGCTCAACATGGAGCTGACCGCCGACATCGGGAAGGGCTATGTCCCGGCCGCCGCCAACCGTCCGGCCGATGCGCCGATCGGCCTGATCCCGATCGACGCATTGTTCAGCCCGGTTCGCCAGGTCGCCTACAAGGTGGAAAACACCCGCGTCGGCCAGGAACTGGATTATGACAAGCTGACCCTGACCCTCGAAACCGATGGAACGGTTCTGCCCGAAGACGCGATCGCTTACTCGGCGCGCATTCTTCAGGACCAGCTGCAGCTGTTCGTCCACTTCGACGACGCGATGGTGCCGAGCCAGCCGGCCGGCATGATGGGCGGCGCGGCCCCGATGGGCGGCGACATGGGCGCGGGCTCGAGCACGGATACCAACCAGCTCAACCGTTACCTGCTCAAGAAGGTCGACGAGCTGGAATTGTCGGTGCGCAGCGCCAACTGCCTGAAGAACGACAACATCATCTACATCGGCGACCTGGTCCAGAAGACCGAGGCCGAGATGCTCCGCACGCCGAACTTCGGTCGCAAGAGCCTGAACGAGATCAAGGAAGTCCTTGCCTCGATGGGCCTGCGCCTGGGCATGGACATCCCTGGCTGGCCACCGGAAAACATCGAAGAAATGGCGAAGAAGCTCGAACAAGAGCTCCTCGGCTAACCAACAGGCGGCCCTCGCTTCGGTGGGGGCCGCGAACGGTGAAAGCGCGGCGACCGGTAACAGCTGCGTGGACTGGGGTGCCTCAGGGCATTCGTCGGAACCAGAATTTCGACGATTGTGCGGAACGGCCCCTTTACGAACGAAGGAAATGAACCATGCGCCATCGTGTTGGCCATCGTAAGCTTCAGCGTACCTCCGCCCACCGTCTGGCTCTGTTCCGGAACATGGCGGCGGCGCTGATCAAGCATGAGCAGATCACCACCACCCTCGCCAAGGCGAAGGAACTGCGTCCCTACACCGAAAAGCTGATTACGCTGGCCAAGAAGGGCGGGCTTTCGAACCGCCGCCTGGCGCAGGCGCGCCTGATGGACGATGTCCAGCTGGTGAAATTGTTCGACGTGCTGGCCGAGCGCTACAAGGATCGCAGCGGCGGCTACTGCCGCGTCGTCAAGACGGGCATCCGCATGAGCGACGCCGCCGAGATGGCGATCATCGAATTCGTCGACCGCGACGTCGACGCCAAGGGCCAGGATTCGGGCCCGGTGATGGCCGATGAGGACGCCGAGGCCTGAGCCTTCGCTCCACACGATTTCTGGAAGGGCGTCGCGGGAAACTGCGGCGCCCTTTCTCGTGGATTATGAACAAGAGGCGCGAAACGCGTTCAGATGCGATGCACGGCAAAAAGCCGAAACCGGCATGGATCCCGGTCCGTTGGCCGGGCAACAGTGGAGAAACGACGATGACGAACTTCAGCAAGCTTGCTCTTGGCGCTACCGGAATGGCGGCGCTGTTCGTCGTCGCTTCGCCGGCGTCGGCCCAATATCAGGGCCAGCCTTACAAGAATGATGGCGGCAGTGTCCTTGGTGCAATCATCAACGGCGTGACCGGTGGTGGGTACGGTCAGTACCCCCAGGGCAATTACGGCTATGGCCGGATTGACCAGCGCGTCGCGGTCAACCAATGTGCCCGCGCCGTCGAGCAGGGCCGGAACGGCTATGCCCGCAACGGATATGGCCAGAATGGCTATGCCAACAACGGCTACGCCAACAACGGCTATGCCAATGGCAATCTGCGCGTCGTCGGGATCACTCAGGTCGAGCGCAAGCGCGGCGTCCTGAAAATCAGCGGGATTGCGTCAACCGGGTTCGACGAGCGCGCCGGTCGCGATCGCCGGGATCGCGACGACGACCGTTACGAGCGCAACGACGATCGCTACGATCGCGATGGTCGCGGCGAGTATGGCAATAACGGCTATGGCCGGGCAAATTTGCAGACCAACGTCCGTTTCAGTTGCCGGGTCGACATGCGCGGCAACGTGCAGGACGTTCGTATCGACCGCGGTGTGGCATCGACGTATCGCCGCTAAGGCCGGACACGAATGACAAGATTGGGGGCGCGGCCAGCGATGGTCGCGCCCTTTTTCTGCGAGTGGCGGTTGCGCGGGGTGAAGCGGAGATTAGGGTGTGAGTGATGAGGTTTTCAGGAGATCGTTCATGCGTCGAGGTCTGTCGTTCGTTGCCATTTTGTTGGCGGGTTGCGTGAGCACGCCCGACATCGCACCGGTCGCAAGCACGACCATCGATGCGGCGCCCGAATCGTCCGCGTTGCCCGCACTGACATATCCCGACACCCGCCGCGTCGACGTGGTCGAGCCGCAGTTTGGCGAGAGTGTCGCCGATCCTTATCGCTGGCTGGAAAATGACGTTCGCAACGACAATGAGGTCGCGGCCTGGGTGGCGGCGCAGAATGCGATCACCGACAATTATCTCGAAACGCTGCCGCTGACCGCCGACTTCAAGGCGCGGATGACGCAGCTTTACGATTACGAACGCTTCGGTCTGCCGCGCAAACGCGGGACGCATTATTTCTATTCGAAGAATGACGGCCTGCAGAACCAGAGCGTGCTGTACGTCCGCGACGGGCTGGGCAGCGAAGGGCGGGCTCTGATCGATCCCAACGGCTGGTCGAAGGACGGCGCGACCGCGCTTGCCGAATGGACGCCCAGCGAGGACGGCAAATTGCTGGCCTATGCGGTTCAGGACGGCGGCACCGACTGGCGCACGGTCAAGGTTCTCGATACCGCGACCGGCAAACCGCTGGACGACGAATTGAAGTGGCTGAAATTCGGCGGCGGGGTCGATTGGGCCAAGGACGGCAGCGGGTTCTATTATTCTCGCTTCCCGGCACCGCCGCCCGGCGAGACCTACCAGCAGTCGAGCCTGAATCAGCGCGTCTATTTCCATAAGCTGGGCACGCCGCAGGAATCCGACCGATTGGTCTATGCGACCCCCGACCATCCGGATTATGGCCACTACGCCAGCATCACCGAGGACGGCAAATGGCTGGTTGTGACGACCAGCGTCGGCACCGACGATCGTTATGAGGTCACGCTGGTCGACCTCCGCAGGCAAGGCGCCAAGCCGCGCACGCTGGTGAAGGGCTTCGTCAACAATTACAGCTTCGTCGGCAATGAGGGCACGACCTTCTATTTCGTCACCAATGACGGTGCGCCCAAGCTGAAACTGGTGTCGATGGATGTCGCCAAGCCGGCGCCCAAGCCGGTGACGGTCATCGCCGAGGATGCCGCGACACTGGACGGCGTGTCGCTAGTTGGCGGTAAGTTGGTCGCAAGCTATCTGGTCGATGCCAAGACCGAAGTGCGGGTCCATGACCTCAAGGGCGCGCCGGTGCGCAAGGTCGCACTGCCCGGCATCGGAACGGCAAGCGGGTTCGGCGGGAAGGCCGACGACAAGGAAACGTTCTTCGCCTTCACGAGCTTCAATCGGCCGACCAGCATCTACCGTTATGACGTGGAGATGGGCACGGCGAGCGAATGGGCGACGCCGGCGCTGAAATTCGACCCGGACACGATTTCGGTCGAACAGAAATTCTACCAGTCGAAGGACGGCACGCGCGTCCCGATGTTTCTGGTTCGCAAGAAGGGCACGAGCGGACCCGCCCCGACACTGTTGTATGGCTATGGCGGGTTCAATATTTCGATGACGCCCGGCTATTCGCCGACGCGCATCGCCTGGGTCGAAAAGGGCGGCGTGCTGGCGGTCGCAAACCTTCGCGGCGGGGGCGAATATGGCAAGGCCTGGCACGATGCCGGACGCCTGCAGAACAAGCAGAATGTGTTCGACGATTTCATCGCGGCGGGAGAATATCTGGTCGCCAGCGGCGTCACGACCAAGGAAAAACTGGCGATCCAGGGTGGGTCTAACGGGGGCTTGCTGGTCGGCGCGGTTGTCAACCAGCGGCCAGATCTGTTCGCGGCGGCGGCCCCGGCGGTCGGCGTGATGGACATGCTGCGCTTCAACCGGTGGACGGCGGGACGTTACTGGGTCGACGATTACGGCTACCCCGACCGCGAGGCCGATTTCCGGAAGCTTTACGCTTATTCGCCCTATCACAATATTCGTGGCGGGCGGGATTATCCGGCGGTGCTGGTCACGACCGCCGATACCGACGATCGCGTCGTCCCCGGCCACAGCTTCAAATATATTGCCGCGTTGCAGGCGGCGCAAAATGTTGGCGACAAGCCGCACCTGATCCGCATCGAAACGCGGGCCGGCCATGGCAGCGGCAAGCCGACCAGCAAGATCATCGAGGAAGCCGCCGACGTTTACGCGTTCCTCGGTCATTGGACTGGGATGGAGGAGTAAGCGGCCGCTGCATCGGTTAACAAATCTGAACGAATGGATTCGTTCGCATTCAGAAACGATGCAGCCGAATCGACCTATAAGCGTTGTCATGGCGTCCGAACGGGGGCGCGTATGAAGGAGTTTAGGTCATGAAGACTTTCACTAAAATCCTGCTTGCCGGTGCCGGCATGGCATCGATGGCAGCAGCAGCCCCCGCGGCTGCGCAATATTATCCGCCCGCCGGTGGTTATGGCGGCGGTTATGGCGGCCAGTATGGCTATGGCAATCAGGGCGGTGTGGTCGGTTCGATCCTCAACCAGATTCTCGGCGGTCGCAGCTATGGCACCAACGAACGTCAGGCGGTTGAACAGTGCGTTCGTGCCGTCGAATATCGCATCAACACCCGCGGTCTCGACAATGAAGGCGGGCGTTATCGCCAGTACGGCTACGGCTACGGTTACAACAACGGCTACAACAACAATTATGCCGGTGCGCGTGTGACGTCGGTGAACCAGGTCAGCCGTCGTTCGGACGGTGGGCTGAAGGTTTATGGCTATGCCACGACCGGCAACCCGATCCAGCAGCGCGGTTACAACAACGGCTATGGCGGTCAGTATGGCTATGGCAACAATGGCTACGGCTACGACCGGCAGGGCTATGGCCAATATGGCTATCAGCAGCAGGCCGATGCGCGCTTCAACTGCACAATCGACCGTTACGGCCGCATCAAGGATATCGATGCCGAGCGTAACCGGAGCGCTTACTATCCGGGTCGCCGCTACTAAGCAGCAACTCTGAGAGAACAAGGCGCGCGCCCCTCCCGGTGAGGGGCGCGCGTTTTGCTTTGCGCTAAAGGCTGACGGTTTACAGCGGCGGCGGGGGTGAATAGGGGCTGGCCATGACGGTCAGCCATCCCAAATCCATCCTCATCGTCGATTTCGGCAGCCAGGTTACCCAGCTCATCGCGCGCCGCGTGCGCGAGGCGGGGGTCTATAGCGAGATCGCGCCATTCTCCGCCGCCGAGGCCGCGTTCCGCCGGATGAAGCCCAAGGGCATCATTCTGTCAGGATCGCCCGCCGGGGTGCCCGAGGAAGGCTCTCCGCGCGCGCCGCAAATGCTGTTCGACAGCGGGCTGCCGATCCTTGGTATCTGTTACGGCCAGCAGGTGATGAGCCACCAGCTTGGCGGCCGGGTTGAACAGGGCGGAGGCGAGGGCGAGCGCGACGGCGAATTCGGTCGCGCTTTCATCACCATCACCAAGGATTGCCGCTTGTTTGACGGCCTTTGGACGACGGGTGAACGCCACCAAGTGTGGATGAGCCATGGCGACAAGGTCACGCAATTCGCGCCGGGGTTCGAGATAGTCGCGGTCAGCGACGGCGCCCCCTTCGCGGTAATCGCCGACGAGGCGCGGCAATACTACGGCACGCAATTCCACCCCGAAGTGGCTCACACACCGGACGGCGGAAAGCTGATTGCCAATTTCGTGCACAAGGTCTGCGGTTTGGCTGGTGACTGGACGATGGCGGCGTATCGCGACACCAAGGTCGCCGAAATTCGCGCCCAGGTCGGCGACGGTAAGGTGATTTGCGGCCTGTCGGGTGGGGTCGACAGTTCGGTCGCGGCAATCCTAATTCACGAAGCGATTGGCGACCAATTGACCTGCGTCTTCGTCGATCACGGTCTTTTGCGTATGAAAGAGCGCGGGGAGGTCGAGCGGCTGTTTCGCGACCATTACAACATCCCGCTAGTCGTGGTGGATGCCGAAGAACGCTTCATGGCCGGTCTTTCGGGCGTCACCGATCCGGAGGCGAAGCGCAAGTTCATCGGCGGCGAATTCATCGCGGTGTTCGAGGAAGAGGCCGCCAAGCTGGGCGGTGCCGATTTCCTCGCCCAAGGCACGCTGTATCCCGACGTGATCGAGAGCGTCAGTTTCACCGGCGGCCCATCGGTGACGATCAAGAGCCATCACAATGTCGGCGGCCTTCCCGAACGGATGAACATGAAGCTGGTCGAACCGCTTCGCGAATTGTTCAAGGACGAGGTGCGCGTGCTGGGCCGCGAACTTGGCCTCGATGACAGGTTCGTCGGGCGGCACCCGTTCCCCGGGCCGGGACTGGCGATCCGAATTCCCGGGGAGGTCAGCAAGGAACGCTGCGATATCCTGCGCAAGGCCGATGCAATCTACCTCGACGAAATCCGCAAGGCCGGATTGTACGATGCGATCTGGCAGGCGTTTGCCGTCCTGCTTCCGGTCAAGACGGTCGGCGTGATGGGCGATTACCGCACCTATGACCATGTCTGCGCGCTGCGCGCGGTGACCAGCGTCGATGGCATGACCGCCGACATCTACCCCTTCGACGCGGCGTTCCTGAGCGGCTGCGCAACGCGCATCATCAACGAAGTGCAGGGCGTCAACCGCGTGGTCTACGACTTTACGTCGAAGCCACCAGGCACGATCGAATGGGAGTAAGCGTGGACTCGGCAATGTCCGGGGGACATTGACGGCCAGCTTACTCGGCCGGCAGGCCGTGGGGCGACGGACTCGGCAAAATCCGGGGAAATCCCCGCTAGAAAAAAGGACGGGCGGCCCGAGGGCAGGGGCCGCCCGTCCAGCTAAGGCCGGAGAACAGGGAAAACCGGCCTCGCGTCGGTTAGGGCAGCAGAACCGAATCGATGACGTGGATCACGCCGTTCGACTGCATGACGTTGGCAATCGTGATCATCGCGGTTCCGCCCTTGGCGTCCGTGATCATCCAGCCGTTGCCGTGCTTCATGAACCGAAGCGAACCGCCGTTGACCGTCTTGAGCGTTGCCGTGCCACGATGTTTCGCGGCGAGTGCCTGGATCTGGCCTGCGGTGATCCGACCGGGGACGACGTGATAGGTCAGGATCGAGGTCAGCGTGCCCTTGTTTTCCGGCTTCACCAGCGTCTCGACGGTGCCCGCCGGGAGCTTCGCGAACGCGGCATTGGTCGGCGCGAACACCGTGAAGGGACCTTTGCTGGAAAGCGTGTCGACAAGACCCGCGGCCTTGACCGCGGCGACCAGCGTCGTGTGATCCTTCGAATTGACGGCATTCTGGACGATGTTCTTGGTGGGATACATCGCCGCGCCGCCGACCATCGGGTTCTTGGCGGCGAGCGGAGAGGCGGCGGTAAGCGCCGCGGCGAGGAAGAGAATCTTGTTGTTCAGCATCGGAAATCCCTTTTCGTTGGAGAGCGCCATGGGGCAGCTCATCACCAGATACGGGGAAGGCGCGCGCATGGATGCGCGCGATAATCAAATTTCCGTCAGGGTCGCCGTTGCGATTACCGGGCCGGTCGGCGATCCGGTCGGCGACCCGCCGACGGGTTCAATCGAGATGGCGAGGACAGTTCCCGCCGGGATCGGCACAGCCGTGGCATCGGCGACAAGCTGACCAGGTGCGACTTGGCGCAAAACGCCCAATGGCCGCGCCGTCCCATCCTCACCAATAGACCACAATTGCGCACTGCGATCCGCAGGGAGCGGCATGTCGCCGCCGATCGTCAGCGAATGGGAAGCCGCATCATATCGCGCCGGCATCGGGTCCCCTTCGGCGGGGGCGAAAGCGGCCACCATCATCGTCGGCGTCTGCGATGCCGGTGCAGGTTGCGGGGCCGCCGGCTCACGCGTTACCAGCAGGAAAGCGAGCGCCGCCGCCGCAACGGAAGATCCCGCGCCGAACCATTTCCAGCGGCGCAGCGAGGTTGCCCCCGGGTCATTGGCCGCGCCGATGATGCGCGCGTCGAGAGACGGCGAGGTCTTCTCTTCCGGCCATGTCGCGAACAGGGTCGCAAAATGATCGCGCCACCGTTCGACATCACGCGCGAACTCGGGATCGGCGAACTGGCGACGCAAGGCCGCTGCGCGTTCCTCGCCCTCGAGCAGACCGAGCGCGAGTTCGGCGGCGCTGACATCAGGCTCGGGGCCGTCGGGGGTCAAGTCATCGTTCGTCATTGAGACATTCCTTGAGCCGGGCGAGCCCGCGCCGGACCCAGCTTTTCATCGTTCCGAGCGGTACGCCGGTTTGGTCGGCAAGCTCGGCATAAGTGACGCCATTGAAGAAAGCCGTCCGGATGGCGGTGCGCGATTTCAAATCGAGCGCATCAAGGCACAGGTGAAGCCGGCGTTCTTCATCGGCCGCAATCGACGATGCTTCGGCGGACTTCGCCGGATCGGGCAGGGCGAGCGCCTCGTCCAGCGATGCTCGGCGACGGTTGGGGGCGGCGCGAACCCAATCGATGGCGCGATTGCGGGCGATGGTCGCCAGCCAGCTGATCGGGCTGGCCCGTCCCGGTTCGAATGCACCGGCCCGCCGCCAGATTGTCAGATAGACGTCGCTCAACACATCCTCCGCTGCCGACCGTTCCCCGCAGATACGAAGGCAAATGCCGAATAGTTTCGCCGAGGTCATGCGATAGAGGCGGGCGAATGCGTTGCGATCCTCGCGGCCGGTCGCAATCAGTGCGTCGACCAGCATCGCACGACGAGCGGCAGGATCGGGTGGGGAATCGGGTGCATCGGCCACGCGCCAAGGGCTAGCCGCTCGGTGATGGACGCGCAACGGGAACGCTTGATGGCCGTTCGCCGTTGGCAAGGGATAGCGAACGAAAGGAAAGAAAGTGGTCAAGGCGACTTGGAATGGCGAGACGATCGCCGAAAGCGACGACACCGTCGTGGTCGAAGGCAATCATTATTTCGCCCAAGGCGACGTCGCGATGGACCGGTTGGTGCCATCCGATACGGTGACGACCTGCCCGTGGAAGGGTGAAGCAAATTATTATTCGATCCGCGCGGGCGGGGTGACCAACGCCGATGCCGCCTGGATCTACAAGTCCGCAAAGGAGGCGGCAAAGCAGATCGAGGGCCGGATCGCGTTCTGGAAGGGCGTCGAGGTCGGGTAAACCCGATCGCCTTAAGGATATCGAAACCACGTTCCCTCTAGCGTTCCGCGGTGACGATTGAGGGTAATCAAAGCCGGCTCGACAACATCCAGGCCTTGCGCGCCATCGCGGCGATGCTCGTGGTCGTGCTGCATTCCTACGGCCTCGGGACCAAGGCCGGTCACGATGTCGGGTTCCTGGCCGGGGCCGATCCGTGGGGCAATGCCGGCGTCGACCTGTTCTTCGTCATTTCCGGCTTCATCATGGTTCATATCAACACGGCACGCGCGCCGTCCGCTGGTCAGTTCCTGACCAACCGAGCGCTGCGCATCATGCCACTATACTGGCTCGTCACCGGCCTATTCGTCCTCTCCATCGGCGCGGGGATCATGGCGCCGGTCGATGCGGGGCCGGGGCAACCGTGGACCAGCCTGCTGTTCGTCTCCCAGCCCTTGTCGGGGTCGGAACCGATCCTCTTCGTCGGCTGGACCCTCGAATATGAGATGTTCTTCTATTCATGTTTTGCCGTGGCCATCGCCGTGGGCCGACGCTTTCGGGTCGACATCATGGTCCCGCTGTTCGCGCTCGTGATAGGCGCAGTGCTCCTGTTGGGGGTCGGGGTCATCGCCATCGAATTCCTGTTCGGCGCGTTGCTCGCTCGCGTGCTGCCGCGTTTGCAACTTGGCACGCGCGCAGGGGCGGCCCTGCTGGTCGGCGGCGCCGTGCTCCTCGGGCTTAGCTTCGGGCATCCCGCGGCTTATGCCCAGCGCGTTCTGCTCTACGGCCTTCCGGCAGCGATGGTCGTTGCGGGCGCGGTCATCCTGCCACAGCGGGCGGGCGCATTTGCGGTGCTGTTGGGGGATGCCAGCTACAGCCTCTATCTCATCCACCTGTTCGTGCTTGGCTTTGCTTTTGCGGCGCTGCCGAAGGGCGAAGGATGGATGACGCTGTTCATCGCCCTTGCCATCGTCCAGCTCTACGCGCTGGTCATCTATCGGTTCGTCGAGCGACCCCTCGGCATGCTGGTACGACTGCCAATGCGCTGGTCTCGAACGCCTCGGCCAGCGCCCGCCTGAGAGCCTCGCCTAGCCGCATTTCCCCTTTCATCGCCGGGCGATCGGGACCATGGCGGGGACGACACTCGCAGAAAACGGAAGCGCAGGCGTGATCACACTTTTCGGCATTCCCAATTGCGACACGGTCAAGAAAGCACGAACGTGGCTGAACACCAATGGGGTCGCCGTTGAATTCCATGATTTCAAGAAGCGCGGCGTCAGTGCAGCCCAGCTCGAAGCGTGGGCCGACGCGGTGGGCTGGGAAGTCTTGCTCAACCGGCGCGGGACGACGTTCCGTGCCCTTGATGACAACGACAAGGCCGACATCGACCGCGCCAAGGCGCTGCGGTTGCTGGAGAAGCATAGCAGCCTGATCAAACGGCCCGTCCTCAGCGACGGTGCGGGCAAGGTGACAGTGGGCTTCTCGGAGGCTGTATTCGCGGACAACTGGGGCTGAACGGTCGCGACAGTGCGTGTTCAGCCGGCGGACGATATGATGGCGCCATGAACTGGAAACTCCCAATGACGGCTGCCGCGCTCGCTGCGGCGCTTTTCGTATCGAACCCGGCCATGGCCGATCCGCGCGAGGCGAGCCCGAACGATCCCACCTGCCGGATCGGCGGGAAGCCTGCGGTGTTGGTGAACGTCCACGGACTCAAGAATGGCAGCGGCAAGGTCCGCGTCCAGGCTTATGGTCCGGGCGGCGGCAATTTCCTTGCAAAAGGCGGCTGGGCCGGACGCGTCGACGTGCCACTGAACGGTCGCCGCGCGGTCGATGTCTGTTTGCCGCTTCCCTCTGCCGGGTCTTATTCGATTACCGTTCGTCACGACGCCAACGCCAATCGCAAATCGGACTGGAACGACGGCGCAGGGTTTTCGCGTAACCCGAAATTGAGCCTGACCAGCAAACCGACTTTTGGCGAGACTGCGGTGCGGGTCGGGCAGGCGCCGACGCGCATGCGCGTGGTCATGAATTATCGAAGGGGGCTGACCGTCGGGCCGGTCGGCTAGGTCAGGCCACCTCCAGCCAAAAAGGGCGGCCGCGCTTGCAGCGGGCCGCCCTTTTTTGTCGGTCGCGAACGGTCTTAGCGGTAGGCGACGAGCCGTCCGCTGTCGGTCAGCACATAAAGCGTGTTGCCAGCGACGATCGGTTGCAGATTGATGCTTGCCCCGGCGCTGGTCTGGCTTTGCACCGCGCCGGTCGCCGGATCGACGTTGGTGATGGTTCCGTTCGACGAGGTCAGGATCAGGCGCTGCCCGGCAAGGATCGGACCCGAATAGAAAATCGGGTTCTTCTTGTCCTTGGGCTTTTCCCAGCGCGGCAGCTCGGCAATCCAGCGCACCTTGCCAGTGGTCCGCGCCATCGCGATGACCTTGGCCTCATCGGTGGCGACAAACACCCAATCGCCAGCAACCCAAGGGGTCGAAATGCCGGCGACATTCTGTTCCCACATGCGCTGGCCGCTGAACAGTTCCAGGGCGACCATGCGGCCGCCTTTGCCGACGGCGAAGACCTGTCCACCGTCGATGACCGGATCGGCATCGATGTCCGACAGCGAAGCGACGCTGGTCGAGATCGAGGTACGTGACAACGCATCCTGCCAGACAAGGCGACCGTTTTCGTAGCGGTAGGCGTTGAGTTCGCCGGACGAGAAACCGGCGACGACCGTGCCGCGCGCTACCGCAGGCGCCCCCGATCCGAACACGCCGGCGATTTCCAGCGCCGCCGCGGACGACCAGTTGGTCGCGCCATCCGCCGTCTTGAGCGAAAAGATCTGGTTGTCCTGCGTCATGACGTAAACCGTGTCGCCATCGACCGTCGGTGCGCCGCGCAGCGGTCCTGCCGGCTTGACCGTCCAGGCGACTGCGCCGGTTGCGGCATCGATCGCCGCGACATAGCCCAGGCCGTTGGTTGCATAGACCCGGCCATTGGCGAAGGCTGCGCCGCCGCCGTAGAGCACGCCGCGATCCTTGCCGGTTTCGCCAAAGCTGGCCTGCCATACCGAACCGCCGTTGCGCGTATCGAAGGCGCGAACGGTGCCCAGTGTATCAACCGTATAGACCCGGCCGCCGCCGACGATCGGGCCGGAAACGAGGCGCGATCCGCGGTCCGATCCTTGGCCGATCTGCGCGGTCCAGGCGACGCCCAGGCTCTGGCCGAGCGCGACATGGCCGACCGATTTCGACGCGTTGCCGCCCGACTGCGCCCAATCCTCATTCTCGACCGCCGCCGGAAGCGTGATCGGCAAGGCCGCGGTATCGGGATCGACCTGGATCATGGTTTCCGCCGTCATCACCGAAATCCGGTCACCGACGGTCGGCGTGATCTTCCTGTCCTTCTTGAAGGGATTGCAGCCAGCCAGCATCGCCGTCGTGGCGAGCAGCAAGAAGGTGTTACGAACCTTGGTCTTCATGGGTGAAATCATCCCTTGGAAATGTCGGCGATAGCGGCGGTTGCATCGACGCCGAGCGTACCGGCAATCTGGACCGCACGGCTTCTGATGGTGACGGGAACGTCCTTGTTCGACGCGATGGCAGCAAACATGCGTCCCGCTTCCTGTTTCTTGCCCTGCTTGATGAGGGCCATTGCGGTCATCTCGCCCGCGCTTCCGAACCAGGCGCTTTCGGGCTTGGCGAGCGGCGCGAGGCGGGAGATCACGTCTTGCGGCGCAAGCTGGTCGAATTGCAGCGCGACGCTGCGCAAGGTCGCCAGGTCGCGATAGGGATCGGCAAGACCGCTGTCGGCGGCGATGGCGTCAAAAATCTTGAGGGCGCCGGTGCGGTCGCCCTTTTCGACGAGCATGCCGGCCTGCATCAGCTTGGCCTGCGTCGCGATGCCCTCGGCCGAACTTTCGGTCAGCGGCGCGAGCTTTTCGGTGGCGGCCTTGGGGCGATTGCCCAGGCTGTCGTCGATGGCGGCAACCAGATTCTCGCTGTCACCGGCAGCGGCTTTGCCCTGCTGGTCCTGCCAGTAGAGCCAGCCTGCGATGGCGGCCAGGAACAGCAAGGCGGCGCCGCCAATCAGCACGGCATTTTTCTTGAGCCATTGTTCGGTCTGGTCGCGGCGAAGATTCTCGTCGACCTCGCGGACGAAAAATTCGTCATGCTCCGTAGGGGGAAGGGCCAAGGATTACCTCTTCTTCGGGGGTGAACGCAGCGGCCATGCTTCCTCCCCCCGCCTGAACGGAAGCTTGCCGGTGGATGCCTCTAGCCGAGGACGGGGCAAAGGCAAAGGGGCGAAGCGCGTCAGTTTTTGGGTCGGTACGTCTGGTCGGCGGTGGGGAAGGCGCGGCTGCGCACCTCTTCGCGGTAGGTCGCGGCCGCCGCAGCGATTTCGCCGGCCAGGTCGGCATATCGTTTGACGAATCGCGGGGTCCGTTCAAACAGGCCCATCATGTCTTCGGTGACCAGCACCTGGCCATCGCAATTGGCCGATGCGCCGATGCCGATGGTCGGGACAGCAATCGCCTTGGTGACGTCGTCGGCAATTGCTTCGAGGACGCCCTCGACGACCACGCAAAATGCGCCGGCTTCGGCGACCGCGACTGCATCGCCGACGATCTTTTTCGCCTCGGCATCGCTTTTGCCGCGCGCGCCATAGCCGCCCAGCACATTGACCGCCTGCGGAGTCAGGCCGACGTGGCCAATCACCGGGATTCCGCGGTTGGTGAGGAAATGGACGGTGTCGGCCATCGCCTCGCCGCCTTCCAGCTTGACTGCGGCACAGCCGGTTTCCTTGAGGATCCGGCTGGCGCTTTCGAATGCTTGGGCGGGCGACGCTTCATAGCTTCCAAACGGCATGTCGACCGCGACCAGCGTGTGCCAGCTGCCACGAACCACCGCAGCGCCGTGGGCGCACATCATTTCCATGCTGACCGGTACGGTGGAATTCAGCCCGTAAATGACTTGCCCCAGGCTGTCACCGACCAGCAGCATCTCGCAATGCGGATCGAGCAATTGCGCCGTTCGCATCGTGTAAGCGGTCAGCATGACGATCGGTTCGGCCGTCACCCCGTCGACCTTGCGGGCGCGGATTGCAGGCACCGTCATGCGCTTGCCCGGCACGGGCGACGGCGTCGCGCGGCTGGTATCGGTCTCTAGCGTGATCTTGGACATCGCGCGCTTCTAGCCGAGCGCGCTCAGCGGAGCCAGCCGTTGACCTTCGCACCATGGGCGAAGCGCCAGATCAGGAAGCAGATGACGGCAATCAGGAAGGGCAGCATCAGCATGTCCGAGGTCAGCAATTCGCGCAGTTTGGGAACCAGCAACAAGGCCGAAAACTGGATCAGCACCGCGACGAAGGACAGCAGAAGGACAGGCGCGGCCTGCTTGCGACGCATCAGCAGCAGAATCGCACCGGCGAGACCGCCCCACACCGCGAATCCATAAGCGGCCGTCATCCACGCCGGGGCGGCTTCCCACACCGCGCGTTCGTCGACCGGGAGCAGGGCGGGATCGACGCTGACCTGCATCAGATACATTGCGCAGCCGATCAGTTCCCACAGCAGGACGCCGATGGCGGCAATGGTGAACCATGGCGGGGTTGGGCGCTTGCCGATGTCGGTCATTCGAAATTCTCCCCATTGTGATGGCCGCAGCGTGGCGCGAGCGCGGGCCGCGCGCAAGGCCGACATTGACCCGGCGCGGGATTCCGGTCAGGGCGTTGCGCCTTATGCCCCTTCCTACCGTCGCCATCGTCGGCCGTCCCAATGTCGGCAAGTCGACCCTGTTCAATCGCCTCGTCGGCAAGCGCATCGCGCTGGTCGATGACCGGCCCGGCGTGACCCGCGATCGCCGCGAGGGCGAAGCCGAATTGCTCGGCCTGCGCTTCACCGTGATCGACACCGCCGGGTTCGAGGACGAGGACGCCCATACGCTGCCCGGCCGGATGCGGATGCAGACCGAAGCGGCGGTTGCCGACGCCGATGTCGCCTTGTTCGTGATCGACGCCCGCGAAGGGCTGACCCCGCTGGACCAGGAGATCGCCCGCTGGCTGCGCGAACAGCCGACCCCGATCATCCTTGCCGCCAACAAGGCCGAAGGACGCCAGGGCGAAAGCGGCCGGATGGAAGCTTATGCTCTGGGCATGGGCGACCCCTTTGCGCTGTCTGCCGAGCATGGCGAAGGACTGGTCGACCTGTTCGAAGCGCTGCGCCCCCACGTCGAGCGCGAAAGCTATGACGAGGAAGAGGTCGAATATGACGAGGACGACAAGCCGATCGGGCCATTGAAAATGGCGATCGTCGGCCGTCCCAACGCGGGCAAGTCGACGCTGGTCAACAAGATGCTGGACGAGGACCGGATGATCACCGGGCCGGAAGCCGGGATCACCCGCGACAGTATCACCATCGATTGGGAATGGCCGGGCGACGATGGGGGGATGCGCGCCGTCAAGCTGGTTGATACCGCCGGCCTGCGCAAGCGCGCCAAGATTGACGACAAGCTGGAAAAGATGAGCGCCGCCGACACCCGCCGCGCAATCGACATGGCGCAGGTCGTCGTCCTGCTGCTCGACGCGACACGCGGGCTGGAAGTGCAGGACCTCAAGATCGCAAGCCAGGTGATCGAAGAAGGCCGCGCCTTGCTGATCGTCCTGAACAAATGGGATGTCGCCGAACATGCCTCCAGCCTGTTCAACGGGGTCAAGGCCGCGCTCGAAGAAGGGCTGAGCCAGTTGAAAGGCGTGCCGGTGCTGACCGTCAGCGCGAAGACCGGCAAGGGCATCGACATCATGATGAAGGCCGCGTTCGAGCTTCGCGATTCGTGGAGCAAGCGCGTCTCGACCGGCGAACTCAACCGCTGGTTCGCAAGCGCCATCGAAACCAATCCGCCGCCCGCGCCCGGCGGCAAGCGGATCAAGCTGCGCTACATCACCCAGATCAAGACGCGGCCCCCGACCTTCGTCATTTTCGGATCGCGGGTCGACCAGCTTCCGGCAAGTTACGAGCGCTATCTGCTCAACTCGATGCGGCGCGACCTCAAGCTTGGCCCGGTGCCGCTTCGCCTCAACCTGCGCGCGACCAAGAATCCCTATGCGGCGGGCACGTCAGGCACCGCGAGCGGCGAACGCGCAAGATAACGTCTCCTTTACCCTTCGCGCGTAAGCCGTGGTTCGTGGGATCGCGCCCGAACGGGGCGCATGAGGAGCAAGGCCTTGGACGACGTCGATCTGGTCGATTGGATGTATTTCGAACGCTCACGCAATGAGCTGGGCCCGGGATTTATCCGAATTCTCGGCTATTATCGTGAAGACGGTGCCAAGAGCATCGCCCAGATCGAGCAAGCGATGCGCGAAAAGAATGCGGTCGCGCTCGTGCTTCCGGCGCACACGCTGAAGGGCGAATCGCGCCAGTTCGGCGCCGAACCGCTGGCCGAGATTGCCGAGAATATCGAGAATGTCGCGCGCACTTGTGTCGAGACGCACCGCTTCCCCGACGAACTGGTCCCCGAAGTAGTCCAGCTGCGCCGTTACTTCGAACGGACCATCGAGTTGTTCGACGAGGCCACCAATCCGTTGAAGTCGCGGGCAGCACCCGGCGGTTTCGGACGCAAGGTCGCCAATCAGGATTTCGGCCGACTCTAAGCTGAAATCATCGATCGATTGATCGTCGATCCGCGCGGCATATCCGGGCGGAGTTTCAAGCCTGTCCGGACGACCGCCGCATCGCCTGCAATTCCCCGCGCGACAAGCTGCGCCACAGCCATTCGAGCGGTCCGTAACGGAACCGCTCCAGCCATGGTTTCGACCACGCCAGCATGCCCGTCCACATGCACAGGACCGGAATCCACAATTCGACACGCGAAAGCTGGCCGAACAGGCCGAATCCATAGCCGTAGAACAGTGTCGACATCACAAGCGAAGTCATCAGATAGTTGGTGAAGGCCATGCGCCCGGTTGCGGCGACGCGCTGTTTGAGGGCGGGCATCGGTCCCGACTTTACCCACATGATGACCAGTGCGGCCCAGGCAATTGCCATCAGCGTATCGAAAGGCGGCGAGAATGCGATGAAGGACAGGAACACCGTCCCCGCCGCAAAGCCGCCTGCCGCCTGCCACGCAGCCAGCGCCGCCAATGGCGGTAAGGCAATGGCGGCGCAGGTGATCGCCCAGCGACGATAACGCCGATTGTCCCACGATCCGGTAAGAAAGCCCGACCGGAACAGGGCCATGCCGAACAGCATCAATCCGAGCGTCTCGAACCCGAAGGTGAAGAACGACACCAGAGGCTCCCAGCGCCGTTCGACTGCGCGGTGATGGAGGATTGCCGGATAATTGCTTCGGTAGAGCGCCGTTTCGCTCGCGATCATCGGGCTCGATGCACCGGAGGTCCGTTCGACCTCGGCCGCAGCTTCGGCCAGGCCGGGCGAGGCTTCTTGCGGAATGCCGGGGCGCGATGACAGCAATGCAGCGCCGCCAATGAGCGTGAAAAACAGCATCGACACCAGCATCAGGGACGCGCCAACCGCGATCATCTTCCGCACCGAAAGATTGCGCATCCAGTAAAGAACCATTCCGCACAATGCGTAGAGGGCCAGGATGTCGCCGAACCACAAGAAATAGAAATGCGCGAAGCCGAACAGCAACAGCACGATCATCCGCGCATAATGCGTTCGTGCCCCGCCCCGTCCCGATGCCGCCGCCTGTTCGATCACCAATAGGGTCGACGCACCGAAGAGGATCGAGAAGAGGCCACGCATCTTCCCGTCGAAGACCAGGAAATTGAACAGCCAGCTGGCGATGTCTGCACTGCTGGCACCGCCCGCGACCGCCGCCGGATTGGCGTAACCCGGGAACGGCAATGCGAACGCGGCGATGTTCATCGTCAGGATGCCCATCACTGCCACCCCCCGCACGACGTCCAGCGTGACGATACGGTCGGTCGAAGTTGTCGCCATGATGAAGCCCCCGGAAATTGCCCGAAACCGGGTCTAAAGCCAGCTCGCTATCTGCTCCAGCGGTTTCTTGCGGGTTGCATATTCCGGGAACGTCGCACTCTCGGCCGGCAGGCCGGCAACGATGATCATCACCGGTTTTTCGTCATCGGGACGCCCGCAGATTTCGCGCAGGAAGCCCATCGGCGACGGCGTGTGGGTCAAGGTCGCAAGGCCCGCCTGATGAAGGCTTGCGAGCAAAAGGCCGCAGGCGATGCCGACACTTTCGGTAACATAATAATTCTGCTTCTTCTCGCCCGGTTCGATCCCGCCCTTGCGCTGGCCGAACACGACGATCAGGTAGGGTGCGACCTCGAGGAAACCCTTGTCGGCATCGGTGCCCAGCGGCGCGAGGGCCTCAAGCCATTCCTGGCCAGCTTTGCCCGCGTAGAATGCGGCTTCTTCCTGTTCGGCCTCCAAACGGATGCGATGCTTGATCGCCGCGCTCTCGATCACCGCGAAATGCCACGGCTGATGGTTCGCACCCGACGGCGCGGTGCCGGCGGTCAGGATCGCCTGTTCGATGATCGCGCGCGGAACCGGCGTATCGGCGAACATGCGGCAGGTGCGGCGGGTCGCCATCGTTTCCCGGAATTCGCTGGCGGCGGCGATGCGTTGCTCGTCGGTCAGGACGGGAAGGCTGGTGTAGGACTGGTGGGGCGCGTCCGTCACGAAAACGCTATAGCTCGTTCGACATCAGGGCAGGGAAGAAGCCCTCGTGCGCACCGCGCAATTCGTCGAGGGCGATTTCGCCATCGAGCGGTTCGTCGGCGGTACCGATGAAGATGCTGTCGCCGCCGGTCCAGCCGATGAAGCAGCAGCCGATGCCCTTTTCGCGGGCCAACCTCTCGACCACGTCGCGATCGATCGCCTCGGTGACGATATAGCGGCCCTGCGTCTCGCCGAACATCGACCAATCGTGACGGTTCACCTCGCTGTCGACATCATCCTCGAACGCGCTGGTCAGAAGGCGCGCGCCGATATTACCGGCCAAGGCCATTTCCGCGACTGCGACCAGCACGCCTCCGTCGCTGACATCGTGAACCGCGGTGACGAATGACTGATCGATCAGCTCGCGAACGAAGGCGCCGTTGGTGGCCTCGCGGGCAAGATCGACGTGCGGCGGCGCGCCGTCACGGCGGCCGCGGCAGAAGTCGAGCCACAGCGATTGCCCGATTTCGGGCTCCGCATCGGGATCGGCACCGATGAGGAGGATTTTCTGGGCCTGGTCCTTGAACGCGACGGTCGCCGATTTGCGCCAATCCCTGAGGATTCCCACGCCGCCGATTGCGGGGGTCGGCAGGATCGCGCTTCCGCCGCCGGTCGCCTTGCTCTCGTTGTACAGGCTGACGTTGCCCGACACGATTGGGAAGTCGAGCGCGCGGCAGGCGTCGCCCATGCCGCGCAGCGCCTCGACGAACTGCGCCATGATTTCGGGCCGCTGCGGGTTGCCGAAGTTGAGGCAGTTGGTGACCGCAAGCGGCCTGGCGCCGACCGCGCTGAGGTTGCGATAGGCCTCGGCAATCGCCTGCTTGCCGCCTTCATAGGGGTCGGCAAAGACGTAGCGCGGCGTGCAATCGGTGCTGATTGCGATCGCCTTGTCGGTGCCGTGAACGCGGACCACCGCGGCATCGCCGCCGGGCTTCTGGATCGTGTCGGCGCCGACCTGGCTATCATATTGCTCCCAGATCCAGCGCCGCGAGGCGAGGTTTGGCGAACCCATCAGGGTTTTCAGATCGGCGGCGATATCCTTCGACTGCGCAATGGCGCCGAGCGGCTTGACCCCCGACCATTTCTTGTAATCGGCAAGGCTGAGATGCGGCCGGTCATATTCCGGCGCATCGTCGGCCAGCGGGCCGAGCGGGATGTCGCAGACCACCTCACCATGATGTTCCAGGACCATGTGGCCCGTATCGGTGACTTCGCCGATCACCGCGAAATCCAGTTCCCACTTGGTGAAGATTGCCTCGGCCTCCGCCTCGCGGCCGGGCTTCAGGACCATCAGCATCCGTTCCTGCGATTCGGACAGCATCATTTCATAAGCGGTCATGCCGGTTTCGCGCTGCGGCACCTTGTCCATGTTCAGGCGGATGCCCGCGCCACCCTTGGACGCCATTTCGACCGACGACGATGTCAGTCCCGCCGCGCCCATGTCCTGGATCGCGACGATCGCGTCGGTTGCCATCAACTCCAAGCACGCCTCGATCAGCAGTTTTTCGGTGAACGGATCGCCGACCTGCACCGTCGGGCGCTTATCCTCGTCGCCTTCGGCGAAATCGGCCGATGCCATGGTCGCACCGTGGATTCCGTCGCGCCCGGTCTTCGACCCGACATAGACGATCGGATTGCCGATGCCGGTGGCGGCGGAATAGAAAATCTTGTCCTGGTTCGCGATCCCCACGGTCATCGCGTTGACCAGGATATTGCCGTCGTAAGCTGGGTCGAAATTGACTTCTCCGCCAACGGTCGGAACGCCGACGCAATTGCCGTAGCCGCCGATCCCGCTGACCACGCCCGAAATCAGGTGGCGCATCCTGGGATGGTCGGGGCGTCCGAAGCGAAGCGCGTTCATGTTGGCGATCGGTCGCGCGCCCATCGTGAAGACGTCGCGCAGGATTCCGCCGACCCCGGTCGCCGCGCCCTGGTAAGGCTCGATATAGCTGGGGTGGTTGTGGCTTTCCATCTTGAAGATGGCGGCTTGACCATCCCCGATGTCGATCACGCCGGCATTCTCGCCCGGCCCGCAGATCACCCAGTCGGCGGTGGTCGGCAGTTTCTTCAGATGGAAGCGGGAGGATTTGTAGCTGCAATGTTCCGACCACATCACCGAAAAGATGCCGAGTTCGACCAGGTTCGGCTCGCGTCCCATCGCGTCCAGGATGCGCTGATATTCTTCCTCGTTGAGGCCGTGGTCGGCGACGATTTGAGGCGTAATCGGGGAGTTGAGAGTTGCGGCATCGGTCATGCGGCGCGCTCTAACGGCAAGATGCTTGGAAGCCTAGAGGGAAGGGGCGGCGTTCGGCTTTTGCTCGTCGAACAGCGCCTTGCTGGCCAATGCGGCGAGGCCCGCCCCAAGCAATTGCGCAACTACGAACATCGGCACGTCGTGCGGCGCAATTCCGGCGAACGTGTCGGACAGGCTGCGCGCGATGGTGATCGCCGGGTTCGCGAAACTGGTCGAGGAGGTGAACCAGTAAGCGGCGGTGATATATAGCCCGACCGATGCGGCGACCCAGTTGGGGCGATGCCGTACATTGCCCAGGATGATGATGATCAGGCCGAAGGTGGCGATGGCCTCCCCGACCCATTGGCCAAGCCCGGTCCGCGCCTTCACCGACAGCTGCAGCGTGGGCAGGTCGAACATCAGGTGGGCGGCCCACGCGCCAAGGATCCCGAACGCGATCTGCGCGGCAATATAGGCCGCCGCCTCGGTCCAGCGCAGCTCGCCGCGGCCCGCGAAGACCAGGCTGACCGCCGGGTTCATGTGCGCACCCGAAATCGGCCCGAGCAGGGTGATCAGGACGAACAACATCGCCCCGGTGGCAAGCGTGTTGCCAAGCAAGGCGACCGCATCATTCCCAGCAGAAAGATGGGCCGCCATGATGCCCGACCCGATGACCGTCGCGAACAGGAAGAAACTGCCCAGCGCTTCGGCGGCGACACGCTTGGTCAGGCTTGGCGGCTGAATCATCGGCGGTGGCTAGAAGCGGTTTGTGACAGTTTCATGAAAGCGATGCGGACCGTGAGTTTCGCCTGAGGGCGGCAGAATCGTTAGAGTCAGCATTCGACCCATTGCGGACATCCAGGCTCTCGCTAAGCTGCGCCGATGTTTGCTCTCGTTACCGCCTTCGTGATCTTCGCTTCTGGAGAGCCGCCCTCCAACACATTCATTGTCGAAGAAGAAACCTTTGACCTAACCAGCTAGCTGATCCAGACGGATGGGACTGCGTTAGTCGAAACGGCGCAAATAGGATTCGGATCGAGTACCAACGGATGGATGGGGCCGCGCTAGTGATTCACCGGTGGCACAATCGAAAGCCAATCGAGGCGTTTCGCTCATCTTGCGGTCCGGATTTGATCGCAGGGTCATCAACCAGCATTAGTCTGACAAGCGACCTTTGCGATAGCTGGCATCTGAGTCTGAGGCTTCTCGAGCATCGACGACGCGGGCAAGTCTTGAGCTGGATTGGAAGGGGCAAAAGCTTCATGGATATCGATGTCGAAAGACCCAAAAGCGGAAAGAATCAAAGTCTCAAACGAACCTTTGCGGACATTGTGGTTTGGCTGATGCTGCGATCAACCTGCGCACGGCGTTTTGCTCTCGCTTTCTACATCGCCTTCGCGCTGTGGTTCACGGCGACCGCTATGGCTCTCCGGGGTTTTACGGCTGGCTACTAGCTCCCGTGTCGTCACAGTTTTGATGCTTGGCACCTTCGCGCTGTTCTTCATGGTGTCGTTCTTGCTGCGAGGCGAGTGGTAAGGCGGCTTCGGTCCCATGGCTGGATGCCGCCGTCATTGTTTGCGCGATTGTGGGTTTCGACCTCTTCTGGAGGTTCTACCTCAGCGCGTTTGCATGGGATGCATTCAAGCTCACCTCCATCGTCCTCGACATAGCCACCCCCGCAATTGTGGCATTGGGACTGGCTGCTGTGGTCAGCGAGTTGAGACGACCCGTTCAGGTGGTCGCGGGGTAGCAGAGCGCCGGACGACTTAGGTTCGGTTTCACAGAAACTGTTGGAGTGAGCAATAGACCATTGCGGACACTCCAACTAACAGGCCATTTTGCACGGTCTGGGTATCAACCATACATCTACAGATTTGGGTGAGACCGATAACTAAGCCAAGGTCGGAATAATTACTGATGAAACGAAAGTCCGGACGGGTGACGGCGAGACACCAAGGAAGCGCGCATCTTCAAGAATGTTTTCCGTGTCGATCAACATGCCACGAAACGCAGCGCGAATGCCGGCCGCCGTCCTTGGGCTCAATTGACCAGGAACAACAGGACTATTTGCGGGATTGGCAAGGGCAAGTCTTTCCACTCGTCTGCCATCTTGAAGATCATGTCGTTAGTTCTTGACCGCTATCGTTGTATAGAAACCTCACGCCTCGGCGTCACATGACGCTCAGCAAGCAACATCATGATATTCTCATTAAGCGGCGGACCACCGATTGTGTGGAAAGCTGGACGATGCATTTGCTCTGGTGAAAGCGGCCGACTTCGCCAAGTGAGATCATCATGTCGCGCATCCGACTGTCGATACAAGGGATTGCCTGACGCCAGCTCTGAGCTACGCAGCGCGGAAAGAAAGTTCCTTTAGGAGTGATGCTCGCTCCTTTTCCATATGGGACATCGCGGCCCGATCCTGCACCCAACCCGCTAGGACTTGGGCGATCAAGATGCCGAAGACGACACAGCGAACTCGAACAGGAAAGTGCGCATCGCCGTACTGCGAACGCCGCCGACCAATGTCTGACGGTCTGGAACATGCCCTCCACACTTCTCAAGCGGAGACTACGATTATCTCCTGCAGGGAAGGCGTAGCTGATGGCGGGGGTGCGTAGGCGTCGCTCAAAACCACTTCAAGGGTTCATTCTAATGTCTGCATTCCACCGAAACTGCCGCTAAATCGTAAGAGTCAGCAATAGACAAAATCGGACATTTGCTCCTAACGATTATCGACGGCACGCATTGTAGAAAGGCTGTGAACCTCTCCATCTTCTATGCGATGCTTGACGATTAACTCTCCCGGTTCTGGCGTTTTCAAAGATTGCGCGGCATGTCAAACTGCTTGGTGCATCCTCAGCATGTGGAGCGTATTTTTCGTCTCTAAAAGGGAGATACCGCACTTTTGCATGCACGCCGTGTCGGCATCGCAGATACGAATATGCAAATCGCTCGAGCGGGTTTATCGCTGCCGCCGCGTACAAGCTTCACCGCCAACGGGTCGCCGTTAAAAATCATTGAGCCAGTCGAAATGTCACCCCAGATCGCACCATAAAATCGACCGACTGAGGATTCGGCGGGGCGTTGAGGCCGCGCAGCCGCCTAGGATCAAAGCGATCAGCAAAAGAGAGGTATTTCGCACCAAAGCAAGCATAAACGGGTAAGTGTCTGCTATCCACCCTTCGGCCGGAGTCAGCAATGGACCCATTGCGGACGTTGAGTGACCCGCTCTACAGTTGCGAGGCACTACTTCAGTCGCAGTAAGGACAATGTATGCTTCTAGCTTTTACCCTCCTGCTTGCCGCAACCGGCGGCCCGTCCGAGGTTGATGCCGCTGCGCAATCTCGACTTGGCAGGCGCCTTTGCGTCAATCCGGATATGAGTAACAAAAGCTGCTCGTCCATCCTCTCCTATAAGCCGGGCGCTGACGGCTCTCTGATTGAAACGGGGGAGATATTGGTCGCCCCTGCGCAGGGTATCACCCTTGAGATGACCTCCTTGGTGAAGGAGGAGGGCGGCGCCCTCTGTGGAGTAGTTCAACAGGCGGATATGCAAAAAGGGATAGTTCGGGTGAACGGAACTCCTCTTCCAGCGGAGCAGAATGCTGCTGCTGTAGCAAGCTCGTCGAGCGCCTCGCTTCGATGGCAGGGAAGAAGGCCTGCGAGGCGCTCCGGGTGCAGGATGGCCAACTGATGAAGTATGGGCAGGTGGACAAGGTCGATCTCAAGCTGCTCGGCAAGCCAGTAAAGTGGATCGATCCCGGGGAAGGCTTTCAGGTAGCCGCGTCCGCTCCGCCAAGGTGACGGGAAGGTCAGCTTTCCACCCGAACTTGCCGGTGGCAGCAATCGACCCATTGCTGACACTAATCTCGACTGGCATCAGTATGCCATGGATCGTCGGTCACAGGGTGCAGTGAAACCCACTGAGTTAGTTCGCTTCGAAACTTTCGCGCTTTTAGCGCTTGCCTTCGGCTTTGTGTCGTTTCCATTCGCACGTATCGGCTACTTTGCCCCGATCATGATTTACGCGGCGCATGTTGGACTTGTCCTATGGATCAGTCGCTACGGCAGCCAGGTCGGCCGCATTATCTGGTCAGTTCTTTTTGGCCTCGGGATAGGCCTTCTGATAGCGGGCTCACTCATTGCCTTTACGAATGAAATATCAATTCCGCTCACTCCGGCGTCCACGCTCTGCTTCATCGCGGGGTTAGGTTGTAATGGCTTCGCGGCAATTTTTGTATGGGATCGATCCACGACCAGTTGGCTCCTAAACCGGGAATATTAAGTCCGTCGATCCGCGCGAGTTGGGATTGAGGCGCAAACCGACACAGTCCCAGGCGGCGTCAGCAAACGACCCATTGCTGCCACTTCGTTTGATTGGCAAAAGGCAACATGGCCCCAGACCAGTTCCTACACGAAGGTGCTCGTATCCTCTAGAGCGTCTTGAACCTTTAGGGTACGATTTCGCGATTGTAGAGCCGCCATTAGACGGAAGCGGTGGTCCATATGCTTGGGGAGCATTCAAGCGTAGCGAACGCGAGATTCGCCTGTGGGCGCGGTACGATCGGTTGGGAAGCGTTCGCTACCGACTGGGTAGCGAAGAGTTCACGCATCAGGAGTATATGCGAGCACTCGGAATGGAGAGTTCTGCTCAATGGCCAGGATTTGACGACGGCTATCGGCTAGGCGGTTTCAAGCGCTTGCTCACAGACCTCGAACATTGCGGCGAGTTTCTGACAGGAAATGCCGCATCTATCTTGGATGCAATAGGAGCGTTGCCGCCAAAACCAACCGGTTTCCAAGCACTACGAACCTAAGGCAGCAATCGACCCATTGCGGACATTAGCTCATTCGGTGATGCTCTTCCAATGAGAAACGTGACATTCCCCATCCTGCTGCTGTTCATAGCTGGTGCGGCGAGCAAATCGACGATAACTGTTCAACCTATGCCGACGCTCAACGTGGAGGAGCGATTGAGAGGGGATGGATTAGGGATTGGTGCCTTCGAGCGCTCGCGACATTGCTAACTCGCACGACCTCGACACCAATCGGCAGACGCTTCAGTTCACGATCCCCGTCAAAGATAGACCAGATGGTGGCGGCTCTTCGCCCGATTTCGGCCAAGGACCAGCGGGCGGCCGCCGAGCTATCCAAACAGCATAGCTTTGGAGCTGCGTCCGAAGCCTACATGATATGCTCCGAGCCTGTGAACGGCGTACTTGCGATGGACCGTGAGAGTGGCCGTGCGGTCTATGACACGACAGTTGGCTGGGCAGACGACGATTGTTCGTGAGGCCCGATGCGGGCACTCACCTAATGTCAGCAATGACCCATTGCTGACATTCGCGTGGTATGAAATGTTGAGGTCATGTTGATACTAGCTGCATCGATGCTCATTGCGACAACGCCAGCAAGCGACACGTCATTTGGGCGGCCGAACGGCTACTGTTTTCTCTACTATTGGCCATTCCGAATGGTGTCCGGCCGGGAATGTAACGCTGAACCTTGTGACCGGCCGCTACGCTCTTACGCCAACAGCACCCCGCCGACTGTGCAGTCAGCCGGACCTTGAACGTCGTGTTTTTACCGGCCGTCTCGACGGAGCACCACTTATTGCCATACGACGCGCTTATCGCCGTGCCACAGAAGAAGGTCTTGACAAATGTCTGGGAGGCACGCCCGTCGCTCCCATATTAGCAATGGCGGAACTCCGACGCTAGTTCTGACCACTGGGTTGCGCACGATAGTAACCCCAAACGACCATAGTTGTCAGAGCAATGCCGCTCGCGCGTTGCACGACGTATTGGACGATGCGTTCGAGTCATTTCGTCAGCGTTAAGGCAGACCGGACCTGTCCGCTTTCCACCCATTCCGGTCATTAGCGGCCTAGTGGCAGCTTTCGACCCATTGCGGACATTGGGATGCTATCATGGACGGGAACAGTGGGGTGAAGCGGCAATGTCTTTTTATGAAGAAAATGCTGAGGTTTTACGCGAGTTGGAAACGCGAGGCGTCGACTTAAGCCAGACTAGCGCTGTCGATTATTCTCACATTTTCCCCGAGGCGGAAGCCGCAAGGCGCTTCATGGAGGCATGCAAGTCGGCCGGGTATGTCGCTACTGACACGACGGAAGTTGGGGCGGAACACTACGACGTGACCGTTTCTAAAGAGATGGTTCCTACGTGTGAGAACATCACGCTGGCTGAGGATGAACTCGGTAAGCTCGCGGAGCGCCACGATGGTCAATCCGATGGTTGGGAATTCGTTGGCGGCTAACGTCCGCTTTCCACCCCTGACCGCCATATAGCTGGCGTTCGGCTTCCACACATTGCGGACATTCGCCCAAGGGCTAGAAGGTGCCCATGACAAGAGAGGAAACCATTAAGTCGCTCGTCCGCTTGGCGCACCAATTGGATGCCTTGCGCGCGTCCCTCAGTGCATTTGAGTGGGACTGGGAAGGGCCGCCGCTGGCTCGGCTTGGCGGCCTAGAGGTCGCGTCCGTTCTCCAACGTTACGTTGCGGGCGAAATAACCGGTGACGAGGTGGAGACTTGGGCAAATCTGCTGGAAGGCCGCGACGACGTGGAGTTTCAGCCAGAAGCCGCTGATGCCATTTTCGACTTGGCTAACCCTGAGCTTCAAGGGCCGCTGACGGAGGTAGCACCCGCGCTTCTTTCCGGTTATAGAAACGTCCGCTTTCCACCCCTTTCGGCCGTTAAATCGCTAAAGTCAGCACACGACCCATTGTTGCCATTCGTGGAATGCAGCAGGATGACGATATGTCGACTACGATAACTCGGTCCTATACGTGCACGGGAAGCGCCACACGTTTTCCGCGACCTCAAAAGACGACAGCCCAGAGGCATTTCAGTCTGCAATGGATGAAGTGAATGAGATGGTTCGTCGATTTTCAACAAGCGCGCGGGCCCCGCAGAATGGTGCGCGTCAAGCATTTCGCAAAAGGCCTTAGAACTTCCGACGGATGGGTGTCGCGTCGGCTCACGACCCATTGAAGACATTAGCGCTGTGCGGCAGGGTGCGTGAATGAGGACAACCGTTCCGCCAGCTTTCAGCTTATCATTCACGGGAGCCGAAGGCCCTTACACAGTTCGCTTCCATCCCACCGACGAGTGGGACGGGATCATTGACGTGTCCATCGGCGGATTAGAGATGCGGTGGGACGTGGACGATGCCGACTGTGAGGACGGAGGCGGTATCGTGCTTGGCGGAATGAGACGGCAGCGCTGCACTTTGGAACGACCAGTTCTGGTTTGAGCTTCGCCTCCACGACACTCCGGCATTATTCGCTATTGGGGAGACAAAGTGGTCTGGCGAGAGGACCAAGCCACCTAAAGCCACAGTGTCCGCTTTCCACCCAAAGCTGACTCTAGAAAAACCTGTCCTACAGCCGCCAACCTGTGCCACCGAAGTTGCGGCTCTTCGCATCGTCGGTTTCCGGTTCATTGTCCTTCGGCGGGAATCCTTCCCGTCACCGTGAAAATTCGGTAGGATTCGTGAACATTCGCGCCCGTTTGCGCCGCGGGGCAGGGCGACCTGCCCCGTCGGTCGGGTTCGCTGGGGCGACCCGCCGTCCGGCATTCGGCAGCTCTTCGCGCTGCCTTGCGATAGGTTTCCAATCGCTAGGCCACGCTCGGTGCCTTTTGCTTACCTCTTGCAGGTTTTGCCGTTGAAGGTGACCGACGCGGCCTGCGGGTCGCCTATCAGGGTCGCGCCTTCGGCAGTATAATCGGCGGCAGCGGCCGGCTGGGCCGCGACGGCATTGTCGCCTTCGACTGCCGGTGCAGCGGCAGCCTGAGTGAGCGCTACGACCGTGCCGCCCTTCGGAGTCACGCGGGCACTGTTGGTGGTGCCGTCCGACAGCCAGTCGATCGCCAGGATGCTGTTGTCGCCGCAGCGATATTTATGGCTTGCGACAATCGCGGGGGGAAGCTGGACGTTGGCGACCTCGTTCGCAATCTGATTGGCTTGCGGATCGGCTGGGCCGCCGCTGACGGTTTCGGGGGCGGTGTCGCAGCCGGCGAGCGCAGCGGCAGCAACAAGGGTGGTGAGGGTCAGGGCTCGGTTCATGACCGCGCTTTCGCGCTGCGCCCCGGTCGCGTCAAGGCCCGCGATTTGCATCTGCGACGAGCCGTGCATAGGATATCGGGCATGAGTGTGGTGGAGCCGTCACATCGGCAACGGATCAGAATTGGCCTGACAGGCCTAGCATTTGTCTTCCTGCTGGTTGTTATCGGCGCCGCGATCACGCGCTGGGGCGCTGAGGCGCCTGATCCCGCCAAGACCTTGGCTGCAGAAAACAAGGCTTCTGCGCCAACCGATCCGCTTGCGGAAATCGGCGCGGCGCCCGGCAAATCCTCGGCATCGACCAACGCCAGCGCCAACAAGCAGTGAGATCCTGCAACGTCATGGTCGCGCTGACCGCAGCGGCCCTGCTCTGTGCCGCCTGCCGCCCGCAGGCGCCGACAGCGCCGCAGAATTCCGCTGCATCGGCTGCGAATGAAGAGCGACCGACACTCTTCCTGCTGACCTCGCTGCCCTTGCTGTTCCCCGACGACATGCGGCTGGATGCCGAAGCGCCCGCCGTGACCCGCGCGCTGGAATCGCGATTCCGCATCGATCCGATCGATTTGCCCAGCCAGCTGCCGGAAGATGCGACCCTGCTCGCGATCCAGCCGCGGGCCTTGCCAGCCGATGCGTTGGTCGAGCTTGACGATTGGGTGCGACGCGGAGGGCACATCGTGCTGCTCGCCGATCCGATGCTCGAATGGCCCAGCAAGCGACCGCTGGGCGACAAATTGCGCCCGCCAATGGCGTTCGCTGACACCGGCCTGCTGACCCATTGGGGACTTCGGCTTGATGCGCCGGACGAGCGTGGACCGAAGCGTCGCGGCGAGGGGGATGACAAAATCGTCTATGTCTCGGCAGGAACGCTGGTCGCGGCGGGTCAGTCATGCCGGATCGAAGGATCGGGGGCGATCGCCCGTTGCGCCATCGGCAAAGGAAAAGCGATCGTCGTTGCGGACGCCGACTGGCTGCATGACGAGCTCGTGACGGACGGCGGCGGCCAGCCCGATCGTCAGTTCCGGCAATTAGCCGAATTGATCGAGTCACTTGCGCCGCGACCCTGAGTCGCAGGCGCAAATCCGTCCTCCACATACTTATCCACAGAGTTTCCCGCGAGAACATGGCAAGAACATGGGGAGAAAATCGTGTCCTTCCTGCCGCAATTTCCCAAGGAATTGCACCGTTTACCCACGAAAACCCACGAAATGGCATGAAAATCCATTGTATCCCGGCCCCGGTTGAGTTACCAACATCGTCAACGCGGGGCGATCCTAACCATTAAGGGAATGGACGTGAGGCGCATGGCGATGCCGTGCATCTTGCGATCGGGGAAGCTCGCGCGTCGCGGGAGTGGATGTTGTGGCGCTTGAGCACCTGTTTCAGGGCAGTGCTTTGAATGCGGTTGACGCGAAGGGTCGCGTCTCCGTGCCCGCCTTCCTGCGCTCCGTCATCGAACGCCGCGGCAATGCCCGCACTATCGTCCTTGCCAAGCACGAAGTCTTCCCGGCGCTCAGCGCCTACGATCCCGCATACGCCGCGCTGAAATATGCCAAGCTGGAACGCCTCGCCGAAAAGGAAGAGACGATCGGCGGAAGCGAGCTCGACTATGCCCGCCGCACGATGATGGCGTTCGGCGCGACCGAGGAAGTGCCTTACGACAGTTCGGGGCGAATCCTGCTGCCGACGATGATGCGCCGCAAGGGCGGTGTCGACGATCTCGCTTTGTTTATCGGTGCCGGCGAAACGTTCCAGATCTGGAACCCGACCTTGTTCCTGGCCGACGACAATATTCCGGAAGACATGAAGGATATCGCGCGCTTCCGGCTCGAAGAGCGGGGGATCGCATCATGATCTCTCCGACCCCCAACATCACCGAACAACCGCATGTCCCGGTGCTGCTCGACGAAGTGCTTGCCAGTCTCTCCGTCCAACCTGGTGAAACCATCGTCGACGGCACTTTTGGCGCAGGGGGCTATTCACGCGCCCTGCTCGGGGCGGGGGCGGGACGGGTGATTGCGTTCGATCGCGACCCCCATGCGATCGAGCACGGGCAATCATCCGTCCCAGACCCGCGACTGACCTTGATCCACGAGCGATTCTCCAGGATGGACGAAGCGCTGGAAGACCGTGGACTGACGCCGGTTGACGGGATCACATTGGATATCGGTGTCAGCTCGATGCAGATCGACCAGGCCGAGCGCGGCTTTTCGTTCGGCAAGGACGGCCCGCTCGACATGCGGATGAGCCAGGCTGGCGAAAGTGCCGCCGATTTCGTCAACCACGCCGACGAGGCCGAGATTGCCCGGGTCATCAAGGAATATGGCGAGGAACCGCGTGCACGGACCGTCGCGCGCGCAATCGTCGCCGCTCGCCCGCTGACCCGAACCGCCGAACTCGCCGCGGTCGTCCGCAAAGCGCTGCGTCATCATCCGGGAATGAAGACCGATCCGGCAACACGCACCTTCCAAGCGATCCGGATCCATCTCAACGCGGAGCTCGAAGAGCTGGAAATTGGACTTCGTGCGGCGGAGAAGGTGCTTCGCCCCGGCGGACGGCTGGCGGTCGTCACCTTCCATTCGCTCGAGGACCGGATCGTCAAACGGTTCCTCAAGGAACGTAGCGGCGCGAACCCCGGCGGGTCGCGCCACCTGCCCGAATTGAAGAGCGGCCCGACGCCGAGCTTCGATGGAGTCGCAAAGCCGGTTTCGCCAGGCGAGGCCGAATTGCAACGGAACCCGCGCGCGCGCTCGGCACGCCTGCGAATGGCGGTGCGCACCGATGCGCCCGCGTGGGACCAGAAGGGAGCGCGGTCATGAGCGCGAAGGGATTCGGGTCGCTTGCGATGGCCTCGGGCGTCGCGGTGGCGGCCCTTGGCTGCTACCTCGTCTCGCTCAAGGTCGCGTCCGAACGCGCCAAGCTTGAGGCCGTGGAAACGCAGATCGTACTGGCCGAACGCGATATCCGCGTGCTCGAGACCGAGATCGGGACGCGCGGTCGGCTGGCCCAGCTGGAGCGCTGGAACGCGAATTTCATCAGGCTTTCGGCGCCCAGTGCCGACCAGATCCTGGAAGGAGGTTTCCAGCTTGCAACCTTGATCAAGCCGCCCGCGAAGAACAGCATCGACGCGCCGGTGGTACTCGCCTCTGCGCCTGCCGACCAAGCCCCGTCGCGTCCGATCACCGACGATGCCAGCGACGCCAATGCCCAAGGCACGGTCGCAGTTCGCCAGCAGTCGCCGCGCCCTTCAAGTCGTCCCGACGAAATGATGCATGTCGCGGGCTATGAAGTTCCCGAACGCACGTCTGCAACCCGCAAGATTGCAGCGCCCAAGACAAGCGACATCAAACCTTCGGCGCGCGCCGAAACACCGTTGAAGTCGGCGGCGAAACCGGCGTCAACGACGAACGGCAGGAAAGTCGCGACAGCCGACCCGCTGGCCCCCTTGTCGGGGAAAAAGGCGGCCGGCAAGGGCGGCAGCACCGGTGACGCTAAAGCGTCGGCGGCGTCCCCGAAACCCAAGGAAACCGGCTCCCGCCAATGAACGCTCCTACGCCTGCCCTCGTCGCGCGGCCCGACCGGCTTCGTCTCGTTGGTCAACGGCGACAGGTGCTTGCGGTCATGCATCAGCGATTGATGATCGGCATGCTGGTCTATGTCGGGATCGTCGCCCTGATTGCGATCCGGATCCTGTATCTTGCTGCGTTCGGCGATCATGCCGGTCGCAAGCAGATGGTGACGACCCTGATCCCGCCGCGCGGCGACATCGTCGATCGCGACGGAGTGACGCTGGCACGCACCATCGATGCCTGGACGATCGCGCTTCACCCGCAAAAGGTGCTCGGCAACAAGCTGGAACTGGCTCGGGCGCTGGCGCGGATCATGCCGGAACGCGACGAAGCGGCTTATTATGCGATGCTTCGTTCGGATCGACCGTTCTTCTATTTGCGCCGCCGTGCCGCGCCCGACGTAGTCGAGGCGATCAACGCGCTTGGCGAACCGGGCCTCGGCCTCGATCGCGAACCCGACCGGCTCTACCCGCAGACCAGCCTGGCGGCGCACGTGCTTGGCTTCACCGATGTCGATGGCAAGGGCTCGGCCGGGGCCGAACGGGCGTTCGAAGAACGCCTGTCGAATCCGGCATACGCGAGGCACTCCGATTGTCTTGTCGATCTCCAGCAAGGTTCAGCAGGCGCTGGAGCATGAACTGCTTGGCCGCCATGAACAAATTTTCTGCGATCGGCGCAGCGGGTGTGATCATGGACATCCACACCGGCGAGATCATCGCGATGACCAGCTTGCCGCAGCTTAACCCGAATATCGCGGGTCAAGGATCGCCGGACGCGCGCTTCAATCGGGCGACGCTTGGGCGTGTACGAACTCGGGTTCGACCTTCAAAGCATTCACGGTCGCGATGGGAATGGATACCGGCGTTATCAAGTCTGTTGGGCAAATGTATCCCTGCCCGAAGGAGTTCACGTGTCGGGCGAAGTACAATCGGCGATACACATCCTTTCAATAGGCCATGTTCGGTCGCCGAAATCATGCAGGAAAGTTCGAACGTCGGAACCGCTACAAATCGCTGACCAGATTGGTGCGGCGCGGCAGAAGCGCATTTCTCAAGAATCTGGGTTTTTTGGATCCCGTGCAGGTCGAATGATAGAGCGCGGACGAACGCTGTCTCCGCGGGACTGGAGCCGAACCGACGTTATGACCGTCGGCTATCGGCCATTCCATCGCGATCACCCCGGTGCATCTTGCGACCGGCTATGCCGCATTGATGAATGGCGGAATCCTGCGCCCGGCGACGATACTAAAGGTCGGACCGGAACATGCCGTCGGCGAAGGGTCACCGCGTTTTCACCGAGGAATACCAGCTACAAGATGCGCTCGCTGCTTCGCCTCGTCGTTACCGATGGGACTGGTAAGAAGGCCGATGCCACCCGGTTATCGCGTAGGAGGAAAGACCGGTAGCGCGGATAAAGCCGGCGGTGCGGCGGTTATTCCAAGACGCGCGTCGTGACCAACTTCGCCGGCGTTTTCCCAATTGAAGAGCCGCGTTATGTAATCGTCGTGATGCTTGACGAACCGCAGGCGACAGCAGAAACACTCGGGTTTCGTTACGCAGGCTGGAACGTCGCGCCGGTGGTGTCTAAGACGATCAGCCGGATCGCACCGATGCTCGGGGTTCGTCCCGACAAAAAGCGCGACGCCAATATGGCCGAAGTCTTGCCCTACGTGCACGAGAAAGAATGATTGCCCGTGAAGCTGAAGAACCTCGCCCAGGTCGAGGATGATTCGAACGTAACCGGCTTTGCCATCGATCACCGAAAGGTCGTGCGCGGCAATGTCTTCGGTGCCTTTCGCGGCGAAAAATTCAACGGAGAAAACTTTGTCGAAGGCGCGGTTGCGCATGGCGCGATTGCCGTCGTCGCTCGGCCCGACGCGACAGTGGCAGGCGCGGTCCATATCGCCGCACCCGAACCACGCCGCCGTTTTGCCGAGATGGCGGCGCAATTTTACGGGCCCTATCCGGAAACGGTCGTCGCGGTGACGGGAACCAACGGCAAGACTTCGACGGTCGAGATGACGCGGCAATTGTGGCGCATGGCCGGCCATCGCTCGGCATCGATCGGGACGCTTGGCGTCACCACCGCCGACGATCAGGTAAAGACCGGGCTGACGACGCCCGACATCGTCACCTTCCTCAATAATATCGCGGGGCTCGATCGCATGGGGATCAGCCATGTCGCCTATGAGGCCTCGTCCCATGGCCTTGACCAGTATCGCGCGGAGGGGGTTCCCCTGAAAGCGGTAGCCTTCACCAACTTCAGCCGCGATCACCTCGATTATCATGCCGACATGGACGAATATTTCGCGGCAAAGATGCGCTTGTTCGACGAGGTTGCCGACGTCGGTGCGGCGGCGATAATCTGGGCCGACGATCCAAAATCGGACGCGGTAATCGTCCATGCCGAGGGCCGCGGTCTCAGGGTCATGACGGTCGGCGCAAAGGGCAAAACAATCGGGCTGGTATCGAGAAATCCGACACCGCTGGGGCAGCAATTGGTGCTGAACCACGGCGGAATCGAGTTCCGGCTCAACCTGCCGCTGATTGGCGCCTACCAGGTCAACAATGTCCTGACCGCGGCCGGATTGGTCCTCGCCACCGGCGGCGACTGGGCGACGACGCTGGCCGGGATGCAGCGGGTCGCGCCGGTGCGCGGTCGGTTGGAACGTGCAGTGATCAGCCGCCGCGGCGCGCCGGTCTATGTCGATTATGCCCATACCCCCGACGCGCTGGAGGCGGCGTGCGCGGCGCTTCGCCCCCATGTCGAGGGCAAGCTGATCACCGTCTTTGGTGCGGGCGGCGACCGCGATACCGGCAAGCGCGCCCCAATGGGCGAAGTGGCCGAACGATCAAGCGACCTGGTCATCGTCACCGACGACAATCCGCGCAGCGAGGATGCGGCGAGCATCCGAAAAGCGATCCTGCAGGGCGCGCCCAACGCGATCGAGATCGGCGACCGCCGCAGCGCAATTGCCGAGGCGCTGAAAATGGCGGGCAGCGGCGACATCATCCTGCTCGCCGGAAAGGGCCACGAAACCGGCCAGATCGTGGGTGACCAGGTGCTTCCGTTTGACGATGGCGAAGTGGCGCGGGAGTGCGCGGCATGACCGCCTTGTGGACCAGCGACGAAATCGTCGCCGCGACGGGCGGGACGGCAAGCGCCTCATTCGACGTCAGCGGGATCACGTTCGACAGCCGTGAAGTCGAACCCGGACATTTGTTCGTCGCGATGCCCGGCACCGCCCACGACGGTCATGATTTTATCGCCAAGGCATTCGGGCTTGGCGCGGTTGCAGCATTGGTGTCCAAGCCCGTCGAGGGACCGCATGTGCTGGTTGCCGATGTTGCCGATGCGTTGAGGGCATTGGCTATCGCGGCGCGGGCGCGAATATCGGATCATGCGATGGTGATCGGGGTCACCGGGTCGGTCGGCAAGACCTCGACCAAGGAAGCACTCGCCGCCGCGCTCGAACGCAGTCGCAAGGGCGCGGTTCACCGCTCGGTCAAAAGCTACAACAATCATACCGGCGTCCCGCTCAGTCTTGCCCGGATGCCGCGCGACACCTGTTTCGCCGTGCTGGAAATGGGAATGAACCATGCTGGCGAGATTTCCGGCCTGACCCGGCTGGTGCGTCCGCACGTCGCTTTGATCACCGCCATCGCGCCCGCGCATATCGAACATCTCGGATCGATCGAAGCGATCGCCGATGCCAAGGCGGAGATTTTCGATGGGCTGGAATCCCCCGCCGTGGCCATCGTCCCGGAAGACAGCGAGCAGCGCAACCGGTTGGTCAAGGCAGCCCGCTCCCCGGCGGAAGCTACGATCACCTTTGGCCGTTCCGACGATGCCGACGTCAGCGCGCTGCATGCGGTTCGCACCCATGACGGACGGACGCTGGTCACCGCACGGCTGATAGACAGCGAAATCACCTTCACGATGGAGCAGCGCGGCGATCACTGGATATCGAACGCGCTTGCCGTGCTGGCCGTCGTCGAAGCGGTCGGTGGCGATATCGCCGCTGCCGGATTGGCGCTGGGCGATCTGGAGGGAATGAAGGGACGCGGCGCGCGCCATCATATGGCTATTGCTGGCGGTGATGTGCTGCTGATCGACGAAAGCTACAACGCCAACCCCGCATCGATGGCGGCGACGCTGAAAAGCCTGGGCGAAGAGGCCGTCGAGGGTCGCAAGATCGCGGTGCTCGGCCCGATGCGAGAGCTTGGCGATCAGACCGACAGGGAACATGCCGCACTGGCCGATCCCGCAGTTGCAGCGGGCATCGCGCACCTGATCTTGATCGGGCCGGAAATGGCTGCGACCGTCGCGGCATTGGATGGTCGCATCGCGTCGACGCAGGTCGATGACGTCGCCGCCGCAACCGATGCACTTCGATCGATGATCGCACCCGGTGACGCGGTGCTGGTCAAGGCGTCGAACAGCGTCGGACTTGCGCGACTGGTCGATGCACTGGCAGGGGATGGGGCCTGATGCTTTACGTGCTTGCCGAACAGCTGGACTTTCCCGGCATCCTGAACCTCATTCGCTACATCAGCTTTCGGGCCGGTGCGGCAAGCGCGACCGCGCTATTGATCGGACTGTTGCTCGGGCCGGCCTTCATTCGCTGGCTTCGCCGCAAGCAGGGTAAGGGCCAGCCAATCCGCGCCGACGGTCCGCAAAGCCATTTGTCGAAGCGCGGCACGCCGACCATGGGCGGGCTGCTGATCCTGATTTCGGTGGCGATTTCGGTGCTTCTGTGGATGGACCTGACCAACCCCTATGTCTGGGCCTGCCTGCTCGTCACCGGCGGTTTCGGGCTGATCGGGTTCCTGGATGATTACGACAAGGTCAAGAAAGCACATCACGCGGGCCTGTCGGGCAAGATGCGCCTTGCCCTGGAATTCGCCATCGCCGGTGTCGCAAGCTGGCTGATGCTGCGCGTGTCGGGCACGCAACTCTACCTTCCGTTCGTGCAAGGGGCGGTGGCCGACATCGGCTGGCTCTACATCCTTTTCGGTGCGTTCGTGATCGTCGCGTTTGGCAATGCGGTGAATTTGACCGACGGGCTGGACGGACTGGCGACCATGCCGGTGATCATCGCGGCGATGGCCTTCACGCTGATTGCCTATCTGGTCGGCAACGTGAAATTCGCCGAATATCTTGGCATTCCCCATGTGCCCGGTGCGGGCGATTTGACCGTCCTGTTGCTGGCCGTGATCGGGGCGGGTCTTGCCTTCCTGTGGTTCAACGCGCCGCCCGCCGCCGTTTTCATGGGCGATACCGGCAGCCTCGCGCTCGGCGGGGCGCTGGGCGCGGTGGCGGTGGCGACGCACCATGAATTCGTGCTTGCGATCATCGGCGGGCTGTTCGTGCTGGAGGCGGTCAGCGTGATCGTCCAGGTGTTCTGGTTCAAACGGTTCGGCAAGCGCGTCTTCAAGATGGCGCCGATCCACCATCATTTCGAACATCTCGGCTGGAGCGAGCCGACCGTGGTGATCCGATTCTGGATCATCGCCTTCGTCCTTGCACTGGCCGGGCTGAGCACGCTGAAGCTGCGGTGATCACCGCCCGCGCGTTCGCTGGAAATCATTATGCCGTCCTTGGCCTTGCGCGAAGCGGGCTGGCGACGGCGCACGCGCTGTTGGCAAGCGGGGCAAAGGTCACGGCATGGGACGACCGAGAGGAGGCGCGGGCCGCGGCACCTCACGGCGCGACGATCGAGGATTTCGTGGCGTCAGACCTGACCCGCTTCGACAGCATTGTGGTGACCCCGGGGCTGCCCCTGAACCGCCATCCGATCGCGGCGGCGGCGACAAGCGCGGGGGTCGAGATCATCGGCGACATCGAATTGTTCGCGCGGGCGAGGGCGGAACTCCCATCGCACAAGGTGGTGGGGATCACCGGCACTAACGGCAAGTCGACGACGACCGCGCTGGTGCACCACATCCTCAGAGCCGCGGGCGTGCCGACGACGATGGGCGGCAATATTGGCCTGCCGATCCTGGAGCAGGAGCCGTTGCCCGAAGGCGGGGTCTATGTGCTGGAGCTGTCGAGCTACCAGATCGACCTCACAAAAAGCCTCGATTGCGATGTCGCGGTGCTGCTCAACATCACGCCCGATCATCTCGATCGGTATGATGGGGATTTTGAAGCGTACATTTTTGCCAAAGCGCGCCTATTTGAAATGCAAAGCAAAGGCAGCGCCGCCGTAATTGGTGGAGATACCGAAATCCACTCGCGCGTCACTGACCTGCACGATTACGGCCTGCTACATTTTCGCGCGGCGTCCGGTTTTTCAGAACCTGACCCGGAATCACTACTCAGGTATCTCCCTTCCTCGCTTTCAGGCCCCCACAATGCTGACAACGCTGGCAAAGCGATGCTTGTTTGCGAAATATTGGGCGTTGGTGAGAGAGCTATCCTAAGCGCCTTTCGCTCATTCCATGGCCTCCCCCACCGCATGGAGTGGGTGGCCGAGAAAGAAGGTGTCCTGTTCGTTAACGATAGCAAGGCCACAAACGCCGAAGCCGCCGCGCCTGCACTAGCTGCATTCGAACGCGTGCGCTGGATCGTCGGCGGGCAGGCGAAAACCAAGGAACTGGGCGAAACCGAAAATCACCTCGATCATGTCGTAAAGGCGTACACCATCGGCGAAGCCGGGCCGATGTTCGCGGGGCTGTTGCGCGCGGCGGGTGTGGACGTGATCGAATGTGAAACGCTTGAAAATGCGACAAAACGCGCCGCGAAGGATTCCCAAAGCGGAGAGACTGTCTTACTCTGTCCGGCAAGCGCTTCATTCGACCAGTTCAAGGACTTCGAGGCGCGCGGGGACGCGTTCCGCGACCTTGTGGAGGGGCTATGAACACGGCAACGCTATCCGGTAAGATCAAGGCGCACGCGGCGCAGCTTGATCCGTCGCGTTACGGCCGCTCTGACCGGTCCGCACTGGCGCGCTGGTTCTGGGAAATCGACAAGGTGTTGTTGTCGCTGATCGCGGTGCTGATCGGCATCGGCCTGATCGCGGTGGCGGCCGCAAGCCCGGCCGGGGCACAGCGCCTTTCAGGCGGCAATGTGAAGGTGAACGAACTGTTCTTCTTCTATCGCCAGCTGATGTGGATCGCGGCGTCGGTGCCGGTGATTATCGTGATTTCGATGATGTCGCGGGAGCGCGCAAAACGTTTTTCCATCGGCGGCGGCCTGATATTCCTGGCGTTGCTGGCCGCGGTTCCGTTCATCGGCGCGGAGAAGAATGGCGCGGTTCGCTGGATCGAACTTGGCATTGGGCAATTGCAGCCGTCGGAATTCCTGAAACCGTTCTTCGTCGTCTCGATGGCATGGATCCTGTCGCTTCGGGAAAAAGACAAGGGCCTGCCGGTGTTCGCGGTCTCCGGCGCGCTGACTGCGGTGATTGCGGTACTTCTGATGAAGCAGCCCGATTTCGGGTCAACCATCATCTACGGCACGGTGTGGATCGCGATGCTTGCGCTGGCCGGATTGAACATGCGGCTGCTGCTTGGGCTGGGCGCGGCGGCGGTGGTCGGCGTGATCATGGCCTATTTCTTCTACGACGTTGCGACCGTCCGGATCGACGGTTTCCTGTTCGGCGAGGGCGATAATTTCCAGGTCGAAAACGCGATGCGCACGCTGACCGCGGGCGGCCTGTTCGGCATGGGTCCGGGTGGCGGGACGCGCAAGTTCGGCCTTCCCGAGCCGCATACCGACTATATCTTCTCCGTGATTGGCGAGGAATTCGGGCTGATCGCCTGCCTTGCCATCGCGCTAATCTACCTTGCGTTGGTCGCACGGGTGCTGGTCAAGCTGCTCGACGAGGAGAATTCGTTCGCGATCCTGGCGGCGGCGGGACTGGCAATTTCCTTCGGGCTCCAGGCGCTGATCAACATGGCGGTCAATGTCCAGATCGCGCCGTCGAAGGGCATGACCCTGCCGTTCATCAGCTATGGCGGAAGCTCGATGCTGGCCTTGTCGATTGCGATGGGATTGCTGCTCGCCTTCACCCGGCGAAATCCCTATCTGAGCCGCTCGCCCTATGTGGTGAAGTGGGGCGCGGAGAATGAAGCGCAATGAATGTCATCCTGGCCGCCGGCGGAACGGGCGGACATATGGTCCCAGCGCACGCGCTGGCCGCCGAACTGAAGGCGCGCGGCCACGGGGTCGCGCTGGTCACTGACGAACGCGGGGCCAAGATCCCCGGCCTGTTCGATGGAACGCCGACCCATATCCTGCCCGCCGGACGGTTGGGCGGCGGCCCGTTGTCGATGATCCGGGCAATTTTCAGCGTGCTTGCCGGTCGGCGGCAGGCCAAGGCGTTGTACAAGAAATTCACGCCCGATGTCGTGGTCGGCTTTGGCGGCTATCCGGCGTTTCCGGCGCTGCTTGCGGCCAGCGCGCGTCATATCCCGACCGTTCTGCACGAACAGAATGCGGTGCTGGGCCGGGTCAACCGGATGCTGGCGGGCAACGCCGCCGCGATTGCGACCGCTTATTCGACCGTCGAACGCCTGAAGCCGGCTTATCGCCGCAAGGCAGTGCTGGTCGGCAATCCGGTTCGCGCCGAAGTCGCCCGGCTGGGCGAGGCGCCGCTCCCCGAATATGACGAGGTCGCGCCGCTCAAGATCCTGGTCACCGGCGGAAGCCAGGGGGCAAGCGTGCTCAGTGACGTGGTTCCCGCCGCACTCGGCGCGTTGCCGCCGACGCTCCGCCATCGGTTGCAGGTCGTCCAGCAATGCCGTCCCGACGAGATCGAAAAGGTTCGCGCGGTCTATGCCGAGCTCAGGATCCCCGCTGACCTGTCTACCTATATCGCCGACATGCCGGCTAAGCTGGCGCAATGCCATCTGGTCATTGCCCGCGCCGGGGCGTCGACCATTGCGGAACTGACCGCCGCCGGACGGCCTGCGATTCTCGTCCCGCTGCCAATCGCGACCGACGATCATCAAACCGCGAATGCGCGTGAAATGGACAAGGCGGGCGGGGCGCGAATGATCCCGCAGCCCGAATTCACGCCGGAAGCGCTGGCGGCGCAGATTTCGGCGCTGGCCGACGATCCTCAGGCACTCGCCAATGCCGCCTCGCGTGCATTGTCGATTGGTCGGCCGCATGCCGCAAAGGATCTCGCCGACCTGGTCGAGCGGATCGGCGAGGGGCTTGCCCCGCTGGAGGTGGGTCCGGCATCATCGGCGACCAGTCCGGCAATGGCGATGGGTTCGGGGGTTCCGGCATGAAGGCGATGGGCCGCGAAATCGGGACGATTCATTTTATCGGCATCGGCGGAATCGGCATGTCTGGCATCGCCGAAGTGATGCATCATCTGGGCTATCAGGTGCAGGGCAGCGACATGGCCGAAAGCTATGTCACAGAGGGCCTGCGCAAGGCCGGCATCCCGGTCATGATCGGCCAGAGCGAGGACAATCTGGGCGACGCCGCGGTGGTGGTCTGCTCGACCGCGATCCGCGACGACAATCCCGAGGTCAAGGCGGCGGCCGAGCGCCGGATCCCGCGCGTCCGCCGCGCCGAAATGCTGGCCGAACTGATGCGGATGCAGTCGACGATTGCGGTCGCGGGCACCCACGGAAAGACCACCACAACCTCGATGATTGCCGCGATGCTCGATGCCGGCGGGATCGAGCCGACGGTGATCAACGGCGGAATCATCAACAGTTATGGCTCGAACGCCCGGCTCGGCAAGTCCGACTGGATGGTGGTCGAGGCGGATGAAAGCGACGGAAGTTTCCTGCGCCTCGACGGCACCATCGCGGTGGTCACTAACATCGATCCCGAACATCTCGACCATTATGGCGACTTCGAACGGGTCAAGGACGCCTTCGTCGAGTTTATCGAGAATGTGCCGTTTTACGGCCTTGCGGTGATGTGCGTCGATCATCCCGAGGTGCAGGCGGTGCTGGGCCGCATACGCGACCGGCGGATCGTGACTTATGGCACCAGCGCACTGGCTGACCTTCGCGCCGAGAATATTCGTCCCGAAAATGGGGGTAGCCGGTTCGACGTCAGCGTTCTCGGCAAGGACGGTGCACGCCACGTCATCGAAGGCGTGTTCGTGCCGATGCCGGGCAAGCACAATGTTCTCAACGCTCTCGCCGCCGTCGCGGTTGGGCTGGAATTCGGGATGGCCGATGACATGATCGCTGGCGGATTCGACAAGTTCGGCGGGGTCAAGCGCCGCTTCAGCCGCGTCGGCGACGTTGGCGGGGCGACCGTGATCGACGATTACGCCCACCATCCGGTCGAAATCCGGTCGGTGCTGTCGGCTGCGCGCGAGTCGGCTCAGGGGCGAGTCATCGCGGTCGTCCAGCCGCACCGCTTCAGCCGTCTTCATGATCTGATGGATGACTTCCAGGCCGCCTTCAACGACGCCGACATCGTCATGGTGACACCAGTCTATGCCGCTGGCGAGCAGCCGATGGACGGCGTCGACAGCGAGGTGTTGGCCGAAGGTCTGCGCGCGCGGGGTCACCGGATGGTCAAGACGGTTGCCGACCCTGGGGACCTCGCCGACAGCCTGCGCGACGTTGCGGCAAAGGGCGACATGATCATCTGCATGGGCGCGGGCGACATCACCAAATGGGCAGCGGGCCTTGCGAAAGGAATCGACGCCGCGAGGGCGGCCAAATGAGCCTTGCCGACAGTCTGCTCAAGGTGCGCGGAAAACTCACCGCGAATGCACCGCTGGCGCCGCTGGTCTGGTTCAAGTCGGGTGGGCCGGCCGATTGGCTGTTCGAGCCTGCCGATGCCGATGATCTTGGCGATTTCCTACGTGACCTCGATCCCGCCGTTCCGGTGATGGGGCTTGGCCTGGGCAGCAACATGATCGTCCGCGATGGCGGCGTTCCCGGTGTCGTCGTGCGGCTCGGCAAAGCGTTTGCGAAGGTCGAAAATGCTGGCGAATTGGCGCTTCGTTGCGGCGGTGGCGCTAGCGGGATCCTCGTTTCCTCAACCGCGCGCGACGCGGGCATCGCAGGAATGGAGTTCCTTCGCTCGATCCCCGGCACGGTCGGCGGCTTCGTCCGGATGAACGGCGGAGCCTATGGGCGCGAAACGTGCGATATTCTCATCGAATGCGACGTGGTGCTGCGCTCGGGTGAGCGCGCGACGCTGGGCGTGGACGCGCTTGGCTATACCTATCGCCACAGCGACTTGCCCGCAGGGGCAATCGTCGTTTCGGCCACATTTCGCGGGCATCCCGGTAAAGCCGCCACAATCCAGGCGGAAATGGATCGGATCGCCGCAAGCCGCGAGGAATCGCAGCCGCTCCGGAGCAAGACAGGGGGATCGACCTTCAAGAATCCGCTTCCCCACAAGGCATGGCAGGTGATCGATGCCGCTGGCTGTCGCGGCTTGACCCGCGGTGGTGCGCAAGTATCGGAAAAACACTGCAATTTCTTGCTCAATCTGGGCAATGCGACCAGTGAGGACATCGAGCGATTGGGCGAGGATGTTCGCCGCCGGGTCAGGGACGACAGCGGTGTCGAGCTGGAATGGGAAATCCAGCGGGTGGGCATTCGTGCCAGCGACGCCAGCAACGAAGATGTCGGGATTTCTCCAGACAACGCCAGCGAAGAAAACGTGGGAGTGAACAAGTGAACAAGGACCTTCACGTCGTGGTGTTGATGGGTGGCTGGTCCGCCGAACGCGACGTGTCGCTGACCAGCGGCAAGGGTGTGGTCGATGCATTGAAGGCTCGAGGCTGGAGCAATGTGACCGCGCTCGACATGGACCGCAACGTCGGCCAGTTGCTGACCGCCATGCGGCCTGACGTCGTATTCAACGCGCTTCACGGCACGCCCGGCGAGGATGGCACGGTCCAAGGCATGCTCGACCTGATGCAAATCCCGTACACGCATAGCGGCGTGACGACGTCCGCCGTCGCGATCGACAAGGAATTGACCAAGGCGGTGCTCGTTCCGCATGGCATCCGCATGCCGCTTGGCAAGGTCGTCGCGAGCAGGTCGCTTTACGAAGGCGACCCGATGGCGCGGCCCTATGTCCTCAAACCGGTCAACGAAGGATCGTCGGTCGGCGTCGCGATCGTCACCGAAAACGGCAATATGGGCAATCCGATCAGCGCGAAGGCGGAAGGGCCGTGGCAGCATTTTGAGCGTCTGCTTGCCGAACCCTTCATCAAGGGCCGCGAACTGACCGTCGCCGTGCTCGGCGGCGAGGGACTTTGCGTCACCGAATTGCAGCCCAAGGCCGGCTTCTACGATTATGACGCCAAATATACCGACGGGATGACGACGCACGTCTGCCCCGCCGACGTCCCCGCCAATATCGCCAAGGCGATGATCGACATGGCGGCGGCGTCGCATCGGCTGCTCGGCTGCAAAGGCATTTCGCGCAGCGATTTCCGCTGGGATGACGAGCTTGGCGAAGCGGGCATCTATTTGCTGGAGGTCAACACCCAGCCCGGCATGACCCCGCTTAGCTTGGCGCCGGAACAGGCGGGTCAGGTCGGTATTTCTTACGGCGAGCTGGTCGAAAAGTTGATTGCCGAGGCGATCGGCGAACCTGCTGACGCCGTCACCGCCGAAGGCGCGGACGTTTCGTGAGTACCGCGCGGGTCCGTCGCGGATCCAGTGGTCGCTCGCGACCACGCAAAGCCGCGCCGCGCGTCGGCGTGCCCAAGAAAATTGCCGCCAAACTCCCGGTCAAGCAGGAAAGCGCCAATCGCCTCGCCCGATGGGCATTCGGACTGTTCGTGGCTGCAATGGCGACGGTCACCGTGATCGCGCTGGAATTGCCGAGCAAGATGTGGACCGGCTTCGGCGAAGCGATGGGCGATGCCGGTTTCCGGGTCAGAAGCGTGGATGTCACCGGGGTCCAGCATATGGAGAGCGATCCGGTCTTCAAGATCGCACTCGACCAGAAATCGACCGCAATGCCGCTGGTCGATGTCGCCGCAATCCGCGAAAAATTGCTTCGTTACGGGTGGGTCAAGGACGCCAGGGTGGCGCGCCGCCTGCCCGACACTTTGGTGATCGATATCGTCGAGCGTACGCCGACCGCGCTTTGGCAGGACAAGTCGAAGCTCAATCTGATCGATGCCGATGGAGTCGTGCTGGGCGGGGTCAAGGTCACCGAGATGCCCGATCTCCCGCTTTTAGTCGGGGAAGGGGCCAATAATCATTCCCGCCAGCTCGAACGGATGCTTGCCGATGCGCCCACACTTCGCCCGCAAATCGAATCGGCCACATGGGTTTCGAAGCGCCGCTGGGACCTGACTTTCCAGACTGGGGAGACGGTCGCCTTACCGGAAGGAGAGGCCGAAGCGAAAACAGCACTTGCCAAATTCGCCCGGCTCGACAAATCGACAGGTCTTCTCGGACGCGGAATTCTTCGCATCGACCTTCGGGTGCCGGGCAAGATGATCGTAAGGCTCCCGCAGGTACCAACCCCGAGCGAACAGTCGCTTGAACAGGAAGGCTGAGTAACGTTTCCCTTATGGCCGTCGCCCCTCCCGCACCACTCATCGCCGTACTCGATATCGGCTCGTCCAAGGTCAGCGCGCTGATTGTCGCACAGGACGATGACGGGCGGCTGCGCGTGATGGGATCGGGCCAGCGCGAAAGCCGCGGCGTCAAACGCGGTTACGTCACCGACATGGACGCAAGCGAGGTCGCGGTACGCGAAGCCGTCGAAAGCGCCGAGCGGATGAGCGGCGTCACCATCGACGACGTATGGGCCAGCTACGGCGCGGGCGGGCTGGTCAGCGACGTTGCCAATGTCGAAGTCGAACTGGGCGGACACCAGGTCGAGCAGTCCGATATCGAGGAACTGCTTCGTCATGGCCGCGCTGCGATCGACCAAGGCGATCGAACCGTGCTTCACGCCCATCCCGCCCTGTTCACCATCGACGGCGTCGAGGGCGTCAATAATCCGATCGGGTTGCATGCCGACAAGCTGGGCGTCGACATCCATGTCGTGGCGGCCGACCCGGCACCGCTGAAGAATCTCGACTACGTCATCCGATCCGCGCACCTCGGGGTGCGCGCCATCGTCGCTTCGCCGGTTGCGGCGGCGCTGGCCTGCCTGACCGAGGAAGAGCGCGAATTGGGCGTCGCCCTGGTCGAAATGGGAGCCGAAGTGACGAATGTCTCGCTCCATGCCGGCGGAATGCTGGTTGGCCTGCGCTCGATCCCAATGGGGGCGAAAGACGTAAGCGACGACATCGCTTGCGCCTTTGCGGTCCAGCGCCGCGATGCCGAACGGCTGAAATGCTTTTACGGTTCGGCGATGACCAGCCCGCGTGACAATCACGAGATGATCGAAGCCAATTTGATCGGTGCCGAGGAAGGTGCGGAGCCGACCCGGATTACCCGCGCCCAGTTGATGACCGTCGTCCGCCAGCGGGTCGAGCAATTGACCGTCGAAATTGACGCGGCGCTCAAGAGCCTTGGCTTCACCGGCCCGGTCGGGCGTCAGGTCGTGCTGACGGGCGGAGGCGCCGAACTGAAGAATATTGCCGATTACATGCAGGGCGTGCTCGGTCGCGCCGTTCGGATCGGACGACCCCGGACGATCACCGGAATGCCCGACGCGCATAGCGGGCCAGCCTTTACGACGTTGGTCGGGCTGGCGATGCTTGCCGGCGGAGGCAGCGGTGACCTGCGCGACCTGGCGCTTGGCCAGACGGTATCGAAGAAGAGCAGCAACGGATTCCTCGGGCGGCTCGTGAGTGCGCTCAAGCAGGGCTATTGAGCGAACGCAGTCGGGACGAGAAGATCAGTGATCCGGACCGTGTCCCGATTTGAATCAGGTGAGTCCTGAAGGGCGCAACCCACAGATTTTTTCATCCGCGTTAACTTTTTTACTTGTCGCGGGAGTCTGATGATTAAAGATTCATTGTGTAGATTCAATGCGCTTGCGCGTCAGGGGAGGGCTTCGCCCATGAGCATCGATTTCATCCGTCCTGAAGTTGACGAGCTTCGTCCGCGGATCAGCGTCATTGGCGTCGGCGGTGCCGGCGGCAACGCGGTTGCGAACATGATCCGACGCGACGTGCAGGGGGTCGATTTCATCGTCGCCAATACCGACGCGCAGGCGCTCAACGCCTCGACGGCCGATCGCCGTCTCCAGCTTGGCCTCAAGATCACGCAGGGCCTCGGCGCCGGTTCGCGACCCGAAATCGGGCGCGCGGCTGCCGAAGAGACGTTCGAGGATATCGAGCGCGCGCTGGAAGGCGCGCACATGTGCTTCATCGCCGCAGGAATGGGCGGGGGCACGGGAACCGGCGCTGCGCCGGTCATCGCCAAGGCGGCCCGTGATCGCGGCATCCTTACCGTCGGGGTCGTGACCAAGCCGTTCGCCTTTGAAGGCGCGCGCCGTATGCGCAGTGCCGAGGGTGGGATCGACGAGCTTCAGCAGCATGTCGACACGTTGATCGTCATCCCGAACCAGAACCTTTTCCGACTGGCCAACGCCGACACGACCTTCAAGGAAGCGTTCGAAATGGCCGACGAGGTCCTTCAGCAGGGCGTTCGCGGCATTACCGACCTGATGGTCATGCCCGGCCTCATCAACCTCGATTTCGCCGACGTCCGCTCGGTGATGGGGGAAATGGGCAAGGCCATGATGGGCACCGGCGAAGCGTCGGGTGAAAACCGCGCCATCGAAGCCGCCGAAAAGGCAATTTCCAACCCGCTGCTCGACGGCGTCAGCATGAAGGGCGCCAAGGGCGTCATCGTGTCGATCGTGGGCGGTGAGGACATGAAGCTGATGGAAGTCGACGAGGCGGCCAGCCACATCAAGGAACTGGTCGACCCTGACGCCAACATCATCTGGGGCAGCGCGTTCAACAACGACCTCGACGGCAAGATCCGGGTCAGTGTCGTTGCAACGGGCATCGAAGCCGAGGCAGGTTCTCAGCCGAGTGCGGCGCCGGCCAAGGTATTCTCGTTCCCGGCCCGCGGCACGACTGCGGCGGCGCCGACGTCGACCGTGACCGCGCCGACAACTCTTACCGAACCCGAAAGCGCATCGACGGCCCAGGATGACGACGACGATTTCCTGGAACTGACGAGCGAGGATGAGGCCGATGAGCTGACCCTCGACAGTGACGACGTCCTGACCCAGCCGGTCGCTTCGGCACCGGTGCCGCCGCCGACCGATGAAGACGAAACGACCATCGCCGCGACGTCGGGCGAGGAAGAAAAGCCGAAGCTCGCAACGGGAAGCGGCACATTGTTCGAACGGATGAGCAATATTGCGCGCGGTGCAGCTCAGGCCGAAAGCGACGGTGGCGAGCCGATGCCCAGTTTCCGCCGCGAACCGCTCGACATTCCGCGGTTCCTCAACCGGCAGAACAACCAGTAAGTGCATTGACCGCCCACCGCACCAGCGGTCGGGCGGCGGCGCGCACCTGCAATTCGTCGCCGCCCGGCCACCGCTCGCCGGAAACGCAGCGCCAGCAATGTTGGAGCAAGCTGGTTTCGGCCATGGGTCATTCCATGCGACACAAACGATTCGGCCGTGGCTTGGGCGCGGCTATCCTGCTCAGCTTATCCATTCCCGCCGCCGCGCAATATGGGGCCTCCGCGATTGGCGATCCCAATCAGGTTCTCGTCACCAGCCTCAAGACGCTGGCATCAGAACCGAAAAATCTGGCGGCATTGATTGCTGCCGGGCGCGCATCGCTCGAACTTGGCGATATCCAGTCGGCGGCCGGCTTTTTCGGTCGGGCCGACGAAGCCTATCCGCAAAGTCCCTATCCCAAGATCGGAATGGGGGCGGCCTTGACCATGGGCGGGGATCCGTCAGGTGCCCTGGTCCAATTTCAGCGCGCGCAGTCGCTTGGTGCACCTTTGTCATCGTTCGCGATCGATCGTGGTCTGGCGTACGATCTACTAGGCCAGCAGCCGCAGGCCCAGGCTGACTATCGCGCAGCGATCAACGGCGTGCAGGCCGACGAAGCGCGTCGCCGTATGGCGCTAAGCCAGGCGATCTCGCGCGATTTCAAAAATGCATCGGCGACACTCGATCCGTTGCTCCGGCGCTCCGACGCCGCGGCGCTCCGCACCAACGCCTTTGTGCTGGCATTGGCGGGTGACCGCGAAGGTGCACGTCGTGCGATCGAACGCGCAATGCCCGGCAACGGAGCGCAGTTCGAACCGTTTTTCAAGATGCTGCCCGTGCTTCGCCCGGCCGAGAAAGCGGCTGCGGTTCACCTTGGCGAATTCCCCAAGGATGCCGCACAGCGCTATGCGCAGGCGGAGCCGGTCCCGCCATCGCCAGTGGTGTCGATCGGCAACAAAGCTTCGGGGCGGGTCAATTCGCCAGCCAAGCCCGGCTTTCGCGAGTCCAAGCCCAAGCGTCAGGCGAAGGCGGCACCGGTAAAGGCCAAGCCTGAGCCGAAGGCCGAGAAGCGCGCTCAAGCAAAGCCGCGTGTGGTTCGCGAAGTGCAGCGTCCCAATGTCTATGCGGCGGAGGTGCGCGAATCGATCGATCCGATGCGCTATGTAACCCGCAACCGTAAGGAAGCGACGCCGACGGACACCAAGCCGCCCGCGAACGTCACGCCACCCGCCGCGCAAGCTATCGACACGCTCGCCCCGATCGAGGAGCCCGCCGAGCCGCTGGTTTCCGCAACGACGGGCGCACCGCTCGATTCGAATGGCGAGCCGCTGATGGCGATGAACCAACGAGTGGAAGTCGTCGATCTGCCGCCGCCGGCGCCAACCCCGAAACTGGAGATCGACACGCCGCCCGCGCCCAAACCCAAGATCGAACTTGCGTCGCGTACGGTTCGCGTCAAGGCCGCAACGAATCCGACGTCGAAGGCGGTGGATACCGCGCTTGGCACCGCAGGAACACATTGGGTCCAGTTGGCCGGAAGCAGCAGCAAGGCCATGATGGCTTCCGAATTCCGAAAGATTCGAGCCAGGAAGCCAGACCTGTTCAAGGGCCAGCCGCCCTTTGTCACGATCGGCAAAGAGTATTTCCGATTGCTGGTCGGCCCCTTCGACGACGCCGACGAGGCGCAATCGTTCGTCACCAAACTGGACAAGGCCGGAATCGACAGCTTTAGGTGGACGCGCACCCCTGCCCAGATCAAGATCGAGAAAATTTCGAGCTGATGCGCCGCTTTGAGGACCTGGCCGCCACCCCCCAACAATCGCGCGGTCGGGCCCATCCGGAGCCGGACGGTGGCCCGCGCGGGCCCCGCGATGCGTACCAGCGCGATCGCGACCGGATCATCCATTCCGCGGCCTTCCGCCGTCTTCGGTACAAGACGCAGGTCTTTGTCGCGCCGGATGGCGATCATTTCCGTGTCCGGCTGACCCATTCGATCGAGGTTGCGCAGATCGGACGAACGATGGCGCGTTCGCTCGGCCTCAATGAAGATCTGACCGAGGCACTGTGCCTTGCACACGATCTTGGCCACCCGCCATTCGGCCATGCTGGCGAGGACGCACTGACGATCGCACTCGGCGATGCTGGCGGATTCGACCATAATGGCCATACCCTGCGCCTCGTCACCTGCCTCGAAAATCCGTATCCCGACTTCGACGGCCTCAATCTGACTTGGGAAGCGCTGGAGGGTCTCGCCAAGCATAACGGCCCGGTTCGCGACGCCCCATGGGCGATGGCCGATGCCGACAACCGATTTGCACTCGATCTTGCCAGCTGGCCGAGCCTGGAAGCGCAAGTCGCCGCGATTGCCGACGACATCGCCTATGACAATCACGACATTGATGACGGTCTCAGGGCCGGCGTTCTGGAAATTGATGACCTGCTCCAGTTGCCGCTGGCTGCGCGGATTTGGGCGGCGGTCGAAGCGCGGCACCCCGGCCTGGACCAGGCGCGCAAGATCAAGGCACTGGTGCGCGATGGTATTGGCATCATGGTCGGCGACGTCCTTGCGGAAACGCGCCGCCGGATCGAAGCCGCAGGTGTCGCCTCTCCCGAAGAGGTACGGTCCGCGGGAAGTGCACTCGTGGGATTCTCGCAAGCGATGGGGGTCGAGGAACGGGCGCTCAAACGCTTCCTTTACGCCAAATTGTATGACAGCCCGCAGCTTCGTCCTGTCCGGATTGAGGCCCAGCGGGTCGTTACCGGTCTCGCCGACGCTTTCAGGGCCGACCCTTTGCTCCTCCCGCCGGGTTGGCAACGCGGCGAAGGGGAGGTCTTCAGGCTCCGCGGAATTGCAGAATATATTGCCGGGATGACGGATCGCTTCGCCATTGCCCAGCACCGCAGGCTGGTCGGGCCGGTTACCTTGCCAGACCGCTTCTGATGGCGCGGATTGCGATGATCGGTGCGACCGGGCTGATCGGGCGCAGCCTTGCGCCGTTGCTGGTGGCCGCCGATCACGATTTGTTGATTATCGGTCGGCGGGATAGCGGCGTCTCCGGTGCGCGCGACGTCGTGCGCGCGGTGGAGGATTGGCCAGCAGCGCTCGGCGAATGGCGCGGCGATGTCGCGATTTCCACCCTCGGGACGACGTGGCGCAATGCCGGCAGCTGGCCGGCATTTCGTGCAATCGATCTCGACGCGGTGATTGCGTTTGCCGGAGCGGCACAAGCCGCCGGCGCGCGCCAGTTCATTATGGTGTCGTCGGTCGGAGCCAGCGAAGGATCGCGAAGCACCTATCTTGCATTGAAGGGAGAGGTGGAGCGCGCACTTGAGGATCTTGCGTTCGACCGGATCGATATCGTGCGCCCGGGTCTTCTGCGCGGCGACCGCGGGGCTGAGCGACGGTTCGGCGAGCGCCTGGGGATTCTCATCAGTCCGATGACCAACCTTTTACTTCGTGGACCAGTGGGCCGGTACCGCGCAATCGATGCCGAAACGGTGGCCGCGGCGATGTCGACGCTCACGGGTGAAAGCGGGCGTGGGCGATTCGTTCATCACAATCGCGAAATACGGGCGCAAATTTGATGCATTCAGCGATGGTTGCCAGTGTGAAGGTCACCGATTGCGTCTGATAAGCGTCTCATCGTGCGACAATCGCGACAAGGCGCTTTGGCGCGTAAAGTTAATGCATGTTATACGAGTCGCCGAGAGAGGGGAATTCGTTTCACATGGTTCGCTTATCATTGTGCACCGCTGTTTTGGCGCTCTCCGCGCCTGCCTTTGCCCAGCAAACCGACTGGGGCGTTCGCGTAGCGCCTGGAAATAGTGGCGAGCCCTTCCTCGTTCCCCCGAAAACGCCATATGTCGATCCGTCGCTGGCCCCCTTGCCTGGCAAGCCGGTCGTGGGCTTCGCGATCCGCGACATCGTTCGGATCGGGGCGCAATGGGGGCAGGTCACCAGTACGGCGCGTTCGGTCGAACATAATCGCCGGGTCGGCGGGGTTGCCAATAGCTATCATCTCAGCGGTCGCGCGATCGACATCGCGCGTCGCCCGGGCGTTCGTCACGCGCAAATCGCTGCAGCGTTGCGGAATGCCGGCTACCACTTGCTCGAATCGCTCGACGAGGGCGATCACAGCCATTTCGCTTTCGGCAACGCCGGCGAGGTGAAAATGCGCGACATCCGGCCGCGCGCGCGGATGGTCGATTCTGCTGGCCAGACCCATTGGCGGATCGTGTTTGCACCGGCAGGCGCCAATCGCTAGCAGACGCAGCGCAAGCAGCGTGACCTGAGCGCGGTGATGCGCTAGTGGGCCGCGTCTCTCTGTCCATTGGTGAAATTCGTGTCGCTTTACGCCCGTTATTCCGCACTTCTCGACGAAATCCTCGACGAACTGGTCGCTTCCGGCGAACTGCCTGCCCAGGTCAACCGCAAGTCGGTCGCGGTCGAGCCGCCGCGTGATCCTTCGCATGGTGATCTGGCGACCAATGCGGCAATGGTGCTGGCCAAGGCCGCGGGCACCAATCCCCGCGCGCTGGCGGCATTGCTTGAACAGAAATTGACCGCGCTTCCTGGAGTCACGTCGGTCGAGATTGCCGGACCCGGTTTCATCAATCTTCGGTTGTCGGGCCAGGTTTGGCGCGACGAGTTGGTCAGCGTGCTTGCCGACGGCGAACGCTACGGACTGAGCGATGTCGGCAAGAATGAGCGCGTCAACGTCGAATATGTTTCGGCCAACCCGACCGGGCCGATGCACATGGGGCATTGTCGCGGTGCCGTGGTTGGCGACGCACTTGCCAAATTGCTCGAGGCTGCCGGGTTTCGCGTCACCAAGGAATATTATGTCAACGATGCCGGCAGCCAGGTCGATACGCTCGCCCGTTCCGCTCACCTGCGCTACCGCGAGGCGCTGGGCGAGGACATCGGCGACATTCCCGAGGGACTTTATCCCGGCGAGTATCTGAAGCCCGTCGGGGCGCAACTTGCCGCCGAGTTTGGCGATCGCTTTGTCGGCACAGCCGAAAGCGAATGGCTTGCGATCTTCAAGGAACAGACGGTCGCGGCGATGATCGAGCTAATCAAGGCCGATCTGGCATTGCTCGGCATCCACCACGACCATTTCGCCTCTGAGGCCAAACTGCAGACGTCCGGGAAGGTCGAACAGGCCGAAGCCGATTTGCGCACCAAGGGCCTCGTCTATGAAGGCGTCCTGGAAGCGCCCAAGGGCGAGACTCCGGACGATTGGGAGCCGGTCGAACTGACCCTGTTCAAGTCGACCCAATTTGGCGACGATCAGGATCGTCCGATGAAGAAGTCGGACGGGAGTTGGACTTATTTCGGGGCTGACGCTGCCTATCACCTGCAAAAGGCGGAAACCGCCGATCATCTCGTCAACATCTGGGGCGCCGACCACGCCGGGACCGTCAAGCGCGTCCAGGCCGCCGTCACCGCGCTGACCGACGGCAAGGTCGACCTCGACGTCAAGCTGGTCCAGATGGTCAAGCTGCTGCGCGGCGGTGAGCCGATCAAGATGTCAAAACGATCGGGCAATTTCGTGACTCTGGCCGATGTCGTGCGCGAAGTCGGCAAGGATGTCGTGCGCTTCATGATGCTGACCAAACGCGCCGACACAATGCTGGAATTCGACTTTGCCAAGGTGGTCGAGGCGTCGAAGGAAAATCCGGTCTTCTACGTCCAATATGCCAATGCCCGGATCGGGTCGTTGCAGCGTAAGGCGGCCGATGCCGGGGTCGTCCTGAGCAATTCGGCCGACCTGACCCTGCTTGATGAGGAAGAGCTCGGCCTGGTCAAATTGGCCGCCCAATATCCGCGCACGGTTGAAGCCGCGGCGGTGGCGCACGAGCCGCACCGGATCGCTTTCTATCTTTATGACCTGGCGGCCGCTTTCCATGCTCTGTGGAATCGCGGAAACGACGACCCGCAGCGCCGCTTTCTCCTTGAAAATAATCCATTAGTTTCGCGTTCGAGGCTGGAACTGGCGCGCGCGATCGGGCAGGTTCTCAAGAACGGTCTCTCGCTGATGGGGGTCGAAGCGACGGAGGAAATGTGACCACGAACGGCGGGCCGACGGCGGCGAATGACGCGGACCGGCTGCCATGGCTCGAGCCCTATCGCGACGTGACAAAGGCAGGCGTTGCGCGCCCGGTTGCAACGCGATCGTCACCGCGAAGGAATGGTGGGCTGATCGTGGCCGGAATAGGCGCTCTTCTGGTTGCGGTCGGCGGTGGATATTGGCTTGGGAAACTTCCTGACCCTTCTGCCAGCCGCGCACCGGCTTCGGTTCAACCGCCAGGTGAGCAACCAATTGTCGTTGCGCAGGCGCCCCAGGCTCCATCACAAACGTCGGCCACAGAGGTTGCCGAGCCCGTCAAACCGAAGCCCGGGGCTGTGACCGCATCCGCCAAGAAGGCGACAGTCACGAAATCGGCGCCGGTCCGGGTTCATCGCGGCGCGTCGCGGCGCGAAAGGCTCAAGCGCGGGCCACTCGAAAATGACCAGCTTGCATCGGTCCTGGGCAAGCAGGGCGAAGTTCGAACCTGGCCCAAAATGCCGTCGCCAGGCCCTGCAGGACAGGTGATCCAGCTTGGTGCATTTTCGTCGCCGAGCCGTGCCGAACGTGCCTATCTGGCTCGCGCCGGACGCTATCCGTTGCTAGCGACGATGCCCAAGGTCATCGTGCCGGTGGTGACCAAACCGCGCGGCGAGATACTTTACGTCTTGCGTCTTGGCACCCAGTCGCGCGAACAGTCGACCGTCGTCTGTCGCAACCTTCGTAACAGCGGCGATCATTGCCTGGTCATCGGATAAGGAATGCAACGTATGCAATCGAACGGCGAAGCGCTGCCGTGGCTGGAAGCGGTCGATGACGAGGATGAACCGCGCGGCGTTTCGGCGAAGAAGATGCTTGCCGCGCTGGCGATGGTGCTTCTCGGCGTTGCGATCGTTGCCGGGACCCTGTTCGTCTTGGGCCGCGAACAAGGCGGATCCGGTCCGCCCGAACTGATCCGTGCGCCCGAAGGCCCCTACAAGACCCGGCCGGACGATCCCGGAGGGCTCGACGTGACCGGCGACAGCGGAACCGCTTTCGCGACCGGTGCAGGGGTCGATCAGGATTCTCAGCTCGATGTCGCGCGGATGAAGGAGCCACCGCCGCCACCGCCGCCCAAGGAAGGTGAGCCCAAGCGCAAGCCGCCCAATGAGGTCAAGGAGCCTGCGCCAGCGGAAGTGCCGGCAACGCCGGGCGCGCCCGGATCGACCGTCCAACTCGGCGCTTACGGTTCGACGGCGAAGGCGGAAACCGCATGGAAAATGCTGTCGGCGCGCTTCCCCGAAGTGGCGCGGATGACGAAGCAGGTCGTGCCCTACAACGGCGGCTATCGACTTCGCGCCGTCGGCGGATCGCCCGACCAGGCCAAGGCGACCTGCGCCGCGGTCGGTGCTGGCGGCGAGAATTGTTTCGTGGTGCGCTGATGCAGGCCGCCATTTACGGCTTTGCCGGTACCGAACTGTCCGCCGACGAAATTGCGTTCTTCAAGGATGCGAAACCTACTGGATACATCCTGTTTCGCCGTAATATCGAGACACGGGCGCAATTGAAGGCACTGACCGACAATTTGCGCGCTCTGGAGGGGCACGACCAAGTTCCGATCCTGATCGACCAGGAAGGGGGTCGGGTCGCCCGGATGCGGCCGCCCGAATGGCAAGCCTTTCCAAGCGGCGAAGCGTTCGACCGGCTATATCAATTGGCCCCGTCGAGCGCGATCGAGGCGGCCCGCGTCAATGCCCGTGCCCTTGGGCTGATGCTGCATGAGTGCGGCGTGACGGTCGATTGCCTGCCGATGCTCGACGTGCGCCAGCCTGATGCCAGCGACATCGTCGGCGACCGCGCGCTTGGCGCTTGCCCGATGCAGGTCGCAAGTCTCGGCCGGGCCATTCTCGACGGCCTTTCCTCGGCGGGCGTGATCGGCGTCATGAAGCATATTCCGGGGCACGGCCGCGCGCTGGTCGACAGTCATCACGAATTGCCCGTGGTGACCGCCAGCGACGAGGACCTGCAGATCGACCTCGAACCGTTTGAGCGACTTCGCGACGCTCCGATGGGGATGGTTGCCCACGTCGTCTACACCGCATGGGACGACCAGCACCCAGCCAGCCAGTCCAAAATCATCATCCGCGACATCATTCGCGGTCGGATCGGTTTCGACAATTTCCTGATGAGCGACGACAGCAACATGAACGCGCTGTTCGGATCGCCAGGCGAGCGGGCGGCTTCCTGCGTGGCTGCGGGCTGCGACGCGGCCTTGCCCTGCGACGGTGTCCTGGCCAACAACATTGACGTTGCTCGCCACGTCGGGGAGCTCACGCCCCGGGCCTCTGAGCGGTTGGGACGAGCGATGGCAATGACCTTCACTTCCGATGACGAAATGGACTTCGCCGAAGCCGTCGCGAAGCGTGACGCCCTTCTGGCGCTGGCCTGACAAAGCGCATAGCATCCCCGAATCATGGGGGAGCAGCTGTTCACCACCGCGCCGCGTGAGGATGAGGCGCTCAATCTCAGCATCGATGGCTGGGAGGGTCCGCTCGACCTGCTGCTGACGCTGGCGCGCGCCCAGAAAGTCGACCTCAAACAGATTTCGATCCTCGCGCTGACCGAGCAATATCTCGCTTACATCAATGGTGCCCGCCTGCTCCGGCTCGAAATTGCAGCCGATTATCTCGTGATGGCGGCATGGCTCGCTTATCTGAAATCCTGCCTGCTCCTGCCCAAGGATCCGCAAGCGGATCCCAGTCCCGAAGAGCTTGCGCTGCGGTTGCAGCTCCGTCTCCAGCGGCTCGATGCGATGCGCGAAGCGGGCGCCCGGCTGATGGGGCGCGACCGGCTTGGCCGCGACGTCTTTGTCCGCGCCGCGCCGGAAGGATTGCGAGTTATTCGGAAATCGCTGTGGCAGGCCGACAGCTTTGACCTTTATGCCGCTTACGGGCGCGTTCGCGCTCGTACCCAGCCGGCAATGCACGTCGTTGCCCACCGTGCGGTGATGACGCTGGACGACGCGATCCAGCGGGTTGCGACGATGCTCGGAAATGCCATCGAATGGACGACGCTGGAAGCGTTCCTGCCAGCAACGGCGGATCCGGCCTTTCGCAAGTCGGCGCTCGCCAGTTCGTTCGTCGCAGCACTTGAACTGGCGCGACAGGGACGACTGGAGATTGAGCAGGATGAGGCGTTCGGCAGCGTCATGGTCAAGGCGGCCTGACATGGACGAATTGACCCGTGCTGTCGAAGCTTGCCTGTTCGCCTCCGCCGATCCGATGGCGGTAGCGGAGATCGAGGCGCATGTTGGCGATGGCGACGTGATCGCTGCGCTTGCATCGCTCTCCGATATTTATGCCGGTCATGGCGTTGAACTGGTTGAACGCGGTGGCCGATGGCATTTCCAGACCGCACCCGACCTTGCCCATTTGCTCCGCCGGACACGCGAGGAGCCGCGCCGACTGTCGCGGGCGGCGACCGAGACGTTGGCCATCATCGCCTATCACGAGCCCGTCAGCCGAGCAGAGATTGAGGCGATTCGCGGGGTCCAGATCTCGAAAGGGACGCTCGATGTGCTGATGGAGGCGGGCTGGGTGCGCACGGCGGGGCGGCGCGAGTCGCCCGGACGTCCGTTGCTCTACGCCTCGTCCCAGGACTTCCTAACCCATTTCGGGCTCGAATCGCGGCGCGACCTGCCTGGAATCGACGATCTCAAGGCGGCCGGCCTGCTCGATCCACTCGACGACGATGCGATTCAAGACCAACTTGGTGAGCTTCAACTGGAAAGCGACGACGAGAGCGACTAGACTGGGCGCAACCTTTCCTCTCGGAGTGACAGCCCATGGGCTCGTTCAGCCTGATTCACTGGATCATCCTCGCCGTTCTCTTGCTGCTGTTGTTCGGCGGCAACCGCTTCTCTGCCATGATGGGCGATGTCGCCAAGGGCCTCAAAAGCTTCAAGCAGGGACTGTCCGACGAAGACGAGAAAAAGACCGATAAGCAGCGCCAGTCGCAGCTGCCGCCGCAAAACAATGCTCCCCCGCAGCAGCCGATCGACATCACGCCGCGCAGCACAGATGTGCCGCCGCCGGCGGGTGACGACCAGTCGCGCTAGAGCCGGGCTGACCATCGCCGATGTTCGGCGTCGATTCCTTCGAGCTGCTCATCGTGGCCGTGCTGGCCTTGCTGTTCATCGGCCCCAAGGACCTGCCAAAGGTCATGATGCAGGTCGGGCGGTGGGTCGGAAAGGTGCGCGGCTATGCGCGCCATTTCACGGCTGGCATCGAAAATGTGATGCGCGAGGCCGAACTTGAGGAAATGGAAAAGAAGTGGCGCGAAGAGAACCAGCGCATTCTTTCCCAATATCCCGCCGATGCGCATTATCCTGATCCGGCCGCCGTCATGACGCCGATGGTACCGGAAGGGGAAACGGATTCCGATCAGCCTATTTTGCCATTCGAGCAAGCTGCAGAAGCGGGCGAAGATACGACGCCCCCGACTGATCGGGAATTGCCGTGATCCGCGATCTCGACGATAGCAAAGCGCCACTCATGGAGCATCTCATCGAGCTGCGTCGGCGCTTGCTTTGGGTGGTCGCCACCCTGCTGGGTGCGTTTTTTCTCTGCCTGTATTTCGCCAAGCCGATTTTTGGAATCTTGGTTCAGCCCTTGCTGGCGGCCGGGCAGGGTAAACTTATTTATACCGACATCTTCGAAGCATTTTTCGTCGAGGTGAAGGTCGCGGCTTTCGCGGCTATGATGCTCGCCTTTCCGGTGTTCGCGACGCAATTGTGGCGGTTTGTCGCGCCCGGCCTTTATGCCAATGAGAAGAAGGCTTTCCTGCCTTTCCTCCTGATGACGCCGTTCTTCTTCGCCAGTGGTGCTGCCTTCGCTTATTATGTCGCCATGCCGTGGGCGCTCAAGTTCCTCCTCGGATTCGAGGGGAATGTCGGCGGTGTCGAGCAAGAAGCGCTTCCGGCGATCGGTAATTACCTCAGCTTCGTGACCCGATTCCTGTTCGGCTTTGGCGTCGCATTCCTGACCCCGGTTTTGCTGATGATCTTGGAGCGTGCGGGAATCGTCTCGCGGGAAACGCTCGCGGGGTCGCGGCGCTATGCCGTGGTCATCTGCGGCTTGGTGTCGGCGGTGCTGACACCGCCCGATGCGGTCTCGATGCTGCTGATGCTGGTGCCGCTCTATTCGCTGTACGAATTCGCGCTGCTTGCGATCCGCCTCACCCACTGGCGCCGTGCGCGTGCCGCGAACAAGGCCTCCAACGATGGTGAAAATGAAGGGCGTAATTTGGGCCCGGAATCGCCACCGGGGGGGGGGAGGGTTGGCGGTTCCGGGCCCATTGTAAAGGACAGCGAGAGCGGGGGGGCAAAAAGTTCGCTGTCTGAAGAGTAGAACGCCCTCTTCGAATGCCGGTTCCAGCGCCAAGCAAATTTTTTTAATGGTACCTTTATCCAGCGCAAACTCAGTTCGGGAAGACGGGCAAATCAACGGCCATTCGCGCCAGTTTCTCGTCGAGCGGCGACCGTAGTTGGCGCGCCAGTCCCTGGGATACGCGATCGAATTGTCGCCGCTCAGACGTCTCTTCGCCGCTGCTCCGCCGGATGAGCGTTTCACTCGCAACGCTCAGGGTCGCGGCCAACTCGCTAGTGCGCCGAAGGTCGACCTCGATCATTGCTGCCGGCGCAGCAAGCATGACATATTCCACAACTTCGGTAACGAAGAAGGAAACCGCAACAGCCGCATCCTGCGTCGTATAGAGGTTATCGACTTCGATATGGATGGACGGAGGACTCGCCGGATCGGGCGCTGAAGCGCGCAAGGTGGCGGCCAGTTCGACCAGCAAGGGGCGAAGTGCGATTCCGCGCGTCTCCTCGACGTCCGCGAAATGATTGCGGTGAACCACCGACAGCGCATCAACTCGGCGCCCCATCGCGGCATAAGCCGCGCGCGATTCCGGCGTCACGGCACTGCGACCGTGGATCGATAGCATCGAGGCGATTACCTGAAGGTTGTTCTTAACCCGGTGATGGACTTCGCGGACAAGCCTGCGCTGGCCTTCGAGAGCCTCGGCCATCCCCGATTCGGATTGCTCGATCCTCTCGACAGCGCGTTCGAACGCACCGCCCAACTTGTCGATTTCCTCGGTCGACCCAAGATCGTCCGGCAGGACAAGGTGACTGCCGGGTCGATAGTCGTTTACCGCACGCTGCAACTTCTCGAGTGGACGAAGCAGCAGCCGCTTCACGAAATACCAGCTAAGAACGACTGCAGCAGCAAGGATCAGGAGCGGGAAGAGCACCGAGAAACGATCGAGCCAGGTAGGCGGATCGACCTTCGTCACGACCTCCACCTTCAACTGGCCGCCCGCGATCTGGAATTGGTGATGACGGAAGCCCGGTCCCTGCGTCTCGGAATTATCGCCAAGAATTGCCAGGCGATTGGAGCCATCGCTGATGGTCATGGCGGAGATTTCGTTTTCGATCCGCCGCACTTCACTCGCGAGTTCAGAACTTGTCTGGTTGCCGCTGACCATGCCGCCAATGATGCCGACCCGATAATAAACCACGCGATCTTCGGGCGAGACCCACATGCGGACCGTGCCGGGACCGACCTTTAGGGCGGGTTTCACCATCGGAAATCCGCGATAATTGCAAATCACGTCGCCCTCTGCGTCACGGATTGCGAACCGCGGCGTGACGGTGGGCGTCAACGCGAGCGCCAGCGCGGTCTCTGCACACGGGTCACGGCCCTCGAGCATGATGACGCCGTTGGCAGCAATCTTGATCGAGTTGGAATTGCGGCTCAGCGCAGCGTTGACGGCGCGCGCGCCGCTTAATGCCTGTCGGCGCGACAATTCTTCAGCGCTACGATCGAGATCGGCAAGGCTTGACCATGCCGACAAGGCGAGCGCCAGGCCAAGAGGCAGCAACGCCGCCAACAACAATGCGAGAAGCTTGGTTCCGGTAGGCCAGTGTGAACTTGCGGAGGGTTTTAACGCCATCAAAGCCACTGTGCTGGTTTGAGCGACAGATCAGTCGAGTTTGCCGAGCAAATCCATGAAATCGGAGGGGACATCTTCCCTGAGTGTCGAATCGTAAACCGAGCGAAGCGCCTCTCCGACGTCGCCAGACTTCTTGCCTTTGGAATTGGCCCGCTTAGCCGTTGAAGACTTTCCCGATTGTGTGGGCGCGTCAACATCGTGACTGGGACCGTCGTTCTTGTGCTCACTCAACTCCTCGTCCCCCTCGCGGACTTGCTTTTTTGATCGACCGTTCAACGCATGACACCTTACGGGGGTCGGCACAAAGGATGAGGCGCGCAGTTAGATCGCGTAAGAAGCGTCGTCAACGGCAGGCGCCACCCCGGTAGTGAACTTGGAAACCAAAATCGCACAGCTTTGTTCCACCTTTCTTCTAACTCTGAAATTTGCTGTCACGAAAACGACACACAGCGTGTTGCAGGGTTGAAACCGGTTCCACTGCGGCCCAATAGGGCCACATCCCTTTTTGGAGTGTCAGATCGATGTCGCTTGGCCAGGACCTTGCCCCCCACCTTCCGTTCTTGCGTCGTTACGCACGCGCCCTGACCGGCAGCCAGACGCACGGCGACGCGTTCGTTCGAGCGGCGCTTGAAGCAATCGTCGCTTCGCCCGAAGATTTTCCGCGCGACGTGGATCCGCGTCTCGGCCTCTACCGCACCTTCCATGCGATCTGGTCGACTGCCAATATCGAGGAAGGTGAAGATCCCGATCTGGATATCGCCGAAGCAGAAGGCATAGCGCAGGCCCGCCTTTCGCGGATTACGCCGGTTTCGCGTCAAGCACTACTGCTGACCAGCCTCGAAGGTTTCTCAACTGACGATGCGGCTTACTTGATCGGCGTGTCGCGCGAAGACGTCGAAAGCCTCGTCGCCGAAGCGATGGCGGAAATCGAGCGCCAGACCCACGCCGACGTTCTGATCATCGAAGACGAGCCGATCATTGCGATGGATATTGAGATGATCGTTCGCGACCTTGGCCATAATGTTACGGGTGTTGCGGTCACGCGTACTGAAGCGATTGCGCAAGCTCGCCAGTCGCCACCAACACTCGTCCTTGCCGACATCCAGTTGGCCGACAATTCCAGCGGCATCGACGCAGTGAAGGACATCCTTGCGGAATTTTCGGTTCCGGTCATTTTCATCACCGCCTTCCCAGAACGTTTGTTGACGGGCTCCCGTCCGGAACCGACGTTCCTGATCACCAAGCCGTTCCAGCGCGCAACGGTGAAGGCCGCGATCAGCCAGGCGCTGTTCTTCGACTCGGCGACGGTCCCGGCCTCTTAAAACAAACGGCTCCGGAACAACCCCGCTGGCGTTTGCGTTGGCGGGTAAAGTTCCTCTAAATTCGAAATCGAGAGATCATGGCCGAACCGACCGAACACGTAACCGCGACCGAAGCACGTGCAGGCTCCACGCAGCACATGACCCGTTACGTCCTCGGTATCGGACTGGCGCTGGTCGTCGTCATTTTCGCCGTCCTGTTGTTGGTGGCAGGCTAAATCACTATCTTGCAACTCGCCGAGGCGAAAAAACCGGCCTTTTCCAATGGAAAGGCGATCGTCGGCCAGTGGGTGGGGAAATGTCAGAATTGACCGAAGATCAAGCGACAGAGGAAGCTCGCCCCGAATGGGAGCCGCTTCCCGATGACGAATTCAAGGTTCAACTTGCTTCCGTCATCCCGCACTTGCGCGCATTTGGGCGTTCGCTCTCGGGCAGCCGTGACCTCGCCGACGATCTCGTTCAGGAAACTCTGTTAAAAGCGTGGGCGGCGCGCAAGCGCTTCCAGGCCGGAACCAACATGCGCGCTTGGACATTCATCATCCTTCGCAACCTCTTCCTAAGCCAGATGCGCCGTGCGCGCTTCAAGGGCGAATGGGACGATGTGACCGCCGCAAAGATACTGTCGGCTCCGGCCAGCCAAGATCGTCATATCGAACTTGGTGATATGCAGCGTGCGTTGCTCCACTTGCCGCAACCGCAGCGCGAAGCGTTGATTCTGGTGGGTGCCGGCGGTTTCGCTTACGAAGAAGCGGCCCAGATTTGCGGCTGTGCCGTCGGCACGATCAAGAGCCGCGTCGCACGCGGCCGTGTCGCGTTGGAAGCGTTGCTCTCCGGCAGCGACATGACCTCACGGCGTCAGCACGTGACCGATCCGAACAAGTCGGCGTTGCAGGCGATCATGGGCGAAGTTGACGATCTGGCGAAGGACATGATGCCGACCCCCGATGCTGGCGACGACGACCTCTAGGAATTAGTGAATACGGTCGAGCAGGTCGGCGAAGGGATCGTCGGCCTTTTCCTGACGCCCGTCTGCAAACGCGCGCCGCAACAGGGACGCGATGTTGGCCTGATCGGAAAGCCCGTCGACGCTGATGATGCGTCGTTCGTCCTTGGGCCGCTCGTCCGGCAAGATTGTCGTCGGTAGGGTCATCGTCTTCAAGTAACGCACGCAATCGCCGGTAGTTTCGTTGTGATGCGAAATCGGGCAGGGAGGGGGCGTGGCGGCATCACCTTCAATTTCGCAACGCGAAGACGCTTTGCAAAGAGCGCGCGACCATGCACCTTTCCTGCGCCTCGCCAGCAACGGCTGCTCCGACATTGCCGATATTTTTGCGCGCGATGGTGCTGTGGCGGCCGTCGAAGCGGCACTGTCCATCGATGACCCCGACGTCGGCGTACGCCTGCGCCGTCAGCGTCAGGCGCTGGCGCTGGCAATCGCGCTAGGAGATCTTTCCGGTGAATTCGCGCTAGAGGATTTGACGCGGCACCTTTCCGACTTTGCCGATCGCGCGATTGACGAGGCGGTGAAGGCCGCAATCGCCGAACGAACGCCGGACGCCGATCCTCGGGGCTTTGCCGTCCTCGCACTAGGCAAGCTGGGCAGTCGCGAGCTTAACTATTCTTCCGACGTTGACCTCATCTTGCTGTTCGACCCGGCAACACTGCCGACCAAAGGCCGGGAGGAACCGGGCGAAGCCGCAGCCCGGATCGGTCGCCGGATGCTCGAATTGCTTCAGGAACGGACCGCCGAAGGTTATGTCGCCCGCGTCGATATGCGGCTTCGTCCGTCCCCCGAAGTCACCTCCATCGCGCTGCCGGTCGATGCCGCAATTTCTTATTACGAGAGTCAGGCGCTCCCGTGGGAGCGTGCTGCCTTTATCCGTGCCAGAGCGGCCGCCGGCGATGTTGCGCTGGGGGAGCGGTTCCTGAAGGAAATCCATCCCTTCATCTGGCGGCGCGCACTCGATTTCGGTGCCATCGACGAGATTCGCCAGATCAGCGGCAGGATCCGCGATCATTACGCGCAAGGGCAGGCACTCGGCCCGGGGTTCGACCTGAAGCGCGGTCGAGGCGGTATCCGCGAGGCCGAATTCTTCACCCAGGTCCAGCAACTGATCCACGGCGGCCGCGACGCCAGCCTTCGTGACCCTGCCGTTCTCGATGCCCTGCCGGCGCTCGTCACCGCTGGCCGGATGTCGCCTGAAGTCGCGGAAGGACTGGCGAACGCCTACCGCCGATTGCGCAATGTCGAGCATCGCACCCAGATGATCGACGACCAGCAGACGCACCTGCTGCCGCTCGATTCTGCCGCGCTCGATGAAGTCGCGAAACTCGACGGCCTTGCCGATGGCGCGGCGCTGGTCGAGAGCATCCGCGCCGACGTCGCCTTCGTCAGCAGGCAATTCGACGACCTCGCCCCCGACGAGGAGGATCGCCTATCCAACGATCCGGACATATTGCGCCAGGAACTGGCAGCGATGGGTTTCGTCGACATCGACGCGGTCGTGAGGCTGATCGGCGACTGGCGATCGGGCCGTGCTCGTTCGTTGCGCTCGCCGGCCGCTCGCGCCGCGTTCGAAGCCATGCTCCCCACCCTGATGCGTGAAGTGGCGGCCGGCCCTGATCCGATGCGGGCGCTCAACCGCTTCGGCGACATCATCGACCGATTGTCGAGCGGCGTGAACCTATACCGGCTGCTTGGTGCCCGCCCGCAATTGGCGAGCCTGCTGGCGCTGGTCCTGACCCACGCCCCGCCGCTCGCCGATCAACTCGGTCGCCGTCCGACCCTGCTGGACGGGCTGATCGACGAATCATCCTTCGCGCCACCGCCGCCGGTCGACGTCCTGATTGCAAAGTTCGAGCGCGCCGTTGCCAACGAACCGTTCGACGTCGCCCTCGACCGGCTGCGCCGGATGATCGGTGAGCGGCGCTTCGCGCTGGGCGTGCAGCTGATTGCTGCCCACAGAGATCCGATCGTGATTGCAGAAGGGTATAGCGATCTTGCCGAAGCCGCGATCGTCGTCCTCGCCCACGAAGTCGCTCGCGAATTTGCCTTGAGCCATGGCACGATCAAGGGCGGAGACCTCATCATCCTGGGGCTCGGACGACTTGGCGGACGGGCGCTAACCCATGCTAGCGATCTCGACCTCATTTTCCTCTTCGATGCGCCCGATGGTGCCCAGTCGGACGGACGAAAATCGCTGACGGCGACCGATTATTATAACCGCCTCTCAAGCCGGATTTCCGCGGCTCTACGGACCCCGACTGCCGCCGGGCCACTGTACGATGTCGACACCCGCCTTCGGCCGCAGGGCGCGCAAGGGATGCTTGCCGTGTCGATTGCCGCGTTCGACTCCTACCAGCGCAGCGAGGCATGGACCTGGGAGCATATGGCCTTGTGCCGGGCGCGTCCGCTGACCGGCGTCAGCCGAAACGAAGGCGCGTGTTCGCGCACTCATCTGCGACATTCTGGCCGCAGGCAGCAACGCGGAGAAGGTACGTTTGACGCAGTGTCGATGCGTGATGAAATGGCGCTTCACAAACCCCCCGCCGGGCCGCTCGACATCAAGCTTGGTCCGGGCGGGTTGGTCGACCTGGAATTTGCGGTTCACACCCTTCAGTTGGTGCATCATGTCGGACTCGACCCCAGGTTGGAGGTTGCGCTGGCCGCGTTGGTCGAGCGCGGTTTGATCGATCAAGGCGCCGACCCTGATCTCCGTTTGCTCAGCCGGGTCCTGGTCGTGCTTCGCCTGCTCGCGCCTGAAGGCTCGGTCGAACCCGCCGCGCAATCGCGAAGCCTGTTGGCGTCGTTATGCGGCTTCGATCAATGGGATTTGCTATTGGACGCCCTCGATGGTGCCCGCGAACGGATCGCGGCGCGGTGGCAGGATATCAAGGAAGGAAAGACGGCATGTACGAAGGCGACAGGGTCCCGTCCATCAAGGTCGCGCTGAGCAGCGGCGGGTCGATCGACCTTGGATCGCCGGGGCGGCCGCTCGTGCTTTATTTCTATCCGAAAGACGATACGCCGGGCTGCACCACCGAAGCCAAGGATTTCACCGCATTGGCGAGCGATTTCGATGCGGCGGGGGTATTCGTCGTAGGTGTGTCGCGCGATCCGATGAAGAAGCATGACAAGTTCATCGCCAAGCACGATTTGGCCGTGGCATTGGCCAGCGACGAAGACGGCGCGATCAGCGATGCCTTCGGAACCTGGGTCGCAAAATCGATGTACGGTCGAAATTATATGGGAATGGAGCGCGCGACCTTCCTGCTTTCGTCTGACGGGGTCATCCGCCGCGCCTGGCGCAAGGTGAAGGTCAAAGGCCATGCCGAAGAGGTGCTTGTCGCCGCGAAGGATGTTTGAACCCGCGCGCAGCTTTTGCTAGCGGCAGTGGCAAGATTGAAAAGCGTTTTTCCGAAGGACTGATCCGTGGCCGAATTTACCCTGCCCAAGAACAGCAAGATCACCGGTCGCGGCAAGACCCACAAGGCAGCGGGCGCCAAACGGACGAAGACCTTCAAAGTCTACCGCTACGATCCCGATAGCGGACAGAACCCGCGTTACGATCGGTTCGAGGTCGATCTCGACAAGTGCGGGCCGATGGTCCTCGACGCGCTGATCAAGATCAAGAACGAGATCGATCCGACCCTGACCTTCCGCCGGTCCTGTCGCGAGGGGATTTGCGGTTCGTGTTCGATGAACATGGACGGGCGCAACGGCCTTGCCTGCACAACCGCGATCGAGGACATCAAGGGCGAGGCGCGGATCACGCCACTCCCGCACATGGACGTGGTCAAGGACCTCATCCCCGATTTGACCCACCAATATGCCCAGCTCGCATCGATCGAGCCGTGGCTGAAGTCGAAATCGCCCGAGCCGTCGGGCAAGGAGCGTCTGCAAAGCCCAGAAGACCGTGCAAAACTCGACGGCCTGTACGAATGCATCCTTTGCTTTTGCTGCACGACCAGTTGCCCGAGCTATTGGTGGAATGGCGACAAATTTCTCGGACCAGCGATCCTGCTTCAGGCTTATCGCTGGCTCGCCGACAGCCGCGACGAAATGACCGGCGAACGGCTCGACCAGCTCGAGGACCCGTTCCGGCTCTACCGCTGTCACACCATCATGAACTGCGCCAGCGTCTGCCCCAAGGGCCTCAATCCGGCCAAGGCGATCGCCGAGACCAAGAAGATGGTGGCGGAGCGGTCTGCTTGACGCTCCCTTCGGGGGCGCAACCCGAACCGGGCGATGGCGGCTGGTATAGCTGGGGCGAATTCGCGCGCGGTTCCTTTGCGTCGCGGACGGGAAAATTGCTGTTCCGTCCCGATGGCGAGGGGCGCGGGATCGTTCGGATGATGCCCGACGAAAGCCATCTCAACATGGGCGGATCGCTGCACGGCGGCGCGGTGATGAGTTTCATCGACATGGCGTTGTTCGCCGGCGGTCGGTGTGCGGGCATGGCGGAGGGTCATTACGTCACGCTCGACTGCGCGACGCGATTCCTGGCTCGGGGGCGGATCGGAATTGCACTCGATGCACACGTCCGCCTGGTTCGCCAGACGCCAGGCGGCCTCGTCTTCCTTGCCGGCGAATGCGTGCAGGATGGCGAGGCGTGTTACGATTTCACCGGCACATTGAAAAAGATCAAGCGACCCGACGGCGATGGCGAGCGTCGCTGACGCTTATGCCGCGCTGGTCGCGGCGGGCGAGTTGAAACCCGACGCCGATCAGCAGCAAGCCGCGCTTGCGCTCGATCGGTTCGCCAGCGGCTTTGCGCGACGAAAAGGATTGCTTGGCCGGTTGTTCGGAAGCGACCCGGTCAAGAGCGGCCTCTATCTGTGGGGCGGCGTTGGTCGCGGAAAGTCGATGCTGATGGACCTTGCGTTCGATCATGTGCCGATCACGCCCAAGCGCCGAACCCATTTTGCACCGTTCATGATCGAAGTGCACGAACGGTTGCGCGAGACGCGAAAAACGGCCGGAGGCGATCCGGTCATCCATCTCGCCCAGGCTATGTCTGAGGAAGTCCGCTTCCTGGCCTTCGACGAGATGATGGTCACCAACCCCGCCGACGCGATGATCATGAGCCGGCTGTTCACCGCGCTGATCGAGGCCGGGGTCGCGATCGTCACAACCAGCAATCGGCCGCCATCCGATCTTTACCGCGACGGACTGAATCGCGATTTGTTCCTGCCGTTCATTGCCTTGATCGAACAGAAACTGGAGGTTCTTCCGCTTAACGGGCCGACCGATTACCGGCTTGATCGTCTGCGCGGACTCGACACCTGGCTGGCTCCGAACGGGCCCGAAGCGACTGCAAGGCTGTCCGAAGCTTTCTTCCGGCTGACCGATTATCCGGTCGGGGATCGCGAGCACGTCCCCGGCGAGGAACTGGATGTCGGCGGCGGCCGCAGCCTTCATGTTCCAAAAAGCCTGAAGGGCGTCGCGGTGTTCAGCTTCAAGCGACTCTGCGGTGAGGCACGCGGGGCCGCCGATTATTTGGCTATCGCGCGGCGTTTCCATACCGTCATCATTGTCGGCATTCCGATTTTAACTCGGGAGATGAGGAATGAGGCGGCCCGCTTTGTCACATTGATCGATGCGTTGTACGAACATCGGGTCAAATTGCTCGCCGCTGCCGATGCCGAACCCGCAAACCTATATCCGGTTGGCGACGGCAATTTCGAGTTTCAACGGACGATCAGCAGGCTCGAGGAAATGCAGAGCGCCGACTATCTCGGCGAAGGCCACGGGTTGGTCGACGCCTGACGGCAAAGGGTCGTCCCCGCCACAATCGGTGGGCGACCGCCGTTGTGCCTTTCCGCAACTTGACGATCCAGCGCCGGGGCCTAGCGTAAGGCGCAATCAGGGAGAACATCCATGCGCGCCGTCGTCTTTGCAGCTTTCCTCGTCACCGCCGCGCCGCTTGCCGCCGCGCCCAGCCCGGTCACCAGCCCGAGCGTGCTGAGCCCTGAATGGCAAGGCAAGGCCAAGACCCTGTTCAAGACGGCAATCGAAATCCCCACGGTCCAGGGTCGTGGCGAGCATCGCCGGATGGCCGAGATGCTGGCCAGCGAATATCGCAAGAACGGCTGGGCCGCCGACGATGTCCGGGTCATGCCCCACAAGGGCGCGGATGGTGAGGAAAAGGTCGTCTTTTACGCGCGCTGGAAGGCGGCAAAGCCGAGCGGCAAGAAACCGATCCTGCTCATCGGTCACATGGACGTGGTCGAGGCCAAGCGCGCCGACTGGGTGCTGGACCCATTCGTTTTCGTCGAAAAGGATGGATATTTTTACGGGCGCGGCACCAGTGATGACAAACAAGGGGTCATCGGTTCATCGACCGCATTGTTCAAATTGCGCGCCGACGGTTTCAAGCCGACCCGCGACATCATCGTTTTCTATACCTCGGACGAGGAAACCGGCGGCGAAGGCGCGCATCTGGGTACGACCCAATGGAAGAATCTCCTCGATGCCGAATATGCGCTTAATGCCGATGCCGGCGGAGGTGCCTATCTGGCCGACGGTACTGCGCTTGGTTTTGGCCTTCAGACCGCCGAGAAAATCTACCAGGATTTCACGCTGACAGTGACCAATCGCGGTGGCCATTCCAGCCGTCCGCGGCCTGACAATGCCATTTATCAATTGTCGGCGGCCCTGACCAAGCTTGCCGATTATCGCTTCGAACCAGTCCTGACCGAGACGACGCGGGCTTATTACAAGGCGCGCGCCGCACAGGAAAAAGGGCCGCTCGGCGATGCGATGCGGGCCTGGCTGGCGAACGAAAGGGACGCTGCAGCCGCCGACGCGATCGAGGCCAGCGAACTTGAGGTCGGGTCGACACGAACCCGCTGTGTCGCGACGATGCTCTCGGGCGGCCATGCTCCCAATGCGCTTCCGCAAAAGGCGACGGCCAACGTCAATTGCCGCGCCATGCCGGGAACGCAGCAGCAGGCGCTGCTCGCCGAGATCAAGCACATCGTCGGTCCCGGGGTCGAAGTAACGCCGCTTGCGGAATTCAAGCCGAGCCCAGCGTCGCCGCTGCGCCCCGACGTGGTCGGCGCCTACAGCCGATCGATTGCCAAGCTGTACGGTAACGATGTCCCGATCATTCCGCACATGTCGACCGGCGCCACCGACGGCCTCTACTTCCGGTCGGTCGGGATTCCGGTTTATGGCGCCGAAGGTGTCTGGGGCATCTCCCCCGATGACGAACGGGCCCACGGCCTCGACGAACGCATTCCGACCCGCGCTTTCTACAACGGCATCGTCCACTGGGAGAACATGCTGCGCGACCTAGCCGGCTGATACGAAATGGGCCGCCCCGAAGGGCGGCCCCCGGCCGATTGCACTCGACCGTAAGAGGTCAGCGCAGGATGGCGCGAATCACGTTTTCTACCAGCATCGTCTTGGGATCGACGCTGTAGAGATAGCCGTCGCCGTAATAATATCGGTTGTCCGACTGAAACCCGTACTGGTTGCGCCAATCGTAAGGAATCTGGTTGTAATTCCACTGCTGGCCATAATTCGACTGCCAGCGCTGACCGACATTAAAACGCTTCTTGGCAATGCCAGGAGGCAAGCAGCCATTGTTCTTCTTTGCAAGGCCCGGCGGGCACCCTCCAGCGCCCCAGCCCATGGCCTGCTGACCATGCGAGTTATGCTTCCCGTGGTGCTTGCCATGATCGGGCTTGGCCGACGCTGGCGCGGCGATAGCAAGGGCGACTGCACCTGCGGCAAATGCGAACGTTTTCATTTCATTTCTCCCAATTCGTGGGCTGGTTGTGCCGGTCAACGCCTGAACAAGCTCTGAGGCTCCCATTCATGCTTGCGACGGTTGTGCACCCCGCGCGGAGCGGTTAGAGCGCCACCGGCTTTCCCGCGCGCGTGTCGCGCGGCTCATCACAGTTGGAGAATCGGTCCCCCATGGCTCGCAAGAAAATCGCGTTGATCGGCGCCGGCATGATCGGCGGCACCCTGGCCCACCTCGCGGCCAAGAAGGAAATGGGCGACATCGTCCTGTTCGACATCGCGGAGGGCATGCCGCAGGGCAAGGCGCTCGACCTTAGCCAGTGTGGCCCGGTCGAAGGGTTCGACGCCAATATCATCGGAACCAACGATTATGCCGATATCGCCGGCGCGGACGTCGTCATCGTCACCGCCGGCGTGCCGCGCCGCCCGGGCATGAGCCGCGACGATCTGGTCGGAATCAATCTCAAGGTCATGAAGGCGGTCGGCGAAGGCATCAAGACCAATGCCCCCGACGCATTCGTGATCTGCATCACCAACCCCTTGGACGCGATGGTTTGGGCGCTGCGCGAATTTTCGGGCCTGCCGCACAACAAGGTCGTCGGCATGGCCGGCGTGCTCGACTCGGCCAGGTTCGCGACGTTCCTCGCTTGGGAATTCGGTGTCTCGGTGCGCGACGTGAATGCCTTCGTGCTGGGCGGCCATGGCGACACGATGGTCCCGGTCACCAAATACACCACGATCAACGGCATTTCGGTCGATGAGCTGGTCAAGATGGGCAAGTCGTCGCAGGAAGCCATCGACGCCATTGTCACCCGCACCCGCGGCGGTGGCGGCGAGATCGTCGGATTGCTCAAGACCGGCAGCGCTTATTATGCCCCGGCAACCAGCGCGATCGCGATGGCCGAAGCTTATTTGGGCGACCAAAAACGCATTCTTCCGGTCGCGGCCTATGTCGAGGGCAAATATGGCCTCGACGGCCTCTACGTCGGCGTCCCGACCGTGATTGGCGCGAATGGCGCCGAAGAAGTTATCGAAATCGACCTCGATGCCGAAGCGAAGAAGAATTTCGACGTCAGCGTCGACGCGGTTAAGGAACTGCTGGTGGCGTGCAAGGCGATGGACGAAAGTCTTGCATGAGCGGATTTAGCGCCATCACAATAATTTTCGCGCTAATCGGCGCCGCCTTGTATTTCGGCGTGGTGTGGTTCGCGGGTCGAAGAGGATGGTGGTGGCTTGCCTTGCTTGTCAGTCTTCCAGCACTTTTTGGGATGATCGCCTTTTCACATATGTCCGGCGATGTCATGACGGAAAGCTCGTCACTACTCATTCGCCACTTCGGCAAAGTCGGGATTTTGCAGCTTCTCGCTGGCGTGGCTGTGTACTTTTTCGGACGACCACGCGGTCGATCCGGCACGTCGGTATAAGGGTTCGAATTAATGTCTATTCTCGTCAACAAGAACACCAAGGTCATCACGCAAGGCATGACCGGTGAAACCGGCACGTTCCATACCGAACAGGCGATTGCTTACGGCACGCAGATGGTCGGCGGGGTAACGCCGGGCAAGGGTGGGACTACGCATATCGGACTGCCCGTGTTCAATACCGTCGCCGAAGCGGTCGAGACGACCGGCGCCGACGCCAGCGTGATCTATGTCCCGCCGCCCTTCGCTGCGGATTCGATTCTTGAAGCGATCGATGCGCAAGTCCCGCTGATCGTGTGCATTACCGAGGGGATCCCGGTGCTCGACATGGTCAAGGTAAAGCGCGCGCTCGATGCGTCGAAGTCGCGCCTGATCGGCCCGAATTGCCCCGGCGTGCTGACGCCGGGCGAATGCAAGATCGGCATCATGCCCGGCAACATCTTCAAGCAGGGCAGCGTCGGCGTCGTTTCGCGCAGCGGCACGCTGACCTACGAAGCAGTGTTCCAGACATCGAACGAGGGCCTCGGCCAAACCACCGCGGTCGGCATCGGCGGCGACCCTGTGAAGGGCACCGAATTCATCGATATGCTGGAAATGTTCCTCGCCGACGATGCCACCAAGTCGATCATCATGATCGGCGAAATCGGCGGATCGGCGGAAGAAGAAGCCGCCCAGTTCCTCGCCGACGAAGCGAAGCGCGGGCGCAGCAAGCCGACCGTCGGTTTCATCGCCGGCCGAACCGCACCGCCGGGACGCCGGATGGGCCATGCCGGGGCGATCGTGTCGGGCGGCAAGGGCGATGCGGAATCGAAGATCGCCGCGATGGAAGCCGCCGGTATCCGCGTCTCGCCAAGCCCCTCGGAGCTCGGCCGGACGCTCACGGAGCTGCTGAAAGGCTAGTCGTACCCATGGATTCGATGGCGATCGAGCGCGAAGACGGACCCAGCTGGGCGCGGCCGAACTGGCCGGTCGCGGCGCTCGATGACATCAACGTCGGGCTCGACCCGACCGAGTCGACGATCGCCAGGGTCAGGGAGACCGCGCAGGCCGCAGCTGTTGCATCGGGCATCAGCGACGAGGCCGCGATCCGCGCTGCGGCCGAAGACAGCATCCGCGCGATGATGCTGATCCGCCTGTACCGGGTGCGCGGGCATCTGGCGTCCAAGCTCGACCCATTGGGGCTTGCCCATCACGACGCGGTTCCCGAACTCGACCCGGCCTTCCACGGCTTTGGTCCGGGCGATCTTGACCGCAAGATCTGGCTCGGCGGCGCACTGGGCTTTGACAGCGCCAGCGTGCGCGAAATCGTTGCCGTCCTTCAGGCCAATTACTGCGGCCATGTCGGCCTGGAATACATGCACATCAATGACCTGGAGGAACGCCGCTTCCTGCAGGATCGGATGGAAGGCAAGGACAAGGAAATCCACTTCACGCCCGAGGGCAAGAAGTCGATCCTGGAAAAGGTCATCCACGGCGAGCAGTGGGAAAAATTCCTCGCCCGGAAATATGTCGGCACGAAACGATTCGGCCTCGACGGCGGCGAAAGCGCGATCCCCGCGCTGGAAGCGGTCATCAAATATGGCGGCCAGATGGGGGTCGAGGAGATCACCGTCGGCATGGCCCATCGCGGCCGCCTGAACGTCCTCGCCAATGTGATGGGCAAGCCCTACCGCGCGATCTTCAGCGAATTTGCCGGTGGTAGCGCCAACCCCGACGATGTCGGCGGGTCGGGCGACGTCAAATATCACCTGGGCACTTCCAGCGACCGCGAATTCGACGGCAAGAAGGTTCACTTGAGCCTTGCGCCCAACCCCTCTCACCTCGAGGCGGTCGATCCGGTCGTGCTTGGCAAAAGCCGTGCGGTCATGACCACGAAGGGCGACCGCGAAGGCGACAGCGTGCTCCCGCTTCTTCTGCACGGCGACGCCGCCTTTGCCGGGCAGGGCATCGTCTGGGAATGCCTCGGCTTTTCGGGGTTGCCCGGATACGGCACCGGCGGCTGCGTCCACTTCGTGATCAACAACCAGGTCGGCTTCACCACGAGCCCGCAATTCGCGCGTTCCTCGCCTTACCCGTCGGACGTCGCCAAGGGTATTCAGGCGCCCATCCTGCACGTCAACGGCGACGATCCCGAGGCGGTCACCTTCTGCTGCAAGCTGGCGATCGAATACCGCCAGAAGTTCAACCGCGACATCGTCATCGACATGTGGTGCTACCGACGCTTCGGTCACAATGAGGGCGACGAGCCCAGCTTCACCCAGCCAGTGATGTACGACGTGATCCGCAAGCATCCGCCGATCAGCGCGATTTACGGCAAGAAGCTGGTTGCCGAAGGGGTCGTCGACCAGGCCTGGATCAATGCGCGGACCAAGGAATTCATCACCCTGCTCGAAGGCGAGTTCGAGGCCGGAACGGCCTATTTGCCCAACAAGGCCGACTGGTTCGAAGGGCGCTGGACCGGGCTTGGAAAGCCGGGCGAGCCGGTTGACGCGCGCCGCAACGTCAACACCGAAATCGCAGAGGGTCAATATGATCGGCTGACGTCGCTGATCACCACCGTTCCGGCCGATCTGACAATTCACAAGACGCTGGGCCGCGTCATCGATGCCCGCAAAAAGACGCTGACGGACGGCGCCGGGATCGATTGGGCGACGGCCGAGGCGCTGGCCTTCGGAAGCCTGGTCGAGGACGGCTATAGCGTTCGCCTGTCCGGCCAGGATTCGGGACGCGGCACCTTCAGCCAGCGCCATGCGGTCTGGGTCGACCAGAAGAGCAACGCGAAATACATCCCGCTTCGCCAGATCAACGACGGCGAAGTGCTCAAGCCGCGCTTCGAAGTGCGCGACAGCCCGCTGTCCGAATTCGGCGTGCTCGGCTTCGAATATGGCTATTCGATCGCCGACCCGAAGACACTGGTGCTGTGGGAAGCGCAATTCGGCGATTTCGCCAACGGCGCGCAGACGATCATCGACCAGTTCATCGCGGCGGGTGAGGCCAAGTGGCTGCGTGCGTCGGGCCTCGTGATGCTGCTTCCGCATGGCTATGAAGGGCAGGGGCCGGAACATAGTTCGGCGCGCATGGAGCGCTACCTTCAGCTTTGCGCCGAAGACAATATGCAGGTCTGCAACATCACCACGCCGGCCAATTATTTCCATGTTCTGCGCCGCCAGATGCACCGCGGTTTCCGCAAGCCGCTGATCATCATGACGCCCAAGTCGCTGCTCCGGCACAAATTGGCAGTCTCGGCCCGCGCCGATTTTACCGGCGAAGGGCATTTCATGCGGATCCTGTCGGACCTCAATCCGCCGAGTGCCGAAGCGACCGAGCGGCTCGTGCTTTGCTCGGGCAAGATCAGCTATGAATTGATGGAAGCCCGCGATCAGGCTGGCGATTCCGATACCCAGGTTCTTCGGATCGAGCAGGTCTATCCGTTCCCATCCGAACCGCTCGTCAAACGGCTCAAAGCAATGCCGAACCTTCGAGAGCTGGTCTGGGCGCAGGAAGAACCGAAAAACAATGGCAGCTGGTTCTTCGTCGAAGATTTGCTGGAACACTGCCTTGCCGAGGCGGGTTTCAAGGGAATGCGTCCGCGTTATGCCGGTCGCGCCGCGTCGGCATCGCCGGCCACTGGCCTTGCCAAGCGCCACGCAGCAGAACAGGCGGCCTTGATCGCGGACGCGCTGGGGCATAGCAGCGCCACCAACACCGAAGCCAAGGCTTCCTGAGAGAATAGAGGGTAATCATGGCCACTGACGTCAATGTTCCGACGCTGGGCGAATCCATTACCGAAGCGACCGTGGGTCAGTGGCTCAAGCAGCCGGGCGACGCCGTTCACGCCGATGAGCCGATCGTCAGCCTGGAAACCGACAAGGTATCGGTCGAGGTCAACGCCCCGGTTGCCGGGACGCTTACGGAGCAGGTCGCTGCCGAGGGCGAAACGGTTGCGGTCGGCGCACTGATTGCCCGGATCGGCGACGGCGGCGCTTCGAATGAAGTCGATCCTGCCAAGCAGCCGGAAGGCGCGGTGAACCCGGCCGGACCCGGCAAGTCGCCCGCGGTCAAGGGTTCCGAGAATGCACCGACGGCACCATCGAGTGAGACCGTTCCGGTCAGCGACGCCGCGCTGACCCTGTCGCCCGCGGTGCGCCGTGCCGTGCTGGAAAATCATGTCGACCCTTCGTCGATCAAGGGCAGTGGCAAGGACGGGCGGATCACCAAGGACGACGTGCTCGCCGCCGCGGAGGCCAAGAAGGCCGATCCCGCCCCCGCCCCTCCAGCGATCAAGGCGGCAACCGCCGACCCATCCCCCCCCGCCAAGGCGCCCAGCGCCGCGAAGGGCGATCGCAGCGAGGAACGCGTCAAGATGTCGCGCCTTCGCCAGACGATCGCGACGCGCCTCAAGGAAGCGCAGAATACCGCGGCCTTGCTGACGACCTTCAACGACGTCGACATGACCGCAGTGATCGACGCGCGCGGTCGCTACAAGGATCTGTTCGAGAAGAAGCACGGCATTCGCCTCGGCTTCATGAGCTTTTTCGTGAAGGCGGCCGCCTTGGCCGCGCGCGACGTGCCATCGGTCAATGCCCGCATTGAGGGTGACGAGATTGTCTATGCCAATTATCTCGACGTTTCGGTCGCGGTGTCGGCGCCCAAGGGCCTCGTGGTCCCGGTCGTGCGCAATGCCGACATGATGAGTTTTGCGGAGATCGAGCAGGCGATCGCCGGCTTCGGCAAGAAGGCCAAGGACGGCACGCTGGCCGCCGACGACATGAAGGGCGGAACCTTCACCATCTCCAATGGCGGCGTGTTCGGATCGCTGCTCTCGACCCCGATCATCAATCCGCCGCAGTCGGCGGTGCTCGGCCTTCACCGGATCGAGGATCGCCCGGTCGTGCGCGACGGGCAAATCGTGATACGACCGATGATGTATCTGGCACTGAGCTACGACCACCGATTGGTCGACGGACGCGAGGCGGTGACCTTCCTCGTCCGAATCAAGGAAGCGATCGAGGATCCCACGCGCCTGCTGATCGATCTTTAAGGAAAGTTTGAATGGCTGATTTCGACTACGACGTTCTGGTCATTGGCGCGGGCCCCGGCGGCTATGTCGCCGCGATCCGCGCCGCGCAACTGGGCCTCAAGACCGCATGCGCGGAAAGCCGCGACACGCTTGGCGGCACCTGTCTCAATGTCGGCTGCATTCCTTCCAAGGCGATGCTCCATGCGTCGGAATATTTCGATGCTGCCGCCAATGGCGCGATGGCTAGCATGGGCGTGATCGTCGAACCGAAACTCGACCTTGGGGCGATGCATGGCCAGCGCCTCGACGCGGTCAAGCAGCTAACCGGCGGGATCGAATTCCTGTTCAAGAAGAACAAGGTCACCTGGCTCAAGGGCAAGGGCAGTTTCGAGGACGCGCACACTGTGACGGTTGCGGGTCAGAAGGTCACCGCCAAGAATATCGTCATCGCGACGGGGTCGTCGGTCACCCCGCTGCCCGGCGTGACCGTCGACCAGAAGGTCGTGGTCAATTCTACCGGTGCGCTGGAACTGGAAAAGGTGCCGCAGCACATGGTCGTCATCGGCGGCGGTGTGATCGGCCTGGAACTGGGCAGCGTGTGGCGTCGGCTTGGCGCAAAGGTTACGTGCGTCGAATTCCTCGACCAGATCCTGCCCGGAATGGACGGCGATATCCGCAAGGAAGCCAACAAGATCTTCAAGAAGCAGGGCATCGAATTCAAACTTGGCACCAAGGTCACGGGCGTTGCCGTCAACGGCGGCACGGCGACCCTGACGCTGGAGCCGGCGAAGGGCGGCGATCCCGTGACGATGGAAGCCGATTGCGTCCTCGTTTCGATCGGTCGGCGGCCCAACACCGATGGTCTCGGCCTCGACAAGATCGGACTTCAGGTCAACGAACGCGGCCAGGTCGATACCGATCACGAGTTCAGGACCAAGGTCGATGGCGTGTGGGCGATCGGCGACGTGATCCCCGGTCCGATGCTTGCGCACAAGGCCGAAGACGAAGGGATTGCGGTTGCCGAGAATATCGCTGGGCTGACCGGCATCGTGAATCACGACCTCATACCGTCGGTGGTCTACACTTGGCCAGAAATTGCCGGGGTCGGCATGACCGAGGAACAGGCCAAGGAACGCGGCGAGATCAAGGTCGGCAAGTTCCCCATGCTGGCCAACAGCCGCGCCAAGACCAACCATGAACCCGATGGCTTCGTGAAGGTCATCGCCGACGCCAAGTCGGATCGCGTGCTTGGCGTCTGGGCGATTGCATCGGTCGCTGGGACAATGATCCAGCAGGCCACGCAGGCGATGGAATTCGGCGCGACGTCGGAAGACATTGCCTACACCTGCCACGCCCATCCGACGCATTCCGAAGCGATCAAGGAAGCCGCGATGGCCGTCCAGGGCAAGCCGATCCACATCTAGGTATGAGCCTTCGGGGGACCCTTCGTCGCTGGCACATCTGGCTCGGCTGGCTGATCGGTGTTCCGATGTTGCTGTGGACCCTTTCGGGCGTGATCATGGTAATCCGCCCGATCGAGGAGGTGCGCGGCAACGCACTGCTGCGCACGCCAGCGCCGATCGTCCTGCCAGCCGCGCCGGTCGTGCCAAGTCTTGAAGGATTGAACGTCGCCAAGGTAGCGATCGAGCCGCGAACGGCGGGCTCACGCTGGATTATCACCACCGTCGATGGAAAGTCGCGGCAGGCCGACCCGGAGACCGGTGCACTGCTTCCCTTGCTCGGTGCAGCCGATGCCGCGCGCGAAGTGGAGGGGCGCTATGCCGGCAAGGCCAGCATTACGACGACCAGCCGCGTCAATTCCGCAAACCCGCCGATCGAGCTTCGCCGTGCGATGGACGGCTGGATGGTTGCCATGTCTGACGGCACGCATTTCTTTGTCGACAGCGGATCGGGCGAGATCGTCGCCAAGCGGACGCAATTCTGGCGGTTCTACGACCTGATGTGGGGTCTCCACATCATGGACCTGCAGACCCGCGAAGACACTCACCACCCATGGATCGTCATCTTCGGCGCGCTGGCGCTGGTCAGCACTCTGATGGCAATCGTGATGTTGCCGCTCACCGGCAAACGAAAGAAGGCGCGGTCAGACGGCTCCAAGCCAGCGGGCAAGCTCTGACCACCACGGGGCTGCCGACGACTTTTGTAAGGTGACGGTTGACGGACCGCACTCCAGGCAACGAAGCTGGATCGTCGGCCCGGCCAGGATGCTGTCGACGTCCGCCATCACGCGAAGCATCAATTGCTCGGGCGCCGGGCCGAGGGTCGCGAGCGCATCGGTCGGTGCCGCTTCGCTGCCATCATCATCGCCGCCGAACATTCCAGCGAGCAGGCCGGCCCACGGGCCTTGCCCTTCCTCGATATAGGTCAGTCCACGATCGTTCTTGGCCAGCTTGGCCAGATCACCCGCCTTGGCGACGGCATCGTCAAGTCCGCCGAATCCGTCAACCAGCCCGATCTGGCGCGCCGTGCCGCCGTCCCACACCCGCCCTTGGGCAATCCGGTCGATTTCCGCGGGAGACTTTTTGCGGCTCGCCGCCGTTATCGCGAGGAATTTGGTGTAGATCTGCTCGACCCCGGCCTGGACCAGTGCGCTTGCCGCCTCGGAAGGGCCGTTGAGCAGATCGGGTTCGCCGGAAAGCGGTGTGGTCTTGATGCCGTCGGCACCGACGCCCAGCTTGGCCAGGCTTCCCTGGAAGCTTGGCAACACGCCATAGACGCCGATCGACCCGGTGATCGTCGAAGGCTCGGCGTAGATAAAGTCCGCAGGCGTCGACACCCAGTAGCCACCCGAAGCCGCAACATTGCCCATCGATACGACGATCGGCAGCTTGGCCTCTTTGGCGGAGAGGATGGCCTGACGAATACGTTCTGACGCCAATGCCGAACCGCCCGGACTGTCGACGCGGACGACCAGCGCCTTCAAATCCTTGGTCGCAAGCGCCTTTTCCAGCGCATTCGCGATGGTCTCCGCCCCCGCCTTGCCGGGTCCGGCACGACCGTCGACGATTTCGCCGGCAATCGTGACCACGCCGATCGGACCGTTGGTGTCCTGTTCGATCGCACGTTGGTATGCGGACAGTCGGATGCGTTTGTAGCCGAGCGCCAAATCTTCCTTCTTTCCGCCAAGCTCGGCCAGTCGAGCATTGAACGCCCGGCGCTCGCCGATCCTGTCGATTAGCTTCAGGTTCAGGGCGGCCTTCGACAGATTGTTGCCTGCCGCCTTTGTGACCGCGACCGGATCGGCGAGATAGGCATTCAAACCCGCCATCGCGGCGGGCCGCGACCGACCGACATCCTGCTTCCAGGTTTCCAGCAAGGCATCGCCAAGCGACTGCGCATTTTCACGCGCTTCGGGCGACATGTCGTTGCGGGTGTATGGCTCGATCCCGGATTTGAAGGTGCCGACACGGTAGGTGTTGGCGGTTACTCCCAATTTGTCGAACAGGCTTTTGTAATAAAGATTGTTCCCGCCGGGCCCCTGCACCGCGACCGCGCCCAGTTCGGGGAGCCAGATTTCGCTGGCGTGGGCCGCGAGTTGATAGCCGTCATCGGTGTAGCCGGTCGCGAAAGCGACGACCGGCTTGTTCGCTTTGCGAACCTCGTCGATTGCCTCTCCAAGCGTGGTCAGCGCGGTCTGTCCGCCGCCGACGAAGCGGTCGAGGTCGAGCGCGACCGCTTTCACTTTGCTGTCGTCCTTGGCCTTGCGAAGGACCGCGACCAGGCTCTTCAGCCGATGCTCGCGCATCGTTCCGCCGCCGACGGGCGACAGCGCGGCGAACGGATCGACGTCCTGCGGCTGTTCGACGACGACGCCATCAAGAGCAAGAGCGAGAACGCCGTCGCCGACCGGTGCCGGCCGCGACGACAGTGCCGCGTAGAGCAGACCGAAGAACATCAGCATGAAGATCAGGACGAGGACGTCCTTCACGCCGACCAGCAATTTCCAGACCGCACGAACAAAGCGCATTGAGATAACTCCGATATTCGAACAATGGCTTAGCGAGGCACGGGGCAGGTAGCCAAAGCTTTTCGACCGATGGCCCGCTTTACCGGCCAATCGAAACTGCTACGGCGCGGCAATGGCGACAGCGGCGCTCTCGAAAGAAAACTGGCGCAAGGAAGCGCGGGCGACACTGTCGCTGGCGTGGCCGCTGATCCTTGCCAATCTGACGACACAGTTGATCCAGGCGACCGATGCATTGCTACTCGGGCGATTGGGAGCGCTTGAGCTGGCCGCCGCCGCGCTTGCGCTCGGACTGACCTTCGCGATGACGTTGTTCGGGTTCGGCGTGCTGACCGCGTCCTCGCCGATGATGGCCAGTGCGCTTGGCGCACGGTCCAATGCGGTGCGCGATGTGCGCCGAACGTTCCGACAGTCGATGTGGGCGGCAATGCTGATCACCGTGCCGATCATGGTCGTTCTGTGGTTTGCGGAGCCGCTGATCGTCGCGCTTGGGCAGGAGCCACGGTTGGCCGAGGGGGCGGCAACCTTCCTTCGCGGGTACATGTGGGCATTGCCGCCGTGGATGGCATTCCAGGTGATGCGCAATTTCCTGTCCGCACTGGAACGGCCGGGCTGGGTACTGGCGATCAGCGCGGCTGGGATCGCGGTCAATGCGCTGGCCGGATACGGGCTGATTTTCGGGCATTTCGGGCTTCCTGCGCTCGGCCTGTTCGGCGGCGGGCTGGCGAGCTCGATCACGTGGGGCGCGATGACGCTCGCGCTGGCGCTGGTCATCGTCACCGACCGCCAGTTCCGCCGATTCTATTTGTTCGGGCGCTTCTGGCGACCCGACTGGCCGCGCTTTGCAAAAGTCTTCCGGCTCGGCCTGCCAATCGGAATGGCGATGGGGTTCGAAGGCGCGGTGTTCAGCGCGGCTGCTTATCTGATGGGGCTGATCGACGCCGAATCGGTCGCCGCGCACCAGGTCGCGCTGCAGATTGCGGCGACCAGTTTCATGGTTCCGCTTGGCCTTGCCCAGGCTGCCACGGTCCGCGTGGGGCTTGCGTACGGCCGCCGCGACCGCGACGGCATTGCCCGAGCCGGCTGGACCAGCCTGGTGATGGGCATCGGCTTCATGGCGACGATGGCACTGCTAATGTGGCTTTTCCCGCGGTCGCTCGTCACCCTGTTCTTTGCCGACACGCCCGCCAATGCGCGGGTGATCGCGCTTGCGACCTCGTTCCTGTTCGTCGCGGCGCTGTTCCAGATGGTCGACGGCGCGCAGGTCGTCGGGGCAGGCATGCTGCGCGGACTGCACGATACCCGTGTCCCGATGCTCTACGCTTTGGTCGGCTATTGGGTGGTCGGGATCGGAACCGGCGTCTGGCTTGGCTTTGGCGTGCAGTGGGCCGGGGTCGGGATCTGGACCGGCCTCGCGACCGGCCTTGCCTTCGTTTCCGTCCTGATGATTCGCCGCTGGTCGAAGCGCGAAGCGCTGGGCCTGCTTCCGGCCTAGGCCTCGATATCGACCTTGTCGCCGATCTTGGTAAAACCGTAGAGCGCTTTCGCCATCGGCGCGGGCAGTCGGATGCAGCCATGGCTGGCGGGATAGCCCGGCACGACTCCGGCGTGAAACGCGCGGCCCCATTTGTCGAGCCGCTGCATGAACGGCATCGGCGCGTTCGAATATTTGTTCGAACGATGAAACGGCTTTTTCTGAAGGATGGTCCAGCTGCCCGGATCGGTAGGGTGGTCTGGCGTTCCGTGCGACGATGTCGAGAAGGCGATCAGTTGTTCCGCCTTGTAGACATAGGTCTTCTGGTTGCGCAGCGAGACCAGCACGCGCACCGGGCCGGTCTTGGGCCGCGCCGCGATGGGGAGGATGCGATAATCGCCGGGCTTGAGCGCGGTGTTGCCGAACTTCAGCGCCGCTTCGCGCTCCGCAGCGACGGTCATTGGGTTGGTAACGGGGGGCGGGACCGGCGCCTCGGCGACGCGCACGGGGGAAGGGGCGATCGAACAGGCGGCCAGTGCGAACATCGCAGCCCCCGCCAGCGGTAACATCCTCTTCATTGCGAATCACCGTTCCGAAAAATGAATAATTCAAAGATTTCAGCGGCTTTTTGCGCGCTTGGCAAGCGTGGCCGAGGAGGTGCTGCGGATCGCCGAAGCGGCGCTAAGGGTCGCTAAGTTCGCGGACAACGTGCGGTTTTGGAGGCCAAAGTGCAAACTTAAGCTTTTTGGTGCGCCGCCGCCCGCGTGGGGCAATAACGGGAGATGACGAGGAAAAAGATCCGAGGCCGAAAGATGGCAGCCTTGGCGACCAAATTCGCCTAGGCTTTATTGTCGGCCGAATTTGCCCCAGCGGTTGTTTGGTCTTCCGCGAACGCCGAGGTGGCCGATCCCGTCATGGGACTGGCGGCGAAGACCGCGAGAAGGCTGAGTGTGAGATAGGAATGTGCCATTGCACCCTCATTTCCATGATCGATTGGCCCCGAGCATTCATATCATCGAGTGGCTGCAATCCTTCTGCTTACGTCGCGCCGTTTCTTAAGGCTCAGGCTTTAACACCACCGTCCCCATTGACATGTTGGACGCTCCTTCCCAGATGGGCTTCATCGCTTGGCACTCTGCTTGTCGGAGTGCCAGCGGGCAATTTTCAACGAAGAAAAAAGGGTAAGCAACCATGGGTTTCAGGCCGCTTCATGACCGCGTCCTCGTCCGCCGCGTCGAGGCAGAGGAAAAGACCGCCGGCGGGATCATCATTCCCGACAGCGCCAAGGAAAAGCCGCAGGAAGGCGAAGTCGTCTCGGTCGGTTCGGGCGCACGCGCCGACGACGGAACGGTGACCCCGCTCGACGTCAAGGCCGGCGACAAGATCCTGTTCGGCAAATGGTCGGGCACCGAGATTAAGATCGACGGTGAAGACCTCATCATCATGAAGGAAAGCGATATCCTGGGCGTTGTCGCTTAACTTTCGAACAACCGGTGAAAGTCCGCTTTCGCCACGAATTTTTTGAACTCAGAACAAACGAAAGGGTAGCCAGATGGCAGCCAAAGACGTGAAATTCAGCCGCGACGCGCGTGAACGCATTCTTCGCGGTGTCGACATCCTTGCCGATGCGGTCAAGGTGACGTTGGGCCCCAAGGGGCGCAACGTTGTCATCGACAAGAGCTACGGCGCGCCGCGCATCACCAAGGACGGCGTCACCGTCGCCAAGGAAATCGAGCTCAAGGACAAGTTCGAGAATATGGGTGCGCAGATGCTGCGCGAGGTCGCATCGAAGACCAATGATTTGGCCGGCGACGGGACCACCACCGCGACCGTGCTGGCGCAGGCCATCGTTCGCGAAGGCATGAAGTCGGTTGCCGCCGGCATGAATCCGATGGACTTGAAGCGCGGCATCGATCTGGCCGTGATCAAGGTGGTCGAGGATCTCAAGGGCCGTTCGAAGCCGGTTTCCGGTTCGTCCGAAATCGCCCAGGTCGGGATCATCTCGGCCAATGGCGACGTCGAAGTCGGTGAGAAGATTGCCGAAGCGATGGAAAAGGTTGGCAAGGAAGGCGTCATCACCGTCGAGGAAGCCAAGGGCCTCGAATTCGAGCTCGACGTCGTCGAAGGCATGCAGTTCGACCGCGGCTACCTGTCGCCTTACTTCATCACCAATCCGGAAAAGATGCAGGTCGAACTCAACGATCCCTACATCCTGATCCACGAGAAGAAGCTCAGCAATCTGCAGGCGATGCTGCCGATCCTGGAAGCGGTCGTGCAGTCGGGTCGTCCGCTGCTGATCATCGCCGAAGACATCGAAGGCGAAGCGCTTGCGACGCTGGTCGTCAACAAGCTACGCGGCGGCCTGAAGGTCGCGGCGGTTAAGGCACCGGGCTTCGGCGATCGTCGTAAGGCGATGCTCGAGGATATCGCAATCCTGACCGGCGGCGAAATGGTCTCGGAAGACCTCGGCATCAAGCTGGAGAGCGTCACAGTCGGCATGCTCGGCACCGCCAAGAAGGTCGTCATCGACAAGGACAATACGACCCTGGTCGACGGCGCAGGTACCAAGGAGCAGATTGACGGTCGAACGAGCGCGATCCGCCAGCAGATCGACAACACGACCAGTGATTATGATCGTGAGAAGCTTCAGGAACGTCTCGCCAAGCTGGCCGGCGGTGTCGCCGTGATCAAGGTCGGCGGTGCGTCGGAAGTCGAAGTGAAGGAACGCAAGGACCGCGTCGACGACGCGCTTCACGCGACCCGCGCTGCGGTCGAAGAAGGCATCGTCCCGGGCGGCGGAACCGCGCTGCTCTATGCCATCAAGTCGCTCGACGGCCTCAAGGGTGCCAACGATGACCAGACCCGCGGTATCGACATCATCCGCAAGGCGATTGAAACGCCGCTTCGCCAGATCGCCCAGAATGCGGGCGTCGACGGCGCCGTCGTCGCCGGCAATTTGCTGCGCGAAGGTGACGTGACCCAGGGCTTCAACGCCGCGACGGACACGTACGAGAACCTCGTCGCTGCCGGCGTGGTCGACCCGACCAAGGTTGTCCGCACGGCGCTGCAGGACGCGGCATCGGTTGCTGGCCTGTTGATCACCACTGAAGCGGCGGTCAGCGAATTGCCGGAAGACAAGCCGGCCGGTGGCGGCATGCCCGGGGGCATGGGCGGCATGGGCGGTATGGATTTCTGACCTGAAGCGGACGGGAATAGCGCTTGCTATTCCCTGACCCGCGGAAGGCCGGACGGCCTGCGGCGGGGCTGACAGGACTGACGTCACGGGATTCGCTCCCGTGACGGCCAGCCGACGAAAATCGGGGCCGGGGGAGAAATCCTCTGGCCCTTTTTTCGGCCATTGAAGGTTCAGCATCGCAGTTCTAGCAGCGGCGGCAATGCTGTCGTTTTCGATCCTCTTTGCTGTCCAGGCGGCTCCCTCCGCTGAACCGAAGGTGCCGATGTGCGCCGCCGAGGTGGTGAAGGAATATCCGCGCGACGCCTCTTCCTTCACGCAGGGGCTGATCTTTGACGGCGGTTACCTGTACGAAGGCACCGGTCATTACGGCCAGTCGCGGGTTGCGCGCCTTGATCTGGCGACCGGCAACACGCTGGATGAAAGCAAATATCCGGCCGACCAGTTCGGCGAAGGTATCGTACGCTGGAAAGACCAGCTGATCTCGATCACATGGCAGAACGGCATCGGCCATCGTTGGCGGCTGAAGGACCTGAAACCCCTCGGCACCTTTCGCATCGGCGGCGAGGGCTGGGGACTGACGATGCTGGCCGATCGCATGGTACTAAGCGACGGCAAGCCCGTGCTGCGCTACTTCGATCCGGCCACGATGAAGGAAACTGGCCGCGTTTCGGTCACTATCGGCGGCAAGCCGCTGGGCCGGATCAACGAGCTGGAGGCGATCGACGGACAGATTTGGGCGAATGTCTGGATGACCGAATTCATCGTCCGAATCGATCCGGCCAGCGGCAAGGTTCGCTCGGTCGTCGATCTGCGCGGGTTGAAGGAGCGCGCCGGTGCCGACGGCCCCGACAGCGTGTTGAACGGTATTGCCTGGGACGCGAAGGGCAAGAGGCTGTTCGTGACTGGCAAATATTGGCCGAAATTGTTCGAGATCCGCGTGGGCGCCTGCGTCTAATTTGCGTTACCCTGGCTGTTCGCCATTTCGTCAAGCATCTTCTCGGTGTCGTTGAGTTGCTCGTTCTGAGCCGCCGTGGGCGCCGCCGGTCGCTCGTCGCAGGAGACGAGCAGCAATAGCGCGAGAATGAGGGCTATCTTCATCGCGCCAGCCTACCATTTTCGCGGCCCAACAAAAAAGGGCCGCCCGGTTTCCCGAGCAGCCCTCCTTATTCGTAGCGCTTAAAGCGCCCCGATTACATCGCGTTGTCGGCGGCGTTCTCGGTGGCGTCGGCAGCGTTGTCGACCGCGTTCGCGGTCGCATCCATCGCATTGTCGACGGCGTTGGCAGCTGCTGCGGTGTCCGCATTGGCTTCCATTTCGACAGTGTTGACGGTGCTGACTTCATTGTCGGGAGCATTGTCCTGGCACGCGGCCAAGCCGAGTCCGAGGACCGCAACGGTCAGTGCAATCTTCTTCATGATCGTTCCATTCCTTCAAATGTGCCGATTTCGTGGCACGGGGCTCGGCCTGCCGCATAAAACGGTCAGGCCAGCGCGCGGATATATGAGCGCCTTCGACCAGACGCAATCGAAGAATCGATAAACGTTACAAAATTCTTTCGATCCGCAAGGCGCGTTGACGCATATAAAGATTTCTTTATATCCCTAAACCATGAACGCGAGCGCCAATTCACGCCTGCCGGTCGCGGACCTGTTCCAGGCGCTTGCCGACCCAACGCGGCTGCGTATCATCGAATTGCTGCGGTTGATGGAATTGTCAGTCGGCGAGATGGCCCAGGTGCTTGGCCAAAGTCAGCCGCGCGTCTCTCGCCATGTCAAGATTCTCGCCGATTCCCGGCTGATCGACCGTCATAAGGAAGGCAGCTGGGTCTTTCTCGCGCTTAGCCCGACTGCGACGGCGTCCGCCTTGTTCACGCTGATCGATGCTGCGCTCGACGATGAAAGCCGGATATTGCTCGATGGCGACCGGGTCCGGCTTGCTGCCGTCCGCGCGATTCGCGCCGAGGCGGCGGAACGCTATTTTTCCGCCCATGCCGAGGTCTGGGACAATATCCGCTCCCTCCATGTGCCTGAAAGCGCCGTGGAAGCCGCGATCGCCAAGGCCATGGGCGGACGGATCATCGGTCGCCTGGTCGATATCGGCACGGGCACGGGAAGGATGATCGAATTGCTCGCTCCCAAGGCTAGCGAGGCAATCGGGATCGATCGTTCGTCCGAGATGCTGCGCCTGGCGCGCGTCAAACTCGACCGTGCAGGCATTGCCGATGCCGCGCTCCGGCAGGCGGACATGTACGACCTCCCGCTCGCCGACCACAGCGCCGACAGCGCGATCCTTCACCAGGTGCTGCATTATGCGCAGGCGCCTGCCGCCGCGATTGCGGAGGCCGCGCGCGTCCTTCGTCCCGGCGGGCAGCTGTTGGTGGTCGATTTCGCCGCCCACGACCGTGAAGAATTGCGGTCCGCCGACGCCCATGTCCGGCTGGGATTTACCGACGAAGCGATGGCCGGCTGGTTCCGCGCGGCGGGCCTCGAACCCGACCTTACCCAACGCCTCGAAGGCGGCGAGCTGACCGTCACCCTATGGCGCGGGGCCAAGCTGCCGGCGCTCAATCGGAAAGCTGCATGAATCCCCAATCGTCACGGGCACTGGACCATCACGAGCCTTTGTTTGCCGCCCCGCGCGGCGACATCGACGTCAGCTTCGAGTTCTTCCCGCCCAAGAGCGAGAAGATGGCTGATACCTTGTGGCAGTCGATCTCGATGCTGGCCCCGCTCGAGCCGCGCTTCGTCAGCGTGACTTATGGCGCGGGCGGTTCGACCCGCGAACGCACCCACGCCACGGTCGAGAGGATCGCGCGGGAAACCGCGCTGACCGCGGCGGCGCACTTGACCTGCGTCGACGCAAGCCGCGAGGACGTCGATGAGGTTGCGCGGTCCTACTGGGACGCTGGCGTCCGGCACCTCGTCGCTCTCCGCGGCGACCCGCCCGAGGAAGGGCGCGCGTTCGCGGTTCATCCGGGCGGTTATGCAAGCGCCGCCAACCTGGTCGCGGGGCTCAAGAAGGTCGCCGATTTCGATATTTCCGTCGCCTGCTATCCCGAAACGCATCCCGAGGCGGATTGTCCGGACAGCGACATCGACAATCTGCTGCGCAAGATCGATGCCGGTGCCAACCGCGCGATCAGCCAGTTCTTCTTTTCCGCCGACGCCTTCTTCCGGTTTCGCGACAAGGTGCTGGCGCTCCGCCCCGAGGTCGAGATCGTGCCGGGCATCCTGCCGATCACCAATGTCGCCCAGGCGCGCAAGTTCGCCGGTATGTGCGGCGCGACGATCCCCGACTGGATGGATGAGACGTTCGAGGGGCTCGACGACCTTCCTGCCGCGCGCCAGCTGGTTGCCGCGACCATCGCGGGCGAATTGTGCGGCCAGCTTTACGCCGGGGGCGTCCGCCAGTTTCACTTCTACACCCTGAACCGCGCCGAACTGGCTTATGCCATTTGCCATTTGCTTGGAGTGCGTGCGAAGTGAATGTCGCCGACGAATTGCGCGCCGCCGCGGCCAAGCGGATCCTGGTCAAGGACGGTGCCTATGGCACCATGATCCAGGCCGCCAAGGTCGACGATTATGGCGGCACGCTGGGCCTGGTCGACGATCAGAAGGGCAATAACGATTTGCTCAACCTGACGCGGCCGGACGTGATCGAAGATATCTGCCGCCGCTTTGCCGATTCCGGTGCCGAAATCCTTGCCACCAATACATTCAATGCCAATCGGATCAGCCAATCCGATTATGGCACCGATGCCGCCGCATTGGTTCGCGACATCAACCTTGCCGCCGCCCGCATCACCCGGGCGGTCGCCGACAGCGACGGTAAGCGCCGCTGGGTCGCGGGCGCGATGGGGCCGACCAACAAGACGCTGTCGCTGTCGCCCGACGTCAACGATCCGGGTTTTCGCGAAGTAACCTTCGACGAGGTGAAGGCGGTGTACCGCGAACAGGTCGATGCACTGGTCGAAGGCGGTGTCGATTTCATCCTGATCGAAACCGTGTTCGACACCTTGAATTGCAAGGCCGCGATCATGGCGACGCTGGAAGCGGAGCGCGCGCTTGGCCGTCCGCTTCCGATGATGATCTCGATGACGCTGACCGACCTTTCGGGGCGCAACCTGTCAGGCCACACGGTCGAGGCGTTTTGGGCTAGCGTGCGCCATGCCCGCCCGCTTACCATCGGGCTCAATTGCTCTTTCGGCGCGGCGCAGCTTCGCCCGCACCTTGCCGCGCTGAGCGGGCAGGCCGAGACCCTGGTGATGGCGTATCCCAACGCGGGGCTTCCCAACGACCTAGGCCAATATGATGAGGCCGCCGACCAAACCGCCGACCAGGTCCGCGAATGGCTGGGCGACCGGCTGGTCAACATTGTCGGCGGTTGCTGCGGGACGACGCCCGACCACATCGCCGCCATCGCCGAAGCGGTGGGCGAAGGAGCGCCGCGCCCGGTACCCGCCGCCGCGCATGAAACCACGCTTGCCGGCCTCGAGCCGATGGTAATCGCGGCGTGACCGATCCAGCAGGCGCGTCTCCGATTGCACCCTCTCCCAACCCCCTCCCCCGTGGGCGACAGGGCGTTGGCGCGCGTTTCATCAATATCGGCGAGCGAACCAATGTCACCGGATCGGCCAGGTTCAAGAAACTGATTCTCACCGGCGACTATGACGCCGCGGTCGAGGTCGCCCGACAGCAGGTCGAGGCGGGCGCGCAGATCATCGACGTCAACATGGACGAGGCGTTGCTGGATGGTGAGGCGGCAATGCGGACCTTCCTGCTCCGGATCGCGGCGGAGCCCGACATCGCGCGGGTCCCGGTTATGGTCGACAGCTCGAAATGGAGCGTGATCGAGGCGGGGCTGAAATGCGTGTCGGGCAAACCGATCGTCAATTCGATCAGCCTGAAGGAAGGCGAGGAAGCCTTTCTCGACCATGCACGACTGGTGCGATTCTACGGCGCCGCCGTGGTCGTGATGGCGTTCGACGAAACCGGGCAGGCCGATACCCGCGAGCGCAAGGTCGACATCTGCAAGCGGGCCTATGACCTTCTGACCGCCGACGGGTTTCCGGCCGAGGACATCATCTTCGACCCCAACGTATTCGCGGTCGCCACCGGGATCGAGGAGCATCGCCGCTACGCGATCGATTTCATCGAGGCGACGCGCGACATCCGCGCCGCTTGCCCGCACGTCCATATCTCGGGTGGCCTGTCCAACCTGTCATTTTCGTTCCGCGGCAACGAGCCGGTGCGCCGCGCGATGCACAGCGTGTTTCTGTATCACGCTATCCCGGCGGGGATGGACATGGCGATCGTCAACGCTGGCCAGCTCGATGTGTATGACGCGATCGACCCCGAACTGCGCGAAGCGTGCGAGGATGTCATCCTGGACCGCAGGGAAGACAGTACCGAGCGGTTGATCGTCCTTGCCGAACGGTTCCGCGGCACCGACCCCGCCGCCGAGAAGGCCGCCGCCGAATGGCGCGGCTATCCGGTCCGCGAACGGCTCAGCCATGCACTCGTCAAGGGGATCGACGCGCACATCGTCGACGATACCGAGGAAGCCCGCCTTCAGGCGGTGCGCCCGATCGACGTGATCGAAGGCCCGTTGATGGACGGCATGAACATCGTCGGCGACCTGTTCGGTTCGGGCAAGATGTTCCTTCCGCAAGTCGTCAAATCGGCCCGCGTCATGAAGAAAGCGGTCGCCCATCTGCTGCCCTACATTGAACTGGAAAAAGACGAAGGCGCCAAGGGCAAGGGCCGGATCATCATGGCCACGGTCAAGGGCGACGTCCACGACATCGGCAAGAATATCGTCGGGGTCGTCCTGCAATGTAACGGCTTCGAAGTGATCGACCTCGGCGTCATGACGCCGTGGACGAAAATCCTGGAAACCGCAGTCGAACAGGACGCCGACATCATCGGCCTGTCCGGGCTCATCACCCCCTCTCTCGATGAAATGGTCACCGTCGCGGCGGAAATGGAGCGCGCCGGGATGCGCCTTCCGTTGCTGATCGGCGGTGCGACGACCAGCCGTGCGCACACCGCTCTTCGGATCGAGCCTGTCTATTCCGGCCCCGTACTCCACGTCCTCGACGCCAGCCGCGCGGTCGGCGTTGCCTCGGCGCTGGTCAGCGACGGTCCCCAGCGCGCCGAACTGATCGATGGCACAAAGCGCGATTACGATGCGCTTCGAGTCGCGCGCGCCGGTCGCGGCACCCACGATCTGGCAACCATCGCCGAAGCGCGCGCGAACGGCTTTGCCTTCGATCCTCAGGGCAAGGCACCGGCCCCGCAAAAGCCCGGCCTGCACAATTTCGGCGAATGGCCGCTGCGCGATTTGAAGGCGCACATCGACTGGACGCCATTTTTCCGCGCGTGGGAACTTGCCGGCAATTATCCCGCGATCCTCGACGATTCGATCGTCGGCGAGAGCGCCCGGTCGCTGTTCGCCGATGCCGAAGCGATGCTGGACCGGATCATCACCGAACATTGGCTGCGTCCGGTCGGGGTGGTTGGCCTGTGGCCGTGCCGACGCGACGGCGATGACGTGCTGGTCGCGCACGGCAATGCGCAAGTCAGGGTCCCGTTGCTGCGCCAGCAGGTCAAGAAGCGGGAAGGGCGCGCCAACATGTGCCTTGCCGACTTCATCGATCCCGACGGCGATGACTGGATCGGCGGCTTCGCTGTCGGAATTCACGGCATCGAACCGCATCTCGAACGGTTCCGCGCGGCGACCGACGATTATTCCGACATCATGCTCAAAGCACTCGCCGACCGCCTGGCCGAGGCTTTTGCTGAGCGCCTTCACGAACATGTCCGCAAGCGGTTGTGGGGCTATGGCGGGGACGAGCATCTGTCGAACCTCGACCTGATCCGTGAAAACTATAGCGGCATTCGCCCCGCGCCCGGATACCCCGCCGCCCCCGATCACAGCCTTAAGCCGATCCTGTTCGACCTGCTCGGCGGGGATCCGGCCGGCCTCGCGCTTACCGAAAGTTTCGCGATGACCCCGGCTGCGGCGGTCAGCGGCTTTTACTTCGGGCACCGGGACAGCCAGTATTTCGGGGTTGCCAAGATCGGCCGCGACCAGCTGGAGGATTATGCCGGTCGCCGCGGGATCGACCTTGAGACGGCAGAGAAATGGTTGCGGCCGAACCTCGACTAGGGCGCACATGCTCGCTAGCGCCAAATGCGATGATCCGCTTCCTCCTCGCCATCACCCTGTTCTTTGTCGGCGCGCTTCCCGCGCATGCCCAACGCTCGCGCGCGAATGCGATCCAGCCGGAACTAGTGCTGCGCAGTCATGCGACGCCGGGTTCGGGAACCGATCTTGCGATCCTGATGCGTACCAGCCCCGGCTGGCATGGCTATTGGCTCAACCCGGGTGACGCCGGGCTTCCGATGGAGGTCGAATGGACCCTTCCGCCGGGATGGAAGGTCGAGCCTTTGCGCTACCCGGTGCCGCACAAATTGCTGGTTGCTGGGATCGTCAATCATGTGTTCGAAAGCGACTATGCGGTCCTCACCCGGATCGTTCCGGCAGCGGCGCCGACCGGGGGTCGAATCAACGCCAAGATGCGCTGGCTGGCGTGCACCGACAAGATTTGCGTCCCCGAACAGGGGGAAGTGTCGATCGACGTGCCGACCAGCGGCATGGCAGCTCCCGATCCGCGCTTCGACGACTGGCTGCGCGCCCTGCCTCGGCCGCTGGGCAGCAAGGCGCAGTTTGCGCTTCGGCCGAAAACGATCGATCTCGCCATACCCCTGCCGGCCAGCGTCGCGGTCGACGACGCCTATTTCTTTCCCGCCGACGACGGGCCGATCGATTATGCCGCACCGCAGACTGTTCGGCGGACCGGCGATAGATTGATTGTCGAACTCGGCCGCCGCGAGGGCGCTCCGTCGACAATCAATGGCGTCCTGGCGATCGGACAGGGTCGTGGACTGGAAATTTCAGCCGTTCCTGGCCCGGTTCCCGCTGGCGGCGGCGCGGCACCGAACGCCTTGTGGTGGGCGCTACTCGGCGCGCTCGCCGGCGGGATCATTCTCAACCTGATGCCCTGCGTGTTCCCGATCCTTGGCCTCAAAGCGATGCACCTTGCCCGCGCGGGCAGCGACGAGCACCACGCGCGCCGCGATGCTCTCGGATACACCTTGGGGGCAATCCTCGGCACCGGGGCGCTCGGCGTCATACTCCTCGCGATTCGCGCCAGCGGGGAAGCGGCGGGCTGGGCCTTCCAGTTACAGGATCCGCGTTCGATCCTAATCCTCCTGCTGCTTGCCGTTGCGATCACGCTCAATTTGCTCCGGCTTTACGAACTTCCGGCCGTCGGCGGCGAAAGCAATCCGGGCGGAAGCATCGGGACCGGCGCGCTCGCCGCCTTCGTCGCGACGCCATGTGCCGGGCCGTTCATGGGCGCTGCATTGGGAACGGCATTGGTGCTGCCGACATGGGGCGCAGTGCTGGTCTTCGCGGCCCTCGGTCTTGGGTTGGCACTGCCGTTCCTGGCCATCGCTTTCATTCCCGCGCTTCGTACTCGCCTGCCCAAGCCGGGTCCTTGGATGGCGAAATTGCAGCGGATTCTTGCGGTGCCGATGGCGCTAACCGCGGCGGCTTGCCTGTGGCTGCTGTGGCGGCAGGGCGGGTTGGTCGCGCTGTGGATCGGGATTGGCGCGATGGCGCTGCTCGCACTGTTGCTGCTGGTCTTCGGTCGCGGTCAGCGCAGCGGCAAATCCTTTGGCTGGTTTGCGCTTGCCGGTGCCGCCGCGATTGCGATGGCCGGTGCGATGTGGGTGCCGACCACATCGCAGAAGGTGGCGCCGTCCGACCCCGCATGGTCTTATGCTGCGGTCGAAACCGCCCAGAAATCAGGTTGGCCAGTGTTCGTCTATTTCACCGCCGATTGGTGCCTGACCTGCAAGGCGAACGAAGCCGCCGCGATCGACCGCGATGCCACACGTGCCGCCTTTGCGAAGGCGGGTGTGGTGACGTTGGTCGGCGACTGGACGGATGGCGATCCGGCCATCACACGCTTCCTCGATTCGCGAGAACGCGCCGGGGTGCCGCTCTATCTGTGGTATGAACCGAACAACGCCGAGCCGGAAGAACTGCCCCAGCTGCTGACCCCTTCGATGCTCAGTTCGCGTGCAGATCGGCCTCGTTGAAGACGCGTTTTCCGGCGATCCAGGTTTCCAGCACGATCGTCTTGGCAAGCGCTTGTGCATCAACGGTGTCGGGATCGCGGTCGACGATGATGAAGTCGGCCCACTTACCCGGCGCCAGTCCGCCCATCCGCGTGTCCGCAAAGCCGGCATAGGCCGCGCCTTGCGTGAAACCATGGATCGCCTGTCCCAATGACACGCGTTCCTGCGGACGCCATCCGCCTTTGGGCTCGCCCTTGGGGTCCTGCCGGCTGATGGCAGCGGACAGGCCGGGGAAGGGATCGGCACTTTCGACCGGGAAGTCGCTGCCGAACGCCAGCGGAACACCCAATTTTCGAAGGCTGTTCCAGGCGTATGCGCCGCCCAGGCGGTTCATGCCCAACCGCGCTTCGGCCATCGTCCGGTCGCTGGTCTGGTGGGTCGGTTGCATCGACGCGATGATCCCGGCGGACCTAAGGCGCGGAAGATCCTTCGGGTCGGCAATCTGCAGATGTTCGATGCGCTGGCGGCGCGACTTTCCGTATCGCTTTGCAAGCGTTTCGAACACGCCGATCACGTCGGCATTGGCCGCGTCGCCAATGGCGTGAATGGCCAGTTGGCCGCGCGCCTTGGCCACCTCATCGGCCTGTGCCAGCAAGTCGGCAGCGCTGATCAGGCTCAGGCCGCGCGTGGCGGGCATGTCATGGTAGGGCGCCTTGAGATATGCGCCGCGTGATCCCAGAGCGCCATCGGCATAAAGCTTGGTGCCGGTCAGGCGAAGCCGGTCGTCATACATCCATGCCGTGGTGCGCCCGCCGAAAATGCTGCGCCAATTTTCGAGACCGCCGGCGTAAGAGAAAATGCGGACGTTGAGGTTGCCGGCCTCTCCCGAACGGCGGAACGTGTTCCAGTCGGCAAGGCTGGTCCCCATATCGGCAGCACCGACCAGTCCGTAGCGTAGCATCGCCTGTTGCGCCGCGGCGAACGCGCGATCCTGAACCATTGGGCTAGGGGCCGGAATCTTGTCTGCAACCAAAGATAAAGCGGCGTCGACGAACATACCGTTCTCGATCCGTCCGCCAGCCGGGGCTGAGGTTGCCGCGGTGACCCCTGCAGCGGCAAGCGCCGCGCTATTGCCGACGGCGGCGTGGCCGTCGACGCGGGTCAGCCAGACCGGGCGATCCGAGACAATTGAATCCAGGTCGGCCGACGTCGGGAATGCCTTGGTCGGCCATAATTCCTGGTTCCAGCCGCGCCCAATGATCCAGCCCTGACCGGGATTGGCGGCGGCATAGTCCTTCAGTCGTTGCTTGAGATCGTCAACCGACGTGGTTCCGGTCAGGTCGAGTTGGATCAGTGCAAAGCCAAGCCCCATAATATGGCCATGGGCGTCGATCAGGCCCGGCAGGACGGCCTTTCCGCCGAAATCGACAACCTTGTCCGCAGCCGGTCGCGGTACGCCTTTCTGAAGCACGATCTTGACCTTGCCATCGTCACCGACGAGCAGTCCGTCGAAGCGAACCAGATTGCCTTTGGCATCCGCCTGGATACCGTTGGCGTTGGTGAACAGCGTGTCCGCGGTGGCGGGCGACGCGGCGAGGATCGCACCGGCGATCAGGAAAAGGCTCTTGTGCATGGCGTATTTCCTAGCATTGTTTGCGCGTCAAGGAAGGGCTAGTCCGCAGTGCAATGACTGATACCCGCCCGACCTTCTCCGACATCGAAACCGCCGCGCGCCGGATCCACGGCGCGGTCATCGAAACGCCGACCCAGCTGAGCCGCACATTGAGCGAGATGATCGGCGCCGAGGTCTGGCTGAAATTCGAGAATTTGCAGTTCACCGCCGCTTACAAGGAACGCGGTGCGCTAAACAAATTGCTGCAGCTAGACGATGCCGAAAAGAAGCGCGGCGTGATCTGCGCGTCGGCGGGCAATCATGCACAGGCCGTGGCCTATCATGCGCGCCGTCTCGGCATTCCCGCGACGATCGTGATGCCGATGCCGACCCCGACGATCAAGGTCGTCCAGACCGAAGGGCATGGCGCCAACGTCGTGCTGCACGGTCGCACCTTCGATGATGCTTATACGCATGCCCGCGAACTTGAAGCGGCAGAAGGTTTCGTCTTCGTTCATCCGTTCGACGATCCTGCGATTATCAGCGGGACCGGGACGATCGCGCTGGAGATGCTGGCAGCGGCACCCGACCTCGACACACTGGTTATTCCCATTGGCGGTGGCGGGTTGATCAGTGGAATCGCGATCGCCGCCAAAACGATCAACCCCGACATCGAAATTGTCGGGATCGAGGCCGAGATGTTTCCGGCGATGAAGAATATCGTCGAGGGCAAGGAAATGGTGATCGGCGGCGATACGCTGGCCGAAGGAATTGCCGTCAAGCACCCCGGAATGCTGACCCGCGAAATCATCGCGGATCTTGTCGATCGCATCGACCTGGTCCCCGAAGCGGCCATCGAACATGCTGTCGCGTTGCTGGTCGGAATCGAAAAAAGCGTGGTCGAGGGAGCAGGGGCCGCCGGCCTTGCCGCAATGTTGGCCGAGCCTGAGAAATATCGCGGCAAGAAAGTCGGCACCGTGCTTTGCGGCGGGAATATCGACACCCATCTGCTCGCCAACGTCCTGGTCCGCGAACTCGTCCGCTGCGGCCGGATCGCGCGCCTCAAGATCGCCGCCGAAGACCGCCCCGGCGCGCTTGCAGCGATCACCGCGATCTTTTTCGAATGCGGCGTCAACATCATCGAAACCAACCACCACCGTGTGTTTACGGCGCTGCCAGCCAAGGACACGCTGATCGAAGTCGAGTGCGAGGCCCGCGACGCCGAAGCGGTGACTCGCCTGATCGCACGACTCGAAATGGCCGGCTTCAAGGTTGAGCGCGCCTCGCTGGCCTGAACCATCCCGCTCTGGGACACTGACGCCGCTTAACTGTCTTCAATAGCCATCAGAGTCTTTTCAACCGCGTTAACCGGTCGCATAAAGACTTTCGTAACTTTTGGAGTCATCGCTGGTGAGCGCACCGTTCCGCTTCCCGAAATTTTTCGTCACCAACCCGGCGCCTTGTCCGTATTTGCCCGGCAAGGTCGAACGAAAGGTGTTTACGGAATTGTCGGGACGCCATTCCAGCGACCTCAACGAGGCGCTCGGCCGGATCGGCTTTCGCCGGTCCCAGTCGGTGGCCTATCGCCCGTCCTGCATCGATTGCAGCGCCTGCGTTTCGGTTCGCGTCCTGGCCAATGAATTCCAGCCCAGCGCCACGCAGCGCAAGCTGATCCGTCGCCATTCGGACCTCGAAGTCAGCGCGTGCCGCCCGTGGACGACCGAAGAGCAATATGAGCTGCTGCGTTCATATTTGAAGCTTCGCCACCCGAGCGGCGGCATGGCCGAGATGGACGAACATGATTTCGCCGACATGGTCGAACAGACCCCGGTCCGCACCTACGTCGTCGAATATCGCGAACCTTCGGTCGACGGTAAGCCGGGCAAACTGGTCGGCGCCTGCCTGAGCGACCAGCAGTCCGACGGCCTGTCGATGATCTACAGTTTCTACGATGCGACCGACGAAAGTCGCAAAGGGCTGGGCACCTATATCATCCTCGACCACATCATTCGCGCGGCACGGTCGAACCTGCCTTATGTCTACCTCGGCTATTGGGTCGAAGGGTCGGACCGGATGGCCTATAAAGCGACGTTCAAGCCGATCGAGCGGCTGGGCCGCGAAGGCTGGCGCCGGATGGATGCCCCGGAAACCGAAACCGTACCGGCAATCGGCGACCAACTCCCCACGCGCCGGCCCAGCCGGATCCTGGTCGACGCATAAAAAACGGCGGAGCGATTTCTCGCCCCGCCGTCCTTGCCCCACTCGGTAGTCTGTTACGCGGCGACTGTCTCGGCAGTGCCACTGTCGCCCTCGGCATCGCGCAGCACGTAGCCGCGGCCCCAGACGGTTTCGATATAATTGTCGCCGCCGCAGGCCAGCGACAATTTCTTGCGCAGCTTGCAGATGAAGACGTCGATGATTTTGAGTTCCGGCTCGTCCATCCCGCCATACAGGTGGTTGAGGAACATTTCCTTGGTCAGCGTGGTGCCCTTGCGGAGCGAAAGCAGCTCCAGCATGGCATATTCCTTGCCGGTCAGATGGACTCGGTTGCCGTCGACTTCGACGGTCTTGGCATCCAGGTTGACGGCCAGCTTGCCGGTGCGGATGACCGACTGGCTGTGCCCCTTCGAACGGCGGACGATGGCATGAATTCGGGCGACGAGTTCGTCGCGGTGGAACGGCTTGGTGACGTAATCGTCGGCGCCGAAGCCCAAGGCACGGACCTTGGAATCCATTTCGTTCAGACCCGAAAGGATCAGCACCGGGGTGCCGACCTTGGCGGTGCGCAGTTTCTTGAGCACGTCATAGCCATGCATGTCGGGCAAATTGAGGTCGAGAAGGATGATGTCGTAATCATAGAGCTTGCCGAGATCGAGGCCTTCTTCCCCGAGGTCGGTGGTGTAGACATTGAAGCCTTCCGTGCCGAGCATCAGTTCAATGCTCTTGGCGATGGTCGCTTCGTCTTCGATCAGCAGCACGCGCATCAGTCTTTCCCCCGTCCCGAAAGCCAAAAGCGTAAAGCGCTCTTAACGGCCTTGAAGCGTTCATTAACCATGCAAGGTCTGAAGGGAAAAGGTTAATAACTCCTAAAAGGTTGGAATCCCGCCGAATCGTTGCGTGCGTGCATCAGTTGGCGGGGCGGAGACATCGGTTCCGGGCGATCCGAAATTTGTTGCGCCTGCATTGCTTCGTCGGTTCGCTTCTCGCAATGACGAGCGATGACGCTCGAAGACCTTATCCTGTTCGTCGATGGCGAAACTATCGTGATCGACAAGCCTGCCGGGCTGCCGGTCGACCAGCCGCGCGTGGGCGGACCAAGCATCGAAAGCCGGATCGGCGAACTGACGCTTGGCTTTGCGCGTCCACCCGTCGCGATGCACCGGCTGGACCGCGACACGTCGGGCTGCCTGCTGTTCGCGCGCAATCACAAGAGCCGCGCGAAATTCCAGCAGGCGTTCGAACAGGGGCTGGTCAGGAAATCCTACCTCGCCGTGATCGACGGTGAAGCGCCCGGCGACGAGGGCGTGATCGACCTGCCGCTTGCCAAACGATCATCGGCGGCGCGCGGGTGGCGGATGGTTGTAGATGATACCGGCAAGAATGCCGTGACGAAATGGCGCCGGATCGGGACGGTCGATGGTCAGAGCCTAGTCGAATTCCTGCCCAGCACCGGCCGCACCCACCAGATCAGGGTTCACGCCGCGCGCGGGCTTGGCGCGGCGATCGTCGGCGATCCGGTTTACAGCCGCGCCGACGACGATGACGAAGCGAGCAGCATGGTTCTTCCCGACAGCGGCCTGTTGCTCCACGCCTGGCGCATTGGAATGCCGCGCGAGCCGAAGGCGCCGATCGACGTCACCGCGCCCGTCCCGGAGCGCTTCGGACGCTGGATCGACCTGTTGCCGTGAAGCTTGAGGAAGTCCGCATTCCCGAGGAGGCGCTCAGCGAAAAATTCCTCGCGGCGACCGGTCCGGGCGGACAGAATGTCAACAAGGTCGCCACCGCCTGCCAGCTTCGGGTCGACGTGTTCAAGCTTGGCCTGGCCCCGCACGTCTATGCCAAGCTCAAGGTGATCGCGGGGAGCAAGATGACCGGCGGCGGGGAGTTGGTCATTACCGCGCGCCGGTTTCGATCGCAGGAAGGCAATCGCGAGGATGCGCGGCGTCGTCTTGCGGAGATGCTGGCCGAGGCCCATCTGGTGCAGGCGAAGCGCAAGACTTCCCGACCGTCGCGTGCCGCCAAGGCGCGCCGGGTGGATGCAAAGAAAAGCCGCGCCACCGTCAAGCAAGGTCGCGGCAAGGTGAGACTGGACTGATGTACGATTTCAAGATCGACGCGGCGAACACGACCGCGATGTATGACGAGCTTGCCCAGGCGCTCGAAGCTTTGGTCACCGGCGAGCCCGATGCCATTGCCAATATGGCGAATGCGGCGGCGGTGATCTGGGAAACGCTGCCTGACCTCAATTGGGCCGGTTTTTACCGCAATATCGACGATGAGCTGGTGCTCGGCCCATTCCAGGGTCGGCCGGCGTGTATCCGGATCCCGTTCGGGCGCGGCGTTTGCGGGGCGGCGGCGGCAACGATGCAGGTCCAGCGCGTCGATGATGTTCACGCGTTCAGCGGGCATATTGCGTGCGACGCGGCATCGGAAAGCGAATTGGTGGTGCCGATTGTCAAGGATGGGCGTCTGGTTGCTGTCCTCGACCTCGACAGTCCGCAAAAAGCCCGCTTTTCCGCGGAAGATGAAGCGGGTTGCCTGAAGTTATGCGCCATCCTGGAGAAGGCGTTGCCGTAGGAAAAGAGCCAGTTTGCTACATGTCTCTGGCTGCGACAGCGACGTTCTGCTCCAAAGTTTCCAATCGGATCACCTGTAGTGATTCGTGAAACTGGGGGTATTTATTCATCAAGGCATTCGTCGATGAGGACGTGCCACTCAATTTTGCGGCGACGGCCATTCCTCCGATGGCGGTTGAACCGCAAGCGCAACCAATGAAAGTCGAGGCTCCAGCAAACGGCCAGCCTCGTTAAGTCGAGCTGAGAGAAAAGAGGCCGCTTTGTCGTCGCCGGCAGAGCGGCCTTTGTATTGACCGGATCTAGCTGAGGCGTTCCAGATCCTCGGCGCTCAAGGCGCCGGGGATCAACATGACCGGGCAGGGTAATTTGCCAGCGTCGTTGCCGGTGAAGTGTGCCACCATTGGACCAGGATTGCCCGCAGGAGCTGCGCCGAGCACCAGCGCGGCAATGTCGTCGCGGGTGCCGATGTAGGCGCGCACCGCCTCGATCGGTTCACCTTCGCGAACCACGACATGGGGATTGATTCCCGCCGCATTCATGATCTCGCCGACGCTCGCCGCAATGCTCGCCTCGATCCGAAGCCGTTGCTCCTCCTCGATCGCGGCTTGGACGCCGCCCCATTGGACGAAGTCCTGCGGCTCGACGACGGCCAACACTTCGACCGCCCCGCCGGTCTTGGCAGCGCGGCGCGCGGCGAAATGAAGCGCGGTGCGCGCTTCCGGGCTGTCGTCGATCACGACAAGGTAGGTGCGCTGGTCCATCGTTCCCCCAAGAAGGGTGAAAGCTGCGCCAAATGGTGGCGCGTGGCAAGCGGGAAGGCCGCTCAAGGGTTGACCCGCATGGGCCTTTCGCGTTTGTGCCTTGCGACTCTGTAGCCACCGGGAAGCCTCATGCCGATCGAACTCAAGATGCCCGCTCTGTCGCCGACCATGGAGGAAGGGACGCTCGCCAAATGGCTCGTCAAGGAGGGCGACGCGGTGGCCTCGGGCGATATCCTGGCGGAGATCGAAACCGATAAGGCGACGATGGAGTTCGAAGCCGTCGATGAAGGCACGATCCTCCAGATTCTCGTCCCCGAGGGAAGCGACGGGGTGAAGGTCGGCACGGCCATCGCGATGATCGGTGAAGAAGGAGAAAGCGTGAGCGCATCGCCCGCCGTCGCCGCGCCCACGCCCAAGGAAGAGAAAAAGTCCGAACCGGCACCGCCTGCTAAAGGTGGTGGGGAAACGCCGAAGGTCGAGGCCGCACCGGCCCCCGCCGCGCCGAAAAGCGACAGCGGAGATCGCATCAAGGCAAGCCCGTTGGCGCGCCGCCTGGCCGAAGCGCAGGGCATCGATCTTGCTTCGCTGAGCGGAAGCGGCCCGGGCGGCCGGATCGTCCGCGCCGACCTTGGCACTAAGGCAGGCGGATCCGCCACCGTGCCGATGGCATCCAGTGCGGCAATCGCCGCCCCAGTTGCGCCGGTCGATCCGGGCGACATTCCGCATGAAGCGGTCAAGCTGAGCAATATGCGCAAGACGATCGCGCGCCGACTGACCGAATCCAAGCAGCAGGTGCCGCACATCTACCTGACGGTAGATATCCGCCTCGACCGGCTGCTCAAGCTGCGCGGCGAGATCAACGCAGGCCTCGCCAATCGCGGCATCAAGCTAAGCGTCAACGACATGCTGATTAAGGCGCTGGGCGTCGCGTTGATCGAGGTTCCGGAATGCAACGTCAGCTTCGCCGGCGACCAATTGATCAAATATAGCCGGGCCGACATTTCGGTCGCGGTCAGCATTCCCAATGGCCTGATCACGCCGATCGTGACTGGCGCGGATGACAAGAGCCTGTCAAAAATCTCCACCGAGATGGGCGATCTTGCCAGCCGCGCGAAGGACGGCAAGCTGCAGCCGCACGAGTATCAGGGCGGAACCGCCAGCCTGTCGAACATGGGGATGTTCGGGATCAAGCAGTTCGAGGCGGTGATCAACCCGCCACAGGGAATGATCATGGCAATCGGCGCGGGCGTGAAGCGGCCCTTTGTGATTGACGACAGCCTGCAGATCGCGACCATTATGTCGGCGACCGGAAGCTTCGATCACCGAGCCATCGACGGTGCCGACGGGGCGAGGCTGATGAAGGCGTTCAAGGAACTGGTCGAAAATCCAATGGGGCTGGTTGCATGAAATGGTTCACCGCCCTCATCCTAGGCGCCATCCTCGGCTTCACCCTGCCGATGATCTTGGGTGGCTATGACGGCATCTGGGCAAGCAGCTGGACCAACTACGGCACCATCCGGCCCTTCCCTCAGTCACCGGGCCTGACGTTTTCGATCCCGGTGTTTCTCCTGTCGGCGGCTGCCTTCCGGATGTTCTTCAATTGGCACAAGGGGTGAGGTTGCGCGCGTGGACGCCCGCACTCCCCTGATCCGGGTCACCGCGATGCCAGCCGACACGAACCCCTATGGCGGAGTGTTCGGCGGTTGGCTGATGAGCCAGATGGCGCTTGCTGCCGGCAGCCTCGCGTCGCGCACGGCCAAGGGAAAGTGCGTCGTCGTCGCCGCCAGCGACCTTGCCTTTACGGGAGCGCCAAGCGTTGGCGACGAGATCTCGGTCTATGCCGATCTTCAGCGCCAAGGCCGAAGCAGCATGACGATCGCCGTCATCGCCGAAGCGCGCGAACGCGATGGCGAGCGCATCTTTGCCGTGGCCACCGGCAAGTTCACCTTCGTCGCACTCGACGACAATGACCGACCGCGCAGCGTCGCGGCAGAGGATTCGATCAATGACTGACACTTACGACCTCATCATCCTCGGCTCCGGACCCGGCGGCTATGTCGCCGCGATCCGGGCCGCGCAGCTCGGCCTGAAAACGGCAATCGTCGAGCGCGAGAATCTGGGCGGTATCTGCCTCAACTGGGGTTGCATCCCGACCAAGGCGCTGCTGCGCTCGGCCGAAGTATTCCACAATATGAAGCACGCCGCCGCTTACGGATTGAAAGCCGAGAAGATCGAAGCCGACCTGGACGCGGTGGTCAAACGCAGCCGCGGCGTCGCCAAGCAACTAAACCAGGGCGTCACGCACCTGATGAAGAAGAACAAGATTACGGTTCACATGGGCAGCGGCGTGCTGACCGCGCCGGGCAAGCTGACCGTCACCGACAAGGACGGCAAGAAGGCTGAACTTGCCGCCAAGCATATCATCGTCGCCACCGGCGCGCGTGCCCGCGACCTGCCGTTCGCACCGGCCGACGGCAAACGCATCTGGACGTATCGCCATGCCATGGTGCCGACCGAGATGCCGACCGAATTGCTGGTCATCGGTTCGGGCGCGATCGGAATTGAATTCGCTTCTTTCTATAACGACATGGGCGCTAAGGTGACCGTCGTCGAAATGATGGACCGCGTCGTTCCGGTCGAGGACGCCGACGTTTCCGCTTTCCTCGAAAAGGCGCTGACCAAACAAGGGATGACGATCCTGACCGGCGCGGGGGTCGAGGATTTGAAGGCCGACGCCAAGGGTGTCACCGCAAAGATCAAAACCAAGGATGGCAAGGTCTCCGACCACAAGTTCAGTCACGCCATCGTGGCGATCGGAATCGTCCCCAACACGGAAGAAATAGGGCTCGAGAAGCTAGGCGTGAAGGCAGAGCGCGGGATCATCGCCGCTGATGGCATGGGCCGCACCAACGTTCCGGGAATCTGGGCGATCGGCGATGTCACGCCCGGACCGTGGCTGGCGCACAAGGCCAGCCATGAGGGCGTGATTGCCGCCGAGGCGATCGCCCAGGCGCTGGGCGACAAGCACGTCCACCCGCACGCGCTGGACAAGAGCAATATCCCGGGCTGCACCTATTGCCATCCGCAGATCGCAAGCGTTGGAATGACCGAAGCCAGGGCCAAGGAGGCAGGCCACAGCGTGAAGGTCGGCAATTTCCCTTTCATTGGCAACGGCAAGGCCATCGCGCTGGGCGAGGCGGAAGGCTTCATCAAAACGGTGTTCGACGCCAAGACCGGAGAGTTGCTCGGCGCACACATGATCGGCGCCGAAGTCACCGAACTGATCCAGGGCTACACGATCGGCAAGCAGGCCGAACTGGTCGAAGAGGACTTCATGGCGACCGTCTTCGCGCATCCGACGTTGAGCGAGATGATGCACGAAAGCGTGCTTGGCGCGTACGGGCGGGCGATCCACATCTAGGATGGACTCAGCGGACGGTGCCGCTAGCTTCGGTGCGATGACCCATGCGGGGCGTTCAGGAGGGGCGATTGAAGGACATCAAGGTTAGCTTCCCCGAACCGTGCGCCGAGCGCTGGGACGACATGGCGCCGCGCGGCTGCAACCGCCACTGCGCCAGCTGCGACAAGATCATCCATGACCTGTCGGCGATGACGGTCGAGGAGGTAGAAAACCTCATCGAGAACGAGCCAGAGCCGTGCGTACGGGCAGTAATCGGCTCCGACGGCGAAATACGATCCCGGTCGGGCCGAGCCAGCCATCGAATCGTCGCAGCAGCTCTCTCGTCGACGTTGGCATTTGGAGTGGCCGCGTGCGAGACAACAGGCGCGGTTCCGCAGAAGGGTCACATCAGCGGCCGCGTCACCGACTCGTGCTGGAGCGGTAAGGTGATCGCCATTGCCGCTGACGGAAAGCAGTTTGCGGCCAGGGTAGGAATGTCGGGCCGCTATAAACTGCGCTACCTTCCGGTGGGAGACTATCGTCTCCAATATGTAGACTCGGCCGGGACGGTCACGGAAGGTGATCGTGTTGCGGTGGCGCATTCAACGACGACAACATCTGCGATCCGGCCAGAAGACGAATGCATCGTCGTTGGCCTGATGAAGCGCGCCAACTATGACGGATAATCGAAGGGCCACGAACGCCACTGGGACCCACCATTTCACCCCCGATCCGCGCAACGCGGACGTGTTGATCGACGTCAACGGTGCGCATTTCCCGCGCGACAAGGCGGTGGTCAGCGTGTTCGACAGTGGATTCATGCTTGGTGACGGCGTGTGGGAAGGGGTGCGCGTCCATCGCGGAAAAATCGCGTTCCTCGACCGGCACCTCGACCGGCTGTGGCGCGGTGCCAAGGCAATCGCGATGGACATCGGGATATCGCGCGAGGAGATGGTGCGGCGTCTCACCGCCGTCCTCGACGCGAACGGGATGGACGGGGACGGCGTCCATATTCGCCTGATGGTGACCCGCGGTGTGCGTTCGACGCCGTATCAGGATCCGCGTGTGGTCATTTCGCCCGCGACGATCGTCATCATTCCCGAATGGAAAGCGGCGGTGCCCGAAACCGCGACGCGCCTGCTCAACCTGTTCACCGTCCATGTCCGGCGCGGTTACCCGGACGTGCAGGACCCCAAACTCAACAGTCATTCGAAGCTGAACTGCATCACCGCCTGCATCCAGGCGTCGGAGGCTGGGGCGGACGAGGCGTTGATGCTGGACCCGCACGGCTTCGTGGCGACCTGCAATTCGACCCATTTCTTCATCGTCCGGGGCGGCGAAGTATGGACGTCGAGCGGCGATTATTGCCTCGACGGGATCACCCGCGGACTGGTGCTGGAAGTGGCGCGGGAGGCAGGCATCCCGGCGTTCGAGCGCAATTTCTCGCTGACCGATGTCTACGGCGCGGACGAAGCGTTCACTACCGGCACCTTTGCCAAGGTGGCACCGGTCGGGCGGATCGACGGGCGCGTGATTTCGACGGTGCGCGGCCCGATGGTCGAACGATTACAGCAGCTTTATCTCGCGCGGCTCGACCGCGACGTTGCGGCGGGAACCACGCACGCATGACGATTCGCATCGCCATGTGGTCGGGGCCGCGGAATCTTTCGACCGCTATGATGCGAAGCTTCGACAGTCGGGCCGACACGACCGTCAGCGATGAACCCTTCTACGGTGCCTATTTGCGCGACACCGGCGATCCGCAGCCGATGGCGGACGACGTAGTGGCATCGATGGATTGCGACTGGTCGTCGGTCGCGGCCAGCCTGACCGGGCCTGTCCGGGGAAATCCGCTTATCTGGTACCAGAAACATATGGCGCACCACATGGTCGGCCCGATCGCCTATGACGACCTGCCCGGCCTGACCCACGCCTTCCTGATCCGCGATCCGACGCGGGTGGTGGCCAGCTATTGGGCGAAACGGGTCGCGGTTCGACCCGAACATTTGGGCACCGCGCGCCAGGTCGAATATTTCGACCGAGAGGCCGATCGGCTGGGCCGCGCTCCGCCGGTCATCGACAGCGCCGACGTGCTTCGCGACCCGGCCGGGACGCTCGGCCTGCTGTGCGACGCGCTTGGGATCGCGTTCGATCCGGCGATGCTGGCATGGGCACCGGGCCTGCGCGACAGCGACGGCATCTGGGCACCGCATTGGTATGATGCCGTGGCCAAATCGACCGGCTTTGCTGCGCCCGCTGAACGCCCCGTCGATCTCGACCCCGTCGCGCAGGGTGTCGCCGACGCCTGCCGCGACGATTACGAGCATCTCTCCCGTTTCGCCTTGAGGAACAACGTATGAAGAACGCCTTGCTCGCCGCCGCAGCCGCCCTCGCACTGGCGGTGCCAGCTGTCGCCGAAAAAGTGGTGGTCACGGCGGATCGCTACCTCGATGTCCAGACCGGCCGCTATGTCGCCTATCCCGCCATCTTCATCGGTGACGATGGGCGGATTACCGGCATCGCCGACGCCCGCACGGTGCGGTGGGGCAGCGACGTCAGGCATATCGACATGGCGGGACGCACCCTGCTTCCGGGGTTGATCGACATGCACGTTCATCTCGACAGTCCGGCGGACATCGGCGGTTATCGCGGGCTGGAATATTCGGACAGTTTCTGGGGAATGACGGCGGTCGGCAATGCTCGCGCCATGCTTGACGCCGGATTTACCACCGTGCGCAACGTCGGCGCTGGCAATCGCAACGATGTTGGCCTGGCTCAGGCGATCCGCGATGGCTATGCGATTGGCCCGCGGATCGTCGGCGCGGGCTATGCGCTCGGCGCAACCGGCGGCCATTGCGACAGCACCTTCCTTCCGCCCAGCCTGGAAAAGGAGAAGAAGGAAGAAGGAATTGGCGATAGCGCGGAGGAATTGAAATATCAGGTGCGCCGCCAGCGCAAATTCGGTGCGGAAGTGATCAAGGTGTGCGCAACCGGCGGCGTCTTTTCGCGCAATACCGAGCCCGGCCAGCAGCAATTGAGCGAAGCCGAGCTTCGCGCCATCGCCGACGAGGCGCATCAATGGGGCCTGCGCGTCGCCGCCCACGCCCATGGCGCCGACGGCATCAAGGCAGCCATCCGCGCCGGGATCGATACCATTGAACATGCCAGCCTGGTCGATGCCGAAGGAATCCGCCTTGCCCACGAACGAAAGCGACCCGTCTGGTTCGCGATGGACATCAAGAACACCGATTACACCCAGGCCGAGGGCAAGAAGAACGGCGTGCTCGAAGACAATCTTCGCAAGGACCGCGAGATCGCGCAGGCCCAGCGCGACAACTTCCGCGCTGCACACCGCGCCGGCGTGCGCATGGTTTTCGCATCGGATGCTGGCGTGATGCCCCATGGTGACGTCGGCCAGCAATTTGCGACCATGGTTCAATATGGAATGAGCGCGCTGGAAGCCATCCAGTCCGCGACCACCAACGCCGCCGACGCATTGGGCCGCCAACGTGACGTCGGCGCGATCGCGGTCGGCCGGTTCGGCGATATCATTGCGGTGACCGGCGATCCGATTGCCAACATCCGGCTGCTCGAAAAACCCGACGCGGTCGTCAAGGGCGGGGCGCTGGTCGTCCGGTCGCGCTAAGGGAGTTCGTCATGAACATCACGAAAATTTCGGCGATCGCACTCGCCGCCTCGGCATCGGTCGCGCAGGCTGCGCCAACGGTTATCCACGCGGGGCGGCTGATGGACGTTCCGGGCAAGCCGGTTCGCGGTCCATCGACCATCGTCGTCGACAATGGCCGGATCGTTTCGGTCAGCGATGGCTATGTCGCGGCGCCCGCCGGTGCGACCACGGTCGATCTCACCGATATGATGGTGCTGCCGGGCCTGATCGACAGCCATGTTCACCTCGACAGCGACGCCGGCGGCGATGCGGCACTGCTGGAGGGACTTCAGAAAAGCGATGGCTGGTTTGCAATCAGCGCCTACGCCAACGGAATGAAGACGCTGCGCGCCGGCTTCACTACTGTGCGCAATCTTGGCGACGGCACGGGGGCGACGCTGGCGCTGCGCGATGCCGTCAAGGCGGGGCTGGTCCAGGGGCCAAGGATCGTAGACGCCGGTCGCTCGATGTCCGGCACGGCGGGCCACACCGACACGGCGCTCGGCCTTCGCGACGAGTTTCGGCCATTGATCGAACAGGGCGGAAATACCTGCAATGGCGCAGAAGCGTGTCGGCGCGCGGTTCGCCTCCAGATCGGACGCGGCGCCGACGTCATCAAGATGGCAACGACGGGCGGGGTCAACAGCCGGATAGGCGCTGGGCTGGGCCAGCAATTGTTCGATGACGAGGCCCGGGCGATCGTCGAGACTTCCCGACTGTTCGGTCGGCGGGTCGCGGTTCACGCCCACGGCGCCGATGGTATCCGGCTGGCGCTTCGCCTCGGCGTGGATTCGATCGAGCACGGAACGATCCTCGATGATGAGACGATCAATTTGTGGGCGAAATCGAAGACTTATTATGTGCCGACCCTCTCCACGGTAAACGGGTACAAGGCGCGACTGGCCGCCAATCCTGGCGCCTATGCGCCCGATGTCCTTGCCAAGATCCGCTGGCGGATTGGAATCACCGGAAAGTCCCTCCAGCAACTGGTACCCAAAGGCGTTCGCATCGCATTCGGCACCGATGCAGGGGTCAGCAAGCATGGCGAAAATGCCGACGAGTTCGAACTGATGGTCGCCAACGGGATGACCCCGATCGAAGCGATTAAGGCCGCAACCGTCAACGCCGCCGACTTGCTCGGCTTGTCGAGCGAGATCGGCTCGATCGAGGCAGGAAAAGGCGCCGACCTGATTGCGGTTGCAAGCGACCCCGTCGCGGATGTGAGCGTGCTCAAGGACATCAAGTTCGTGATGGCGCAGGGCAAGGTCGTCGAGTGACCGACGCCCGTTGACGCGCTCATCATTCCCCCTTATTGGGCCGCTCGTCCGGGAAGGCAGCGATTCTTCGTTGCTCCCCAAGGACAAGAGCTGAACATTGCTCAACGACGCGAAGGCCGGTGACCGCATGGTTCGCCGGAATTCGCGCTTTTGCGTTGCGCAAAGTAACCGCCGGAAAGGCTCCGGCACAGAAAGGTGAAGGCTTCATGCCGACGATTAACCAGCTGGTCCGCAAGGGCCGCGATCCGCAGAAGGCCAAGTCCAAGGTCCCTGCGATGGAACAGAACCCGCAGAAGCGTGGCGTTTGCACGCGTGTCTATACCACCACCCCGAAGAAGCCGAACTCGGCGCTTCGAAAGGTTGCAAAGGTCCGCCTGACCAACCAGCGCGAAGTCATTTCGTACATTCCGGGTGAGGGCCACAACCTGCAGGAACACAGCGTCGTGCTGATCCGCGGCGGCCGTGTGCGCGACCTTCCGGGTGTGCGTTACCACGTGCTTCGCGGCGTTCTCGATACGCAGGGCGTGAAGGACCGTCGTCAGTCCCGTTCGAAGTACGGCGCCAAGCGCCCGAAATAAGCTGGTTTCGTCGGACGCACCGCGATCGAACGCGGGTGCGCCGCTCTGAAAGGATTATATCATGTCCCGTCGTCGTCGCCCAGAAACGCGCGTCATCCTGCCGGATCCCAAGTTCGGCGATCTCATCCTGTCCAAGTTCATGAACTCGGTCATGCTCGATGGTAAGAAGTCGGTTGCCGAAGGCATCGTCTACTCCGCCCTCGACAGCGTCGAAGCGCGGCTCAAGAAGGATCCGCTCGGCGTGTTCCACGAAGCGCTTGCCAACGTGAAGCCCGGCATCGAAGTGCGCAGCCGCCGCGTCGGTGGTGCGACCTACCAGGTTCCGGTCGAAGTCCGCGACGTCCGCGCCCAGGCGCTGGCCATTCGCTGGCTGATCACCGCCGCCCGTGCGCGCAGCGAAAAGACCATGTCGGGCCGCCTTTCGGGCGAACTGATGGATGCGTCGCAGAATCGCGGTAACGCGGTCAAGAAGCGCGAAGACACCCACCGCATGGCGGAAGCGAACCGCGCCTTCTCGCATTACCGTTGGTAAACTGGCGCTGGTAATTTTCGTCCCTACATTAAGGGGGGCCGGCGCCTGCGCCGATCCCCCATCTACTTTAAGGAAGCTCCTGTCATGGCCCGCAGCCATCCGCTCGAACGCTATCGTAATATCGGCATCATGGCGCACATCGACGCCGGCAAGACGACGACGACCGAGCGCATCCTCTATTACACCGGCAAGTCCTACAAGATCGGCGAAGTGCACGAAGGCACCGCGACGATGGATTGGATGGAGCAGGAGCAGGAGCGCGGGATCACCATCACGTCCGCCGCAACGACGTGCAAATGGCGCGCCGAAGAAGGCAAGGGCGAAGAGCATCTGATCAACATCATCGACACGCCCGGCCACGTCGACTTCACCATTGAGGTCGAACGCTCGCTCCGCGTGCTCGATGGCGCAGTGGCTTGCTTCGACGGCGTTGCCGGCGTTGAGCCGCAGTCGGAAACCGTGTGGCGGCAGGCCGACAAATACGGCGTTCCGCGGATGTGCTTCATCAACAAGCTCGACCGCACCGGCGCCAATTTCGAATATTGCGTCGAGTCGATCATCGAACGCCTCGGAGCCAAGCCGGCCGTTCTTTATCTCCCGATCGGTATCGAAGGCGGCTTCAAGGGGCTGGTCGACCTGGTCGAGAATCGCGCGATCATCTGGCTTGACGAAAGCCTGGGCGCGAAATTCGAATATCACGAAATTCCCGACGACCTGAAGGACAAGGCCGCCGCCGCGCGCATGGAATTGATCGAACTGGTCATCGACCAGGACGACGATGCGATGGAAGCCTATCTCGAAGGCACCGAGCCCGACGTTCCGACGCTGAAGAAGCTGATCCGCAAGGGAACGCTGGCGATGGCCTTCGTTCCGGTGGTGTGCGGTTCTGCGTTCAAGAACAAGGGCGTCCAGCCGCTGCTCGATGCGGTCGTCGACTATCTGCCGAGCCCGCTCGACGTTCCCGCCATCAAGGGCATTTTGCCCAATGGCGACGAAGATTCGCGTGCCTCGGACGACAGCGCACCGTTCTCCGCACTGGCGTTCAAGATCATGAACGATCCGTTCGTCGGAACGCTGACCTTCGCACGCATCTATTCGGGCAAGCTCGAAACCGCGTCGCAGGTCATGAACAGCGTCAAGGACAAGAAGGAAAAGGTCGGCCGCATGCTGCTGATGCATGCCAACGAGCGTGAGGACATCCAGATCGCTTATGCCGGCGACATCGTCGCGCTTGCAGGTCTGAAGGACACGACGACCGGCGACACGCTGTGCGCCGCAAATGCACCGATCATCCTTGAACGCATGGAATTCCCGGACCCGGTCATCGAGCTTTCGGTCGAACCCAAGACCAAGGCCGACCAGGAAAAGATGGGCGTCGCGCTCAATCGCCTGGCGCGCGAAGATCCGTCGTTCCGCGTCAGCACCGACCATGAATCGGGTCAGACGATCATTAAGGGCATGGGTGAACTTCACCTCGAAATCCTGGTTGACCGCATGAAGCGCGAGTTCAAGGTCGAAGCCAATGTCGGTGCTCCGCAGGTTGCGTATCGCGAATATCTCGCGAAGCCGATCGACCTGACCTACACCCACAAGAAGCAGTCGGGCGGTTCGGGTCAGTTCGCGGAAATCCGTATTTCGGTCACCCCTGGTGAGCGCGGTTCGGGCTTCATCTTCACCGACGTGGTGAAGGGCGGCAACGTTCCCAAGGAATATATTCCCTCGGTCGAAAAGGGCATGCGCGAAACTGCGCAGACCGGATCGCTGATCGGCTTCCCGATCATCGATTTCGAAGTCCAGCTTACCGACGGCAAATATCATGACGTCGACTCCTCGGCGCTGGCATTCGAAATTTGTGCTCGCGGCGCCATGCGCGAAGCGGCCCAGAAGGCCGGCATCAAGCTGCTCGAGCCGATCATGAAGGTCGAAATCGTGACGCCGGAAGATTATCTCGGTGACGTGATTGGCGATCTGAACTCGCGTCGCGGGCAGATTCAGGGTACTGACACGCGGGGCAACGCCCAGGCAGTCGAAGCAATGGTGCCGCTCGCGAGCATGTTCGGCTACGTCAACCAGCTGCGTTCGTTTACGCAGGGGCGCGCGCAGTACAGCATGCAATTCTCGCATTATGACGAAGTGCCCGCCAACGTTGCCGAAGAAGTGAAGGCGAAGCTGGCGTAACTTGATTTTTATGGCTATGGGCGCGACCGCACGTGGGCGGGCCGCCCGCAATTCAACGTAGAAGAGGCTTAAAATGGCGAAGGCAAAGTTTGAGCGGAACAAGCCGCACTGCAACATCGGCACCATCGGTCACGTCGATCATGGCAAAACGTCGCTGACGGCTGCCATCACCAAGGTTCTGTCGACGCGCGGCGGCGGCGTTGCCGTCGATTTCGCGAACATCGACAAGGCACCGGAAGAGCGTGAGCGCGGCATCACCATTTCGACGGCACACGTCGAATATGAAACCGAAGCGCGTCACTATGCGCACGTCGATTGCCCGGGCCACGCCGATTATGTGAAGAACATGATCACCGGCGCAGCCCAGATGGACGGCGCGATCCTCGTCGTTTCAGCCGCTGACGGCCCGATGCCGCAGACCAAGGAGCACATCCTGCTCGCGGCGCAGGTTGGCGTTCCGACCATGGTCGTCTTCCTCAACAAGGTCGACCAGGTTGACGATCCCGAACTGCTCGAGCTCGTCGAACTCGAAATCCGCGAAGAACTTTCGAAGCGCGGCTTCGACGGCGACAACATTCCGATCGTCTCGGGTTCGGCGCTCGCTGCTCTCGAAGATCGCAACCCAGAAATCGGTGAAAACCAGATCGTCGAGCTGATGAAGGCCGTCGATGAGTGGATCCCGCAGCCGGAGCGTCCGCTCGACAAGCCGTTCCTGATGCCGATCGAAGACGTGTTCTCGATCTCGGGTCGCGGCACCGTCGTCACCGGCCGTGTCGAAACCGGTATCGTCAAGGTTGGCGAAGAAGTCGAAATCGTCGGCATCAAGGACACCAAGAAGACCGTCGTGACTGGCGTCGAAATGTTCCGGAAGCTGCTCGACCAGGGCCAGGCTGGCGACAACATCGGTGCGCTGATCCGCGGCGTTGGTCGTGAAGAAGTCGAGCGTGGCCAGGTTCTCTGCAAGCCGGGCTCGATCACGCCGCACACCGAATTCAGCGCCGAAATCTACGTGCTGAGCAAGGATGAGGGTGGCCGTCACACGCCGTTCTTCGCCAACTATCGTCCGCAGTTCTACTTCCGCACGACCGACGTGACGGGCGAAGTGGTTCTTCCGGAAGGCACTGAGATGGTCATGCCGGGCGACAATGTTTCGCTCAGCGTGAAGCTGATTGCACCGATCGCCATGGACCAGGGTCTGCGCTTCGCCATTCGCGAAGGCGGCCGTACGGTTGGCGCCGGGGTTGTCGGCACCATCACGAAGTAATATAGGGTGCGGGCCGCGTGATTCCCGGTGACGGGATAGCGCGGCCCTCGCTTTTAGTTTTGGGGTAAGCTGGTGAGGGGCCGCAAGGTCTCGATGAAGCCGACTTGCTCGTTTTGATTGTCCTATCCGCGATTGGCGCGGGGAGGATTTGGCTCTTTCGCATCGGTAGTGGACATGGAAACGCAGAATATCCGGATTCGCCTCAAGGCGTTCGATCATCGTGTGCTCGATCAGGCGACGGGCGACATCGCCGATACGGCGCGTCGCACCGGTGCCCTTATTCGCGGTCCCATTCCGTTGCCGACGCGCATCGAGAAGTTCACCGTCAACCGTTCGCCGCACGTCGACAAGAAGTCGCGCGAACAGTTCGAAGTGCGCACCTACAAGCGTCTGCTCGACATCGTTCAGCCAACTCCGCAGACGGTCGATGCGTTGATGAAACTCGATCTCGCCGCGGGTGTGGACGTAGAGATCAAATTGGCCTAAAGGCCTCGCACGGCGGTCGAATCGCTCCTTCGGGGCGATCCTGCCGAGCAAGTTACAAGGGATACCGCGGGCGTCCTCCGGGACACCCGGCCTGCGTCCCCCGCATTCCGACCCCAACTGGGGACGGGAATAGCCCAAGCGGGGCACGTATCTGACATCATGGGCTGCACGCCCGCGGACCACCTTCGGTTCGTGGGCCTCTGTTTAGGAGCATTAGGTCATGCGCACTGGCGTGATCGCGAAGAAAATGGGGATGACCCGCTTGTTCCAGGCGGACGGTCGGCACGTGCCGGTTACCGTCCTTCAGCTGGACAACGTTCAAGTCGTCGCTCGTCGCGAACAAGAAAAAGATGGCTATACCGCCGTTGCACTGGGTGCCGGCTCGGCAAAGGCGAAGAATGTCGCCAAGCCGCAGCGTGGTGCCTTCGGCAAGGCCGAAGTCGAACTCAAGGCCCGTGTGGTCGAATTCCGTGTCGCCGAGGATGCACTCCTCGATGTCGGCGCGACGATTTCGGCCGATCACTTCGTCGCCGGCCAGATGGTCGACGTTCGCGGTGTCACCCAGGGTAAGGGTTTCGCCGGCGCGATGAAGCGCTGGGGTTTCGGCGGTCTTCGCGCCACCCACGGCGTTTCGGTCGCCCACCGTTCGCACGGTTCGACCGGTAACCGCCAGGATCCGGGTCGCGTCTTCAAGAATAAGAAGATGGCTGGCCACATGGGCGCGCGCAATCGCACCCAGCAGAACCTCGAAATCGTTCGTACCGACGCGGCACGCGGTCTCATCTTCGTCAAGGGCTCGGTTCCGGGTCACAAGGGAAGCTGGGTCACGTTGGCCGACGCCGTGAAGCTTTCGCGTCACGACGAAGCGCCGTATCCGGCGGGTCTGCTCGATACGTCGAAGCCGATCCCGGCCGAAGACACGGCCGCTGGCCTGGTCGACGACGCCGCGGTTCACGAAATTCCGGCGTTGCCGGGTGATGACGAAGTCGCAGCGATCGCTGCCGAGCAGGAAGCCGGTGCGGCTGAAGCTACGGAAGCGACCGACAACAATGATGCCGGTTCGGTCGAGGGCGATGCCCCGGCGGCCGACGAGAGCAAGGAAGGCTAAGCGATGAAGGTCAAGGTTCAGACCCTCGACGCGAAGGCTGGCGGCGATATCCAGCTCGACGATGCCGTTTTCGGCGTCGAGCCTCGCGCCGACATCCTTCACCGCGTGGTGACGTGGCAGCTGACGAACCGCCGCGCTCCGGCGCGGGCGGCACGTGAGCGTAGCGACGTGGCCCGCACGGGTAAGAAATTCGGTCGCCAGAAGGGCGGCGGTACGGCTCGCCACGGCGATCGCCGCGCCCCGATCTTCATCGGCGGTGGTAAGGCGCACGGTCCGCGTGCCCGCATCTTCAGCTCGAGCCTCAACAAGAAGGTTCGTGCGCTCGGCCTGAAAATGGCGCTGAGCTCGAAGGCGATGGGTGGCAATCTGATCGTCGTCGACAACCTCGATGTCAGCGAAGGCAAGACCAAGGTGCTTCACGAGAAGCTCGGCAAGCTCGGCTTCGGCAGGAGCGCGCTGGTGATCGACGGTGACGCGCTGAACGTGAGCTTCGCTCGCGCCAGCTCGAACATCGGCCAGATCAACCTGATGCCGGCGGTTGGCGCCAACGTTTACGACATCCTCCGCCACGAGACGCTGGTCCTGACCCGCGCCGCGGTCGAAAAGCTGGAGGCCCGGTTCAATGGCTAAGAAACAGGCAGAAACGGCGATCGACAATCGCCACTACGACGTCGTGCTCGCCCCGCACATCACCGAAAAGTCGACCATGCTCTCCGAGCATAATGCGGTTGTCTTCAAGGTTGCCGGCGGCGCGTCGAAGCCCGAGATCAAGGCAGCGGTCGAAGCGCTGTTCGACGTCAAGGTGACCAACGTCAACACGATGGTCACCAAGGGCAAGTCCAAGCGCTGGAAGGGCAAGCCCTATCAGCGGTCGGACTCGAAGAAGGCGATCGTTACCCTCGCCGAGGGCAACTCGATCGACATCACGAGCGGGATCTAACCGATGGCACTTAAAGCATATAAGCCGACGAGCCCGGCCCGCCGTGGTCTCATCCTCGTCGACAAATCGTCGCTCTGGAAGGGCAAGCCCGTCAAGGCTTTGACCGAAGGCAAGCGCAAGACCGGTGGCCGTAACAACAAGGGTCATGTGACGTCGCGCGGGATCGCCGGCGGTCACAAGCAGAAGTACCGGATCATCGATTTCAAGCGCCGCACCTGGGACGTTACCGGGACCGTCGAGCGCCTGGAATATGACCCCAACCGGTCGGCGTTCATCGCACTCGTCAACTACGAAGGTGGGGCGCAGGCCTACATCATCGCGCCGCAGCGTCTTGCACCGGGCGACAATGTCGTCGCTGGCAAGAAGGTCGACGTGAAGCCGGGCAATGCGATGGAAATCGGCCAGATGCCGGTCGGCACCATCGTCCACAATGTCGAGCTGAAGCCCGGCAAGGGTGGCCAGATCGCTCGTGCAGCCGGCACGTATGTGCAGGTCGTCGGTCGCGACAAGGGCATGGTGATCGTTCGCCTCAACTCGGGCGAGCAGCGCTACATCCGTGCGGAGTGCATGGCCACCGTCGGTGCCGTGTCGAACCCGGACAATAGCAACCAGACGCTGGCGAAAGCCGGTCGTACCCGCTGGCTCGGACGTCGTCCGCTGACCCGCGGTGTCGCCAAGAACCCGGTCGATCACCCCCATGGTGGTGGTGAAGGCCGTACTTCGGGCGGACGTCACCCGGTTACCCCTTGGGGCAAGCCGACCAAGGGCGCCCGCACTCGCAACAACAAGGCAACGGACAAGATGATCATCCGTAGCCGTCACGCCAAGAAGAAGGGCTAATCGAAATGGCTCGTTCCGTCTGGAAAGGTCCGTTCGTCGAGCTGTCGCTCCTGAAGAAGGCGGAAGCCGCTCAGGAAGCCGGTGGCCGCGCGCCGATCAAGACCTGGTCGCGTCGCTCGACCATTTTGCCGCAGTTCGTTGGCCTGACCTTCAACGTCTACAACGGTCGCAAGTTTGTGCCCGTCAGCGTCAATGAAGACATGGTCGGCATGAAGCTTGGTGAATTTGCGCCCACGCGCTTCTTCCCGGGCCACGCCGCGGACAAGAAGGGTAAGCGCTGATGTCGAAAGCAGCATCCCCCGCAAGGTCGGCGACAAGGAAGCGCTGGCCATTGGCAACACGATCCGTGGTTCGGCGCAAAAGCTCAACCTGGTCGCGCAGCTCATCCGTGGCCGTAAGGTCGAGGAAGCACTCAACATCCTCAAGTTCAGCCCGAAGGGCATGGCGGAAGATGTCTACAAGGTGCTCGCTTCGGCCATCGCCAATGCGGAGAACAACCACAATCTCGACGTCGACGCACTCGTCGTCGCCGAGGCGTCGGTTGGCAAGTCGATCTCGATGAAGCGTTTTGCGACCCGCGCCCGCGGCCGCTCGACGCGCATCGTGAAGCCGTTCAGCCGAATCCGCGTCGTCGTGCGCGAGCAGGAAGAAGCGTAATGGGTCAGAAATCCTCACCGATCGGTCTTAGACTGCAGATCAACCGTACCTGGGACAGCCGCTGGTTTGCGGAAGGTCAGGACTATGGTCGCTTGCTGCTCGAAGATCTGAAGATCCGCGAGTATATCCTTAAGAGCCTGCCGCAGGCGGCGATCTCCAAGGTGGTGATCGAACGTCCGGCCAAGCTTTGCCGCGTGTCGATCTATGCCGCCCGTCCGGGTGTCATCATCGGCAAGAAGGGCTCGGATATCGAGAAGCTGAAGAAGAAGCTGTCGTCGATGACGAACAGCGACGTCAGCCTCAACATCGTCGAAATCCGCAAGCCCGAAATCGATGCCAAGCTCGTCGCACAGGGTGTCGCCGACCAGCTCGAGCGTCGTATTGCTTTCCGTCGCGCCATGAAGCGCGCCGTTCAGTCGGCACTTCGCCTTGGTGCGGAAGGCATTCGTATCACCTGCGCTGGTCGTCTCGGCGGTGCGGAAATCGCGCGTACCGAATGGTATCGCGAAGGCCGCGTTCCGCTCCACACGCTGCGCGGTAACGTCGACTATGCCGAAGCGCAGGCACACACTGCTTACGGTGTTTGCGGCGTGAAGGTGTGGGTCTTCAAGGGTGAGATCTTGGGTCACGACCCGCTCGCCCAGGACCGTCTCATGATGGAAGCGCAGACTTCGGGTGTTCGCCCGGCGCGCGACGATCGTCGCTAAGGATTAAAAGCAATGTTGCAACCGAAGCGCACCAAATTCCGTAAGGCCTTCAAGGGCCGGATTCACGGCAACGCCAAGGGCGGGACCGAGCTGAACTTCGGCTCGTTCGGACTCAAGGCGATGGAACCTGAGCGGATTACCGCGCGCCAGATCGAAGCGGCTCGACGTGCGATCACGCGTCACATCCGTCGTCAGGGCCGTTTGTGGATCCGCATTTTCCCGGACCTTCCGGTTTCGTCGAAGCCTGCCGAAGTCCGTATGGGTAAAGGCAAGGGTTCGCCTGAATTCTGGGTCGCCCGCGTCAAGCCGGGTCGTATCCTGTTCGAACTCGATGGCGTTCCGGGCCACCTGGCCAAGGTCGCTTTCGAACGTGCCGCCGAGAAGCTGCCGATCAAGGTCAAGGTCGTCGCTCGCCTCGGCGAAAGCATGGTTGAGGAGAAGTAAGTCATGGCCAAGAAGGACGATCTTTCGGTCAAGACCGACGACCAGCTGTCTGTTCAGCTCGGCGACCTGAAGAAGGAGCAGTTCAACCTGCGCTTCCAGTCGGCGACGAACCAGCTCGAAAAGCCGTCGCGGGTGAAAGAGGTGCGCCGCACCATCGCTCGCATCAAGACGATCCAGACCGCCCGCGCGCGCGATGCCGCGTCGGCGCAGGCGTAGGGAGTAGACGAAGATGCCTAAGCGCGTCCTCACCGGCACCGTGGTGTCGGACAAGGGAGACAAGACCATTGTGGTCAGCGTCGAACGTCGGGTGAAGCACCCGCTGTACGGCAAGATCATCAAGCGGTCGAAAAAGTATCACGCTCATGACGATGCCAACGCGTATCGTGAGGGCGAGATGGTTCGCATTGAAGAGTGCGCGCCGATTTCGAAGAAGAAGAGCTGGACCGTTCTCGAGCGCGTCGGAGCTGCTGTTGCAGCCACCGAGACCCCCGAGGCGAAGAAAGCCAAGAAGCCGGCAAAGGCGACCAAGGGCGAGGCGAAAGCCGAAGTCCGAGGCCACCGAAGCCTAAGAGAGGGATCGAACCATGATCCAGATGCAATCCAACCTCGAGGTTGCGGACAACAGCGGCGCAAAGCGCGTTCAGTGCATCAAGGTGCTGGGCGGGTCGAAGCGTCGTGTGGCCGGCGTCGGCGACATCATCGTCGTCTCGGTCAAAGAAGCCGCACCGCGTGGCCGTGTTAAGAAGGGCGACGTTCACCGCGCAGTGATCGTTCGTACCGCCAAGGACATCCGCCGTCCCGACGGTTCGGTGATCCGTTTCGACACGAACGCTGCCGTCCTGGTCAACAAGAACGAGGAGCCGATCGGCACCCGTATCTTCGGCCCGGTCGTTCGTGAACTTCGTGCGCGCAAGCACATGAAGATCATCAGCCTTGCGCCGGAGGTGCTGTAACCATGGCATCGCAGAAAATTCGCAAGGGTGACACAGTCGTGATCCTGTCCGGCAAGGACAAGGGCAAGACCGGCGAAGTCACCAAGTCGATGCCCAAGGACGGCAAGGTCGTCGTTGCCGGCGTCAACGTGGCGGTCCGCCACAAGAAGCCGACCCAGGTCGATCCGCAAGGTGGCCTGGAGCGTCGCGAAGCGCCGATGCACGTGTCGAAGGTCGCGATTGCCGACCCGAAGACCGGCAAGGCGACCCGCGTCCGCTTCGAAACCAAGGATGGCAAGAAGGTCCGCGTGGCCGTCAAGTCCGGGGAGCTGATCAATGGCTGAGCCAAGAGAGCAGTACACCCCTCGCCTGAAGAAGGATTACGAGGAGCGCATCGCCAAGGCGATGACCGAGAAGTTCGGCTACAAGAACTCACTTGAAGTTCCCAAGCTGGACAAGATCGTCATCAACATGGGCGTTGGCGAAGCGACCCAGGACAAGAAAAAGGTCGAGGCCGCTTCGGCCGAGATGGAAAAGATTGCCGGTCAGAAGCCGGTCATCACCAAGGCGAAGAAGTCGATCGCGCAGTTCAAGCTGCGCGAAGGCATGCCGATCGGTTGCAAGGTTACCCTGCGCCGCGAACGCATGTACGAATTCCTCGACCGTCTCGTCACTGTCGCATTGCCCCGCGTCCGCGATTTCGTGGTCTCAACCCGAAGTCGTTCGACGGCCGTGGCAATTATGCGATGGGCCTGAAGGAACAGATCGTTTTTCCCGAGATCAATTACGACCAGATCGAAAAGGTCCGGGGAATGGACATCATTGTCACCACCACCGCGAAGACGGACGAAGAAGCGCGCGAACTGCTGCGCTTGTTCAACTTCCCGTTCCCGGCGGACGAACAGAAAGAAGCCGCGTAAGCGGCGCTGGAGAACTTAAGTCATGGCGAAACTGAGTTCCGTGAACAAGAACGAGCGTCGCAAGAAGCTCGTCAAGCAAACGGCGGCCAAGCTGGAAAAGCTGAAGGCAAAAGCGAATGATCAAGACACTCGATGAAACCGAGCGTCTGATCGCGCGCCTGAAAATGGCCGAACTGCCGCGCAACGGCAATCCGACCCGCATCCGCAACCGCTGCGAGCTCACCGGCCGCAGCCGCGGTTTTTATCGCAAGTTCCGCCTTTCGCGGATCATGCTCCGGGAATTGGGCAATAAGGGCCTGATCCCCGGTCTCACCAAGTCGAGCTGGTAAGGGCATCTGATATGGCGATGACCGATCCCCTGGGTGATATGCTCACCCGCATCCGCAACGGCCAGCAGGCGCGCAAGGATTCCATCCTGACGCCGGCGTCGAAGCTTCGTGCCTATGTGCTCGATGTGCTTCAGCGCGAAGGCTACATCCGCGGTTACACCGAGGAAGAACTGTCGGGCCAGAAGGGCCTGCGGATCGAACTCAAATATTTCGAGGGCCAGCCTGCGATTCAGCATCTTGCCCGCGTCTCGAAGCCGGGCCGCCGCGTTTACTCGGGCTCGAAAGAGCTGCCGCGTATCCGCAACGGCCTCGGCATCACGATCGTCTCGACCCCGCGTGGCGTGCTCAGCGATGCTGAAGCCCGCGACCAGAATGTCGGTGGCGAAGTGCTGGCGGAGGTGTTCTAATGAGCCGCATCGGTAAAAAGCCGGTCGACCTTCCCAACGGCGTTTCGGCGTCGGTCGAAGGCCAGACCCTGACCGTCAAGGGTCCGAAGGGAACGCTGAGCATGCAGATGCTCGACGATCTCATCAAGTACGACCTCGATGACGGTGCGATCAGCATCAAGCCGATCAGCCCCTCGCAGCGTTCGCGCTCGGCTTGGGGAATGCAGCGTACCAACGTGCAGAATTTGGTGACTGGCGTTACCGAAGGCTTCACGAAGGTGCTCGAGATCACCGGCGTCGGCTATCGTGCGCAGGCGCAGGGCCGCAACCTCAAGTTGCAGCTCGGCTACAGCCACGATGTCAACTACGCCGTGCCGGAAGGTGTCGAGGTCAAGACCCCCGATGCCAACACGGTCGAGATCAGCGGCATCGACAAGCAGAAAGTCGGCCAGGTCGCTGCCGAAATCCGTCGCTGGCGCAAGCCGGAGCCCTACAAGGGCAAGGGCATCAAATATCGCGGCGAGTTCATCTTCCGCAAAGAAGGCAAGAAGAAGTAAGCCATGGCGAAACTCTCTCTCTTCGATCGCCGCCGTCGTCGGGTTCGCAGCGCACTTCGCGCTCGTGCCGCCGGCAAGCCGCGTCTCTCGGTCCACCGCTCGGGCCGTCACATCTATGCGCAGGTCATCGACGACGCAGCCGGCAAGACGCTGGCTTCGGCGTCCAGCCTCGACAAGGACGTCAAGGCCAAGACCGGTGCCACTGCCGAAGCCGCAGCTGCGGTTGGCAAGGCGCTTGCCGCCAAGGCCAAGAAGGCCGGCGTCGACAAGGTCGTTTTCGACCGTGGCGGCTTCCTGTTCCATGGCCGGGTGAAGGCCCTCGCCGATGCCGCCCGCGAAGGCGGATTGGAGTTCTAAATGGCTGACGAAAACCAGACCCCGGTGGAAACCACCGAAACCCCGGCGGCCGAAAATCCGCAGGGTACGCCCGCAACCGTCGCAGCGTCGGTAAATGCCGACGCAGCCCCGGCTCCTGAAGCTGCTGCTGCTCCGGCCGAAGCTCCGGCTCCGCGAGCGGCCGCGCCGACCGAAAATCGTGGCCCGCCGCGTGGCGGCCGTGGTCGTGGCGGCGGCGGTGGTCGCGATGGCGGCCGTGGTGGACGTGACGGTGGCCGTGGCCGCCGCGACGATCGCCGTGGCAACCGCGACGACGACGGCGAAGACCTGATCGAAAAGCTGGTTCACATCAATCGCGTGTCGAAGACCGTCAAGGGCGGTAAGCGCTTCGGTTTCGCAGCTTTGGTCGTCGTCGGTGACGGCAAGGGCCGCGCCGGTTTCGGTCACGGCAAGGCGCGCGAAGTGCCGGAAGCCATCTCCAAGGCGACTGCCGCTGCGAAGAAGGCCATGGTTCGCGTGCCGCTTCGCGACGGTCGCACGCTGCATCATGACGGCAAGGGCCATTTCGGCGCTGGCAAGGTCACGGTCCGCTCGGCTCCGTCGGGTACCGGCATCATCGCGGGCGGTCCGATGCGCGCTGTGTTCGAGAGCCTTGGCGTTGCTGACGTTGTCACCAAGTCGGTCGGCACGTCGAACCCGTACAACATGATCCGCGCCACTTTCGAGGCGCTGAAAGAACAGACCAGCCCCCGTTCGGTCGCCCAGCGTCGTGGCAAGAAGGTCGCCGACCTGCTTGGCCGTGGTGGAATGGCGAGCGCCGAGGCCGAAGCCACCGCCGAAGCGGTGACGGAGTAACCCATGGCCAAGAACGAATTCAAAACCATCAAAATCACACAGACCGGTTCGCCGATCCGTCGTGACAAGACCCAGCGCGCGACCCTGGTCGGTCTGGGCCTCAACAAGATGCATCGCACGGTTGAGGTTCCTGCCACCCCGGAAGTGATGGGGCAGGTCCGCAAGGTCCAGCACCTGCTGAAGGTCGAAGACTAATATCAACCTGTTTGGAGCCGGCGGCGATGCTGCCGGATTCATGCGCGACAAAAGCGAAAGCGAGTGCACGATATGAAACTCAATGAAATCCGCGACAATGATGGTGCCCGCAAGGGTCGCGTCCGCGTCGGCCGTGGTATCGGTTCGGGCTTGGGCAAGACTGCCGGGCGCGGTCAGAAGGGCCAGAAGAGCCGTTCGGGCGTTTCCATCAAGGGCTTTGAAGGTGGCCAGATGCCGCTTCACATGCGCTTGCCGAAGCGTGGCTTCAACAACATCTTCGCCAAGGACTTCGCCGAGGTGAACCTCGGTGCGATCCAGAAGATGATTGATGCCAAGAAGCTCGAAACCAAGGGCACGCTCGACCACGATGCGCTGAAGGCAGCTGGCCTCGCACGCGGCGGCAAGGACGGCGTCCGCCTTCTCGGTAAGGGCGAACTGACGACTAAGGTCAGCTTCAAGGTTGCCGGCGCGTCGAAGGGAGCGATCGAGGCGGTCGAAAAGGCTGGCGGCAAGGTCGAAATCATCGAAGCGAAGGATCCTGCCGCGCTGGCCGCTGCCAAGAAGGGCAAGACCCGCGACGCCAAGATTGCCGCCAAAGCGGGGAAGAAGGCGTAAGCCTTTTCCGTCTTAGGGGCTTCGCAAGCGCCTTCGAGTGACTATATCGGGCGGCGGGGGGCGGTTCTGCCCGTCGCCGCCTTTGATTTTTAGGGATTTGGTAATGGCATCCGCAGCCGAACAACTGGCTTCCAACATTTCGCTGGCAAGCTTCTCCAAAGCGACCGAACTCAAGCGTCGCTTGTGGTTCACGCTGGGGGCGCTGGTTCTCTTCCGGCTTCTTCGTTCGTCCCGATCCCCGGCATCGACCCGGTGTCGATGCAGCAGCTGTATGCGACCCAGACGGGCGGCGTGCTCGACGTCTTCAATACCTTCTCCGGCGGGGCGCTCGAACGCGCCTCGATCATTGCGCTTGGCGTCATGCCCTACATCACGGCATCGATCGTCGTGCAGTTGATGGGCTCGCTCTACGGGCCATGGAAGGCGCTGAAGAAGGAAGGCGAGACCGGGCGCAAGAAGCTCAACCAATATACCCGTTACCTGACCGTGCTCCTTACCACCGTTCAGGGCTATTTCATCGCGG
>CAWJMA010000007.1:0-494265 GCA_963843855.1 uncultured Alphaproteobacteria bacterium
TCATCTGCTGGGCGATTTTGCCTTTGCAATTTGGGATTCTCGAAATCGGAAGTTATTTCTGGCCCGCGATCACATGGGAATGCGACAGCTCCTATTTCACCATTCTCCAGACAAGATTTTTGCATTTGCGACTGAGGCAGAGGCGATAGTCGCGCACGCAGAAGTGCCAAAGCGATGCAACGAAGCCCGCATTGCCGATTACTTGGATAATCTCGAAGGGATCGATTTCACCTCGACTTTTTTCGAGGAAGTCTTTCGGCTTCCTCCGGCGCACACCATGGTTGTCGACAACAAAGGCGTGTCAATTCGACGGTATTGGGAATTGCGCCCTGGTCCGCAACTCCATCTCAATTCCCTCGAAGAATACATAAAGGCGTTTCGTGAGGTGTTTCAGGTGGCCGTGCTTTGTCGCTTGCGATCAGCAGGGCCGGTTGGCTCGATGTTGTCGGGTGGGCTAGACTCCAACTCCGTCGTAGCCGTTGCTTCCAAGATTTACGATGAGCAGGGCCTTGGGCCGCTTAATGACATTCTCTGCGACGGGTCCCAATCCAGAGTCGTGCCCCGAAACCCGGGCGATCAGAGAGGCGGTTAAGGCCAAGGTATTCACCCAATCCAAATCGACTACTCTAACGATCTGATTATTGATGATGAGTTGATCCGTCTAACCCAAGAATCAAAGAACCATTTGACGGGAATATGACATTGGTGCGGACAATTTACCGTGCTGCTCACGCCCGGGGTATCAAGGTGGTGCTAGATGGCGTGGCCGGGGACATCACGCTTACGGCAGGCAACCAGATCGCAGCCTTATTACGTCGTGGAAAAATCTTGCGATCAATTCGCGAAGCGCGAGGATCCCAAAAGTTTCACAGCGAAATACTTTGGCGCGAATATCTGGCTGCCATTTGGGCCGCATTCGCGCCCACGAAGCTTCCGCGCAGCGCGACGCACATTCATTCGGAACCGAACCTATCGAAAATTCCTCGTTGGCGAGAGCGGGCTAAGAAGTCTTTCGCCCAAGCGGTGAACTTGAGAATGAGACGAAAAGATGTTTGAAGCCCATGCCGAAAGTGAATTGCCCTTTGGGCCCCGGCACCGCTCGAAGTCGATAGCGCACCCTGCACTGACGGTGGGTCGTGAGCGATATGACAGGGTCGCTGCACAATTCGCCATCGAGCCGCGAGATCCGTTTATGGATATCCGTGTTATCGCCTTCTGTTTGTCATTGCCGGACCAGCTATCTCCAACAAGATGGCTGGCCGAAATTGATTATGCGGCACGCTATGGAAGGCATTTTACCCGACCGGATCGTCTGGCGGCGAGGCAAGGAGCATTTGGGGTGGCGTTTTACAGCCAAATTATTGAAACATTGGTCGAGCAGATTCTCCGGAAGTGGACGACGATCGTCCACTCTTAGACAAGTTTGTGACCTCGCAAGCCGGACGTCGTCGATGCCAGGCCACCTTTATAGCGTAGACAGAGAGCGGCAATTCAGGTTACGCGTTTTGGCTAGTTGGCTCCGGCGAAACTTTAAGACGGCGGTTCACTGACCCGTAAGGAATTGCAAACATGACAAAATCGAAATCTTCTGAAGATCGTGCCCCTCGCTATTCGTCTCCAAAGCTGACGACCTACGGCAGCGTGAAAGCGATGACGGCTGCTGGGACGAAAAGTGACAGCCGAAGGCGGATCGAGACAGGAACAAGGTTTTTCCTTAAACTCCCGATCTCCTGCGAGATCGATTGTCCGATAGTAACTGTGTTTTCCGCATTTAAACAATTGGACGATCGAGGTCTGTCAGGGGCATTTCGAAGGAAGATTGCCCGGCTCAGCAACCGCAGTCTGGCGAGATGATAGTGGTTCACTTGAAATTTCCAGACTTACTGGACCCCAAGGTTTGGGATACCGTTTCCAACTCGGTACAGAAATTGCAGTAGACGTGCACGATGAGCGACGAATGTTCGCTTACATTGAGCCGACGGTGACCGAAGCTTCGCTGCGCCATTTCGCGTCTGACCAAGTCCTCCCGCGCCTTATTTCCGATCAAGACTGTCTTGTGCTTCATGCTGGTGCGATTCAAATCGGCGACGGTGCGATCCTTTTGATGGGAGCATCGGGCCGAGGGCAAGTCGACGTTGTCGGCAAGCTTTGAACGTGCGGGAGCGTATCTAATGGGTGACGATGCGATGGTCGTCACTTGGTGCGAGGGGCGGCCGTCAGCAGAAGCTGTCTACCGAAGCCTCCGATTGTTTCCTGATTCCATCGACGCCTTGTTCACGGACCCTATCGAAGCGTTCGACATAGCTCACTACACGCCGAAACAACGAATAGAGTTGCCAGTCGGCAGTGAAGAAGGCCCAATCTCCTTGCCCCTGAAGGCTTTGTACCAACTTGGCGAAGCTAGCGAGGACAGTGAGATCACTATTCGCCCTATGACAAAAGCGGAAGCTTGCGTAGGCATCCTCGGACAAAGTTTTGCGCTAGATCCGAGTGATATTTCGCGCGCGAGAGTGCGACTCTTCCACGTCAGTAAATTGGCGGATCAGGTTACCCGCATTCGAACTGTGCTACCCACGCACATATGAACGTCTTCCCGACGTTAGAAAAGCGATCTGTGATCATATGGTGGACTACCTATGACGGACGTATTGAGACGCAATTTCGAACAATCGGCAGACGTGGTCGAGACGGCGGTAGGCGATGAAACCATCATCCTTCAGCTTGCCAGCGGAACTTATTTTGGCCTCGACATGATCGGCACCAGGATTTGGGAACTAATCAAGCTTGGCAACAAACCAACCGAAGTTTGCCAGATCCTGGCGGACGAATTTGCCGTCGACATAGCAGCGGTCCAAAAAGATGCTCGTGAGTTCATCGGTGAATTATTAGCGAAAGGCATATTGGTCGATGTCTGACGACAGCGACTTTAACAGCAGACTTATCTTGGATGTTGCGCGCGCCACGTACGAATTGGCACGAGCCCGATTTTGGGTTGCCTGCAACACAGCGGCTCCAACGATCAGCGATCAAACCGGCGGGTCTTCTTCGCGTCACCGGCAGCCAAGTGAGCTAGTGAAGCGCGTAGCATTTTTCATCCCTCGCGTCGCGTCTCGCGTTCCTTGGAGAGCGGATTGTCTTGTTCAAGCGATCGCTGCCCAAAGATGGCTTAATAGTGAGAATGTTGCCACTGAGCTTCATCTTGGCGTCCCCAAACAGGCGCCTGATCAATTTGAAGCCCACGCATGGCTGACGGTTGGGAACACGGTCGTGACCGGAGGGGACGTATCTGAATATGCTCCTCTTCAAAGACCAATTTTGAACTCGAGGCAGTCGACAGCCCCACGATCGATCGCTTCAGAATGACCTTTCCCAGTTTATCCAACTCGGAGAGAGAGATTGATCTCACGCTGACTGGGATCATAGCCCCCACGCCGGTCTCGACTTTTATAGCCCAGGACTTTGGACAATCTCTGCGACATTGGCGTGGAAGTGTGGGCCGATTTCGCGAAATTTTTGGTTGGGGCGATCTCGCGGAGTACCTTGAAAAGTGTGCGCCCAATCATGACCACTTCCGAGTGGTGCGCAACGGGAAAAGGCTCGCAGATGAGCTCTATCTCACACGGGCTGGATTTTTGAACGCAGGCGCGCTGACTGCATTACTCAGTCGCGGAGCCACGTTGATCCTCGACTTTGTCGACCAGATTTTTCCCAAGCTTCAGACGCTCCCCAATTCCGTGAGCGCAGCTTTCCCTTCCAAAACGTGGATAAATTTATATGCGAGTTGGGGAAACGAACCGGGCCTAGACCTCCATGCTGACAGCCATGACGTCTTTATCCTGCAGATCGCCGGCAAAAAAGATTGGAGCATCTATCGTCCCGTACGTTTTGATCCCAATGATTCTGACATCTTCGAACCACCGGCACCGGGCGCTAAGCCCGAGTGGACGGGCAAATTGGACGACGGCGACGTGCTTTATATTCCGCGCGGATGGCCCCACTCCGCAGTGGCAAAAGATGGCCCATCACTCCATTTAACACTCGCCGTGGCGCGGCCGACGGGAAGCGAATATCTTACGGTGGCTAACTAGCCAATTGGACGATGAGCATTTCATTCGCGCTGCCATTCCAAGCTCCAACGCAGACGGCGCACTAGACATATGGCTTGCAGATATGCGCCGGGCCATTCAAGTCTAAGATAACATCGGAATTGGTCGAAATTTTCGAAGAGCAGAGGAGAGCAACGCGCCCCGCCCGCCCCGGTTTTCGTTACCTGACCTCTCGAGGGTACCGCCTGAGCAATGGTCGCCAAGCACGCTATTTTGGCTGGCCTCGACACAAAAATTAGCGATGACGGATAACAAAGACGGTAGGGTCGAAGTTCGGGCCGGCTCTCGGTCTTTTCAATTTCCCGCCGAAGTCTCGGTCAGCTTTGGAAAAACTCACTAGCGATCAGCCCATCTCGCTAGAGACGCTTGAGCTAAAACTGGATTTTGCTGGCGCCAAAGAACTGATGCGATCACTCGCAATCCTCATCGAACTCGGAGTGATATTTTGTGCGAACGTCGACGAGGCACATTTGACGTAATAAACGCTAGTGACGGATATCCCTAGCGATCCGATCAGGCGCTGAAACACTCGTTAAATTCCGATACAGCTGCTGAAGTGTCGTCGCTGCCCCATACTGCCTGGCACACCGCAATAAAATCCGCTCCAGCCGCGATTAATGGCAGAGCATTGGCTGGCGTGATCCCGCCAATCGCAACACTTGGGATTTCGGAAATCGCCGACCACCAGCTGAGCAGTCCCGGCTCAGGCCGGTAATGCGAGGGCTTGGTCGTCGTGGGATAAAAAGCGCCGAAGGCGACATAGTCACATCCCGCCTCGCCTGCTTCCATCGCAAGATGCCGACTGTCGTGACAAGTTCGTCCAATCTGGGCTTCCGGTCCAAGCAACGCGCGCGCTTCTCGCGGATCGCCGTCTGATTGACCAAGATGCACTCCGTCGGCCGCTAAGCGTTTAGCGAGCTGCATATTATCGTTGACGATAAACGCGACATCGTGATCGGCGCAGATGCGCCGGAGCGGATCGGCCAGACGTGCCAGCTCGTCCTCATCGACATCTTTGACCCGTAATTGGAACGCAGCAACATCGCCACCCTCGAGCGCAGATACCAACCTGTCTTGAAATATTCCGGAAACATCCTGTGGGCTGATCAAATACAACCGGCATTTTTCGGTTCTAATCGGAGGCGAGAATACGCTGTAATCGATTTGGGTTTCTGCTTCTTCGGTCATCGACTTGGTCCATTACGCATTTTATCAGATTTCGCCATCATCATTGCCACCGATCTTCCACCCAGACCCTCTAAAAACAAATCCGCTCCATTACGGACCTTTAGGAAACCTATCCTACAGAGAAACAACGCATTCTCCTGATCATATTAGGCAGGAGTTTCCCATGACCAGTTTCAATTATAAAGCGCAGTTGAAGTCCGGAGTAGCCTTCACTCTCTTTGGGATCTTGGCAACGGTCAGCGTTCATGGAAGCGCTTCAGCGGCTTCCACTTGTACGAGTGATACAAGTGCCAATCCCCCCACCTTTAATTGCATTGATGACGCAACAAATCCGCCGGAAACTGCGACAGGTACGTTCTCAACCGGAGGCGTGTTCGGTGCGAACGCCCAAGGCGGGTTCACGATCAGCCACGCAAATTCGCTTGACGTTTCACTCAGCGGCAGCGTGAACGCTTCGTCGGCTAGATACGAGCCCGGCAAATGGGATTGCTTTGAGCTCTGGCGGCCTCTTGCAGCTGACGAACAACGGGACGGTGAACGTAAATTCCTCTGGGAATGTCAACGGCTTCAATCTTTATGGCGCATCAGGTGTCACGGCCAATACAGGAACAGTAAGCCTGGTTGGTGGTCACAACAGCAAAGGTGTTTTTGTCGTGACGGGCGGTGGCGATGTCAATCTTACCGCCGTTTCAACGACCGTCTCGGGAGGATATGCCCGCGGGATTTACGTCGATGGCTATGGGGGCAACACCACAGTTAATACTGGCGATATAGTCGCAACGGGCGCTAGGTCTTTCGGCGTTGTGGCCATGGCAACCACTAACCTACGATGGATGCACCGAGCAAAATACTCAGAACGCGACAGTGAACGTAACCGGTGACATCAGTGCCGATTTCGTGGGCGTGATGACCATCGCATGCGGCACGTCCACTATTAACGTCAACGCCGGTAAAACCGTCCGGGCGACCGATGCAAATAGCTATGCTGTGGTGAACATGGCGATGGGCCTCGCTTCGACGGTCGTGAACGGAACCGTCGCGGCATATTCGCTAGATGGCGTCGCGATTGCCGTCCGCAGCAATGGTTCCAATACGACCATTGCCAGCGGAGGCACTGTATCGGGAAGGTTTGACGGCGATTACGGAAACGATGTCATCTTAGTAGCGTCCGGTGGCGTCTGGAACACATCTGCCGCAAGCAACTTCGGTGAAGGCCAAGATAGCGTGTCGAATTCCGGGACGTTGAACGCGAACCGGGCCAACTTTGTCGGTCTGGAAAGCTTCACCAACCAGGGCGTGTTCGCGATCACGGGCGGATCCTTCGATCTGACCGGTGCAACGCTATTTGAAAATAACGGGACCATCACGGTCGCCCCGGGCGAAACGTTGATCACGAGTGATGCAGTCTTCGTAAATAACGGCATCATCGACATGCAAAACGGCAATGTCGGCGATGTCCTTACGATCACGAACGGATTTTTGGCCGGCCCGACATCCTCGATCCTGCTGGACGTAGCGAACGGCCAAGCCGATCAGTTTGTTGTCAATGGTGGTTCCGCCGGAAAGACAGCGATCTATGTGTCCGCTGCCCCTGGCATCTCGAGCACCGGCACCCTGGTTGGCACGGTAGATCAAGGCATAGGAACGCAGGCGCTCAATCAGACCCAGAACGCTGTCAGTAATTTTACCATGGGGAACAGTGCATCCGCTCTGATCAACTATGAACTCCAGCAGGTGGGTAGCGGTATCTATCTTCTGGCTTTGCCAAACAGCACGGCTTACCGACCGCTTGTCCTGGGCGAGCTTGGAGAGGATTTGTGGCACCAGTCGGCTGGAGCCACTCTAAGCCAGACACGTTCCATGAACCCCGCCCAAGCTAAAGGATTTGGCTTCTGGGGACAGCTTTATGCGAGCAATGATCGAAGCGGCGAACGCGTTAATGCTGCCTCGTTCGGCACTGATACCGTCATCGACGAGCGCACGAAGAGCAACCGTTTTGGGGTGCAACTCGGAGCCGATGTCCCGATCTCCGATAATGCGCGGGCCGGGATGACATTAGGTTATGAAAAATCGGATTCCGACTTCCGGTCTTCGGCCGGAGGACTTGATTTGGAAGCCTATAACATCGGTGCCTATCTTTCCTTTGGTGGTGAGAGCGGCTTCTATGCGAACGTGCTCGCTAAGTTCGACAGCGGGAAAGCTGAGCTGAACGGAAGCGCGTTTAACGACGCGAGCAAGAATCCCGATATCCAAAGCTGGGGCAGCTTGTTGGAAGCAGGCTACCGCCAGGACGTTGGGTTCGGCAAAGTTAGCATGCACGCTAGCCTTTCCTACGTAGACACGTCTGTCGAGAGTTTCTCTGCCGGCGGAATTGACTACGATTTTTCATCGGTGGACGGCATGCGAGGATCGATCGGTGCAGAAGCTTCCTTCGGCTCGAGCCGACTTGCTCCTTATATTTCCGCCCAATTGAACGGCGATCTGGCTGGCAAGCGCACCATGACACTGTCGAGTGGCGCAGAAACGGACCGGGCATCGGCCAAGTACGGCCGAACTTGGGGACGGCTCGAAGCTGGTCTGAAAGGCTCGGGGTCGGCTAAACCAGTCGTCGGCGTCTGGGCAGACCTTGGCGATGTTCGCGGTTTCGGAGGGCGAGTAGGGCTGCGTTTCTGATTTGAGAAAGTGTTCTCAGAGAACGGGGCGCCTGTCGCACAAGACCAAGCAGTTAGGCCAATGCCGAGACGGAAGTTTCGGCATTGGCCTAATTCTTGGCAAGAGACCCGGAAAAGGACGAAAGGTTCTCACTGCCGATTGGTTATACTAAGGTCGGTGAGTTCTGGGATCCTCAAGGAGGACATAGAGCTCGCGGTCCGTTCTGTCTCAATGGCACCTAATGAATTTCCCTCCTGGCTGGAGGCCGTCGCGGCATCGCCTCTCTAAAGCGACGACATCCTGCGAGAACGCAGCAAGAGCACGCACAATCATCCTCACAAAGTCGGCATTCGCCCAGAGCCACAAATTGCTCTTCCGTATCCCGTATAGACCCACGTCAATCCATTATGGGCGCCGGGAAAGTTCGTCGCGGTTCGACGGATTCTTTCCTGCAAGCGGCTCAGTTGTCGTACATTTCGCGGGACGATGTGGCTCCCGCTTCCCATCGTGGATGCTATTAGGAGTAGCTTCTTCTTTAAGCGGTTCGATCCGAATTGGTTTGAGTTGAAAGCACTCGGCAATACGCCTGACTTATTACCAGGAGCTGGAGTTCGGGTTTGCTCGGACTGCGCCAATATGGCCTCCCACAGGGCCACATTGTTCGAGGCCCCGCTGTCCGGCGGGGCCTCATTCAACTCCCCCGCCAGTAACTTCACGCTCTGAAAGCCCGCGGCCCCACAATGGCACCCAGCTGGCGCGCCAGTAGAGGTGGACTTCCATTCATCATGGAAGCCCACCTCATTCAGCGGCACGCTGTTCTTGAAACTTGTCTAGATTGCTGAACTCAGAATTTTAAGCCGACGGCGATGGATCTCGTTGAGCGTTCGTGCGTGATCCCCGGACGCTTTGATCCGTGCGGTCTCGTCGATGCTAAGGGGAAATACCCGGATAACCGGCCTCTTCCATGGCTGCACTTTGTCGACGACCTCGCTCTTCGAAGTTCGCATAGCGAATTCCTCGGCTAGAGATCCGGCGTCGTCATGTTTGCAGAAATATGGGAGACCGCAAGGAGTTTCTTATCCGAAGCGGAACAATCCTAACTCTTGGAGATCTCCCGAAGTCGTTGGATTGCCTGGTCAAGCAATGCTCCGACGTCCGCCGGGATGTCGAGTTGGTCGAGTTCGTCAAGCACCACTTCGAGCGATTTCCTCAGTGCATGAAGTGCGTCGTCGCGCTGACGCTGCATCCCGTTAGCTGTAGGCATGTGCGATAATCTCCGAGCAGCGACACTCTATCGCCGCCCGCCCGTTTTGCCAACTTTCAGTCCTGAGCGTTCAGGATCGGGACAAGATCGCTGCAGTGCGCCGCAGATACTGGTTCATTTGAAGCGCAGCCGCAGGCGTAATGCGAACCAGGACCGATCGTAAATCCATCGCATTTTCCCGGCGTTCGACCATCCCTGTTTGGACGAGATGATCAAGCCAGCGAAGAGCCGTGGTCGGAGGAACCCTTGCCTCGTAACAGGCGTCGGAAACCTTCATCGAATATCCGCGACCCTGGGCGATATAGAGTGCCAGCAGGATGTCCCATGCCGCCTCGCCAAAAATGCTGGCGTCAAAAAAGCTGGTGCGCGCATCGCGCGTCGCATGATGGTTCATTGCGAGCCGGAGCAATTCCGTGGGAATTTCGACCGGGTTCGCCTGCCCTACCACGCCAAGGATGGGCGAGGCTGACAAGTCACTGGGGTAAAGAGCATTACGCTTGGACATGATTTGGTCCTTCATCTCAGCAAAGATGACTTCGCTAGTGGGACCGAGCAAAGGTGATCTTAATCAAAGGTCCATTTTGGACAAGCATTTAGCACCATTTTGGACCAGTTAGATTTGCGCTCGGGGCAAAATCGATTGGGGCCGTCGTAATCCGTTACGGATGTTCTATCCCGAAGGGTCTCAATTCAATCCATTTTCGATTGAAGCTTTAGCGAGTGATAATCCGCTCCGGTCTAATCCCGCGTCATGAACATCTATATCCGTTCAATGAGCTTTGCCGCTGGCTACGCCCTGGTTGCCGGCGTCGCCATTGCCTTCAGCCGCTTTCATGGCGGCTTTGCGACTTTCTGGTTCGCGACCGCTTATCTATCGGCCACCCTTTCCTCAGTGCCTCGGCGTGATTGGCTGCCGATTGTCTTGGCGTGTTTCGTCGCCAACACCTTGGTCACAGGCACAGTCGGTTTGGGATGGTCAGCGGCCGCTCCGATCGCAGCGGTCAATATGCTCGAAGCCGTGGTCGCCTCCACGCTCATGCGTCGAAGGATTGCCACGAACACCCTCAATTCCTTCCAGTGGTTCGCATGGTTTACCGTGAAGGTGGGTTTCATCGCTCCAATCATTGGTGCGACCTTCGGAAGCATATCGCTTTATCTGTTGAGCGGTCAGTCCCTCACCCAGTCATGGATCACCTGGTTTATCGGCCACGCCCTTGGCGGAATAACCTTCACTCCGTTCTTCCTTCTGCTCATGCGAGGAGAATTCCGTCGTTTTGCAAGCAGGATGACTAGTGAAAATTGGGCGGAAACCTTCTGGCTGTTCCTGCTCTTTGTCGCGGCGACAGTTTTCACCTTCTCGCAGTCTGCCTTCCCCATCCTGTTTTTCCCGCTCGGTCCGCTCTCACTGATTTGCTTTCGGCAGGACCGGGTCGTCGCGGCTTCCGCAATTGCCGTCCTCGCGCTGATCGGCGCCGTCTACACGGCATCAGGTCACGGTCCGATCTCTCTCATGCCAGCAACCGAGACAGCCCGTTCGCAGTTCTTCCAATTCTATCTGGCATCGGTGGTCTTTACCGTTTTCCCGATCACCGCCGATCTTCGCCATCGCAAGCGATTGTGGCGCCGGGTTCGCGAAAGCGAGCAGCGCTTCGAGCTCTTGCTCGATAATTCTTCTGACGCGGTTTTCCATTTAAGTACCGATGGCCGGATACTTTATGGTTCCCCTTCAGTTGAGCGGCTTTGCGGTTTCTCGCTATCCGAAATCAGCGACGGGAATATCCTGGCGTTGGTCGAGCCGGATTGGAAAGAACACGTCCAGCAATGCCATGCGGAAGTCCTAGCCTCTTCCGGCAAGACGGTACGCTACGAATTCCAGGCCCGCGACAAGGACGGTAATTCTCGCTGGTTCGAGACCCTCTCGCGTGCGGTTTGCAATCCTCAAGGGGAAGCCGAAAGCGTAGTGAGCATTGTCCGCGACAGCGATGCGCGCAAACGTGAAGAGCTGAACCTGATCCAAGAGGCGCGCATCGACGGTCTGACTGGCCTGCTGAACCGCCGCGGCTTTGAAAGCAGGTTCGAAGAGATCAGGAGCGGCGAGCGAAACTCTCTCGCCATTCTCGATATCGATCATTTCAAGGCAATCAACGATCAATATGGCCACGCTGCCGGCGACCGTGCCCTGCAGACCTTCGCAGATATAGTCCTGCGCATGGTGAGGAAGGATGATTGCGTAGCCCGCATTGGCGGGGAAGAATTCGCAATCCTTTTTTGTGGGTTGACCGAAAGCGCTGCGCAACAGGCCTGCGAGAGATTGCGAACAGAGATCGCGAACGCCATTACCTTCTTTGGAGCGAAAACCATCCAATTCACGGTGTCAATCGGACTGACCGCGGTTCGATCGACTTGCCTGGACATCGAACTCGCGAAGGCTGATGCCGCTCTTTATGAAGCCAAGCGCGGCGGACGCGATTGTCTGCGACTGGCGGCATAACCCAAGGACTATTGGAAATCTTTCGCGCTGAGAGTCCGGCCGATGCCACATCATGGAAAAGAAGCCCGCCATTCATTGACCGCTCATGAATCTGGTTCGATATTTGGCATATGAAATTGCTTACCCTTCCCCTGCTCGCCTTAGTCGCAAGTTGCTCGACAGTTTCCGCCGGACCCGTGGTCGACGGCGGGCCGATACGTTCCGACGGTATTGCCGCGATCGATCAACCGACCCGTGTCGGAAGCCTGGTCGTGACGCCTAAGGAGGTTCTCGAAGATAGCCGATGCCCGGCCCTTGCGCAGTGTGTCTGGGCCGGTCGGGTAGTCTTAAGCGCCAGAATTGATGGCGCTGGCTGGCGCGAGACAGTGCGGCTGACCCTCGGCGAGACTTATCGGACACATGGTGTCGGCTTGGCGCTCACATCTGTTGAGCCAGCCAAATTGTCTGTTCCCACCCAGTCGCAGGACTACCGATTCCGTTTTGAAGCTCGTTAACCTGAGATAGCGTTGGTCAGGGATCGGTAGCCAGGTCTGACTTCGAGGGCCTACATTGCCTGTCCGAAGGCGCAATGATGGCGCCCTCCAACGCGATCCTGTTCTATCCGCGCTCGCCAGCGGGACGTGTAACCGCAGGAGCGAGCCAACGTGTCGGCACCGCGCATTTGCTCGTCAGGTCCACCGCCTGCCCAGCCTGAAACGGCCGTGCATATGGATAGCAATCCGACTTATCGCCGCTGAACAGGCAAAGTTCACCGTTTCCGGCTGTCCAGGTCGCGTCAACGACCTTCGCTCCCGAAGGCGAACTGATCCGCGCGATCCCGTTAGGCTCGAACGTGACGTAATTGATCACGCCGAAGGTCTCGACCTGGACTTGCTGACCCGTGATTTCACTACCGGGAACCCAAGGACCCTGGGCCGAGACAATCGATGCTGCACTCAGCAAGGCAATTCCCGCTGCCATTCTCAAGATCATGATTGCGCCCCTCAAAGTAAGAAATCATTTTAACGAAAATTAACCATGCGTTTTGCGCTGTCGCTGCGATGAGTCAAGAAGCCACCCAGCGGCATTGCGAAACTGGGCCAAATTTGTCCCACTCTGGCACAAATCGAGGCTCCGCCTTGCCCAATCGTTAACTGACCATTTATGACTTTCAACTCAGCAATGAGTTAATCAAGCATATGGACGGGGTTGTAAGAAGCTCGGAAACTGACAGCCCCCCACGAGTCTCCGCTCTGGTGACCGCGGAAAGCCGTGCCTTTAAACCCGCGATTCAACCTCGTCCCTACGAGGCCATGCGGGTTCGAAACCTTTCCTTGTTTTTCCTGTATGACGTCGTTGCTATTGCCGCGGGCTTCATTGTCGGCGGTGCTATTCGCCTCGGATCGCCAGTCAATGATCAGACAGGTGAAAGTCTGGCGATCGTTCTCCCGATCTTCATTCTGGTCGCTCTTAATAACCGGGCCTATTCGCTGGCTTCTCTCGAGCGGCCCTGGGTCGGCATCAAGCGTTCCTTGAAAGCGCTGATCTACGCCTGCGCGGTGGCAATGAGCCTCCTCTTCTACATGAAGTGGAGCGAGCAATTCTCACGCGCGATTTTCGCCATTGGTACGGCCAGTGCATTTGCCTTGATTGCAGGAACGCGCTGGATGATCGGGAACTACCTGGGTCACCGATACAATTGGACGTTCCAGAACCGACTGGTGATCGTCGATGAAGTCCGTTTCGTCGCGCAGCCGGGCGATCGCATCGTGTTTGCTGATCGTCTCGGGTTCACGCCCGACAGCGATGATCCTGCCATAGCGGCACCGTCTGGGAGAGCTTGTCGAACCGTTCGATAGCGTCGTGATCGCATGCGCCCCCGCGCAGCGTCGCCGCTGGGCCCAGGCGTTTCGCGGTATGGCGGTCGACGTCGAGGTTCTGGCGCCGGAGCTTGCGGATCTGGGAGCAGTGTCAATGCGCCAAAGACATGGTCAGCCTACGCTGGTGACCAGCAGTCGACCGCTCAATGTGTATGACAAGATCCTCAAGAGAATTGTCGACTTGGCGATAGCTGGCCCCGCAATCGTCGTTTCCGCTCCGCTGATGATGATCATTGCCGTCGCGATACGAGCTGGAATCGCGCGGCCCCATTCTCTTTCGGCAACAACGCGTCGGTCAGAACAACATGATGTTCAATGTGCTCAAGTTCCGCAGCATGTACGTGGAGCGAAGCGATTCCAAAGGCGCTTGCTCGACATCGCCTGGCGATATCCGCGTAACTCGTGTTGGCCGGTTCCTTCGCCAGACCAGTCTCGATGAATTACCGCAGCTCTTCAATGTCCTGTCGGGCGAGATGAGCCTTGTCGGCCCTCGCCCACACGCTTTGGGATCGACAGCCGATGACGCGCTGTTCTGGAAGATCGACCGCCGCTACTTCGAGCGTCATTCGATCAAGCCGGGAATTACGGGCCTGGCCCAGGTGCGCGGCTTTCGCGGAGCCACAGCCTGCCGTGACGATCTGACCAATCGGCTTCAGGCGGATCTCGAATATGTCACCGGCTGGACAGTCTGGCGGGATCTGAAGATCATCGCCAGGACGTTCATGGTCCTGGTACATCCCAAAGCCTTCTGATCACCTTCGTCCCATTTTGGGGCAACTAAGCGACGGGTCGAAATCGGCGGTAGATTTTCAGGCAATTCATAGTTAATTGCTGTTAATGAAATAGGATTATCGGAGTTGCACACGCCATGAAGAAGGCGCTGACATTCATCGTCGCAGTATCGTTGGTCGCCACCCCGACCTTCGCGCAAATTCGACCGCAGGATTGTCGTCCGGTTCTCCCGGTTCTCGACGATGTTGCCCAGGTTGCGCCGCTTCCTGATGTTGTCGCCGAGCCGGCAGTACCGGTTGCGCAGGCAAGGCGCGGCTTTTTCGGGCTGCCCTTCCTTCTTCCATTGCTCGCGGTGGGTGGGCTGCTTTTGGTCGTCGCCACCGACAAGGATAAGGATCGTCCGGTCAGTCCGGCTTAAGATCCAAAAGACCTCACTTACCTAAAGCTGCTCAGGGCGCGTCGGGTCGAGGCGTGCGACCCTGCGCATGTTTCCCGCAAAGGACTGTTCTTGATTCCCCGCTGCGGCTGCCGCCAGCGCATTGTCTTTCATTGCCTTTGCGACGACCTTGATGCGACTGCCAAACCCCGGATGATCGAGCGAAAAACTCCACCACAAGCGCTTCTTCGCGTTCTTTAGAAACGATATTCCGCCAGCAGGCTGATAGCCGGCGCCTGCCATCAATTGTACGGCAAACCGGTCGGCATCGATCTCCCCGTTTTTCAATCGGCTAACCCCCAGGAAAAATGTCTGGGCGTTTCGACTGGCGGTGTGACGCAGGATATTGTGCGCCATCTCGTGCGCGATGACGAATGCAATCTCGTCGTCCGTTCGCGCAAGAGCGCTCATTCCCGTCGTCACGATGACATGCTCGCCATCAGCCCAAGCGTTGAGCACCGAAGAACTCGATAGAACCAATTTTCCTCCGCAACCAGGTTGCGCTGGCAGGTTCACTTGCATCGCCTTGCCGGCACGACGAATGGTCAGGGTGGCCTGCCCCAAGAGAAGCTCTGACTGCAATTGTCGGTCGAATTCGGAGATCCTGCCATACGACTTTGGCCTGGCACTGGCATCGTGGATCTCGACACTCCGTCCCCCGATCGCGACGATCTCATCATCGATGCTCAGACCTGCCCGAGCTGCGGCGCTTCCAGGCACGACGCCAATAACGCCAATTCCCCCGCCCAGCGAAAACGACTGAGACACCGCCCCTCGCAACTCGCGCTCGTAACGAGTGAGATCATGCAGCACCAAACCGGTCACATTCCCGCGTGTCGCGCAGGCATGGGTATTCACGAGCGAGATCCGGTTTGCGATCGTCGCGAGCCGCACCTCTTCCGCTGCAAGCGCGCGGATTGATATGGGACGGGCGCTGGCATTGGAATGCATGCACGTTCCGGCAGTGACGCCGACAAGCATCGCGAGTTTTCGAAACGATGGTCGCATTGGGCCGCTCCCGGTTGAAGCGTCCAATTCTCCTGCAAATAGGTTACGAAGCGGTTAGGTGCTCTGGAACCTCTTCCATTGACACGAATTCGCCAAGCCGCTTCCAAAGGGCTGGGGTTGCGAACGGGGGAATGAAGATGACGCGTGACACGGACACCTGGTTGGTCGGCGCGGTCCTTGCTCTCGCCCTGGCGGTGGGTGGCTCCGGCGTGAATTTCCCGATGCTGCAGATGCTGCTGCAAATCTGTTCGCTAGCGCTCGTCGCACGGATATTCATCGTTCGCCGGAACTGGCATCCCTCGCGCAAGGAACGGTTCGCGATCGGCCTTCTGGGCGCTGCGATGCTACTCCCATTGCTCCAACTTGTGCCTTTGCCTCCTTCGATATGGTCGCAATTGGCCGGTCGTAATGTTGGCCAGGAAGTCGATGCAGCGCTCAATGTCACCCGCTGGCGCCCTCTCACGCTCGACGTCGAAGGAACTGTTCGGGCGTTGACGAACCTTTTGCCAGCGGCCGCCGTCTTCATCGCCGCCCTTTCGCTACCTTTGCGTAATCGCATGCAGTTTCTGGTGATCGTAGTCGCTTTTGCATGTGTTTCCGCGTTCTTGGGCGTCATCCAGTTTGCCACGGATGGATGGCTAATGCCTTACCCCTCAGGTCACAGTGGCTCGTCGGTCGGCCTGTTCGTCAACCGCAACCATCACGCCGCATTTTTGCTAGCCTCGATCCCGGTCGTCGCATTTTTGACTGGTCACCAGATCGCTATGGGCAAATCGCGGACGCCTTGGGTTGTTGCCTGTCTGACCGCGATCCTGCTGCTGGGAATATCGGTCTTGGCTACGACCTCGCGAATGGGACTGGCACTCTTGCCCATTGTGGTAGCCGCCTCGCTCATCGTCATCTTCTTTCGTCACGCCGGGTCCAAGCTTGCGATCGGCTCAACGGTCCTCATTGCGGCCTTGGCCTTCTTCCTTGTCGCGGACGGTTTTCTGGATGCTCAGCTTGCACGTTTCTCAAGTCTCGATGACCCCCGCTTTAGCTACTGGGAAGACATACGCTGGGCCCTGACGCATTATGGATTTGCGGGGACTGGAATTGGCACCTTTGTCCCCGTCTACCAGTCTGCCGAGAGCCTTGAATCGGTTGTCCCGCAAGTCATCAACCATGCCCATAATGACTATCTTGAGATCCTGCTGGAAGGCGGCGTTTTGGGGGCCGTTCTGCTTGTCACCGCGCTTGGCTTCCTTGGATTTCATATGGTCAGGAGTTTTCGACGTTCACCTGAGGAAGAAGGTGGTGCGGTGCGCGGCGCGGCTTCGCTGGGGATCGCCATATTGCTCGCAGCTTCGCTGGTTGACTACCCGCTGCGAATGCCGGCGCTTTCCTGCCTCTTTGCACTGTTTGTCGCCCTCCTCCTTGCCCCTCTGGAAACATTACTCGTTGCGGAAAAAGCACGCGCGACATCTTGGTCGTTTCTCTCAGCACGCTGGGTCACATTGGTAGCGATCCTCGTTATGCTTTCAGGCCTCGCGTATCTGTCGGTACAAGCGGGTGTCTCGAACCGCTTTCTGCTGAAGGGGGAAGATCTGCGCGCAAAGCAATGGGCGTCGTGGTCGACGCTGGCGCATGAACGCCTGGCGTCTCAGGCCATGCTCGACAACGATCCGCAACGATCATTGGAGCACGCCACGGCCGCCCTCGTCTTGTCGCCGATTTCGGCTCCTGCAGTCCGATCGGCAGGTTTGGCGAAATTGGCCGAAGGTGAGGTCAGCAAGGGTCAAGCACTCATGCAGATTGCCGTTGTTCTGGGTTGGCGGGACGGACTGACACAGCTCTGGGCAATTGAAGCAGCGAAGCAATCAAACGAACCGGAAAAAGCCCTCCAGCGCGCAGAGGGCCTGTTTCGACAGGGCAAGTGGGTTGTTCCCGCCCTGACCCAGCTTCTGAGCGATCCGACCAGCTCCATGCCTGGTCGATTGGCAAAGCTGCTGGCGAACCAGCCGGACTGGCGCTCGACTTTATTCAGCGAAAGCCAAAGCCTTGCCCCCGACGCGCAGGACGCCTGGTTGAAAATGATCAAGGAGTTGAAGGCAAGCAGCGCTCCTGCCTCGCTAGAAGAGGGACGGCCGCTCCTCGAAGCTATGATAACTGCACGCCAATATACCACGGCGCAAAAATATTGGGGTCTGCTGCAAACGGCCGATGCACTTGTCGCCAATGGCGATTTTCAAGATAGTAGTGATAGACGTGGCCGGTCTTACCCGAAATATTGGTATGTCCCGCGCGAGAACCGTTCCGCCGTCAGCGTCGAGAATTCTTCCCCCGGCTCCCCCAACCGGGTCTTGACCATCCGCGCAGAGAAACGCGACTTGGTGCTCCGCCAGCAGATCTTGCTGTCCCCCGGCACGTATCGTTTCTCTTACCAAGTACGACCCGGGAGCAAGAAACCAGAACCCTGGAGTTGGAGCCTACGCTGCGAAGAATCCGGGCGTCGCGACTCAATAAGTACGAAGGTGTCAGGGACAGGAAACTGGCAGTTCCACGCCGGAATCCTGAATGTCCCAAACCAAGACTGTCAGATACAGCAGCTGGCACTCACCTATCTCGATGGTACCGTCCCCCTAGATTTTGCCGTGGATAATATCAGGATCGCGCGCACTTCGCGTTAACCATTGGTGTATTTTCACTCGCAGAATCAAATGTTAACGTGCTGGCTCGCGGCGTGGCCGTGACCGGGAGGACAAGATGCGTAGAACGTCATTAGCCATCATCGCGATCGCCTTAAGCGCTTGCGCTTCGAATCAACGCCTCGCTCCCAATGTCAGTAGCGGTCAGGCTGCCTATGAGGTCATCCCGTCATCGCAAAGCGCAACGAACACCTCAGCTGATTACCGGATCGGCGCGCTAGACACGATCGACATCACGGTGTTCCAGGAACCCGACCTTTCGAAGAAAGCAATCCAGGTTGACGCATCGGGTCGCCTTGCGCTTCCGCTGGTCGGCACTGTCGCGGCCAAGGGCAAAACGGCATCCGAACTGTCCCGTGAACTCGAACTTCTGTTTGGTGAACGATATCTGCGCGATCCTCAGGTTACCGTCACGGTTGCGGGCTCCGTTTCGCAAAAGGTTTCCATCCAGGGAGAGGTTGCCGAGCCGGGGGTTTTTCAGCTCAACGGCCCCACCACTCTTCTCGATGTAATGTCGATGGCGAAGGGCGAGACCCAGTTCGCCTCCCTCAACCAGGTCGTCGTCTTCCGCAATATCGATGGACAGCGAATGGGCGCTGTTTTCGATGTCGCCAGCATCCGCCGCGGCGAAGCCGCTGATCCGGTCATCCAGGGTAACGACCTGGTGGTAGTCGGCTACTCGTCCGCGAAGCGCTTCTGGCGCAACATCCTTTCCACTGCGCCCCTCTTCAATGTCTTCCGGCCAATCCTGCCGGTACTCTGAGATAGCTTCGACGGGAACGTCCAATGAACAACTCTTATCTTGAACGCCTTGAGGGCCCTGCCAATCGCCAGCCGGCATTTGCCGACGGTGCGACCGCGCACACGCCCGGTTTCCTTTACGGCCCTCCGCCCGGCGACGTCTTTGATCTAAAAGCGGTCTGGTCGGCTATCTGGCGCAATCGCTACATCATCATGGCGATCATGGCTGCCAGTGTCTTGCTGGGCGTGTTCGCGCTATTTTTGACCAATGCGACCTACCGCGCGACAGCTAGCATCGAGATCAATAATCAGCCGGTAAAAGTCTTGGGAACGGAAGATTATCAGCAAATCAGTCATCCGCAGGAAACCGACCGGTTGCTCCAGACCCACGTCGACATTCTCCAGAGCAGAGCGTTAGCAGAACTCGTATCGAATGATCTTGGCCTGGCCAAGAATGATGATTTTCTGGCGGCTCAGGACATTACTGCGAGCGCCGATCAGCGGAAGACCAAGGTGATTGACGCCCTGCGCGACAATCTTGTCGTTTCGCTCCCGCGTAACTCGCGCGTCGTACCGGTCAGCTTCGAGAATGGGGATCCAAGGTTGGCAGCGCAGATTGCCAATCGCTATGTGGAAAACCTGATCTCGGGCAACCTTAAGCGCCATTTCGAGACGTCAGCCTACTCGAAGGAGTTCCTCGAAGAACAGCTCGAGCTGACCAAGGGGCGACTCGAAGAATCGGAGCGAGCACTGCTTGACTATGCGCGTTCGGTTGGCCTGATCGATCCGAGCGCCGGCGGCGGCGATCCGAACAGCATGTCCAACAATGCTCCCCGTTCGCTGACCAGCGCAAATCTCATCGATATCAACCAGTCCCTATCGGCGGTAATGGCTGCGCGAATGCAGGCGGAAGGTCGCTGGCGCGCTGCGCAAGCAACTCCGACAATGAACTTGCCCGAGGTGCTCAGCAATCCTGCTGTCCAGGAAATGATGCAGCGCCGCGCCGAGCTTCGTTCCACCTATGAACAGGAGCTCCAACGCCGCAAGGCCGACCACCCGGCAGTCAAACAGGCTTTCGCCGCAATCAGCGAACTTGACCGTCAAATCGGCACTCTCGCTGTGGGCATCCGCAACTCGATCCGCAATCAGTATGATATTGCGCGGCGGCAGGAATCTCAGATTTCTCAGACCGTTGAGCGGTTAAAAGGTGCCAGCCTCGCAGAGCAGCAGCTTGGCATTCGCTACAACATTCTCAAGCGGGAAGTAGAGACGAATCGCGAACTCTATGACGGTCTCTTGCAGCGCTTCAAGGAAGTCAGCGCGCAGGCTGGAATCACGTCCAACAACATATCGATTATCGACCGCGCCTCGGCTCCTCTCCTGCCCGTATCGCCCAGACCGTTCCTTTTCCTGACACTATCGTTGTTGCTTGGAATGTTCGTTGCTGCAGGCGTAATCATCGTTCGCGAGCTGTTCCAGGACGGCGTGAGGGCACCGGACGAGGTCGAAGACCGGTTCGGTCTACCTCTGCTCGGTCATGTGCCGCGCATTGCAAATCAGGCGAATACTGCAAGAGAATTGGCGAACCCGGGGTCGCAGATCTCCGAAGCCTATCAGTCTGTTCAGGCCTCGGTCGAACTATCGACTGAGGGGGGAACGCCGAAGACTCTACTGATTACCAGCAGCCGACCGGGTGAAGGCAAGTCGACAACGGCTGTCTGCATGGCCCGCGATGCCGCAAGGGCCGGCCGAACAGTCCTGCTGATCGACGCCGACCTGCGCCGCCCGTCGCTGCACAAACATTTCAATCTCGCCAAAACGCCTGGTCTTTGCAACTTCCTGACCAGGCCGATGGCCGTTGAATCAGCTATCCACAAAACCGACATTCCCGGTTTGATGCTGATGCCCGCTGGGCCAAAGCCTCCGAGTCCGGCCGAGCTTCTGTCGGGTCCGGCCATGCGCACAATGCTGGCTTATCTCAGCAAGCGATACGACCAGATCATTATCGATAGTCCGCCGACCCTGGGACTTGCCGATGCGCCTCGACTGGCTTCGATTGTCGACGCGACGTTGCTCGTCATCGAGGCAAACAGATCGCAGCGCGGAGCAATCGAGGGGGCGATCCGCCGACTTGGGGCTGCGCGTGCAAGACTGATCGGCGCGGTTTTGGTAAAGTTTGACATTGCAAAGGCGGATTTCGGATCAAGCTACCTCTTGGACTATTACGGCTACGATCAGACCACTGACGACGCCGACAATGATGATAATGAAACGCCTGGAGTACTGGTTCCGCAGGGCGCGTGAGTGACGGAATGACAGGGACTTCTCATCGGCATGCGGATGGCGTCCGAGTCCTCCATATTGCCCAGTCAACAGCCGGCGGAATTGCGTCTTATTTCGAGGAAATCGCGGAGTACCAGACGGCGGCTTATGGGCGCGACAACGTTGCTTGGGTCGTGCCGAAAGGGGTTGCGCATTTACCCCGCGTAGACCCGGATCAGCTGATCACATTTGATTCGGCGGCGCGCAGCCCGGCGGCACTGCTCGACTTCACCCGCACGGTGATGAACGCAATCGACGAGCGCGATCCTCACATTGTCCATCTTGCATTCAACTTACGCAGGTGCACTTATTCGTGCTCGCCTGGCGCTGAGAAAGAAGCGGCCGCGGATAATCTACTGTCCGCACGGTTGGTCGTTCGCGATGGAAGTTTCGAAAGCCAAACGGCTGGGCTACGCCGTCGTTGAGCGGGCACTCGCGACGATAACCGATCTTCTTCATGTAAACAGTCGAACCGAATTCGACCTTGCCCTTGAATACGGAATCTCTGCCGACAGAATGAAGGTGCTCGCCAACGGCATCTCCTGGACGCCGCAACCTGTCGACGAGGACAAAGACGGCCCGCTTCGGATTGGTTTTTTCGGTCGGCACGATCGTCAAAAGGGGATCGACATTCTGCTCGAAGCGATCCAGCGTCTTCAACGAGACGACATCATTTTTGAAATAGTCGGAGACGGTATCCTGTCGGCTGGCGCACGGCCCAAGGGGTCGCTGCCCAATGTCAATTTTCATGGATGGCTCTCGCGCGATGCAACGCTCAGTCTGATGGGAAAGATGGATGCGGTAATCATGCCGTCCCGCTGGGACGCCGCGCCGATTGTAGCAACTGAGGCTCTCCGCGCTGGCGTACCCGTGATTGGAAGCAATCGTGGTGCAATTCCCGAGATTGTCGGGGATGGCATCGGTGGTCGGATATTTGACCTCGACAATCCAGGTTCGCTGGACGACATTCTTCGTTCCGTAAATCGCCAAACCCTTGCACCACTGGGTAGGTCTGGTCGTGCAAGGTGGGATGAACACTACCGTTCCGATAAAATGAACGAATTGACCTGCAAGGCCTATGCAGACGTCCTCAGCAGCGCTCCTTACCCATTTAGGACATTGGGAAAGGCGAACGGAACATCGCCTTTGAAAGCGAACAACATCGCCAGCTGCAATGCAAAATCCTAACCCAATCAAAAGCGCTCACGCGCCTGATATCGGCTTGCCCATTGGCCGAGCAATCGGACATTCGGTGTTCGGTCAATTCTTCTATCTGGGCTCGCAGCTAGCGGTTCTCGTTGCGCTCACCCAATTGCGTGGACCAGCAGCAGTTGGCGAGTTTGGCCTTGCTCTGGCACTAAGCACCCCATTTTTCATGATCGTGAACATGGGTGGACGGGCTAGCCAGTCCAGTGACGTCTCGCGGATCCACGGGTTCGACACCTATGGCGGGATGGTCGGAGTCTTTACGCTTCTAGGAGTGGTGGGCTCGATCGGTGTCGGCTACTTGTTTGCCGACACCGCTCACACCATGCTGATTATCGCCGTTATCGCGCTCATGAAGGCGTTCGAGTCAGTCAGCAACCTGTCCTACGGCGCATTCATGCAGGCCGCTCGACCGGACAAGATTACCTTTTCGCTAATCCTGCGCGGGACAATCGCCTTACCCCTGTTCGTCGCGCTGCTACTTCTGGGCGTGCCAGTCGCCGTTGCGTTCATGGCACAGCTGGTGACGTGGGCGGCCATAGCATTGCTCGTAGATTATCCAGCGGCGAGCAAGATGGCGGAGGGAAAGCTGGTCCTGCCAAGCACAGACGGGCCGCGCGTCTGGAAACTCGTCCGTGAGGTTGCTCCCCTTGGTGGCAGTTTTGGCCTTGGTGCACTTCTCAACAGCATGCCACGACTTGTCGTCGAACACTTCCTCGGCCTTCATTCAGTCGGCATCCTGACGATCATTGCCTATTTTCAGCAGGCGGGCTCGATCATCATTTCTGCGATCTCCCAGCCTCTCATCAATCGCTTTGCTCACCTCAGGCATTCCGGCCTCCCGCACGATCTCAGAAAACTCCAGCTGGTGCTCCTGGGGCTTACCGCGGGAGCGTCGGTCGCCGGGATCCTGTTCGTCGCGATCGCGGGAAAATGGACACTTGGTTTCCTCTTTGGTCCGGACCTTGCCGGTGCCAGTTATCTCTTGATGCTGATCGCGCTTTCGCTTGCTGCAAAGTTGATCGGAATCGTCCCACAGAGCCTGATGCACGCCGCGAGGCAGTATTGGGCCTTTCTCTATCGTGAGTTCCTGTCGGTCCTGATTTGTCTTGGGCTCCTGATTTGGCTGGTCCCTTCGCTGGGTCTGGTCGGTGCAGGCTACGCCATTCTCGGATCGTCCGTCTTCCGCCTGGCCGTCATCGCATGGGCCGCATATCTTTCACCGAGAAACCGGATTTCGCACAGCGTAATTTCCACGACGAAGCCCATAGCGCCATGAATGCACAGGAGACATTCGGCGCTCGGCGAAATGCGGTGAAAAGCATAATTCTGCTCAACGATTTCGCGTGGGTGAACGGCGGACAATCGAAGATTGCGATCGAGACTGCGCTTCATCTCAAAGCGCGGGGACTTGATGTCTGCCTGGTTGCCGGGCGGGGCCCTGTCGATGATCGACTTACGACTGCCGGCGTGGAGTGCCTCATTGTCGGCGAACACGACATTCTTACCGACCCCAACCGGCTGCGTGCCTCGACAAAAGGAATCTGGAACCGGGACGCGGCCAGGACACTTGCGCGCTGCCTCAATGGCAGAGATCCTGCATCTACCGTCATCCATGTTCATGGCTGGGCGAAGTCGCTCTCGCCCAGCATTGGACCGGTCGTAACGCAGGCGAAGGCGGCGCATGTCTACACTCTCCACGAATATTTCTTGGCGTGCCCAAATGGCGGATTTTACGACTATCGCGCTGGTGAGATTTGCACGAGACGGGCCCTTGGCGTGTCTTGCGCGACGACGAATTGCGATCCGCGCAGCTACAATCACAAACTGTGGAGAATGGCCCGCCAAGCGGTATTGTGGGGGCCAGGCCGGATGCCGCGAGATTTGCGCGAGGTGATCTATCTTGCCGATGAACAACGCGAAATTCTGGGTCCTTACATTCCAACCACGGCGCGCTGGCATTATCTGCCAAATCCTGGTTGTCCCGCGCTCACGCACAGGGTGGCTGCGGAAGAAAATGAGGACTTTCTCTTTGTTGGCCGATTGTCCCCGGAAAAGGGAGCGCACATCGCTGCAAGCGCCGCATTCAAGGCAGGCGTTCCGATCAAATTCTGCGGCGAAGGCGATCAGCATGACGCCATCCTTCGCGCAAATCCCGACGCAAAGATGCTCGGCTGGCTGTCGCAGGATCAACTTAAAGAAGAGATGCAAAACGCTCGCTGTCTCGTGTTTCCGAGCCTTTGGTACGAAACCTACGGCCTGGTCGTTGCAGATGCCCTGCGCGCAGGTCTTCCGGTCCTTGCCTCGCGTAGTAGCGTTGCCGCCTCTTTAGTGGGCGACGGGGCCGCCGGCGAACTGGTTGAAGCGGGAAATGTCGATGCATGGAGCACCGCGATAAGCCGGATGAAATCTGACGAGCTCGTCAAAAAATATAGCAAGAAAGCGCATGCGAGAGGTCGCCAGCTTCCGACCCATGACGACCACATTACCGACCTGCTTCAAATCTATGATGCCTCGATATCCCGCAAGCATTTAGGGACGAGGACAGAGTTGGAGGCTATCCAATGATCGCCGCCCTCTTCCATCCGGTCACGATTCTGCTCGCCACTTTGTGTATTCAATGGGTCGCACTGGCAAAGGTTGGGCCGTTCACCGTTCAAGTACCCTACGTCACGCTGCTTCTGGTTGTATTCTTCGTCTTCACCGGCCCCCGCAAGATCGCTGGCGCAGCCGCTTATTTGAGGAGCAATATTAGCTGGGTTGCCCCTTGGGCGGTGTATCTGCCAATCCTGCTCGCCGTACTGGTGAATTCTGACGGCGCAAATATTGCTCCACGGCAGATCTTTTACCTGATTGGCGGTCTTGCTTTGGGCGCATGCGTAGCCACAGCGCGGGACATCAGACTGATTCTCAGGATCGGCGCTGGCCTGGGAATTGCCGTTTTTATCATTGTGATCGAGATGATGGCTCGCGGCATCGGTCTTAGCTGGTACGATGCAATTTACCATTTCGTCAGTGACGGCAATCTCAAGTTTGTCACTTATTCCTTTTTCCGAGACATCTTTAATTCCATCGACCCCAGGGCCGACCTCGCGATTTCTGCAGCGCGCAAAAACGACATTGCCGCGTGTGTTCTCGTCCTCGCTCTAGTTTTTCGAAGCGCTTCCAAGTCGCCGCAGCGTGACCTGGCTGGCACCCTTTTTCTCGGAGTGGCCGCCGCCCTCCTCATCCTCCTGAATACACGCTCGGTCCTGATTGTGGCCGCGCTTAGCCTGATCGTGGCAACGGTGGTCGGCGCAGTCATGCATCCTGGGAAGAAGGCCGTCTCGATCTCGCTCAAGCTCCTCGCAGTCGTAGCCTTGGGAATTTTCGCTGCACAACTATCCTTGGGCAATTCCGCGGCAACAAATACGCTGGGCGAGAGATTTGCCTTCGACGATTATTCGACCTCGGCGCGCATGAGCCAGTATGACTCAGCACTGGCCTCAATCGAGAAGCATCCTCTGACGGGCGCGGGATATTTCCTGGTCGACGGCCGCCCAATTCATAATCTGTTTCTAGGCGCTTGGGTTCATGCGGGCATTTTTGCCTTCATGCTTGTCGTTGCTTTCTACGTTGCCTTGTTCCTGCGCTGGGCCGCTACACTGCTGATTTTCACGCGGAGTCCAGAGATATGGGTCTTGCCCATTGCGTTCGAATGGATCGCACCTCTTCCGATCATGCCGCTATTTCGTGTCTGGCTGTCGGGTGATGCAGGACATCCGTATCTGAGCGAATGGATCGCAATCGCTATTTTCTTTGGTTGCTGCCTAGCAAACGAACTCGCGAAAAAGCGTGCAGGTTGGGTTCGCGGCACGTTCGTAGCCAAAGCCCGAGCGAAGACCCGGCAAACAAAGATTTCAGTAGTGGGACGTTGATGTCGAAATTTTACACCTTCATTCGACCTAACAGCAGAATTTTATCATGTCGCTGATCCGCGGCCTGGCCAAACTCGCGATCAATCGGTGGGGCTATGAAATCCGGCGGGCTCCCTCCCGCGGGAAAGTACATTTCGCGAAAGACGGCTCCGATCCGGTGACGTTTGAATATCTCCCTCGGCAGCGGGGCTACACCATCTTCGGTGTCCTGATCGAGGACGTGCGGGCGTTTGATCCAATCTGCCTTCCCCTGACCGAGACGCTCCATCCATTCGTGCCAGCTTCTCTGGCGGCTCTCGAAGTCGATGAATCGCCGGACACCCAAGTCGCAGGCATTCTCGATCGATATTATGCAAAAGTGCAGCCTGTCTCGGCGCTCGACGTGCTTGACCTGGAACCGGCTGATGCTCCGGGATTAGTCGGCGCAGCCCCAACCGATTACGTGATGCCCTGGGCGCATGTCACGCCTGACGAAATTCGCAACTCTCGCCAACGCGTTGCCGCCTTCGAGGGTCTTCAAAATGGTTTCTCGGTCGATCCCAGCGACGGGATGACGACCTTTGGACCCGTGAAATCTGCAAAGCTTGCAATGGAGGCTCTTAGAATAAGCCGGCTTGCCCGGTCGGTGAAAACCAAGGGGTTCCTGGGTTTGGGAGGTCGCGAACCCCTTCAAGTCTGCGCGCTGCGTCGTGATAAGGAGTGTCGTTGGCTGGTTCAGCACGGCCAACACCGCTTCGCGATGGCAGCTGCTCTGGGGATCGAAAAGGTCCCGGCACAGGTTACACAGGTCATTCGACGCGAAGACGCCGCTTATTGGCCGAATGTCGTCAATGGAAGCTATACCGCGGCGGGCGCCGAAAAGTTATTTGACCGGCTGTTTGCGGGAACTCCTGCGCGGGTCGCCGCTGCATGGATTTCCGCTCGGTTGGATACCGCGGCGGTCGATCACCTCTGACCCCGCGAAACGGCGTATCTTACCTCAGCGGAGGAAGATCGCGCTTATAGATATCTTGAACGAAATTCATTTTGGGCCCCTCGGGGAAGACCGTCAGATAGGTAATGAAAACGGGAACGGGATCTGGCAGCGCCAACTGATGATTGATCTTCTTTCCGACCGGCTTGATCGGCTTTCCAAACAACCAGCTGCCCAGTCGCCAAGCGTCTTCTAAGCGTACACAACCTGCACTTTCCAGGCGCGTGCTATTGGCGAAGAGTTCTCGACTGGGCGTATCGTGGAGCCAAATACCCTGCGTGTTTGGAAACATGAACTTCACACTGCCCATTGAGTTCGCGGGCCCGGGATGCTGCCGCATTTGCACCGCCGTGCGACCGGCGGCGACCGAAGGCCAGTCGATGGTCGTGGGATCAATTACTGTCGGTGAATTGCTGAAGTCCGAGACGATCTGGTATCCCTTGTTCTGGAGATAGGCTTTGCCTTGCGCGACGACATTAGGTGCCAGTTTTACCACCAGGTCGGAAGGCACATCCCAATAGGGATTCACGATAGCGTAGCGGATGAACGCATTCATCAGCGGCGTCTGCGCATTGGCACGCCCCGCCACGACTTTCATCTCGTCGACAACCTTGCCGTCCTCAAACATGTACAAGCGTTGGCTCGCGGTGTTGACGAGGACATATCGCCCCATTGTGCGCGGCATTGCTCGCGCCCGCTCCAGATTGATGCCGAGGAGTTGGCGCTCCTTTTCTTCTCCCGATCCTTGGCGCTTCGCTTCGCGGAGACTGGAATAGATCGGGTTCATCCAGCCGATGTCGCGAACGAAGGCTGAAAGCGACTCTGCATCGGCAGCCGATTGCAGTAATTCAGTAGCGAGCTGTGGTCGCGGCCGAAGCGCATCATCGACATAGATCACGCCGACTTTGGGATCGCGCTGGATCGCTTGCGCGTAGCGCACGAAAGCGCGGCTAAGAGCGATCTCCGCCCGCTTCCTGGCGGCCGCATCGCCAGTCTTGGCCTCGCTAATGAGGCCTAGGAGCGAACCGACTTCAAAGCTTTGACTCAGTCCATCGACGTCGCTGGTATTCAACAGTCGAAGAAGTTGCTGGGGGGCGTCACCAGAAGCCCCCTCCAACCAAAGCGGCTTGTCGGCGCGGCCCTCGTAGAATGCGTCGATTTCCGACTCATTGCTTTCATCCGAGATCACCTTCGGCGCAATTTGGCGATCTGGCGCAAGCGGGACATCCGGGGCGGCCATGGCCATGCCGCTGCTAAAGAAGAAGTGCAGTCATAGCAGCCGAGACGTACGCGCGACGCACGCACGCCCGACCCTTACCTGTCACTTCTAGCGATAGACCCATCATGAGACCTTCCCCAGCACATGTCCCACGTTCTGATCTTTTCGCAAAATTTGATGCTCGAGCGCAATCACCAGAGGCGATACTTGAAACAGCAGTCCCGTTTTGACCCATAGCCAAGGCTTTTTGACGATAAAGAAATCGAGGCATCGACGCACTGAAGTTCTTGAGTTCGTAGATTGCCAATCTGCCCTGTCGAGCATGCCGGATCCAGCGACGAAGCAACTTCAGTTCGTCGATTGCCATCCGCCTGCCGATCCGTACTTAGCGATGAAATCAGACGACCGACGCCTCGTAGATTTCGTCGATGGCCTGACCCAGTGCAGCGTCAAACTCTTCGTCGCTCATATCGTCCTTGATGTCCGCCAGCAGCGCCCGGCTGAAGCTCGCAATCATGCCGTTGTTCTTGGCGAGTTCCTGGACTGCCTCACCGCGGCTGTAACCGCCCGACAAAGCGACGACCTTGAGTACCTTGGGGTGATTGACCAGCGGCGCGAACAGGTTGGGCTCCGAGGGAATGGTCAGCTTAAGCATCACGCATTCGCCCTCGTCGAGCGTCTCGAGCTGGGTGATGATTTCGCGAAGCAAAATGCGGTCGGCCGCTTCGCGCTGCGGGCTGTTGATCGACACTTCGGGCTCGACGATCGGGAACCAGGCCCTTGTCGACGATCTTGCGCGCGACAACAAACTGCTGCTCGACGACATCGGCGATGCCTTTCTCATCGGCCAGCTTGATCACCGAGCGCATCTTGGTGCCGAACATTCCCTTTGCGACCGCGCGGTCGAGTAGGTTGTCGAGATCGGGGATTGGCTTCATCCGCTGCACGCCGTCGCGCTCGTCCTCGAGACCCTTGTCGATCTTCAGGAACGGCACGATGCCGCGATCCTTGAGCGCTTCAGGCGCGGGATCGCCGCCAATGTCGCCGTCCATCGTCTTTTCGAACAGGATAGCGCCGATGATCTTGCCGCCGCCAAAGCTCGGCGTCCGGATGATGCGGCTGCGCATATCATGGATCAGCGCGAACATTTCGTCGTCGCTGTTCCAGCGATCCTCGGCGATCCCGAAAGCTTTCAGCGCACCTGGCGTCGAACCGCCCGACTGGTCGAGCGCAGCGATAAAACCATCCCCTTGTTCAATCTTCGCACGAAGAGCTGGGTCACCGGGACAGGTTTTTTCGGACATTTTCTGGGTCAACTTCCGCACGTCACTAGAGATTCTTGCTATCCCGATTCTCTAGACGCTGCACAGGGGACTCGCAACGGGGATGTCACTCACTGTGGATCAGATCTTCAGACATCGCGACCAACTCTCTTACGCTCCTTGTTCCAGTCTTGGCGGTAATGCAGGCGCGGTGGCTTTCGACCGTTCGCGGACTAAGCCCCAGTTCTCGAGCGACCTCCTTTGTCGAGAACCCTTTGACGATTAGCCCGAAAACTTCTCTTTCTCGTTTGGTCAGCAATGCCAATCGTTTATAATTGTCCCGCCGACGGCCACTCCACTCAACGCCCTCAACAACTGCTTTCACCAGCCGGTCATGTTTAATTGGCTTCTCGAGATAATCGAGACCGCCATAGTCGCGAATCGCGTCGACGGCGTCGGCGATCGTCGGCCAAGCTGTCATGAAGACAAGAGCGACGAACGGATCAAGAGCACGCATCTGCTTGGCAAAGGCAAAGCCGTCCATGTCTTCCATCATAACATCTGTCACTACGCAGGCCGCAGGCGCCAGACGATAGGCAGAGAGCAACTGGCGGGGACAAAGGAACGGCTCGGCGGCGAATCCACTGCGCCGCAGTAACCGCGCAATCGACGCGCCCAAATCGGCGTCGTCGTCCACCACATAGACCAGTGACGTCTCGAGCTCCTCAGACATAAGCCTCCCCCGCCAAAGGTAAAAACACTGCAAATTCGATAATGCCGTCGGTGGAATTGTTGATTATGATCCGGCCTCCGTGGGCCTCAATAATCGACCTCGCCACGACCAGACCGATCCCCATCCCTCTCTTGGAATTGTCTTCAACGACGGGATTGGTCACCAAAATGCAAACCTCGTGCTCATTCTCGACGCAACGGACCGTGACCCGAGCACCGTCGGGCGCGGCCGCCACAGCGTTATTCACGAGGTTTAGGAGGGCTTGGCGCAACTCGATGTCGTGACCCTGCACGATCGTTTCACACAAATAGGGAAACGAAAGTTCAATATTCTCCTTCAGCGCCGTGGGTTCCGCGATCCGGCGGACGTCCCGCAACACTGGATCCAGCAAAAACTCTTGGCTCTCGTCGGAATCGCGCTCCCCAAACCGGCGAAGCTTTCGAACAAGGTTAGACAGGTCTCGAGCCTTGCGGGCGATTAAGGCAGAGGCCTCGTGTAGCTCAGTAGGATCGGGAGCTTGTGACTTCGTCATCTGCGCAAGGTTGGCAGCTTCAATTTCGATGATCGATAACGGCTGGCTGATTTCGTGGATGACGACAACGGACATTCCGCGCAGCGTCTTCAATCGTTCGGCTTGGTAAAGTAACCGGTCGCGGCGACGGATTTCAGCTTGCGCCTTGATTTGTGCGTCGGCGAATGCGCCAGCGAGATAGCCCGCCGCCGCAAGGGTTGCCAGTAGCATGTGCGTTCGTACCCTTTCGGGGTCAGTCAGCTGTTGCTCACTCAGCGGCAACAGAATGAGAGCGGAAAGTACAGTTGCCGCCCACCCTCCTACCCTGCCAATACGCATGCCCGTCCAACCGGCGGCAATCATCGCGGGCACGATGATTAGGCCCAGACCAGCGCGTGATATGCTCCAGATCAACCACCACGCCGCTGCCTGAACCATCGTCAATTCGAACGCTATCTTCCGGCTTAAACGGGTCTTGGGAAATCCGCGTCCGAGCAGCATGTCAGCTAGCCACACGAGAGGAGGCGCAAGCATCAAGATACCGAGCGTGTCGCCAAGCGAGAAAACCAGGAGAGCAGTAAATAGCTGCGGCGCGTCAAGGGCACCGTTCGTCATCGCTTGGGGCAGCGCCCAGGGGAGTGCCCCCAAGCAGGCGACGATGGGAGCGGCAACGGCAGCCACAGCGAACTGCAGGGGCGCGCTACCGATGGCCGGGAACGTAACTCTCAACCGACCGCGAAATCCATCTGATTGCCAAACCATACATCAAGCAAGGGCCGACAATTCCCAATATGCCCAAGACTGGAAACGGCGCGATCTCGGGGCGCCCAAATGCGAGTTGAAACATCAGCTCTGATAAGGCAGCGGCGGGAGCAAACCGCGGCCCGAGATACCAAAGAAACGCGAAGCGCAGCCCAGCTGCCGGAAACCACAGACTGAAGAAAAGCCCCGTCTGCCACGCCCCTGATGTCGACCAAAGCAGTGTAAATATTAAGCCGTACGTGGCGATGAGAACAAATTGGATGAGCCATCGCCGAGGCGCGTCCACAACGCTCCAGTCGACGCCGCCTGTTTCTCTCTGCCCCGCCCTCGCCATCAACGACCCATGGTCGAACTTCCCCGACTTGCCAATGCGGTTAACGTTTCGGATAACAAACCGGAGGTTGCTTGCGCGCGCACTCCGTAGAAACCACGGATTCCCTAACGGCTCAAGCTTGTCCAGAAGCCCCCCGTGCGGGACGGCAGGTACAGTCGGATTCGTTTTCGATGGGTAATGTGTCGCGAGTTTTACCCTGCCTGAGTGTTCCCCGGGCTCCGGGCTGGGACTTGCCCATCCCGCACAACACAATTGATCTATCGCGGGGGCGAGATGAGATCTTTATCGGCGAGACGTTTGGATTTGAATAGACGCCAGTTGTTTTTGCAACGGGTCTGCCGAAGGCTGACTTCGCACTACCGGTCAAAAAACAAAGCGAGGCGTGTCAATTACGGTTGGGTCAGTAAGTGCTTTATTTGCGGCCATCCACTCGTGCGCGTTGCTCCGGGGAAATGGGAAGAGCCGACCGAATAAGTTCACGGTACTTTCCCTTCCAAGCCTTCAAACCGTCCGACTGCGCATCATTCTGAGCAATTCCCGAACGACCATCGTCAATGTTTTTGTCGGAACCATCGGGCCGGCCAAGCATCCCTTGTCATGAAAAGGGAGCCACCAACATGCTCAGCGAACAACAGGAAGCGATCTGCAAAGCCAGCGAATTCGATGCAGCGGGGCTTAAGGCCACCCTCGTAAATGCAAGCCTGAAGCCATCAGCGGAACAATCTCACACTGATACCTTGCTCGACGTGGTCGACGAGATTTTCGATCATCATGGCGTTGCGGTTTCCCGTCTTCGTCTTTCACGAATTCAATCTCGCGCCAGGTGTATATCCCGACATGACAGAAGCACGGCTATGATCAGGACGATTGGCCGCGCATTTGCGACACCGTACTGGATGCCGACATCATCATCCTGGGAACGCCGATCTGGCTAGGTGAGAAGAGTTCGCTCGCGCAGGCCTTCATCGAGAAACTCTACGCCCATTCCAGCCAGACGAACGAAGCCGGTCAATATCGTTTCTACGGCAAGGTCGGAGGCTGCGTTGTCACCGGCAATGAAGACGGCATCAAACACGTCGCTGCCGGCGTCCTCTACGCGATGAGCCATGTTGGCATGACCATCCCTCCCCAAGCCGATTGTGGCTGGATCGGCGAAGCCGGCCCCGGCCCTTCCTACGGAGACAAGCTCGACGACGGTACCCGCGCCGGCTTTGGCAACCTCTTCACTCAGCGCAACACGACCTTCATGGCTTTCAACTGTATGCTGCTAGCGAAGATGCTCAAGGATGCCGGCGGAATCCCAGCCATCGGAAACGTGCGCGATGACTGGGACGCGGGCCTGAAGCCCGGCTGGCCCAACCCCGAATATCGTCGGGGATTAAAGAGTCCGGCCGATCCTTCGTTACCTTGTGACACTTTCCAATCCCGGCACCAGAGACGCTCCTGCCTCGACCTTCGCCGACGATGCGGCAATCGTTTTGCCGATTGGCTCGGCCCTGCCACCCAGGCAACTTGCGAGAAAGTTCTCGGCCGCTGCATTGAAGGCAATGCTGTTCACCGGGCGCGCAAAGCCATGGCCCTCATCGGGAAAGACGATGTACGTAACCGGAATGCCCTTCGCCTTCATGGCATCAACGATCTGCTCGCTCTCTGCGACGTTCACGCGCGGATCGTTGGCTCCCTGCCCGATAAGCAGAGGCTTGGTAATCTTGTCCGCACTGTAAAGCGGCGAACGCTCGTCGAGAAGTTTACGCCCCTCTTCCGTGCGGGGATCGCCCATACGCTTATAGAACTGCACCTTACCTGCTTCCCAATAGGCCGGGATTGTCTTGAGTAAGGTCTGCAGGTTTGACGGGCCAACGATGTCCACGCCGCAAGCAAATTTTTCAGGAGTGAAGGCGACGCCCGCAAGCGTGGCATAGCCACCATAACTCCCGCCCATGATCGCTACCTTGTCTGGCATCGTAATCCCGTTTTTTATCGCCCAATCGACGGCATCGAGCAGGTCATCATGCATCTTGGGGCCCCATTCGAGGTTTCCGGCGGTGACGAAGTCCTTTCCGAATCCCGTCGATGCGCGGAAATTGGTCGACAGTACCGCGTAACCGCGGTTGGCGAGCCACTGATGATAGGAATTATAGCCATAGGAATCGCGGCCCCACGGACCACCATGAACCAAGAGGACCATCGGAACGGCCGATGAGGGTTTGCCGTCGCCGTCGGGATCGCTGCCCGGCGGAAGGGTCAAGTAGGACACGAGTGTCTTGTTATCGCGCGACTGGATTTCGACAGGATGCATCTCGGTCAGTGGCATTCCCGCAAGCGCCGGTCGGCTCTTGAATAGCTCGGTCAGTTTTTTCGCTTTGCGATCATAAAGCCAGGTCACCACCGGCTGCGGAGCGCTGGTCGAAACAACGGTCCACTTGTCATCGTCCAGCGTTCGCGACGTCACCGAAATGTCGCCGTCGAGCTTGCTCTCAAGAAACGCGAGGTCGGCTTTCACTGCGTCGCTGACCGGCGTCCAGTTGTTGCGAAGATACTCAACAGCATAAGCTTCCACGCGGCCAGTCCGCGGGTTGGCCAACGCTCCGCCGATATCGGCGCGGGGATCTTCCGCAAGCACGGTCTTTTTCCCCGATACGACATCCTGCGCGATCAGGGCAGCCGTGTTCCGGCCGCGACTGTCGATCCAGTAAAGGGTTTTCCCATCGGTCGTATATCCGGCGGGTTGGGTCGTGAGGCTGTCCTCGAGCGGAATGTTCTCGGTTGGCTTTGCGTCGACCTTGTTGTCAACGACCCGGAAATAATCGCTACTGCCGTCGTCCCGCGACTTTAGCGCGCCGCGCACCACCAGTTTCTGATCGACCAGGAAGCCTGCATAGTCCCCTGTGTTCATCAATACGGGCTGCAATTTTCCTGTGGCGAGGTCCAGGCTGTGAACATCATGCCACTTAGCGTCCCGATTATTGAGACCCACCAGGATCCGTCCAGGAACCAGCGGCGAGACGCCAATCACCTGCACACGCGTTTTCTCGAAAGGCGTCAGCTTGCGCTCCGCTCCGCTCTTGACGTCCACCCCAAAGAGCAGGAAATTTTCATCGCCTCCCTTATCGTTGACGTAAAGAATCTGACTGCTGCTGGGCGCCCAAAAATACGAGCGAATGGGCCGAGTTTTCTCATGGGTGATCACGCGGCTCTTCGATGGGTCCGCCGTGGGAGCAATCCAGATATTGAGTACGCCTTCGCTCGGCGCGATCCAGCTGAGCCACTTACCATCCGGGGACAAACGACCAGAAGCCCGTTCAGGATTACCAAACAGCGCATCACGCGGAATGAGGGGCACATTGCTCGCAAGCTGGCGCCCGTCGCGGAAGGAATCACCAGTGCGAGAGCTCCGGCAGCCAGAACGAGTTCTTGATGACGCATAATCCAGTCCCCTGTGTTTGCCTCCCGAAAGGAGGTCGGATGGTCTAATGCGTATTACCCATATACTACACGAGCTTGGATGTCACATGCGCTTCCAGCGCACGCACGGATGCACTCGACGATAGGCCGCAAATGCCAAGTCTGGACCAATGAGAACTGCTCGTTGATCGCTCAACTCGTCGAGTAGATCAGGCGCTCTCAATCAGGGCCGCAACACCTGGAAGTTCACGACCTTCCATCCATTCCAGGAACGCGCCGCCCGCTACCGAGACAAAAGTGAACTCGTCAGCGACACCCGCATGATTGAGCGCGGCGACGGTATCCCCGCCTCCCGCCACAGAAATTAAGCTGCCATCTTGGGTCAGCGCTGCTGCCGTGCGGGCCAGCGCCACCGTCGCGGTGTCGAACGGCGGTGTTTCAAAGGCCCCGAGAGGACCGTTCCACACCAAGGTGCGACACGTTTTGAGCACGTCTGCCAACGCTTCTGTCGCAGCCGGACCGATGTCGAGGATCATTTCGTCGGCCACTACTTCGTGCACATTGCAAGTCCGCACGCTGACAGGATTGGCAGCGAACTCCTTCGACACCACGACATCGTAAGGAAGGTGGATCGTGCAGCCGGCTTTGTCAGCCCGCTCGAAGATGGTCTCGGCCTCGCCGAGCAAATCCTTTTCACAAAGCGATTTGCCGACATCGACGCCGCGAGCAGCAAGAAAAGTATTGGCCATGCCGCCGCCGATGATGAGGTGGTCGACCTTTGCAACGAGGTGACCGAGGACCGCCAGCTTGGTCGACACCTTCGCTCCGCCGACTACTGCGGCGACGGGTCGCTCAGGATTGCCGAGTGCCTGTTCCAATGCCTTCAATTCGCGCTCCATAGCGCGTCCCGCGAACGATGGCAGAAAGTTGGTGATCCCGACTGTTGAAGAATGAGCACGATGCGCGGCGGAGAAAGCATCGTTGACGAAATAGTCGCCCAGCGTCGCCATGCCCTTGGCAAGATCCGGATCGTTCTTTTCCTCACCCGCGTGAAACCGCGTGTTCTCGAGGACGCCGACGTTACCCGGAAGCATCGTATCAACCCCGCGCTCTGCCTCAGGCCCGGCACAATCTTCGATGAAACGAACCGACCGTCCGGTTAGGCGCGTCAGAGACTGGACCAGCTGCGCGGTCGACATGTCGGGACGCACCTCGCCTTTGGGCCGACCGAAATGCGAAAGGAGCAGGACGATCGCGCCCTTCCCCGCCAATTCCTCGACCGTCGGCAGAATCGCGCGGAGACGCGTGTCGTCAGTGACCCGCGCGCCGTCCATCGGCACGTTGAGGTCGGCACGAACAAGTACGCGCTTGCCGGTCAGGTCGGCGGGCAGATCATCGAGGGTTTTGAACGTCATTCTTCACTCTCCACTGCGTCACCGATCCTGATCGGACCGCCACTAATCACTCGCGTCGTTACTCCGCCGCGCCAATTCGGCGTCAATGCCGCGCGAAGACCAGGCGCGAGGGCTTCCATCCGTTCGCAAGGCTCGGTCTCCCCTGTCACTTCGACCACCGCGTCCTCACCGATACGAATTCGCGCGCCTGGCGTGTGCGGCAATGCGACGCCTTCGGTCAAAAGGTTGGCGCGGCGGTCGAACCAATCGAGCCAGGGCTTGCCGACTTCGAGCGCCGCCTGGCGCCAATCCTCAATGGCCATCAGCGTGACTTCCCGCTTGTTATGGCCGGGCTTCAACGCACCGCGAAAGTCGCCGCGCACACCTTCGCCGGGCACGATCTCGGCGGAATCGCGCACTTCCATCGCGCCTTTCGGGCGATCGTGACGCGCGATCCCGGCGAGCGTGCCCATCCGCTCAGATCAGCTTGGCGATGGCGCCAGCGGTATCGACCATACGGTTCGAGAAGCCCCATTCGTTGTCGTACCAGCTGACGACGCGCACAAGCTTGCCTTCGAGGACCGCGGTTTCGAGGCTATCGACAGTCGAACTTGCCGATGCGCCGTTGAGGTCGATCGAAACGATTGGCTCGTCGGTATAATCAAGTACACCGGCGAGCGGTCCCGACGTCGAGGCGTTCTTGAGGAGCTTATTGACTTCCTCGACGCTGGTGTCGCGCTTCGGCGTAAAGGTCAGATCGACCAGACTGACATTGGGCGTCGGCACACGCACCGCCGAACCATCGAGCTTGCCCTTCAGTTCGGGAAGTACTTCGCCAACCGCACGAGCTGCGCCGGTCGTGGTCGGGATGATCGACATTCCCGCCGCGCGCGCACGGCGCATGTCGGGGTGGATCTGGTCGAGGATCTTCTGGTCGTTGGTGTAAGCATGGATGGTCGTCATCAGGCCGCGCTCGATCCCGATGGCGTCGTTGAGCACCTTAGCGACCGGTGCGAGGCAATTGGTGGTGCAACTGGCGTTCGACACAATCGTATGATCAGCGGTCAGCTTCTCATGATTGACGCCGTAGACGACGGTCAGGTCAGCGCCCTTGGCAGGGGCCGAGATCAGGACACGTTTCGCGCCGGCATCGAGATGCTTTTGACCACCGTCCTTGTCGGCGAAGAAACCCGTGCATTCCAGGGCGATATCGACGCCCATGTCGCCATGCGGCAACTTGGCGGGATCGCGTTCCGCGGTCACTTTGATCCGCTTCCCGTCTACGACCATCACGTCGCCTTCTGCACTGACCGTGCCCGGCCACGTTCCGTGCACGCTGTCGCGCTTGAACAGCAAGGCATTGGCCTTGGCATCGGCAAGATCATTGATGGCGACCAGTTCCAGGTCATGATCATCACGGCTCAGGATCGCGCGAGCGACGAGGCGACCGATACGGCCGAAACCGTTGATTGCGACTTTCGTGGTCATTTTCCGAGTTTCTCCAGGATCTTGGGGGTGATGGCATCGGCGGTCAGGCCGAAATATTCATATAGTTCGGGGGCGGGAGCGGATGCGCCGAAGCGGTCGATCCCGAAACGAAGACCGTGAAGGCCGGTGTAACGTTCCCAGCCGACCGTCGTCCCCGCTTCGATCGATACGCGCAGAACTTCCTTGTTCGACACATCCGGCAAAATGTCCTCGCGGTATTTTGCATCTTGTTGGTCGAACCGGTCGGTCGAAACCATCGAAATGACATCGACACCAAATCCCTGTTCTTCAAGCCGCTCGGCAACGCTCATCGCAATTTCGACTTCGCTTCCCGTAGCAATCAGGATCACCTTGCGGTCGCCGTCTGCCGACTTGAGGCGATAGCCGCCCTTTGCAGACATATTTCCCTTGCTGCCTTCGTGCGTACCGGCTTCAGATTTTGCCGCGACAATGCCAGCAGGCTTGGTCCGTCGGTCGCCAGCGCAGCAGCCCAACATTCGGCCGTCTCGATCGCGTCGGCCGGACGATAAACGTTCAAACCCGGGATCATTCGGAGCGACTGCAGATGCTCGATCGGCTGATGGGTAGGTCCATCCTCGCCGAGTCCGATTAAGTCATGGGTCATGACATGGATGACCCGAGCCTGCTGTAGTGCACCGAGCCGGATCGCATTGCGGCTATAGTCAGAAAAAACCAGGAAGGTGCCGCCATAAGGCACCACCCCACCATGCTGGGCCATGCCGTTCATTGCGGCGGCCATGCCGAACTCGCGAATTCCGTAATAAACGTAGCGCCCGGCGTAACTGGAGGCGTCGAGCGGCCCCATGCCTGTCGTCTTCGTGTTGTTCGATCCGGTCAAGTCAGCCGAACCGCCAATCGTTGCCGGCAGATGCGCGTTGATCTTCTCAAGCGCCATTTCCGACGATTTGCGCGTCGCGACGGCCGGGGGATTGGCGATCAGCTCATCAATGTAGGGCTTAAGCCAGCCATCGTCGCACTTGCCCTCGATCCGGGCGAGAAATTCGTCCTTCTTGCCACTCGCGTCGAGACGACGCTTCCATTCCATACGGTCCTTGGACCCGCGCCCGCCAAAGTCGCGCCAAGCCTTGGCGACATCGTCAGGGATTTCAAAGGGCGGATAGTCCCAGCCAAGCTCCTTGCGAGCGGCGGCAATTTCATCGGCACCGAGCGGTGAGCCATGGGTTGCCGCCGTGCCCTGCTTGCTGGGTGCACCGTAACCGATGATCGTCCTGCAACGGATCAGCGACGGCCGCGAATCGGCCTGCGCTTGTTCGATTGCCTTCGACACCTTCGCCGAATCCATACCGTCGCACTCGACCGTGTGCCAGTTCATCGCTTCATATCGCGCCAGCACATCTTCCTTGCGGCTGAGGTCAGTCGATCCGTCGATGGTGATCCGATTGTCGTCCCAAAGAACAATAAGGCGGCCCAGGTTGAGGTGACCAGCAAGCCCCGCCGCTTCGTGGTTGAGGCCTTCCATCAGGCAACCGTCGCCCGCAATCGAATAGGTGCGGTGATCTACCAGCGCGTCGCCGTAGATAGCGTTGAGGTGGCGTTCGGCCATCGCCATTCCCACCGCGACAGCAAACCCTTGGCCAAGCGGACCGGTCGTCGTTTCCACGCCGGCAAGCTCGAAGCTCTCGGGATGTCCGGCGCACGGGCTGTGCAGCTGGCGGAAGTTCTTGATGTCCTCGATCGTCGGGCGGGCGTAGCCGGTCAGGTGAAGCAGCGAGTAAAGCAGCATCGAGCCATGGCCAGCCGACAGGATAAAGCGATCACGGTCGGGCCAATGCGGATCGGCCGGATCGAACTTCAGGTGTCGGGTGAATAAGGCGGTCGCCGCGTCGGCCATACCCATCGGCATTCCGGGATGGCCACTATTGGCTTGCTGGACGGCATCCATCGACAGCGCACGGATGGCGTTGGCAAGTCGGCGCTGGGTCGGCTGCATGGTCGCTCCTACTGGATCGGCCGTGCCACGGGAGTCGCTGGGCCGTTTGGCTTGGTGCCTATTGTCGTATGGCGGCCCAGCGTCAACCTTCGCGCCGCTTGTGCCTCGCTTCTTCCTGTCCTAGCGACGTAATTCATGAGCAACCCCGCCCTCCTAGCCGCCCTTTCGCGGGCCGAACGCGCAATCGAACGGATCGAGCGCGCGGCGACGGCCAGTAGTGATTCGCGCCAGCGCGAAGAACGCCTTCGCTCGACCGTGCGCGATGTCGTTAGCGAACTCGATTCGATTCTTGGCGGAGGACGCTGATGGCCAGCATACGTCTCGAAATCGCCGGCCGCAGCTACGAAGTGGCCTGCCGTGACGGCGAAGAAGAAAATCTTCGCTCGGCAGCAAAATTGGTCGATGCCAAGAGTCGCGAAGCGCTCGCCGGACTGGGAGCACTGAGCAAATCGCGGCAATTGCTGTTCGCGTCCCTCCTGATCGCCGATCAAATGCTCGAAAAACCCGGTTTCGCGGCGGTTACCGCTGAACCCGACCTGGCACCGCGGGTCGAAGCATTGGCGGACCAACTCGAAAAGCTTGCTGACACCCTTGAGGCAAGTCATCGCGACGCCTAAGTAGGAGCGTGACGGGACTGCCCGGTACGAGCCGCTAATTTCCCTGAGGCGATTACGATCCTATGGGAGTTGTCCCTGCGCGGGTCACGATGGTCTCATCGGGGCACGATGCATATGACCCCCACCTGATGCTTGAGGCGTCAGAGGACTTTAAGGCAAACGACCATGGCGGTTCCGTCACTCTCCCTTTCCGGCGACAAGATCGCATTGCGCCGCCGGGCGCGCGAGGAGCGGCGGCTGTTCGTCTCTTCATTGGCGCCTGAAGCGCGCACCGAACTGGAGCATGCGCTGGCGTCGCATCTTGCGCCCTTGCTCGCGACTGCTCGCCAAATTGGTGCTTACGCTCCGCTCCACGATGAGATCAGTCCGCTGCCAGCGGTCGCGATGGCCCGTGATCAGGGCATCGCAGTCGCCTTTCCGACATTTGCGGATCACCAATCGCCCTTTCGCTTCCTTTCCGGCGAACCTAGCGAGAACGGCCCCTTCGGGATTCTTCAGCCCTCCCCCGACAGCAAGGAAGTTCGGCCCGATCTGATCCTGGTCCCACTCGTGGCGATCGATCGCAAGGGAAACCGACTTGGGCAGGGCAAAGGCCATTATGACCGCGTCCTGCCCGACTTGAAACGTAACGGCAGCCTGATGATTGGCTTGGGCTGGACGGCCCAGCGCTTCGACGACGTCTTCGAGACAGAAAACTGGGACGTCGCGATGGACGGCTTCGCCTCGCCAGATGGCCTGGAGATGTTCCGATGATCGAGCCGAGCGGTCGCAAACTGGTCGGCATCGCCGGACTATTGGCGCTCATCGCATTGTGGGCGCTGCTCATCGCATCGCTTGCCGACACGGTGGGTGACTGGCCGGTCCTCGTGCAGGCGGTCTTTTACCTCGTGACAGGCATCATCTGGATCCTGCCATTGCGCCCGTTGCTGCGCTGGATGGAAACGGGTCGGTTCAGACAAGGCTAAGCCAACTTCTTGTAGCAAGCGTGTTATTCACCTATATCACCAAGATCTCATGAACAGCCTGACTTTCCCTCCTGCCCTTCGGTGGCCAACTATCGAGCGCGAGGCGATCGCGCACGCGATGGCGACTGTTGCGCTCGTCGCGGCGCTCGGCGCCGGGACCGCGGCGATTGTCGGCGGCGCGAATCGTGCGACCGCTGCCGAGGCTCCGCCGCCACCACCACCGATGGCTTATCGTCCGCTGGCTCCCGAAGAGGCGATCCGCTTGAATGCCGCGCTTCCGCTCAACGCGCCCGTCGAAGGCGTTGCCAAGCCGTTTGCGCTACCCGGCGGCAATGTGGTCACACGGGCCAATGCGCTCGAATGCCTGACCAGTGCGATCTATTACGAGGCCGGACAAGAAAGCACCGATGGACAACGCGCGGTGGCGCAAGTCGTCCTCAACCGCGTCCGCCACCCGGCCTTTCCGGCCAGCGTGTGCGGAGTGGTCTATGAAGGATCGACGCGTCAGACCGGCTGCCAGTTCACCTTCACATGCGACGGCTCTTTGCTACGTGCGCCCTCGCCCGGTGTCTGGGACCGTGCCCGCAAGGTCGCTCAGGAGGCATTGAACGGCGCGGTTTTTGCCGGCGTCGGCAATGCCACGCATTACCACGCCAATTACGTCATGCCTTATTGGGCACCCACGCTCGCCAAGACGGCGGTAATCGGTGCGCACATTTTTTATCGCTGGGGCGGCAATTGGGGCCGGCCCGGCGCCTTCAACCAGGCTTATGCGGGTCGCGAAGCCAATCCCGCACTTCTTCGCTCGGCGACGCTAGCAATCAACCGCACTGTGATCGCACCTACGGTCGTTGCCGCAATGCCGATCGCAAAGGTCGAGGGCGTGACGGTGCGCGAGGCCAGCGATGGCAAGCGCGTCCGTGTCCTGTTCACCCAGCAGGCACGGGCCGAGGTCGAGAAAGTCGTCGAAAAGCGCATGCCTTACGTCGAGAAGGTCTCGGCGTCGGACAATCTACGCTACGCGCTTGGCGACGATGCCGAACCTTCAGGCGAACAATTGGGCCGCCCGAAGGCCTCCGACGGCTTGGTCAAAGCCAACTGATACGAAAAAGGCCGCCCCAAGGGCGGCCTTTTTTTGCGCACATCCATTTATCCACAAGGAAAGAATGGCGCGAGTGACGGGGCTCGAACCCGCGACCTCCGGCGTGACAGGCCGGCGCTCTAACCAACTGAGCTACACCCGCTTGGCGGTGGCGGCCAACTAGGGCGCGCCCCCTTCCCTGTCAACGCCCTCACTCGTCTTTTTCGTCCTCATCGCCGATGTGGGTCAAACTTCCTTCCTCGAACAAGAACCCAGCGATGTCCGGGGTTCCGGCCGCCGCGAAGATTGTCTTTACGATAATCAGCAGCGGAACCGCGAGCAGCGCCCCCGTCGTACCCCAAACCCACGCCCCAGAAACTCAACGAAATCAGGATTAAGAGCGGATTCACCTCAATCCTTTGTCCTACGATCATCGGCGTGATCGCATTGGCCTCAATTGTGTGCAGGCCAAGGAAGATCAATGGGGGAAGCATAGCCGCCCAGATGTCAGGAAACGTCATCAGCGCACCGATGAACAGCATTTCCGGCGGTGATAATCGGTCCGATGTATGGCACGTAATTGAACACCGCGACGATGCCGCCCCACATCACCGGTGAATCCATGCCCAACAACCAAAGGATAAAGGCGGTGACAACTCCCAACGTGACGTTGATGACGGTGATCGTCCCGATGTAGGTCGATGTCGCGTCGACCACGTCCTGGATGACTCGAGCGGTGGTCATCGCACCTTCGAAGCTGCCGCGGCTGCGGATCGTACGGCGGCGCATCCCGGTCCATCCTGCCAGAAAGAAAAATATAACAAGCAAGGCGAAGAAGAGCTGGATCAAAGCGTGTGGCGCTGACGCCGTAATGATACCAAGCATCGAATTTGGTGTTTCAATCCGAACCTCGCGACCCGAAGCGCCGGAACTGGCTATTCGGGATGCAATATTGTCGACGAACCGTTCGAGATTTGCATACAGGTCGAGAACCGGCTGGAGCGTCATGGTGACATTGTCGATCCGTTCGGGAACCAATGAGACCCAATCGATCGCGGGAATGACGATAGCGGCGACGGCGAAAATAGCCGTCGCAAGGAAGATCAAGACACATAAGGCTGCCGCCAGTTTAGCCGGAATGCCTCGCCGCTCGAACCACTCCAACAGCGGCACCAGTGCAATCGCGATGACGAGCGCGGCGGTAACCGGAAGGAAGAATTCTGCGCCTGCCCGCAAAGCGAACGGCAAGCCAAGCAAAGTCCCAAAGCCGGCAATCAGCGTTAGTGACGCTATCAGCCGGACCCGCTTGGTCTCCTGCAATTCTTCTAAATGCTCAAGTTCGATCGACGACTTGGCTGACGCCCTGCCGGCTGTTTTGACCGTCCTGCCCGTTTTGGCGGTTTTGCGATTGGTGCCCATGTCCAATGCTTATCCAAGCATTGTGCTGCTCGCCAGTGACATATTGCTCCCGGTCGATCATCCGAACTGGCGGTTAGCGCCCTTGGATGTGTAAGTAGGCTCATCGCCAGTGCTGTCAGACTATTCTCCCAAATCTCAAATCGACGCCTGTGTGCCCAAGACGGTCCGCAGAAATTGGATATTGATCAAGCTACTGGACTTGGCAGGTTAGTTTCGCCCAGCTACCTCCGAGACAAGTATTTTTGAGGTCCGGTGCTGTGCCGGGCAGATCGCGAGAGAGTGCGATGGATCTGAAATTGGCCGGGAAAGTCGCACTGGTCGCGGGCGCCAGCCGCGGGATCGGTTTAGCCATTGCCGAGGGACTCGCAGTTGAAGGGGTGCGAGTGGCAATTGCTGCGCGCAGTAGCGACACTCTGAACTCTGTCGCGGGTGCACTCACAAAAGCAGGTCACGAGGTCATGGCACACCGCTGCGACGTCAATGACGACATGGCGGTCAGGACACTCGTCGACGCAGTGCTGGCGCGGTTCGGGCGGATCGACATTCTCGTAAGCAATGCATCCGCATTGGCGACTGGGCCTGATCGGTCGAGCTGGGAAGCCAGTCTAGAGGTCGATTTGATGGGGGCGGTGAGGTTAGTCGAAGCTGTGCTGCCCGGTATGCACAAGCAAGGTAGTGGCTCTATCCTGTTTACGTCTTCTGTATCTGCGATCGAAGCATCTCCGATGCCCGACTTTGGCTATACGGCGGCCAAGGCAGCCCTCAACGCCTATGCTAAAAAATTAGCAGGCACAGAGGCGCCAAATGGGATCCGGGTAAACGCGTTAATGCCAGGCTCAATCGAGTTTCCTGGTGGTTCCTGGGAGAAGGTCCGTCAGCACCAGCCCGACTTATACGCCATGGTGCAAAACAGCATCCCGTTTGGACGGCTAGGGACCCCGGCGGAGGTAGCGGACGCGGCCGTCTGGCTAGTGTCGCCGAGGGCGAATTGGATCACCGGTGTAGCGCTTGCAGTGGATGGGGGCCAAGCCAAAGGAATTCGCTAAGTGGAAACGCTAGCGACTGTGCGGCCGAGTGCTAAAGTCCGAGTTGCAGGTTAAACTCTACAAAGCCGACCATCCGCTCCCGGCCAATTTCCGACGGGGGTCAGCGCCTCACCGATCGGACATTCGTGTCGACTATCATCGAAAACAGATTGTGTGACCACGCGTTCATGTTGATCGTCATGGCAGGGTTCGGATGGACGCTCGTTCAGAACGAGACTAGCCATGTTATCGATTAAACATTTCCCGGAGATGTCGACCGATGAAGTTTGTCCTGGCTGCCACCGCATTCTTGCTCTCAACCACAGCGTGCACAACGCTGCCGTCCCAGACAGCTCCCGTCCCGCCACCAATTGTTCAACCCGCGGCCCCTTCGCAGCCCATTACCGACCCGGCGGCAGAAGACCGACGGTTGCTAGACTTTTCTTGACGCCGCATTCGAAGAGCAGTTGGCTCGCTCTCCGCAGGGGCTGACCGGTCTGGGCCGCAAGGAGCAGTACGATCGGCTCAACACCTACACCGACACCTACCGTCAGCAAGGCCTTGCCCTTTCCCAACGACAGCTCGCCACGTTGCGGGCACAGTTTAACCCGGCGAACCTAACTTCCGCAGGCCGGCTCAGCTACCGGATGTTCGAGGAAGAGATCGAACAAGATATCGCTTCGTTCCAGTGGCGTTGGCATCGTTTCCCAGCGAGTACCAACGGCAGTCCCGCTGGCTCAATTCCCGTCTTTTTGATCAACCAGCATCGGGTTAGCAGCGTAGCCGATGCCCAAGCCTATGTGGCGCGGTTGCGCGACGTCGAGCGCGTGATGAATGAAATCACCGCGGATATGCGGTACCAGGCAAGCATCGGTATCGTTCCTTCTCATTTCAATTTCGCCCCAGTCCGCGCTGACGCCGGGCGAGTGCTTGCCGGTGCGCCGTTCGCGGCGGGTGGCGACACTCCCGTCTTTGCCGATTTCAAAAGCAAAGTGGCAAAGCTCGACATCGCACAGACAGAAAAAGATCGGCTTATCGCCCAGGCTCGCGAAGCACTTACCGGTCCAGTCCAGCGGGGATATCGGACCTTCTTGTCGACGTGGGACGGTCTCGAAGCGCAAAGCCAAGGGGATCGGGGCGCATGGAGCCTTCCGCAGGGCGGGGCCTTTTACGCCAACCGGCTGCGGGCCTCGACCACTACCGACCTCAGCGCGGATCAGATCCATCAGATCGGCCTCGAGCAGGTGGCGCGGATCCATGGTGAGATGGAGCGGATCAAGACGCAGGTTGGCTTCCGCGGATCGTTGCAGGAGTTCTTCAAGCACATCACCGAGGGGCAGCAATATAAATATGCCAACACGGACCAAGGCCGACAGCAGTATCTAACGGACGCCAAGCGCTACATTGCCCAGGTCATGGCCAAGGCACCGCAATATTTCCGGCGGCTTCCCAAGGCACCGCTCGAAGTCCGCGCGGTCGAAACTTGGCGCCAGGAAACCGCACCTGTTGCCTTCTACAACAGCCCGTCCGAGGACGGCTCTCGCCCCGGCATCTATTATGTGAATCTGGCCGACATGAACCAGGTGCTGAAGCCGCAGACCGAGGCGATTAGCTACCATGAAGGTGCGCCGGGCCATCATTTCCAGATTGCCCTCGCCCAGGAACTTCCCAACATTCCAAAGTTTCGCCGGTTCGGCGGATATGGCGCTTACGCCGAGGGATGGGGACTGTACGCCGAAGGTGTGGGCAAGGAGATGGGATTCTATCAGGATCCGTATTCCGAGTTTGGGATGTTATCAACGCAGCTGTGGCGGGCCGTTCGACTGGTGACGGACACCGGCATCCACTCGAAGCAGTGGACCCGCGAACAGGCGATCCAATATTTTCTGAGCAACGCTCTGCTGTCCAAACGCGATGCGACCAAGGAGGTCGAGCGCTATTTCAACTGGCCTGGCCAAGCGACAAGCTACATGATCGGTCAACTCAAAATTCTTGAGCTGCGCGATCGAGCTCGCAATCAGCTTGGGCCGCGCTTCGACATCCGCGATTTTCATGGCGCCGTGCTGGAGAACGGCTCCGTGCCGCTCGACATCCTCGAAGAACTGGTAAGCGCCTATATTGCCTCAGCCCGCGCGCAGTCTGCGCCTCGAGCTGAATGAGATCACGACATGGGCGCCGATATCACGCGTAACTCACGAACTGCATTCAGTATTCGAAGGGAGACCGTCCGCTTTCGCTCGGATCCCGTAATCCTACCGTGCGCCCACCTCAGTCGTGCTACTCGATAGCCCCCTCAGCCCGAAATGGACGTTTGGCCTCAGTTTGAGCAACAGACGGATACGGTGAGCAAAACCGTGGGGTGCCAGAAGGGCACCCGATGAGTAATAAAGAGGGGTCGTCGCAAGGGTCTTCGCCTGGAGGGCGGGACAAGCCTTGGCGAAAGTCCATATTGAAGCTGAAAGAAACAATGAATCCGAGCCTCTCCGAACTAGGATGGAAACCATCCTTCAGCGAGCAAGTAACCAGCGAGAAGGCTCTCGAGTGCCAGCCCGTTCGCGTGATGTCCGTTCATCGCGGAATGGTGACGGTCCTGGGAGAGGGCATCGAGGACTTTATCTCGTCCAGTCTCCCCGAACCGGACGGGCCGGAGGACCGACCTACCGTCGGTGACTGGTTGCTGATTTCCCGGAAAAACCGGAGCATTGTGCGCATTCTCGATCGGACAAGCTTGTTCAAGCGGCCATCCCCCAGCGACGACCGCCGCATTCAGCTTATCGCCGCAAATGTCGATACCCTGTTCATCGTCACATCCTGCAACCAGGATTTTAACGTTGCGCGCCTCGAACGCTATCTCGTCCTCGCACGCGAAACAGGCGTGCGTGCTGTCATCGTGCTCACCAAGGCCGACCTATCGCCTGAACCCGGAGAATATTTCGAAGCGGCATGCGCGCTTGAGGCGGGTCTGCAGGTCGCGATGGTCAACGGGCGCGATCCTGAGAGTGTCGCCGGGCTGATTGCCTATTGCGGAGGTGGAGAAACAGTTGCGCTGGTCGGATCATCGGGCGTCGGCAAGTCAACGCTGGTCAACACGTTGACGGGTTCGGATCGCATCGCGACGCAGCCTGTCCGTGAGAGTGACGGCAAAGGCCTCCACACCACGACTGTCCGCGAGATGCATCGCGTTGGCTGCGGTCCGGCGGGAGGCGGCTGGATCGTCGACACGCCGGGCATGCGAGAGCTGCAGATGTCCGAAGTGAGTTCGGGTGTGGCCGAGGTGTTCGACGACATCGTCGAGATAACGCTCCACTGCCGGTTCACCAACTGCACCCATGTGGCGGAGCCCGGATGCGCCATCCAATCTGCATTTGCGCAAGGCACGCTGGCACCCGAGCGTTTTGCGCGGTGGCGCAAGCTGTTGGACGAAGATGTGGTAAACAGCGGCACCGCAGCGCTGCGGCGTGCGCGTCGAGAAAAATCGAGCAAACGGAAATGAAGAGTGGCTGATCTGTATTTAAAGGAACTGGAATCGGAGCGCAGGCGGCTGTGGGCCGAGTGCCGCTTGAAAGGCCTCGCCAAGGGCACGCCGCAGCGGCTTCGTATAGAAGAACTCGACCGGCTGCTGGCCGAGCACCGGACGAAGTCAGCGGGCTAAATAGCCCGACGTCTGCTCGTTAGATCCGCTGGCCGTTACGAAGAGCGGCACGACCATTCGCCCGGGAGCAGGCCGTCGACCGACCAGTCGCCGATACTCCAGCGGACTAGCCGTAGCGTCGGGTGACCGACAGCTGCGGTCATGCGGCGCACCTGGCGATTTCGTCCTTCGCCGATCGTCAGCCTGATCCAGCAATCAGGGATGCTCCTGCGGACCCGGATGGGCGGATCACGCGGCCACAACTGCGGGTCGAGAATTCGTTCGGCTTCGGCGGGGCGCGTGGGTCCGTCCTTCAATTCCACGCCCCGTCGAAGTGCCTCAAGGGCACTGTCAGCAGCGTCGCCTTCGACCTGGACCAGATACGTCTTGGGCATTTTGTACTTGGGATCGGCGATCCGCGCCTGCAGTCGTCCGTCGTCGGTGAGCAACATCAGACCCTCGCTGTCGAGATCTAGGCGCCCTGCAGGATAAACGCCCGGCAAATCGATGAAATCCGACAGCGTGCGGCGCGCCGGTGCCGCGGAGGCACGATCGGTGAACTGGCTCATCACATTGTACGGCTTGTTGAACAGGACCAGCGTCACGGTGAAGTGCGCCCGATAACATCTTGCGCCAGGGCCTCGGCGACCTTGATGCCGTCGACCGCCGCCGACAGGATGCCGCTGGCATATCCCGCCACCGACCGTCTGTGCTAGCCAAAGCTACGAATTCAGGCTTGGCGCGCGTATTCGTCCGACGGGTCGTCGCGCAGGGACGTATCGTGCCGGCGGGCGAGCGCGATACCGGCGAGATTTTGCTGGCGGGAGATCCAGAGTATGCGCCGGGGCGGCAAAATGGCAGCAGCGTCACGGTAGCGGGCGAGGTGCTCGCGGGCCGACGCGCTGCGGCACGGTGCGGATCCGACTGGCCTGGTCGATGACGCTGCGACTGTCGCCGACTAGATCGAAGACCGGCTCAGTCGAGCGAATGGGCGACTTCGAGCGCAAGGCATAGGGCGAGCCATTCGGCGTCGCTGCTGCTCCCTAGGCCTACCTCGTCGAAAAATCGCGTTTGACCCTCGCGCTACCACGGCGACCTCGATCGGCCCCGGGTTGGGCCGGCAACCACCATCAAAGTAGATCTTGAGCGGTCGAGATCATACGGACGCTCTTTTGCTGAATTCATGTCGCTCCATAAGCTGAGCGGAGGCGCATTGTCAGGGCCTTTCCGGCAGCCAGCCGATCCTCGGCCAACGCTTTCGGGCCGTGCGACATCTGGAAAAGCCCCGGCGAGCGGGCGCGCCGGGGCTGGTTCCATACTTATGCGTCGGCGTTCTCGATCGCCTTGGTTTCGATTGGGTCATGCGAGGGACCTTCGCCGCCAATCTCGATCCGGCGTGGCTTCATTGCCTCGGGGATCTCGCGGACCAGTTCAATCGACAGCATCCCGTCCTTCATATCGGCTCCGTGCACCTGAATATGATCGGCGAGCGCAAAGCGACGTTCGAACGAGCGATTGGCGATCCCGCGATGGACGTAATCGGGACCTTTTTCGTCGGGTCGGTTTCCGCGAATGATCAGCACGTTCTGCTGAGCAGTTATGTCGATGTTGTCGCGGGCAAAGCCGGCTACTGCAAGTTCGATGCGGTAGCTGTTATCGTCGATCCGAATGAGATCGAACGGCGGATAATTTTCCCCATTTTGCGCGACGGCACTGTTTTCAAGCATGTCGAACAAGCGATCGAACCCGACGCTCGAGCGACGATACGGAGAAAAGTCAAAAGCACTACGCATTTCAGATGTCCTCCTTTGAGCAACATGGTTGGCAGGACGAGGCCACTTCGGGCCTCGAACCCGTTACCGAGCCCAAGCGGCGCCCGGCACAAAAAATCTGGTTGTCTCTTTCGGCTTTTCAAGACTTTCGCTTCGAAATTTCCGACCACATCGAACGACGCCGATTTGCAGTTCAGCCACTATCAAAGCCGACCGACCGCTTGCGGTCAGGCTCAGACGTGGACGCCGTACTCGAGTTGGGAGAGATAGGTGTTGATGGCATCGAAGCCCTCGACGGTTTCCAACAGCGATACCGGGCTACCCCCTATCCAGACATTTGATTGCCGCATCCAAGACCTGACGAAATCCTTCTCGCCAAGTATGCGAAGGGCGCGTCGCATCACAATCCGGCGCCGTTTCTGTATCAGTAGGGGATCGTCCACCATCTTCTGAAAATACAAATCCGTGCAAATCTAGCCAAGGCGAAAATGGTCATGGCATCCGATCGACGGACGAAAATCCGATGATCACGCCCATCGCCGCGAAACGGACAGGCAGCTATTGGCCAATCCCCCCCTCATCAATGCTGGACAACGAGAGAGTGGGGTCGCCAGGGTGCCATAGCGGTTTCCGCAACATGATTGATTGGAATAGTGGGGACTCGAGAAGTCCCTCCAGCCAACGCCGTAGTTGCGGCAGCCGTTGGGTAGCAAACCAGTCTGGGTCGACAGCGGCAAATTGACGGACAAATGGAACGATAGCAGCGTCAGTCAGGCCCCGAACAGGGCCGCCAAGGAAGTTGCTAATTGAAAGCCGTGCATCGAGATCGTTGAGGAAAGCCAATCCACGGTCGCGGTGCGTGAGCGCCTCGGCTTCATATCGGTCCGGGTATTTGTACCGATCAAGATCATGTTTGAACGTTCCGTCGTTTGCGGAAATCAGCGAGGGGTCGTCGCGTTTCAGCCAACTTTCGGGATCGAAGTTTCCCAGCGCCCAGCGCATGATATCGAGGCTCTGATCGATGACGTCGCCCTCGGCCAGGACCAGCACGGGTACTGTTCCTTTCGGCGAGGCATTCAGCATCGCCTCGGGTTTTGCCCGCAGGCTTATTTCGCGCACCTCACATCGCGTGCCGCTGATCATCAGCGCCAACCTCGCACGGATGGCATAAGGGCAACGGCGAAAGCTGTAGAGGATGGGATCAGCTGATTTTGTCATTCAAATGCTCTGCGCCGATCGCCCCGACATGGAGGCGACCTTCTTTCACGGCTAGCGTCTGCTGACGGTGGCGTTCCCGGTAAGAGGCACGCTGCTCTTCGGTACGCAGAGAATGACATGCGGCACAGCTAACCCCCGCCTCATAATACGGCGATGCGAGGTCTTGCCTGCTCAACGGCCGGCGACAAGCACGGCATAATTCGTGTGTGCCGCCCTTCAGGCCATGTTTTATCGAGACCCGTTCATCGAAAACAAAACACTCGCCGCGCCACAGGCTCGCTTCCTCGGGCACCCTTTCCAGATATTTCAGAATGCCACCCTTTAGATGGAAGACCTCTTCCACTCCCTCCTGCTTCAAAAAGGCCGTCGACTTCTCACACCGAATACCCCCAGTGCAGAACATGGCGACGCGAGGCTGTTTTCCGTTTCCGAGCAGTTCATCGCGTGCGCCGCGAAACCAAGCTGGAAAATCGCGAAAGCTGTGGGTCTTTGGATTGATCGCGCCGGCAAAGGATCCGACCGTAACTTCGTACTCGTTTCGTGTGTCGATGACGATCGTATCCTGGTCCAAAATCAGGGCGTTCCAGTCCTCGGGCTCGACGTAGGTTCCAGCATTTGCCGAAGGATCCAAGCCCAACTCACCCATAGTAACGATTTCGCGTTTGATACGGATTTTCATGCGATGAAATGGCATAGCATCCGCACTGGAAAACTTCACCTCGAGATCAGAGCATCCGGGCAGTTCTCGTATGAGCTGCAGGACGATGGCGACCCGTTCGAAAGGTCCGGCAATGGTGCCGTTGATTCCCTCAGGTGCCAACAGCAGGGTACCGCGAATACCTTGCTCGCGGCAGACGCTCGCAAGCGACGTGCAAATCGCTGCGCAATCCCCGAAAGGTGCGAAGCAATACAGTGCGGCGACTGTCGGAGGCTGAGAATGGTCGGTGAGGCAATTATCCATCTCGACACTATAGCCCCGTGGCATAACTGCGTCAGCCTATGAGCAGCAGAGCGGGCATCTCACGCGCTCTGTCCGCCTTCCGGAGCGCGGACCGGTAATCTGAAGGGCAGCTAACAGCTAGTCCCCGTCATTCGCTTGCGTCAGGTTTCGATGCTCCGAAGGAGTGATCCGCCACCCGTCTTCGTGATTCCCTCATCGATAACGTCCGCAGCGATCTCTGGTCAGGTATGCCCAAAGCGACCCTCACTTTTTGAACTACACGCGCATTGCGTACGCAAGAGGCTTGGAACGAGCGTTTTTTCTAACCTTACGAGACCAAAGCATCTTCACGCTTCCGTAAGCCCGGCAATCTAGAAGACCATAAAGAAAACGAGACGAGAGTGGCTCACCAATGGCGCGAATGAACCTGTGGCAAACAGGACGACAATCTTCCAACCCTCCGATTGAACGGGGGGATGAAACGCGTGCGAGCACTGTTGCATCACACTTGGGTGGTCAGGGTGCTTCTCGTCATGCCATCAGTCCAGACGAGGCGTCCTTGATCTTGAGGGCATATGAGGAGTCCTGCCACGGATGGTTTTGGGCCACCGATGCAAAGGGGTGCCTAACATATCTCACTGGAAGCGTCGTACCTCTAGTTACCGATCAGCCAGACGCTGTCCTCGGTCTTCCGATAGTCGATCTGTTCACCAATGGAGAGGACGGCCTCGTCACGGGTAAAAACCTGCCGTTCATGTTGGCTAAGCAAAGCAGGTTCGATGGTGTCATTCTTCGTGCCTCAGTCACCAATGCCTCACATCTGTGGTCGCTCTCGGGAACACCCATTTTTGATGACCGCGGAAACTTCCATGGCTTCCGGGGCAGCGGGCTGGACATAACCGAGCAACGAAAGTCATCGGAAGATGCGTCAAGGTTGGCGCTATACGACTCCTTAACCGGCTTACCGAACCGCTTGCGGATGGCAGAAGTATTGAAAGGCGAGCTCAACGGCCATGGCGTCCATGAGCGTCCTTGCGCAGTCCTAATGTTAGATCTCGACCGCTTCAAACAGGTCAATGATACTCTAGGTCATCCGGCCGGCGATGCGCTCCTTAAACAGGTAGCCGACAGACTATTCGGAATAGTGGGTGACAAGGAGAGAATCTTCCGTCTCGGCGGTGATGAATTCCAAGTAGTGATGCCCGGGTGCGATGATCGGGGCGATCTTCGTGCACTCGGCGAGAAAATCATTGCGAGCTTGTCGCAGCCATATTCAATCGAGGGAAGTCGGTGCATCATCGGAGCGTCAATTGGCATCGCGGTTAGTCCAAGCGACGGGCAGCAGACTGACGATCTAATTCGCAACGCAGATCTGGCCCTTTACGCAGCGAAAGGTAGCGGACGCGGTTGCGTCAGTTTTTTCTCAAGCGAGTTGCTCCGCGACGCTGAGGACAAACGCGTCCTAGAGGAAGAACTTCGCGACGCCTTATCGAGAGGCGAGATTCACGTTTTCTACCAACCCATTGTTAACGCGAAGAATAATCTTACGACAGGCGTCGAAGCACTAGTGCGATGGCATCACCCGCATCGCGGGACAATTCCGCCGAGTCTCTTTATTCCCATCGCCGAGGAAGCGAATTTAATTGGGCCGTTGGGCGAGTGGATCTTGCGTAAGGCCTGCGAGGACGCAGCAAGTTGGCCTGGTCACTTAAGGGTCGCGGTCAATGTTTCGCCGATCCAATTCACGAGCGGCTCTCTACCAGCGATTGTTACATCCGCACTCGCCTCTTCCGGACTTTCTCCGGACCGCCTCGAGCTCGAAATTACGGAAGGCGTATTTCTCAGTGATTCAGCCGCAGCGGACACGGTGTTTGCTTCTCTCAAGCAGATAGGCGTGCGGCTTGCGCTCGACGACTTCGGAACCGGATATTCCTCGCTCGGCTATCTTCGCACGGCGCCTTTCGATAAAATCAAAATCGATCAGAGTTTCGTTCAGGCGGCCACACTTCCGGGCTCGCGAAACGGGGCGATTATCGCTGCGATTGTGGCTTTGGCTGAAGCCCTGGGTATGGAGACAACAGCCGAAGGCATTGAGTCGCATGATCAGCTGGAATTAATCCAGCGACTTCGCGTCAGTCACGCCCAAGGCTTCATTTACAGCCAAGCAGTTACGTCGGGCGAGCTAACGGAGCACCTTGAAACCGGCGCTTGGGTCATTCCCCCTTCTGGTCCCAGCAAGCAACGAAGCGACCGGACCTCAATGTATCGCAAGGTAAGGGCGATTTTTGGAAATCACTGTCGCTCTGTTCTTATCCGGAACCTCTCAGAGACAGGGGCACTGGTCGAAGGCCTTGATGACGTCCCCTTTGGAAGTCAGTTGATCGTCGATTTTGGAGAAGGCCACCTCGTTTTCGCCAAGATGAATCGTTCAATCAATCGACAGCAAGGTCTCGAATTCGAAGACCCGATGGTGCGTGACCGAAATGGCGAATTACGGACAGCACGACCGATCTCGCCTTATTCGCTTCAAACTGCCGGCATCCCTTCGTCTGGCGGAACTATGGAAAGGCCCATTTCCGGCACCCGACAATGAGCAAGCTCTAGAGGGAATTCGAAAAAAGCTTGGTTTGACCTCCCCTGTCGTATCGATGTCTGCCAAACGGAAATAACGCTTCATTGAAAGCGGGAGGCCTGACGGTTCCGACGATCACATCGCTCGCGGAAAAATATCTCGAGAAAATTCGCAGCGACGAAGATAGATATGTGATTGATTCGCGGCTCCTGCAGGAGCAAATCCTTCCGAAATTTGGACATATGCGCCCTGATGAGCTCGCGCCGTCGACGGTCACTCATTGGCTCGCAAACACGTTTCAAGAAGCCGATTTATCGTCTTCGATGGTGACCCGTCTGCAGCTGATCATCGGGCAACTATTTGTTCAGGCTATACAGTCGGATGACAATTGCGGCCTCGTAGACATTGCCGCGAGCGGTTCGAGTCTTCCTCGGCGCAACCTCCACGAACGCCCCTTATCTGCCGAGGAAATTGCTCGTCTCGAAGAGTCTGCGGAAACGAGTGCGAACCCTCAGTTGAAGTACATCATCGCACTCCTGATGCTCACCCACGTGCGTCAACGCGATTTGCTTGAGGCACGTTGGGAGCAGTTCGACATGGAATCAGGAATTTGGAACATTCCCTCGGCGAGCACCGGCAAAGACCGGAGTGTCGAGCTGTCAGAAGAGGCTATTCGCGTGATCCAAGAATTGCCTCGATGGGAAGAATGCCCGTACCTGATCGCCAATCCTGTCACCAAAAAACCGTATCGTTCGTTTTTCCATAGCTGGGACACTGCGAGAATACGCGCAAACTTGTCCGATGTAGAAATCGATGATTTGCGCTTCTGCAAAATTGAGAGCCCGAGGGCATTTTCTCAAGCCTCGAGCGGGATGAAAAACACGATTGCGCGGCTTACTTCGACTTCGAATGTTCGCGGCAGCACTGCGGGTTAAGGAGCAAGTAGTTGGCCGTTTGCGCGTGGCGACGCACACAATCGTCAGCGAAGCGTCATGTCGTTTTCGTCGATTGGCTCTAGAAATACACCCCCGCCCTCGTTTCCCAAAATCCACCGAACCGTTGCAGGCACTGCGACCCCGCGGTCGTCAGAGATTTTGACAAGCTCTCCGACTAACAAGCCACTAGAATTTTCAAATCTGAAGCCCCCGCTCGATAAATCAAGAATGACAATTTCACGCTCATTTCCCGAGGAGTCCACAAGGGATGAGGTACGTCTTAAATCGACCCTCGGCGATCGCTCTTTCCGATTCTTGTCGCTTGCCAATTTCTTTCTCCAGACCCGGGTAAATAACATAAAGGCAAGACGAATTTAATATCCTTCTGTCTTCTCGGATGAACCCCGCGAATTCCTATTGAAGTAAATGGAGCTGGGCTCTCTAGAGATTGAAATCAAAGCTCTGGAATGTCTTTGGCCGGGCAATGCCGAAGCCTTGCGCATAATCGCAATTCAGACGCCGGAGCTCTTCCAGGGTGTCGCGGTCCTCAACGCCTTCTGCGACAACTTCGAGACCAAGTTGATGAGCGAGGTCAATCGTTGAGCGAACCATGATCGCATCTGCTGCATTTTGACAGATGTTGGTGACGAAAGAGCGATCAATTTTCAGCTCGTGAATAGGAAGCTGCTTCAGATACGACAGACTGGATTGCCCGGTTCCATAATCATCTATCGAAAGGCGAATACCCTGCGAACGTAGATCGCTCAGTACCGAGATGGCTGTCGTTGGGGACCGTATGATTGCGCTTTCTGTGACCTCGAGAGTTAGACAATCCGGAGCGACCCCCAACTCACGGAGCATTCCTTCTACGAGTGCAGCGAAATCGGGTGCAGCAATGTCATTGGCCGAAACATTGACTGCAATGCGAATTGTCTTTCCTTCAGCGCGCCAGCAGACACAATCTCTCATGGCTCTACGCAGAGCGAAATTGGTCAGCTCGCGAATGACACCTGTTTCCTCTGCGAGCGGTATAAAGTCGTCTGGCGAGATCTGGCCATCGCGTGGGTGGTTCCACCGAACTAAGGCTTCAGCGTCCGAAATGCGATTGTCGTGAAGCGATAGCTTGGGCTGATAGAACAGTTCGACCTGACCGTCTTCCATTCCCTGACGCAGATCGCTCATCATCGAGAGCCGCCGCCGCAGGTCTAGGTCCGCGCCTTTAAACGATTCGAACAGCGCCCCGCTTGCTCGTGCCTCGCCTATAGCCACGAGCGCGTTGTCAATTCGAGCCTTAGGGTCTTTTCCGGTCTGCTCTGCATCGATCCCGATCCGCAACGACACGTCGATGGCACCCTGCGTCGAAGCAACTGGCTGGCGCAGTAATGCCGAAAATTCTTTAGCTCTTGCCGTAAAGACGTCCTGATCGAACTCGGGTTCTAGCCAAGCGATCGTATCAGGGGCGACTCGGAAAATTTCTCCACTAATCATCGGCCGAATCCGCTCTGCCGTTCCCAAGATCATCTCGCCCGCAGCGCTGACCCCAATTGTGTCACGAATGATCTCAAAGCGGTCCACTGACGCCGCGATGATAACGGCTGATCCCTGCTCATCCTCCAGTAAAGCTTTCTCGAGCATAAGCCTGTTGGGCAATCCGCTTTCCACATCAAACAATGCGCGCAAGCGGCTTCTGCGACGCAACTCAAGACCACTCCGAACCGCGATACATGCACATGCAGTGGCAAGAGCTGCGGCAGAGTTGATCGAAATAGGCCAAAGCCATTGCGCTACCAGCGGCCCTGCGGCGAGCACCGTGACGACCGGCGCGGCAACAGAGAAATAGGAAAACACTGTGCGATAGCGCGCGGCACCCAGGAGGAAAGCGACGAGGACAATGGCGGCGATGGTTGGCGCGGGACCCGAACGCTGGATCGCGCGATTTTGAAGCAGCGATTCGGTTGCAATCGCCTGGATCACCACCCCCGGCGTCAGCCCATAGCGCGGGGTAGCATAGCGATCGCCAAGTTCGATCGCAGTCGCACCGACTAATATTCGCTTACCGGCAACCGCCGATGCGGGGACACGATTGCGCAAGACGTCGATATAAGAGAGTTCTCGGTATGCGATAGGCGTCGATGCTCCAGTCCGGCTGGAAACTTTGATCGCCGTACAAATCATTCTCTGCGAGCAGAGTTGCGATTGACGGCTGAATTTTCCCGGCGATGTAAGTTGCCGCAGGATAATCTCGGACAAGCCCGTCATGGCCGGGGAAGATATTCACCCCGCCAATCCAGGCGCTCGCAAAGATTGGAGCAGGACGGCTGACCAAATTAGCGGCGTCCTTAGCCTGATACGACTGCTGCTGTTGGAATATCGGGAGGATCACCGGGGCCGCATCGGTCAGCGCCTTGGCAAGGGCGCGATCAGCGGCTGGTTCCGAATACGCACTGAAATCGATATCAAATGCAATGATTTCTGCCCCCCCGCGATGAAGGGCTTGGATAAGCTCAGCATGGTTCAACCGGGACCATGGCCAGGTCTGCATTTCAGCGATGCTCTTGGCATCGATTTCAACAATCACAGTTTGCCCGCTGGGCGGACGATCTAGTAATCGAGCACGAATGTTAGTGAACGCGCCTTCAGCGGGCTCAAAGGCGCCAGCATACCAAAATCCCAGTGCGGCAATTGCAATGGTCCATCCGAGGCCAAAGCGAAAAGGTTCGCGCTTCTTAGTTGAGGCGTAAGACACGTCCGAGGCATATCTGAAGCTGCCGAGAAAACTAGATGCCCGGATCCGGGATGGTGATGACCGGGGTCGTGATCGACCGGGGTCGTGATCACCGGGGTCGTGATGACCGGGGTCGTAATCACCGGGGTCGTGATCACCGGGGTCGTGATCACCGGGGTCGTGATGGCCGGGATCGTAATCACCGGGGTATTGGTCGGCACTGCCACCACAGGAACGACCGTGGCGACCCCCGTGACTGTCTCCGTAGCTAGTGGAACGGCGCCAAGTCCCACATTCACAGTTGCCGAAACCAGTTGACCAGCCGTCGTATCGACCAAGCCAGTGACGACTGTCGTGGTCGCACTGCCGATGGACCCTGTAGTGACGGCACTTGTCTGCACGAGGGCGTTAGTGGTTGTCAGGGTCCCCAGCAAACCAGTCGAAGCGGGTGTTTCCGAGACGGCGGTGATGAGGCCACCGGTCAAATCGGCGATCGTCGCCAAAGACACTTGCTGAGTCCCGGAAACCCTGATGGAATCTGATCCCTGCGACCCCTTGGTCTCGATGGTCTCCTCAGTCGCTTTGATAATAGCTTGCGGATCATCGCGGCCGACAAATACGGTGGCGCCTTTCTCTACCAAGGTGCTCATTCCGCCGGCAGCGGCCGTCACTTCCACGACGCCTTCGGTGACCTGCACTGCAGTGCGATTTTGATCGACGATGATCGTGAAGCTTGTTCCCTTGACCACCGCTGCCAGCATTGGCGCGTCGACCGAGAAATGCGGAACCCCAGTGTGGCGCACCTTGTAAAGCATAGTGCCCATTTGCTGGATCAGGCGCGTGAATCCGGTTGCCTGCTGTTCTTTCGGCAACATCAATCGGCTGTTAGGCGCGACAACGACATAGTCGCCGCCGCGCGTAAGCATTAGCCGACCATTTGCGCCCGTGACAACGATATCACCGGCGGAAAGTCTGCTTTGAACCTTCACCGATGCTGGCTGCAATCCAGATCGGAATACCTGTGTGACGCCTACCTGCTGGCTGACGATCCAGGGGCCGGCGACCGGCTCCTTGGCGATCGCGGGCGCCGCTATAAGGAGAAACAGTGTTCCAATAAGTGCATAAAGTCGTTGCATCGCTCGATCCGATTCTGAAATCTTCTGGTACGTATCGCTAGTAAGAAACTCCCTCCGACCGACCAAAATTACAAAGATTAATTGAACGCGATTTTAACGACGGAAAGTTAATGACTTCCTGCGTTCTTTGGTTAACGTAATGACCGCTCAAACAGTTATTCGGTGATCTTTAACGATTCCAGTTTATCTCTGTCCAAGGTGGCGCTCAGTCCACTGTAAAGACAGGTGACTTATTTCTCTCTGCAATCGATTAGTTCGGATTCTAGGGCTGGCATCGGTCGTCGCTTTTGCGACACCGGCGCTTGCGCAACCGGGGGGCGATCCGGCGTCGATCGAGCGAACTGTACCTGACATCAATATCCAGACCGAACAGCGTGAGGCCGCTACGGTAAAGGTCGAACCTGAAAGTGCCGAGAGCGTCAGTTTTGACGGCACGTTCGTTCTCGGTGCAGTTTTGATAAACGGCTCGACTGTCTTCTCGTCAGAAACACTCGCTCAGGACTTCGAGCCATTGCTGGCAAGCGCAATCGGCGAAAAGCAGTTGAACGAAATTGTTGGTCGGATCACGCGACGCTATCGGGATGCCGGTTATCTCCTGTCCTATGCGATGCTTCCGCCTCAGGACATCAAGTCCGGAATCGTTCGGATTGAAGTTGTCGAGGGTTTCGTAGCCGATGTGCAGATTGACGGCACCGGTCGGGAGAAAACGGCGCTACAGGCGATCACGTCCCGCCTGTTGGCTGATCGTCCTCTTCGGAGCGGCACGCTAGAGCGAGTAATCGGCCTTCTTCGCGACTTTCCCGGTAACGCGGTCACCGACGTCCGCATCAGTCGTTCGCAGCGCGATGCTGCGAGCCATGCGCTAACCATCGTTATCGCGAGGGACGCGCAACGAGCCTTAGTCTATGCGGATAATCGCGGGTCGATCGAAGGCGCACGTGCCAGGCTCTATTCCACAGCGAGCGTTGCCTCCGCGCTGCTGCCTGGCGACGAGCTGCAGATCAACCTATTCGCGATCCCCGGCGACCGGTTCCATTTCCTTTATGGCCAAGGCATTGTTTCGGCGCCTGTCGGGAATGATGGGCTGCGGATCGGCGCCGCTATTTCGCTGGGAGATCAAAGGCTGGGTTCCGGCCACGATCGACGCGACGGCTTCTCTCGTAATCTGCTAGCTCAGTTGTCGTACCCGCTGCTCAAGAGCCGGTCCCTTTCCATTACCGGAAAATTAGCGCTCAACGACTGGCGCAGTATTGACCGTAATGGAGGGGCTCTTGTCCAGCGTGACCGACTACGGGCCGCACGACTGTACCTCGACGTAAAAAGTGTTGGCAGTTCGCAAGTCGACCTTCAGCTGTCGGTATCGCAGGGCTTGGGTTTCGACGAAGCCACCCGGCGCGGCGACCCGTTGTCATCGCGCAGCGATGCCAGTGGTCATTTCACAAAGATCAATCTTGACGTGCAAGGAACCCGCGCTCTTTCAGAGAAGCTGCGCGTTCGCGGAAACATCGTGGCTCAATATTCCACCAAGCCATTGCTTTCGATCGAAGAATTCGCACTCGGCGGCAATCGCGTCGGGAGGGCTTATGATTTCAATGCGATCACAAGTGATCATGGTTTCGCCGGCGGAATCGAACTTATTTATCAGGTCGGCGACCTGCCCCTTGGCGTTAAGCGGCTCGAGCCATTTGCTTATGCGGACGGAGGAGTGGGGATCCAAAATGGGCGACCCGTTGATGTAGACCGTCGCCAATGGCTGGCCAGCCTGGGCGCTGGGACAAGATTCGTGCTGGGCGGACTGTCCATCTCGGCAGAAGTAGGACTTCCCATCTCGAAACTGGGACGCTCCCGCAGCGCGCGCGGTTTTATTTCCATTGCCAAATCTTTTTGAGCGAATGGCTAAGCCACGCCTGCGCGGGAAGCTTTGCGACACCTACACCGGGGATCATCGAAAGAAATCAGCGAGACGGCATGTTGCCCCTCACCCGAACGCCTGTTGCTCCTAGGTCGTCGATTGCCTCAATCTTAAAGCTGCATGAAATCCATTAAGATCTCAGCGCCTTGCCTTCAGAAGGCCCGCCACCTCTGGGTAACTAAAATCTCGGTAAGACCGGTCCAATGAGTCAACGAACTGCGACCAGTAGTCGGGTGGATCTGCTCGTCGAAAATATGGTGCCCCCGGTCGGACTCGAACCGACACTTCTTGCGAAACTCGATTTTGAGTCGAGCGCGTCTACCAATTCCGCCACAGGGGCCCTGGGCGCGGGGAGCGTTAGTAGATCGCCCCCGCGCCCGCAAGCGTCCGCTTACTGAAATACGGTGCCGTAATCTTCGCCATATGGGTCGGGCCCGTATTTGTTGGGCCCCTTGGTTCCGGGCAGAATGAAAAAGACCAACAAGACGATCCCCCAGATCATCATCAACAGCCCAAAGATCATCATTCCGATGACAGGCCCGGCACTTCCGTCCACAAACTCCGGGTTCGTTGCGGACTTCATTCCGACTGTCAGCAGATACGCGTAATAGACGATATAAAGCAGGTACAAGGCGCCCACCCACCAGCCCGATCGACCGGTGTCATGAAGTCGACGAACCTGAACCGCGAGCGTTGGAATCAAGAGGGCAAGATATACCACGAGGAGCAGGATGCCGGCACCCCCGAACATGCCTGCAACTCCCATCATGGCATTCGGGTCACTGCTCGACGCGCCCAACGACGCTAGCGACCCGACCATCGTCACGGTCAGGATTACGTAAGCGACGGTCAGCAGGAGCATGAACCACCAGAATTCGGCCCTTGGCGCGCGCCCTGAAAACGTCGCATATTTCTTCAGTGGCCGGATTGCCCACTGCAATGGTGACATTTGCATTTTATTCCCCTCCTGTTGATCAGCCTACTTGCCTTGTCGCTGGTGAAGCAGGCTTAGGCGGCCCGCTTTCCCCGAAAACGCGCCGATAATGGTCTTCGTTGTTGCCGCGCGGATCGGGCCCGTAACGGTTTGGCCCGTCGGTTCCCTGGATGAACATGAAGACCAATATTGCGAAGCTGCCGATATACGGGATGAGATGAAGCAGGACGAACCAGCCGCTGAGGTCTTGGTCGTGAAAACGCCGGACCTGCACCGCAATCGAAGGAATGAAGGTCACCAACCAGAAAAAGAAGATCGCGATGGTGAAGATGCCGATCGTCAAGGGCCCCGTCACACTGTCCTGATTTTTTTCTGCTGCGATGGCGAAAACGAAGATGCTGGCGAACCACACGACGTAAACGATGGCCTGGAAAAGCAGGAAGCCCAATGCCTCTCGCCGACGTGAACGACCGGCAAAGTCCGCGTACCGCCGCATCGGCTCCCAAACCCACTTCATTGCGGCCCCCTCAATTGCGCGGTGCCTGGCGACGGTAGCTCAACGCTTCGGCAACGTGAATACGCCCGATTTCTTGCGGCTCCGCAAGGTCAGCGATCGTTCGGGCAACCTTCAGCACGCGGTGGAAACCGCGTGCCGACATGCGCATCGCCGCAGCCGCATCGGCAAGCAGTCTCTGTCCGGCCTCATCGGACGTCGCTACTCTCTCGAGCAATTCGCCGTCGGCCTCTGCGTTGGTGCGCACGCCATCAGCCTCGTAACGACGAATCCGCAAATCGCGCGCTCTGGCAACGCTCACTACTACATCGGCGCTTCCTTCGGCTGGCGGCGGCAGGTGCGACCGGCGGCGCTGACGCTCGCGACCTGAATGTGCCGGTCGATGCGAATAAGGAACGGTTCCGACACTCTCGCCTGTTAATCGGCGGCACAGCGCGGCGCCCTGGTGCAGTCCAGCGCCGGGCGAAGCGATGATTCGCCCGCCCAGGCTAAGCTCACCAACCGCGACAAAATGACTGAGCGCCTCGCGGTCCACCGCGCCGATCGCGGCGAGAAGACCAGGGGCGATCGGCAAATCGTAATGCGATCCTTCCTTGGGTAGGTCGGCCGGCGACAGGTTGACGGTGATTCGCTTGGGCGGCAGCGGCAAACCGATCGCCGCCAACGCTCCGCGCACTTGCTCCCGGCTTTCGGCAACCGCTTTATCGGGAAGCCCCACGACGACGAAGGCTGGCACGCCCGGTGCGAGCTGCACCTGAACTTCGACCGCCCTGGCCTCAAGACCCCGATAGGCAACGGTGGATTCGATGGCGACCATCAGGCAACCACCCACAACGCAACACTGACGAAGGCCAAAAATCCCCCTAGCTCGGCAGAAGGGACGCTAGCGTCGTCGAACGCAAACGCAAGCACTTGCCGATTGGTTCATCGTCGCCCACATTTCCCGAATGGAAGAAAGTAGCCTTTGGCGACGGTTCATGGACCATCCGGTTACGGCGTGGTTGAACTTTGGCGTCGGCGTGCTGCTGATCATGCTTGCGCCGGTTGTCGGTGCGTTGCCCGGCCCGGGCGGAATATTCGTATTCGCTTTGGGGCTGGCAATGGTCTTGAAAACCAGCCGCTGGGCGAGGCGGCATTATGTCCGTTTCAAGCGGTGGCAACCCAAGGCTGGGCGCTGGGCCGATTGGGGCCTGCGCCGAAAAAGCGCCGCGCGCCGCGAGGCCATGCGCAAGCATCGCAAGCAACTGGAGGAGCAGGTTCGGCAAGATAGACCGCCAGAGACCGCGCGAACGCCAATAACGACGGAATTCCCCTCCGTACAAAGCGATCAGGGCAATTGACTTTGCTGCAACGTCGCTCTATCGGCCCCCGCAACAGCAGCCGCCATTGGCGGCTCTTTTTTCTTATTTTCGAGGCATGAGCGATGAAGCGCACTTTTCAACCGAGCAACCTGGTCCGCAAGCGGCGCCACGGGTTCCGCAGCCGCATGGCGACGGTCGGTGGGCGCAAGATCCTCAACTCGCGCCGCGCCCGCGGTCGCAAGAAGCTGAGCGCCTAGTCACCATTCGCAAACGGGCAGATTTCCTGGCGGCCAATCGCGGCCGGCAAATCGCCATGCCCGGCTTTGTCCTGCAAGTGCGTCCGCGCGGCGACGATGCGGCGACCAAGCAATTCGGAGTGACCGTCACCAAGAAAATCGGAAATGCGGTCGTTCGCAACCGCATGAAGCGGCGGTTCAGGGCGCTTGCACGCGAGCTTTTGCCGACCGGCGGCGTGGCCGGCGCCGACCACGTCTTGATCGGCCGTTCCGGCGGCGTCGAGCGCAAGTTTTCCAAGCTTCGTGAAGAGCTTATCGCTGCACTTTCAAAAGCAACGTCATGATTTCGAAAGCGCTTATCCTGGTAGCGAAGGGCTGGCAAAAGGGACCGAGCAAGGTTCTTCCGCCGTCGTGTCGATACCAGCCGAGCTGTTCGGCCTATGCCATTACGGCCTGGACGCGCTATGGCGCGCTCAAAGGCAGCTGGCTGGCCGCCAAGCGCATCGCGCGCTGTCACCCGTGGGGCGGTCAGGGTCACGACCCGGTGCCATAATTACCGAAGGATTGGGGTTACCTTGAACGAGAATCGTAACATGCTCCTGGCGCTGATGTTGAGCGCCTTGGTGTTGATCGGCTGGAGCTTCCTGTCCGACCGCTTTTTCCCGACCGCGGGTCCGCAGACCCAGCAAGTCGATCGCGGCAAGGTGACTGCGGCGCCGACCCCTGCCCGCCCCGCGCCGCAAGTCATGCGCAATGTCAATGCGGTCCTGGCTGACGGACAACGGCTGAAAGTCGAAACGCCCAGCCTGACCGGGTCGATCAACCTACAAGGTGCGCGATTCGACGATCTGCTGCTCGCCAGGGAACGCACCACGATTGCAAAGGACTCGCCCGCCGTTCGCTTGCTTTCGCCGGCAGGAGCTAAGGGTAGCTATTTCGCACAATATGGCTGGACCGGTGAAGGCGTCGAAGCGCCCGGTCCCGACAGCTTGTGGACCGCCAGCGCGCCGGTGCTCAAACCCGGACAACCGGTCACTCTCACGTGGAGCAACGCCACCGGGCAGAAGTTCGAGCAAATCGTTTCAGTCGACGATGATTACCTGTTCACGGTCACTCAGCGCGTGACCAATGCGGGTGCAAATGCCGTCGGGTTGCGGACATATGGTCTGGTCAGCCGGGCCGCCAAAAGCGTCGATCCGACCAGCTGGACAAGCCATGTCGGCCCGATTGCGCACCTTGGCGGCACGACCGATTACGAGATCGACTGGGAGACCCTCGACGAGGACAAGAGCGGTATCACCCGCGACAGCCGTGGTGGCTGGCTTGGCTTCACTGACAAATACTGGCTGACTGCGCTTGCTCCAGCAAAGGACGCGTCGATCGAAGCCAGCCTGCGCAAAAGTGCGACTGGCGCCTACCAGGCCGATTACGCCTCCCCTAGTTTCATCGTCGCTCCGGGGACCGCCGTGTCGAGCGAGACCCGCTTGTTCGCCGGTGCGAAATCGAAAGCATTGCTCGACCGATACGAGGAAGGCATCCCGGCATTCTCCAGCTCCATCGATTGGGGCTGGTTCGGCGTCATCATGCGACCGATTGCCGATTTGCTGGCTTGGCTCTTCCAAATGACGGGCAATTTCGGGGTCGCGATCATCTGCCTGACGTTCATCGTCCGCACGCTGATGTATCCGATCGCCGACAAGCAGTTCCGTAGCTTTGCCGGAATGCGCAAGATTCAGCCCAAGATGAAAGAGGTGCAGGAGCGCTTCAAGGACGACAAGCAACGCCAGCAGCAGGAGATCCTCAAGCTCTACCAAAGCGAAAAGGTCAATCCAGCCGCGGGCTGCCTACCTATCCTGCTCCAAATTCCGATCTTCTACGCACTCTACAAGGTGCTGATGGTCAGCGTCGAAATGCGCCATCAGCCATTCGCGTTGTGGATCAAGGACCTGTCGGCGCCCGATCCGATCATTCCGGTCAATCTTTTCGGTTTCCTCGACTTCACCCCGCCGAGCTTCCTTGCAATCGGGATCCTGCCAATCCTGCTGGGAATTACGATGTGGTTGCAGTTTAAACTCAACCCGTCGCAGCCCGACCCGATCCAGCAGCAGGTTTTCTCGATCATGCCGTGGATCCTGATGTTCATCATGGCGCCGTTTGCGGCGGGCCTGCAGCTTTACTGGGTTGTCTCGAACATCCTGTCGATCGCACAGCAGAAGTATCTGTACTATCGTTACGATCATGAAAGCAGCCCGCCCACCACGATCGAGGTGAAGGCCAAGTGAGCGACGACGGCGACCTGACCGAACGCGCCCGGAAATTGTTTGCGGGGCCGATTGAGTTTCTCAAATCGGCCCCCAAACTGGAACATCTGCCCGACCCGAGCGCACCCGAGATCGCCTTTGCCGGTCGGTCCAATGTCGGCAAGTCTTCGTTGATCAACGCGGTAACCAACCGAAGCAAGCTAGCGCGCGCATCGAATACGCCGGGCCGGACGCAGGAGCTCAACTATTTCGACGTCGGCGAACCGCTCATGCTGCGTCTCGTCGATATGCCAGGCTATGGCTATGCCGAGGCGCCGCGCGATATGGTCAAACGCTGGCGCTTCCTGATTAACGACTTCCTTCGTGGTCGGCAGGTGCTGAAGCGTGCCCTCGTCCTCGTCGACAGTCGACATGGTCTCAAGGACGTCGATCGCGACGTCATGAAGATGCTCGACGATGCGGCGGTAAGCTATCACCTGGTCATGACCAAGGCCGACAAGATCAAGCCGACGGTCCTTGCCGCGACGCTGGAGGCGATCCGCGAGGAAGCGATGAAACATCCCGCCGCCCATCCGCAGATCATTCCGACCTCCAGCGAGACCGGCGACGGCATCGCCGAATTGCGAACGGCGATCCTGGAGGCCGCGCTGATATGAAATTGATAATCGGCAATAGGGCCTATTCGTCGTGGTCGATGCGCGGCTGGCTGGCTGTCAAAGCGACCGGCGAAGAGTTTGAGGAACTGGTCGTTCCGTTGTTCGACCAGGATTGGGAGCAAAAGCGCGAAGGCAACGAATTCGCGCCCGGCGGCGGCAAGGTTCCGTTACTCTGGGAGGGCGATACCGTCGTCTGGGACAGCCTTGCGATCATCGAACATTGCGCCGACAAGTTCGGACGCGCGGCATATTGGCCGGATGACGAGTCAGCGCGCGGCATGGCGCGATCAATGGCTGCCGAAATGCATTCCAGCTTCGCAAATCTGCGCCGCGAATTGCCAATGAACGTCCGCGCCCGGGTTGAGGGCCATGCCGTCTCGGCGGAGGTCGCTGCGGAAATCAATCGGATCCTGCAATTGTGGGCGCAAGCGCGCGCGCGTTTCGGCAGCGGCGGCCCGTTCCTGTTCGGCAAGTGGAGCGCCGCAGACATGATGTTTGCGCCGGTGGTGACGCGATTGGTCACCTACAAGGTACCCGTGCCACCCTTCGCGCTGGCTTACATGGATTCGGTTCTGCATCACGCGCATGTCGTCGAGTGGATCGAGCTTGCGCAGGACGAACCTTGGGTGATCGAGCAGTACGAGCCGTCCAAAGACTAGACGCGTGACGGATATTCGCTTCCATCGCGGCGGCAAAAACGACCATCCGTCGTCCACATCATGTCAATGTCGCTGTAATGGCCGCCGCTCTCACGTCCGGCACTGATTGCGACGAATTGGCACGGTGCCGAGGAGCGATTGATTAGGCAGTGGCCATTGGCGGTTCCCTTTGGCCATGCCAGCACATCGCCAGCGCTGACCTCGGTCTCGCCATCATCCTCAATCAAGGTCGCTGTTCCAGCGAGCATTATGACCAACTCGTCCTCACCGTTATGCCAGTGGCGCTGGCTGGACCATGCTCCGGGATCGAGGATCACGTGGCTCGCCCCCATTTCGGTCAGACCTGCCAACGGAGCAATGCGTTTCCACCATCGTCCCTCAACCTGCTTGTGAAACGGATCGGGATAGCCGGTCGAATTTGACGGCTCGACAGAATCAAGTTCAACTTTCGGCATCGCTCTCTCCTTGCTACGCCAGCCGCGTGATGAACCAGCCCATTGATCCTGTCGAGCTTGCCCGCGCGCTCGTCGCCTGCCCCAGCGTTACGCCCGCAAGCGGCCGCGTGTTCGACATATTGGAAGAGGCGCTGCTGCCTTTAGGTTTCGATGTCCATCGCTTCACGCTTGGCCAAGCGCCCGACGGACCGACCGAGAACATGGTCGCCATTCGCGGTAGTGGCGGGCGCCATTTCGGTTTTGCCGGCCACCTCGATGTCGTACCGCCCGGCGATGGCTGGGATGTCGACCCATTTGCGGCACGGATCGAACATGGAATCCTAACCGGCCGCGGCGCTACCGACATGAAGAGCGCCATCGCGGCGTTCGTTGCGGCGCTCGACGGCTTTGAGCAGCCCGAAGGCACAATCTCCCTGCTGATCACGGGCGACGAAGAAGGCTATGCCACTTATGGCACGCCGCGGATCATTGACTGGCTGGAAGAGCATGACGTTCGCCCGGACATGATCCTGATCGGTGAACCGACCAGCGTCGACCGGCTAGGCGACACGGTGAAGATCGGACGGCGCGGGTCGGTCAACATGTGGATCGATGTGCCTGGAACGCAGGGCCATGTCGCCTACCCGCATCTCGCCGACAATCCGATCGCCAAACTGGGCCGGATTATTGCCGCGCTCGATGCGGTTCACCTTGACGATGGGACCGAGGCCTTCCCTCCTTCAAACTTGGAATTTACCGGCATTGAAACGCCGACGCACGCAAGCAATGTCATCCCTGCGAGCGCTACTGCGCAGCTCAACATCCAATTCAACAATCTACACAAGGGTGAGGACCTCGTGCGCATGGTCGAAGCGGCGGCACAGGCCGAAGAACCCAGGGCAAACGTCCGCTCGCGAATCTCTGGCGAAGCGTTCCTGACTCCTGCGGGGGAATTATATGATGTCATCACCGCCGCGATCCGGGAAGAGACCGGGATATCTCCCGACCTGTCGACGTCGGGCGGGACATCGGACGGGCGGTTCCTGATCAAATTGTGCCCGGTGGTCGATTTCGGCCTTCCCAACGCGTCGATGCACAAGGTTGGCGAACATGCGCGAACGGACGACATCGTCACGCTCAGCAAGATTTATCGGCGCGTGATCGAAAAGGTGTTCAGTTAAGCGACGTTGCGGCGCTCGCCGTCGCTGCGCGCCATCCACAATTGATAATCTTCTTCGCTCATCGGCGGAGCATAGACGTAACCTTGAACGCTATCGCAGCCCATAGCCCGGAGCAGGTCAGCCTGCGCAGAATTCTCCACCAACTCTGCGACGATGGTGCAACCGACCGCCTTGATCATCTGAACCACAGCCTGGACCATGACCCGCGCTTCTTCGCTGGTTTCGATCTCGGCAATCAGGGTCTGGTCGAGCTTGACGCGATCGACTGGCAAGGTCCGCAGCCGAGCGATGTTCGAATAGCCAGTGCCGAAGTCGTCGAGCGCAATCGACGCGCCTGACGCACGCAATGCGCTGATCTCGGCAAGATCGGCGGTTGAGCATGCCATCAACGCACCTTCGCTCAGCTCGATTTCGACCATCGAGAGGGGCACATCCTGCTCGTCGAATGCGTGACGCAGCCGCGAGAAGAAGTCGATCCGGTCAAGTTGGCGCGGACTCACGTTGAACGACAGTCGGCGATCGATCCCCTGCCGCTTCCAGTTGGCGAGGATCGTTGCGCAATGGCGGATTACCCAGTCGCCGATCAGCCCGATCATGCCGGTTTGCTCGGCCACGGCGATAAAGGTGGACGGCATGCGCTCGCCCAGTGTCGGGTGGCGCCAGCGGATCAATGCTTCGACGCCAGCCGGTTCGCCCGTAATCAGGCTCATCTGGGGCTGAAGGACGACGCGAAGCTGGTCCCGCTCGACAACATCGACAAGCGCCATTTCCGTTTCCAGGCGCAGGCGATGTTCTTCGGCAAGGTCGTCAGAGAACAGATAATGCTGTCCGCCGCCCCTCGATTTGGAGCGATACATGGCCAGATCGGCCGCGCGCATCAGGCGCTCAATCGAATTGCCATGGTCGGGCGATATTGCGACGCCGATCGACGCTCCGATATCGATATTGTTGCCGTTGAGCTCGAACGGCTCGGAAATCGCCAAGGCGATGCGGCGCGCGACCATCTCGACCGCAGCGACGCTTTCGATTTCCGGAAAGAATAACGTGAATTCATCGCCGGCGAGGCGCGCCAGCAACGGGCGGGGTCGGTTATTGTCGCCCATCTCGGAGGTAACGGTTACCCTCAACCGATTGGCAACCATGACAAGCAACTGGTCGCCGCGCGCATGGCCCAAGCAATCGTTGACCGATTTGAAACGGTCCAGATCGACGAACATCATGGCAGATTGGCAGCCATCGGCCGCATTCAGCATCTTGTCGGCTTCCGAGCGGAAATGCAGCCGATTGGGCAAGGAAGTGACCGGGTCGTACATGCCCAGCGCGTGGGCATTCTCGATCGATGCACGAACCTCCTCGAACAGGCTGTCGACTGACGCCGCGAGTTTCGGATGGTGGTCGCGAAGCAGCTGCGGAGCAGGCGAGATCAAATCTCCGTCTTCGACTGCGAGCAATCGATCTTTCAGCGCTGTCATCGCTTTTGCGCTTGCGCTGTTGGGACGTTCCGACGCGACGTAGCAGATCAGTAGGCAGAAGGCTCCCGCAACGATCGACGCAAAGACCTGGCTATCGAGCGTGGTGAGCGTCAGGAATGCCCATAGCGAGAAGATGAATGACGCCACACCCGCAAGCCCCGACAGGATCGCGTTGCTGACTTTCTGTGCTCGGCCATCCATCATGATCTTTGAAAAGCTTCCATCCATGGGCGGTCGAAACCGCACGCCTAGCCATTCGGATTAAACGGCTTCGGTTAAGATTGGATGGGACGAGAAGGTTAACGCCGAAGTATAAGGTAGAGGCTTCCGCCCCCGCCGTGCCGACGATGCGCTCCGCGAACCGAGGCAATTCGGTCGGCATGACGCGAATGAGCGAGCCAATCGTGAACGGCGGCACGGATTTTGCCGCGCTCGATCGGCGGCGTCCCTGGCCGTGCATGGCCGGTAATCAGCAGAACGACCCGATCTTCAGCTGCAATAGCCGCTTCGATCCCGCGATCTATGGCGCTCCAGGCGCGATCGAGACTATGGCCGTGCAAGTCGAGAATCCGGTCCGGAACCACCGAGCCGCTCTTTAGGCGACGGTCCCACGAACCATCCAGCCCCCCTGTCTCGATGACCATGCGCGGCGCGATCGACGCGGCCGGAGAACGAAGTGGCGGTACCCTCCCTTTCACCTTCGAGGGCGCGGCAAGCGGCGAAGGCGCCTTGTCGATCGGCGTTTCCACGACGTCAGTACTCGGCCGTGTACGTGACAAAGGACGGATCGTCGCGGTGACCTTCGCCCACAACTCCGCTTCGTCAGGGGCGAGCTTGCGCACGAAAATTCACGAGGCGACTGCCCGCCGTCTTGGGGACAAGGATAAGTGCTCTCCCACTCGCCGACAACGGCCCGGCATACGCCTTTGCCTGCTCGCCCGCGCCCCAGAATGTATCAAAGCGATTTGCGCCCTTGATCGCACCACCGGTATCCTGAGCCACCCAAAGGAAATGTCCCACCGGCGCGGCGTCGAGTGCCAGGAAGACAGGAGCGCCGAGCGGCGTGAATTTCGGATCGGCAGCAACGGTAACCTGTGGGGTGACGGGAACGTTCATCGCACCGAGCGGTCCAGGCCCGGTCAGTTCGCGAAAGAAGATGTAACTCGGATTCTCCCGCATCAGGCTTTTGCCACCGTCGCTTTGGCGTCGCATCCAGCCGATGATGCCGTCCATTGTTGCCTTTCCGCTTTCGAAAACACCGCGGTCGCGCAACACACGGCCAATAGCGACATATGGTTGGCCATTCTGGTCGGCATAACCGATCCGCATGACCGAGCCATCGGGAAGGTGGAGCCTCCCGCTACCTTGAATCTGGAGGAAGAATAGGTCGATCGGATCGGCCGCCCATGCAATCGGTGTTTCGCTTGCCAAGGCGCCGTCCTCGATCGCTGCGCGGGCATGGAAGGCCACGCATTGTCCTTGGTCGTCGATACGCCCACGGCCTGTCGTGCCATCAGCACGCGTGCAGCGGATCAAACTTGACGGTACAGCATAGATGGGAACATCGAAGCCCGGCGCGCGAACCCGTGAGCCGCGGATTTCTGGCTCGTAATAACCGGTCGCGAATGCCTTTCCGTCACCGACTTGCAGCCAGTCGAAGCGATCGCGGAAGAATGCGCTTGCCGCCGTCCCGTCGGAGACAGCTTGTGCTTCGGCGCAAACGTCAACCCAGTCGCCAACCTGAGTAAGTCCGGACTGGTCAGTCCGCCGCAGAAGCGCGGGGCAAGATCGACGAAAGGCGTTGAGCGCATTCCATGCTTCGGTCGCCGGCTGGGACCGCGCGGCAGCAAACGTGACGCCGGCGGCGAGCGCGTTGGCAGGCGGAGCTGGCACCGGCTGGGGCTGCGGAGCCGGCACGACAGGCGGAAGCTCGGTCGGACGACCGGCGGGAGGACCCCCGCGCTCGGTGGCGCAGGCCGACAGCAATGTTGCGACCGCGATAGCGGCGAACCGCGCCCTCACTCTTCCTCGTCGGTTTCAATCAGGAGCCAGTTGGGATCGCTGGATTTTACGTCGCGGCGGAACGTCCAACGATCGCGCGACTGGACCGCATCGCTCATCGACCCTGCGACGACATCGCCCGCCGCGTTTCGGGTAACCGCCGCAATATCGGCTTCGAATTGGACCGTGAGTTCGGCAATGCCTTTTTCGACTTCAGCTTCGACGATCACTGGCGACTCGATCGCAACCAAGCGATTTTCGATCGTCAGTCCGGCCTCCTTGCGCTGCTCGACAGCCGACGAAAATGCATCGAACACGTTGGAATCCACATAAGGCCGGACCGTCTCCATATCGCTGCGCCAGAATGCTTCTAGGATTTGCCGATAAGCAGCACCGGCACCTTCAAGGAAACGTGCAACGTCAAACGAAGGGTCAGCCGAGAGCAGGGCCCTTATGCCTGGTCCTGCGAGGGGCACATAGGCCAGGTTACCCTGGTCGGTGATCGACGATGTTTCGCGAGTTGTCGTGGGCATAGGGGCATCGACCCGGCTTTCGGCCTCGGCAGGACGAAGGATCGGCTGTTGCTCATGACCCGTCCTCTCGCCGAGAACGGAATAGAGGCGCAGGCCGACGAAGACGGCGATGAGGGCAAGGATCACTATGGCGGTCAATGTTCGAATCCGATTGTTTCTTTGGATAACATAAGCGTCGTAACGCTTGGATTCAAAGGGCGCTCCATCTTCATTGCGCCATTGCGCCCGAAATGCACGGCTGCTAGTCGCGCCGACGACCCTTTCAGGCACGTCCGAAGCCCAAATTCGGATCGCCCCAACTTCTTGCAAGGACTGTATTTCTCATGGCCGACGAAACCCCGATCGTTCCCAACGGCAACGGCGAAGACAACCAGCCCAGCGCACAGGCGCTTGCTCAATATGTGAAGGACTTTTCGGCCGAAAGCCCGAACAGCCCGCATTGTTTCCAATGGCAGGCCCAGCCTGCCGTCGATGTCCAGTTCAACATCAACGTCGACAAGATCGCCGACGAGGTGCACGAAGTCGTCCTACGCATCAACGTGTCTGCCAAGTCGGATGAGGGCGCCCATTTCCTCGTCGACCTGAGCTATGCTGGTCTGTTCGGCATCCGCAACGTTCCCGACGAGGCGATGGCCCCGTTCCTGCTAGTCGAAGCGCCGCGCCTGCTGTTCCCGTTCGCGCGCCAGATCGTGGCCGACGCGGTCCAGAACACCGGATTCCCGCCGCTGTTGCTCGAGCCCATCAACTTCGAAGCTGCGTTCGTCCAGCAAATGGAAGCCGCGCAGGCACAGAACGAATCTGCTCAGACTGACGAAGCGACGCCAACCGAGCAGTAAAACGGAGTTGTCGGCATGAACCTGGTCAAGGCCGGCGGAACGATTGGCGGATTGACGCTGGTCAGCAGGATCCTGGGGTTCGTCCGCGAGATGATTTTCGCGCGGGTGATGGGCGCGTCGGCCGCGGCCGAGGTGTTCATCTGGGCTTTCCAGCTTCCCAACCTGCTGCGCCGCTTGCTCGGGGAAGGCGCGTTCAGCCAGGGGTTCGTGCCGCTGTTCGCGCGCCGGATCGGCAAGGATGGCAACATGGACGACGCGCGCCAGTTTGCCGAAGAGGTGCAGGCGGTGTTCCTTCCTGCGCTGGTTGTCATCACCGCCCTGTTCGTCATCGCGATGCCCGCCGTGGTGGTCGCGGTGGCAAGCGAGCGCTGGACCGGCGACCCGGAAAAGTTTGCGTTCACGACTTTCCTGACGCGGATCACCTTTCCCTACCTGATCTTCATCAGCCTGGTGTCGCTGTTCAGCGGGATCCTCAATTCCCTGTCGCGGTTCACCGCCGCCGCCTTCGCCCCTGCCCTGCTGAACTTAGCGCTGCTGGGCGCCCTCCTGCTTGTTCCGCAGGGCGGCAACGCAACCGCGGTCGCAATGGCCTGGGCAGTGCTGGTGGGCGGCGTGCTCCAGCTTGCGCTGTGCGTTGTTGCGACGCGGCGCGCGGGCCTTTCGTTACGACTGCTTCCGCCGCGTATGACACCGCGGGTCAAGGAGCTTTTGATCCTGATCCTTCCTGCCACGATTGGTGCTGGCGGCTATTACATCAGCCAGCTTTTCTATGCCTATTTCGCGACCCGGTTGCCCGAGGGCAGCTTCGTCTACCTGAGTCAGGCTGACCGCCTGAACCAGTTGCCATTGGCGCTGGTCGGATCGGCGATCGGGACGGCTATCCTGCCCGCGATCAGCCGCCACATTGGGCTCGGCGAAGACCGCGAGGCGGCAACGATCCAGTCGCGTGCGACCGAATTGGCGATGTTGCTGACCATTCCCGCGACGATCGCGTTGATGGTGGCGGCGGGGCCCATCATGACCGTCCTGTTCGAGGGCGGCAAATTCACCGCTGCCGATGCGGCGACGTCGGCCCTGGTGCTTTCGGTACTGGTCGCCGGGCTGCCGGCCTATGTCATGATCAAAGTTCTGGCGCCCGGTTTTTACGCTCGCAAGGACATGAAGACGCCGGTCTACATCACGCTCGCCACGCTGGCATTGAGCGTGGTCGCCAATTTCGCGTTGATCGATCGCTACGGGATCGTCGTCCTTCCGTTCACGACCGCAGCTGCGGCCTGGGCGAATGCGATTGTCCTTTACGTGCTGCTCGCGCGGCGGGGCCAATTCCGGATCGAGGGCGTGCTTGCATCCCGGCTCGTCAAGCAGCTGATCGCGGCAGTCGCGATGGGCGCGACGATCTGGCTGGTCGGCGGATTGCTTCAAGACTTTTTCGCGGGATCGATCGGCAAGCGCCTGATCGGCACCATCGCGCTGATCGGAACCGGTGCGGTCGTCTATTTCGTCCTTGCCTGGGTGACCGGCGGGATGGACAAGGACGATATCCTCGTCCTGCTGCGCAAGAAGAAAGTCAGCGAATGACCGCAATGCGCGTTGTTTCCGGGATCCAGCCAACCGGCGGTCTTCATCTCGGCAATCTGATGGGCGCGATCCTGCGCTGGGTACGGATGCAGAATGAGGCGGAGTGCCTGTTCTTCCTGGCCGACCTCCACGCGCTGACCGTCGATGGCGATCCAGCCCAGCTTCGCGCGAACGTGCGCGAGATGGCGGCCGCGCTCATCGCCAGCGGGATCGATCCCGACAAGTCGACATTGTTCGCGCAAAGCGCCGTGCCGCACCATGCCGAACTGGCGTGGATTCTGCAGTGCACGGCGCGGATGGGCTGGTTGAACCGGATGACCCAGTTCAAGGACAAGAGCGGAAAGAACAAGGAAGGCGCGAGCGTCGGCCTGTTCACCTATCCGGTGCTGCAGGCCGCCGATGTCCTGCTGTATCGCGCAAGCCACGTTCCGGTCGGAGAGGACCAGAAGCAGCATATCGAACTGGCCCGCGATATCGCGATCAAGTTCAACACCGATTTCGAAACCGAACTCTTCGTCGCGCCCGAACCGTTCATCGGCGGCGGGACCGCAGCGCGCGTGATGAGCCTTCGCGACGGCTCATCCAAGATGAGCAAGTCGGATCCGTCCGACATGAGCCGGATCAACCTGACCGACAGCGACGATGCCATCGCTCAAAAGGTGCGCAAGGCGCGGACCGACCCGGACCCCCTTCCCACCGACCCGGCGGCGCTTGCCGGACGTGCGGAGGCGAAGAATCTCGTCGGGATTATGGCTGCGATCCAGGATCGGACGGTCGAATCGGTTCTTGCGGAACACGCCGGTCAAGGGTTTGGAACCTTCAAGCCCATTCTGGCCGACGCGCTGGTCGCTCTGATCGCACCGTTGCGGGATCGGCTTGAACGGCTGAATTCCGACCCGGGCGCGATCGATGCCGTTCTGGCTAGAGGCGCGGAAAAGGCGCGGTCGCTAGCGGCCCCGACTATGGCGGAAACCTACCGGATCGTTGGCCTAAGTCGTTGATATTTTTCTTCATCGCAGGTTCAGCGCATTTGATGGTATAATCATTCCACTGAAGGTTTTTTTCAACCAGGGTGGGTAACATGCGTATCAACAAAATTGCGTGCCGCCGCGATGCTTGGCATCAGCGTGCTTGGCCTTTCGGCTTGTGCAACGGGGTTTCCGGCCCAGGTTTCCCGGTATCAGGCCATGCCCGCTCCGCAGGGCCAGACGTTCTTTGTCCTGCCGGCGCGCGCCGATGATCAGGGCACGCTGGAATTCCAGCGCTACGGCGCGCTCGTCGCCCAGGCGCTGCAGGCCCAAGGCTACCAGCCTGCCAACTCGGTCCAGAGCGCCTCGATGGTGGTCAAGGTCGATTATGGAGTCGATGACGGAACGCGTCAGGTGTCGCGCGATCCGTTCGGACGCTCGATGTACGCCGACCCCTTCTACCGCGGATATTATGATCCATTCTACCGCGGCTATTACGGACGGCCTTATTATTCGCGCTACGGCTATTACGGCAGCCGCTCGCCATTCTATTATGGTTGGCAGGATCCGTTCTGGTACTCGCCGTTCGGCGATCGTCTTGACGATTATACCGTCTACAAGAGCTTCCTCGCGCTCGACATCCGCCGCGCCGCCGACAATGTCGCAATTGTTCGACGGCAAGGCGCAGGCGCGTTCGACCAACGGCAATCTGGGCGTCCTCGTCCCGAACCTGGTCGAAGCCTTGTTCACCGGATTCCCGGGACGTTCGGGCGAAGTCGTGAAAATCACGGTTCCGCCGGTCGCAAGGCGCTAGTTCGCTCTCCCGAATGGGATCAAGAAACGAAAAACCCGCCGGGACAATCGTCCGGGCGGGTTTTTCATTGGTCCTCCCCTGCCACCGTCTGCACGACACCAGGGGAGGTCGGCGCACGAGGCGCCAATGGTGTCTACCCTTCCAACTGCCGGGTCAGCAGGCGAATGTCGGCGTCAAGCTCGGCATCGGCGGCACGCAACTTCTCGATCTGGCGGACCGCATGAATGACCGTTGTGTGATCGCGACCGCCAAAACGGCGGCCGATGTCGGGCAGCGACTTGGGCGTAAGCTGCTTCGAAAGATACATGGCGACCTGCCGCGGACGGGCGACTTCGCGGGCGCGCCGGGCCGACGTCATCTCGGCTTTGCGGATGCGATAATGTTCGGCGACCTGGGTTTGGATCTCATCGATTGAAATCCGGCGCTGGTTTGCGCGAAGGACGTTTGCGAGCACTTCCTCGACAAAAGGAAGATCGATCGGGCGACCGGTCATCAATGCATAAGCAGCAATGCGATTCAGCGCGCCTTCCAGCTCGCGAATCGAATTGGTCAGGCGACGCGCCAGAAATTCGACCACTTGCTGCGACATTTCGACGCCCGGAAGCGCCGCGAGTTTGGATTCCAGAATGTTGAGGCGAAGCTCGTAATCGGCCGGATTGATGTCGGCGACGAGGCCCCACGACAGGCGCGACAGGATTCGAGGCGCAATTCCGTCCAGGTCCTGCGGGGCGCGATCCGATGTGATCACCAGTCGTTTTCCGGCGGTGATGATCTCGTTCATCGTGTGGAAGAATTCTTCCTGCGTCGAATCCTTACCGGCGATGAACTGGACGTCGTCGATCAGCAACAGGTCGGCGCTACGCAACCGGCTCTTGAAGCCGATGGTGTCGTTTTCCCGGAGCGCCCGAACGAACTCAACCATGAACTTTTCGGCAGACATCGAAACGACGCGCGCGCTGGGATGACGGGCCAGGAAATCATGGCCGATCGCGTGCAGCAAATGGGTCTTGCCGCGGCCGGTGCCGCCATGAATGAACAATGGGTTGAAGCTGACCAACTCGGCATTTGCGAGTGTCTTGGCAGCCGTCGCCGCGACTTCGTTGGCCTTGCCGACGACGAATGTTTCGAAGCGGTAGCGCGCATCGAAATTGGGCGCATCGGGATGGCGCTGCGCACCGGTCGCCGGCGCGGCGGGAATATCTTCGAGGATCAGCAAAGGAGACGGGCGCGGCGCGTCGGCGGCGGCGACCACCTTCACATCGCGCACAATAGGAAGAACATTGCGCCAAGCCAGAGCAAGTCGCTCACCGAAGTGATTGCGCACCCAGTCCGCCATGAACTGGCTGGGCAGCGCAATATCGAGTTCGCCGGTCTCGGGATTGAATGCCCCAAGCTCGGCTGGCTTTAACCAGCCATCGAAGGTTCGCGCACCGTAGTCGCGTCGAAGGCCGGCACGGATCGTCTCCCACGCGGCACCAAGCGGGGTCTCATTGACCCCCGCGGAACCGGGCTCGACAACCGAAACGGGCACCTCAACTCTCACTGCTCGCCTCTCCCCTGTTACCGTCTCGCGGGCGCACGAAACTATAGTGCGCCGAACTCCCCCGAGTCGCGGCGCGCAAGCGTCTTTTGGCGCGGTGTTCCCCCAGCAAAATCACTGCGGAGCCGTTGGTTTTGGGTAAGCGCGAGCAATCGTTCAAGCGCAATTTTTGCAATTTTGTGAAATAAACCGGCTTGACAGGCAAAAGCCGCAGGAAACCGTTAATTCGGTACTAATCCGCCAAATATGCTGATGTGAGGCATTTCGCCCTCGCGCAAATCGCGGGAAACGCTCGCTTTTTTCTTGAGGCAGAATCGAACGGGCCCCGGGATTAACCCAAGGCCCGTTTCAAGCTGGGACTGACTGACCGAGCCAGCCCGCCCGATTTCTTAGCCGAGCGCCGAAACGCGCTTCGTGAGTCGCGAAAACTTGCGTGATGCCGTGTTCTTGTGAACGACGCCGCGAGCAACGCCGCGCGCCAATTCCGGCTGCGCAGCCTTGAGTGCATCAGCAGCAGCGGTCTTGTCGCCAGCAGCGAGCGCCGATTCGACGGCCTTGATGAACGTGCGGATACGGCCGACGCGATTGCCGTTGATCTCGGCGCGCTTGTTGTTGCGACGGATGCGCTTCTTGGCTTGCGGCGTGTTCGCCATGGTTCGTTCTATCCCAAATCTGTCAGTCAATATGAAAGCGGCGCGAAGCCACAGGGGCCGCGCCAGCGTGCCGCCCCACTAGCGGGCAACGTGATTCGCGTCAATGCTTTGCCCTCAGCGCTGGCACTTGGAGCAGAAGAAGGTGGACCGCCCATGCTGCACGATCCGTTTGACCGTGCCCCCGCAGTCATTCCGGCATGGCTGGCCTTCGCGGTCATAAACGTCAAACGTCTTGCTGAAATAGCCGAGTTCTCCGTCGGGCGCGGCAAAATCGCGGAGGGTCGACCCTCCGGCCATAATGGCCTCCTTCAAGACTGCCGGGATAGTGGCCGAAAGCAGATCGAGTTTGGATCGCCCGATTTTGCCCGCGCCCTTGCGAGGATCGATCCGAGCGCGAAAAAGGGCTTCACATACGTAGATATTCCCCAGCCCCGCGATAAGTCGCTGGTCAAGCAGCATTGCCTTGACCGACGAGACACGCCCCGAAAGCGCTTTTCGAAGCCACAGGCCATCAATCTCGCCGCCGAGCGGTTCTGGCCCCAAGGCAGCGAAGGCCGGCCAAGCCGCAACGTCGCGGGTCTCCACCAGGTCGAGCGAACCAAACCGCCGCGGATCGTTGAGGCTGAGCACCCGCCCATCTGCGGTTTCGATTACTAGATGGTCGTGCTTTCCAATATCGATGGGGTCGATTCGCCACCGTCCCGACATGCCTAGATGGAAAATCAGTGTATCGCCGCGATCGGTATCGATCAGGCCGTATTTGGCGCGGCGCGATAGTCCCGTCACGCTCGCCCCCGTCAGACGCTGGCCAAGATCGTGAGGCATTGCCCTTCGAAGGTCGGCACGGCGCAGCTCGACACGGGAAAGGCGATGGCCAAGAAGGACCTTTTCAAGACCGCGGACTGTTGTTTCTACTTCGGGAAGTTCGGGCATATTGCGGACCATATGGCGCGTGCCCCGTTGTCCCGCTAGAGGCAGCGCCATGGACGACAAAGTCAATTTCGGCGACGAGCTGGTCAGCCCCGAGGAAAAGACGCGCAAAGTCGGCGAGGTCTTCACGTCGGTCGCGCGCCGCTACGACATCATGAACGACCTGATGAGTGGCGGGATGCACCGGCTGTGGAAAGATCGCTTCGTCAATCGCTTGAAGCCGCGGGCGGGCGAGAATATCCTCGATATGGCTGGCGGCACCGGCGATATCGCCTTCAGAATGGCAAAACGCGGGGCGGCGGTCACGGTCGCCGATATCAATCCCGACATGCTGGGCGTCGGGCGGCAGCGCGCCGAACAACGCAAGATTGATGGCCTCGCCTGGAGCGAGCAAAACGCCGAGGTTCTAAGCTTCGGCAACGCGACATTTGACGCCTACACGATTGCGTTCGGGATCAGGAATGTCACGGATATCCCCAAGGCGCTCCGCGAAGCCCATCGGGTCCTGAAGCGCGGAGGTCGCCTCTTCATTCTCGAATTCTCGACCAGCGATTGGCCGGGGTTCGGCCTTGCCTACGAACAATATTCGGAGCGTGTCATCCCGCTGGTCGGCAAGGCGGTTACCGGCGACAAAGCAAGTTATCGATATCTCGTGGAATCAATTCGGCGGTTTCCAAGGCCAGAGCAGTTTCGCGACATGATTGCGGATGCCGGCTTTGCTCAGGCCAAGGTCGAACCGATGCTCGGCGGCCTCGTCTGCATCTGGAGCGGGTGGAAGATTTGACCGCGACAACCACCCATCTTTTCCGGCTCCTGAAATGGGGCAGGACGTTGGCGCGGCACGGCGCGCTGCGAGGGATCGAGGCCGATCCGCTGACGCCTGCCAACGTGCGCCGCCTCTGCCGGATCGCGCGACTAGGAACCCGCACCCCCGACACCGCGAATTATGCCGCTGCGATGCAGGAGATCGGACCCGCCGCGATCAAGCTGGGCCAGGCGCTTGCCACAAGGCCCGACCTGGTCGGGATCGAAGCGGCGGAGAACCTGCTTCAGTTGCAGGACGATTTGCCGCCCGAGCCGTTCGCAAAACTGAAACCGGTTATTAAATCGGCCCTCGGTGGGCCAGTCGAACAATTCTACGCGTCGATCGATCCGGTGCCGGTGGGCGCGGCATCGATTGCGCAGGTCCACCGGGCCGTCACAATCGAGGGCCGCGATGTCGCGATTAAGGTGCTCCGCCCCGGCATCGAGGACGAATTCGCTCGTGCCATTGAGACGTACGAGTGGGCCGCCGCGCACGTAGAATTGCTTGGCGGCGAGGCCGAGCGTCTGCGCCCGCGCCTGATTGTCGCTTATTTCAAGCAATGGGTACGCCGCGAACTCGACTTGACGCGCGAGGCGGCATCGGCGTCGGAACTCAAGCAGAATATGATCGCGGAACCTGGCTTCTACGTTCCCGAAATCGACTGGAGCCGAACCGCGCGGCGGGTGCTCACGCTCGAATGGCTCGACGGGATCAAGCTCAACCGCCGCAACGATCTAATCGCGGCTGGGCACGATCCCAAGGAGCTTGCATCGATCCTGGTCAGGGCATTCCTCCGCCAAGCCGTCGTGGACGGCTATTTTCACGCCGATCTTCACCAAGGCAATCTATTCGCGATGCCCGATGGCCGTTTGGCCGTCATTGATTTCGGAATCATGGGCCGGATCAACCGCAAGGCGCGGATGTGGCTTGCCGAGATCCTCTATGGTCTGATCACCGGCAATTACCGCCGCGTCGCCGAAATTCATTTCGAGGCGCAATATGTCCCTGGTCATCACGACGTCGCCGAGTTCGCGACCGCCCTTCGCGCGGTCGGCGAACCGATCCGCGGCCTTCCGGTAAAGCAGATCAGCGTTGGCCGGATGCTGGAAAGCCTGTTCGCCATCACGCGCGATTTCGACATGCAAACTCAGCCGCATCTGTTGCTGTTGCAAAAAACGATGGTGATGGAAGAAGGCGTCGCGACCTACCTCGATCCCGACATCAACATGTGGGAAGCGGCCGAACCGTTCCTGAAAGAATGGCTGCGCAGCGAATTGGGACCGGAGGCTTATTATGCCGACCGGATCGTCGATGTCGTCCGCGCGCTGAAGAAATTGCCGCATCTGATCGACAAGATTGATGCGCAATATGCAGAGCCTGGCGCTGCGCCGCCGCCGCCGCCTTTGGCAAACATCGCCGTGCTTCAGCCCAAGCGGGGTCTTGGGCTGTTCGTCACGGCGTTGCTGTCGGCGGCAGTCGGGATCGCCGCGACGCTGGCGGCGATCCGGTTTTTCTAAGGTTCGATCAGCCAAGCATCGCGATAACGGCGCGGCGCGCAACGTTGCGCGCGCGACGAGCATCGTCGCGGGTCATGAGCTGGGATAGATTGGGAAATTCGCCGGTCACGATGCCACTGATGGTGGGGGTGAAGGCGGGTTGGGTCTTGGTCATATTCACGTCAAATCTGTTTCTTTAAAAATCGGGATATTACGGGGCTCCTTCGACGGCAGCCGCGGCAATGCGCTGCTTCTCTTCCACCTGGCGTGCGCGCATGACTTCGAGGCGCTGAAGGCGCTCCGCCATTTGCATCCATGCCGTTTCCGCTCTCAGGCAACGATCGCGAACATTCGCAAGCGTCGCTTCGGAGGCGGCAGACCGCGCTTCGGCAGCGCGGGATAAATAGGTTTCGAGATCGGTCATCAACCCCTCAATGTTGGAGGGTGAAAGGGCGCCGTTCCAGTAACGGCCCAGCGCCCTGACGAATTTATGCGGACTGCAGGTTCACCGCCGACATCTTGCCGGTGCGGTCAGGCTGGAGCTCGTACTGGACCTTCTGGTCCTTTTCGAGCGTGCGCATGCCCGAACGTTCCACGGCCGAGATGTGAACGAACGCATCCTGGCTGCCGTCTTCCGGCTGGATGAAGCCGTAGCCCTTGGAATCATTGAAGAACTTTACGGTTCCGGTGATCATTACTTTATTCCTTCTATGGAGGCGCGCCCAACGATCGGACGCACCGCGCTAAGGGCAGCGAAGAGAAGGAATTAGGAGCCGCAAAGCGCCAAGAGACCGTCAATTTGCGACTGATAGCCGCCACTATATAGGCGCTTTAGGTCGCAATTGATAGGGACGCAGAAAGGGGCGGAAAACTGCCAGAAAGCCCCGCACCGACAAAGAATTGGCAGTTCCGGCCTTTCGGCGCGGCTCGACTCCTGACACCGCTTTGGGCAGGAAGAATTCGATGGCCCGTATTCTCCTCATCATCGGTGGCGGTATCGCTGCGTACAAAGCCGCTGAACTGATCCGCACGGCGCGCAAGGCTGGCCACATGGTAACGCCGGTACTGACCAATGGCGGATCGCACTTTGTGACGCCGATGAGCCTTGCAGCGCTTTCCGAAAGCCCGGTCTACACATCGCTGTGGGATCTCAAGGACGAGACCGAGATGGGCCATATCCAGCTCAGCCGGGCTGCCGACCTAGTGCTGGTCTGTCCGGCGACGGCCGACCTGCTGGCAAAAATGGCGGCGGGCATTGCCGACGACCTGGCAACGACTGTCCTTCTCGCTACCGACAAGCCCGTCGTCGCGGCACCCGCAATGAACGTGCGAATGTGGCAGCATGCCGCGACGCAGGCCAATATTAGCACGCTTCGCAGCCGCGGCATTACGATCCTGGACCCAGACGAGGGCGACATGGCGTGCGGCGAGTACGGTCCGGGACGTCTGCCGGAGCCAACCGACATTATGACTCGGATTTCGCCGATGCTGACCAGTCGAGGTGCATTCGAGCTGCCCGGTGGTCGCGCACTTGAAGGCCATCACATCTTGATCACCGCCGGACCGACGCACGAGCCGATCGACCCCGTGCGGGTCATTGCCAATCGTTCCTCGGGTAGACAGGGATTTGCAATTGCTGCCGCCGCTGCGCAGGCCGGAGCTCGGGTAACCCTGGTTGCCGGTCCGGTTTCGCTGCCGACGCCCGGCGGGGTTTCACGGATCAATGTCGAGACCGCGCAGCAAATGGCCGATGCAGTGTCCGAAGCGCTTCCTGCGGACGCAGCGATCATGGTCGCCGCCGTCGCCGACTGGCGGGTCGCGAACTCAGCGCCGACAAAGCTCAAGAAGGCCAGCGGTGCCCCCGTCCTGGAATTCGCGCCCAACCCCGACATCCTGAAGATGCTAGGGGATCGCCCCGATCGGCCGCGCCTGTTGATTGGCTTTGCCGCCGAAACGAACGACGTCGTTGCGAACGCGCAGGCAAAGCTCTTGTCGAAAAAAGCCGACTGGATTGTCGCCAATGACGTCAGCGGCGACGTGATGGGCGGCGACCGCAATCAAGTCCATCTGGTCACTGCCGATCACACCGAAGACTGGCCGGACGGAAGCAAGGAGGAGGTTGCGCGCCGCCTCATCGACCGCATCGCCAAGGAGCTTACGTGACCATTTCGATCCGTATTTCCCGATTGCCGCACGGCGTCGGCCTTCCCCTCCCCAGCTACGCCACCCCCGGTGCGGCGGGTATGGACGTCGTCGCGGCCGAGGACCTCGACCTTGCGCCAGGCCAGCGGCATGCGGTCGCGACGGGATTTCGCGTCGCAATCCCGGACGGATATGAGATCCAGGTTCGCCCGCGCTCCGGCCTGGCCTTCAAACACGGCATCACGGTTCCCAACACACCTGGAACGATCGACAGCGACTATCGCGGCGAATTGAAAGTCCTGCTGATCAACCACGGGAATGCGTCCTTCCCGGTCCGGCGCGGCGAACGCATCGCCCAGATCCTCCCGGCCGCTGTTACGCTGGCAACGTTCGAAGAAGTCGACGAGCTTTGCGATACCGAGCGCGGGGCCGGAGGTTTCGGGTCGACCGGCCAGTGACCTTTACCGACGAGGAACTGGACCGGTACGCTCGCCAACTCGTCCTTCCGCAGTTCGGCGGGCTGGGCCAGCAACGCTTGAACGCCGCGAAGGTAGTAGTGGTCGGTGCCGGCGGCATCGGCGCTGCGGTGATCCCTGCGCTTGCGGGGGCCGGGATCGGCGCATTGACGATCATCGATGACGATCGTGTCGACCTGTCCAATCTCCACCGCCAGCCGATCTTTACATCGTCGCAGGTCGGGATGGGCAAGGCCCAGCTGGCAAGTCACTGGGTAATGTCGCGAAATCCCCATGTCGCGGTGTCATCGGTCGCCGAGAGAATCGACGCCGACAATGCCGGCGAGCTGCTCGTCGGCCATGATCTCGTCATCGATGGAACCGATAATTTTGCGACCCGGCTCGCAGTCAGCGATGCCTGCGTTGAGCACGGCCTTCCGTTGCTCAGTGCCGCTGCCCAGCAATTCCAGGGACAGGTCGCCATCTTTACTGCCCGCCCCTGCTACCGCTGCTTCGTCGGCGACGCCTTCGACGCCGACGATTGCGATACGTGCGCCGAATTGGGCGTTCTCGGCGCACTGACCGGCACGGTCGGCAATTACGCGGCACTGATGGCGATCCGCTTTCTTGCCGGAATGGCCGACGATCGCGGCGCATTGCACCTTTTCGATGCAAATGCGCTCACGTGGCGGAAGATCAGGCTTTCTTCGGAGCCTTCTTGCCGGGCTTGCGGGCAGTCGACTTAGCCCGACCCTTTTTCTTCGTAGTCGGGCCCTTCGCCGCCTTGGCGTCAATCAGCGCGACCCCCTCCTCGAGAGTGACCGCCGCAGGATCGGCGCTTTTTGGAAGCGTGGCATGGATTTCGCCATCGCTGACGTAGGGACCATAGCGACCCTCCATCACCTTGAGCTCCTTGCCACTGACCGGATGGGCGCCGAGCACCACAATCGGTTCGCGAGCGCCGCCGCCGCGCTGGCCCTTTGCGGCGGCCGCCTCGGCAAGCTTGACCACGGCCGCGTTCATCCCGGTCTCAAACACTTCGGCGGTCGATTTCAGTCGGGCGTATTTGCCGTCGTGGGCGAGGTACGGGCCGTATTTCCCGATCGACGCGGTAATCGCGATCCCGGTTTCGGGATGTGTACCGATTTCGCGCGGCAACGACAGCAGGTTTTCGGCCATCTCCAGCGTCAGTTCGTCTTGCGGGACATCCTTGGGGATCGAGGCGCGCTTGCCGTCGCGTTCCAGATAGGGTCCGAAGCGTCCCGTCTTCATTTCGATCCCGTTGCCGAGGTCGGCGGGGCCTTCGCTGGCCGCTTCTTCGCCCTGGCCGAAGCGGCGGGTATATTTGCATTCCGGGTAATTCGAACAGGCAACGAACGCGCCATAGCGCCCGCCGCGAAGGCCGAGGCGTCCGTCACCGCATAGCGGACAGATGCGCGGGTCGGTGCCATCCTCCTTTTCGGGGAACAGGAATGGCGAAAGGAACTCGTCGAGCGCTGCCGTCACTTCGGACGGCTTCTGCTCCATGACTTCGCCCGCCTTGGGCTTGAAGTCCTTCCAGAATTCCTCGAGCATTTTCTGCCATCCGAGCCGGCCGCCGGAAACGTCGTCGAGCTCCTCCTCGAGCGAGGCGGTATAGTCATAATTCACATAGCGTTCGAAAAAACGCTCGAGGAATGCGGTGACCAGGCGGCCGCTTTCCTCCGGCATGAATCGGTTTTTGTCGACGCGAACATATTCGCGGTCCTTGAGCGTCTGCAGGGTCGCGGCATAAGTCGAGGGACGGCCGATGCCGAGTTCTTCCATCCGCTTCACCAGCGACGCCTCGGAATAGCGCGGTGGCGGCTGGGTGAAATGCTGGACCGCCTCGACCCCGGTCTTGGCCGGCGCATCGCCGTTGCGAAGCGCGGGCATACGACCGGATTCCTCGTCCGCCACATCGTCGCGACCTTCGTCGTAAAGCGTCATGAAACCGGGAAACAAGACGACCTGCCCGGTCGCCCGAAGCGTCGCTCGGCCAGCGCCGTCGAGCAACTCGACGGTCGTGCGTTCGAGGCGCGCCGACGCCATCTGGCTTGCCAGCGCCCGGTTGAAGATCAGCCCATAGAGCTTGGAATGATCACCCGACGCGGCGTGATCCTTGTAGAAATCGGTCGGCCGGATCGCTTCATGCGCTTCCTGCGCATTCTTCGCCTTGCTACTGTAATGCCTGGGTTTATCCGGCAGATAGCCCGCGTCATAACGATCTGCTACCGCTTTGCGTGCGGCGCTGATCGCCTCGCCAGCCATCTGGACGCCGTCGGTCCGCATGTATGTGATCAATCCGTCTTCATAAAGCGATTGGGCAAGCCGCATGGTATGGCTCGCCGAGAAGCCAAGCTTGCGTGCCGCTTCCTGCTGAAGGGTCGACGTGGTGAATGGCGGCGGCGGATTTTTAGACAATGGCTTGGTTTCGACCGAAGCAACCGAGAATCGGCCATCCTCTACTACCTTCTTGGCGGCCTCCGCACTGCCCAATTCGCCGATCGTCAGGCGTTCGATCTTGTTCCCGTCGAGTGCAACGAGGCGCGCGGTGAAGGGCGTTCCATCAGCCTCGAATGTCGCGGCGACCGACCAATATTCTTGCGCCTTGAACAGCTCGATTTCGCGTTCCCGATCAACGATCAGGCGAAGTGCAACCGACTGAACGCGGCCCGCCGATTTGGCCCCTGGAAGCTTACGCCAGAGGATTGGCGAAAGCGTGAACCCGACGAGGTAATCGAGCGCGCGACGCGCCCGATAGGCGTCGATCAGATCTTCATCGAGCCCGCGCGGCCGGCTCATCGCTTCAGTCACCGCCGATTTGGTAATCGCATTGAACGTGACCCGCTCGACATGGTTGGGAAGCAGCTTCTTCTTTCGAAGCACTTCTTGAACATGCCAGCTGATCGCCTCCCCTTCCCGATCCGGATCGGTGGCCAGGATCAGCGTGTCGGCTTTCTTTGCCTCATCGGCGATCGCCTTCAATTGCTTGGCCTTGTCGGGATAGGTTTCCCAATCCATCGCAAAGCCGTCGTCCGGGTTCACCGACCCGTCCTTGGGCGGCAGATCGCGGACATGGCCATAGCTTGCCAGCACGCGGTGGCCGGGGCCGAGATATTTTTCGATGGTCTTTGCCTTGGCAGGCAATTCGACGACGACGAGTTTCACTGTTGGGGCGTTCCTTTACGTACGTACGCGCGATTGTCGGTCCGCCGGGAAGGCCGTCAAGCGGGAGATGTGCTGACCTTGCCGCCGGTCTGCCGGTCGCGCAGCCGATGCTGCTGCAGCTGTGCATCGCTCCGTGAAGCGCCGCAGTATCGATCTCGCGCGCCAGCCCGGAGACGACAACAACATCTTCGCGGCCAAGGTCGTGGACGTGCAAGATCAGTCGCCGCGGCAAGCGCGGCACCGGCACTGCCGAAGCGCAACAGGGGTTAGGAATAGGTCGCCGGGCCGATGCCGGTCGTTTGAACCAGGCGCAACCATGCCAACAGGTCTTGGCTCAAGCTTTCACTCCGCCAATAGGCGGCTCATCCCCCTTGGCCAGTCGCGAAATATTCTCGCGGTGGCGCCAGATGACGAGCAGTGCAAAGCCGAGCAACATGGAAAACAGATATTGGTCGCGTACGAGGAACGCGGTGAGCGGCGCGCTTGCCGCCGCCGCCATTCCCGCGACCGACGAAATCCTGAGAACAAGCAACAGCCCGACCCAGACCAGCGCATAGACCAGACCAGCGACGGGAAGCAGCGGTAGCAAGATGCCAAGTAGCGTCGCGACGCCCTTGCCACCCTTAAACTTCAGCCAGACCGGAAAGAGATGGCCGACCAGCGCGCCTGTGGCGGCGAACCGAACAGCCTCGGGCCAAACATGCTGCGCGATCATCACGGCGGCAGCGCCCTTTGCGGCATCGAGCAGAAGGGTAAGCGCGGCCATCCCCTTCGATCCGGTCCGAAGGACGTTGGTTGCGCCAATATTGCCTGAACCTATCGCACGGATGTCGCCCTTGCCCATCAGGCGCGTGAGAATCAGCCCGAACGGTATCGAACCAAGGAGATAACCGACCAGGAGGGCAAGCGCGGCGTTCGTCGTCATGCCCCCTTGCTAGCCACAGCCGCGGCAGCGGGCAATGTTGCCCTTTGACCAATGCCGCTTTAGCCCAGCGCCGATGCGCCGCGATGCCCCCCTGCTCTTCTTCGACTCCGGCGTGGGCGGTCTGTCCGTGCTTGGCCCGACGCGCGCGCTGCTACCCAATGCGCCCATCGTCTACGCCGCCGACAGCGCAGGTTATCCTTATGGCACCAAGAGCGAGGAAGAGTTGGCGGCGCGAATCCCGGCCTTGCTCGGTCGGCTGGTCGAGCGGTTTCGGCCACGTCTCGCGGTCATCGCCTGCAATACCGCCTCGACCATCGCGCTCGACGCAGTGCGCGCGGCGCTCGACATTCCGGTTGTCGGCACCGTTCCGGCGATCAAGCCTGCAGCGGAAATTTCCAAGAGCCGAGTGATCGGCGTGCTCGGGACCGATGCGACGGTGCGCCAGCCCTACGTCGAAGACCTTGCCGCGCGCTTCGCTGCAGATTGCAAGGTGGTCCGTCATGGCAGCGCAACACTGGTCGATCTCGCGGAGGCGAAATTGCGGGGCGAACCGATCGACCCGGCCGCAATCCGAAATGCCATTGCGCCACTACTCACCATCGATGGTCTCGATGTCCTGGTCTTGGCCTGCACCCATTTCCCACTGCTTTCCGAAGAGCTGGCTGCCGCCGCACCCGGAGTCGCCTTCGTCGACGGAGGCCCGGGAATTGCGCGGCGGATCGCGTTCCTGACCGCTGAACAAGGATGGCCGAATAAACCGGCCCAAGGAATTGCCGTCTTCACCGGCGCTGTCCCGCCCGAGCTCTTGCCGGCGCTTGCCCGCTATGGATTGACCACGGTCAATTCGCTCTGAGTGATTGACAGTTTAGGTTGGAAATTGCCGCACTTCGCGGCTAAAGGCCGCCGCGAGCGAGGAATTTTTGGATTACGACAGCATCTTCAAGGCAGCGATCGATCGACTGCATGACGAGGGGCGCTACCGCGTCTTCATCGATATTTTGCGCACGAAGGGCAATTACCCCAGCGCGCAATGCTTTCATGGCCATAACGGACCTAAGCCGATCACCGTCTGGTGTTCGAACGATTACCTCTGCATGGGCCAGCACACCGTTGTCATCGAAGCGATGGAACAGGCGCTCCACGACGTCGGCGCCGGATCGGGCGGGACCCGCAATATCGGCGGCAACACCCATCTCCATGTGAAACTGGAGGACGAGCTTGCCGGCCTTCATGGCAAGCAAGCGGCACTCCTGTTCACCTCGGGCTACGTGTCGAACGAGGCAGCACTGTCGACACTCGGCAGATTACTTCCGGGCTGCGTCATCTTTTCCGATGAACTGAACCATGCGTCGATGATTGCGGGCATCAAGAATTCGGGCTGCGAGAAGCGCGTTTTCCGCCACAACGATCTCGACCACCTCGAACAATTGCTGATGGAAGTGCCCGAAGAGGCGCCCAAGCTGATCGCGTTCGAGAGCGTCTATTCAATGGACGGCGATGTCGCGCCTATTGCCGCCATTTGCGACCTAGCCGACAAATATGGCGCGCTGACCTACCTTGACGAAGTTCATGCCGTCGGCATGTACGGCGAGCATGGCGGCGGAATTTCGGAGCGCGATGGCGTCGCCGACCGGCTGACCATCATCGAAGGAACGCTGGGCAAGGCATTCGGCGTGATGGGCGGATATATTGCGGCCGACCGCGCGATTATCGATTGCATTCGCAGCTACGCACCGGGTTTCATCTTCACGACCTCGCTCTCGCCGGTACTTGTCGCCGGTGCGCTTGCCAGCGTTCGCCACCTGAAGGGATCGAGCGAGGAGCGCGAGGCTCAACAGGCCGCCGCCGCGATGCTGAAACGCAAATTCCACGATGCCGGACTTCCAGTAATGGACAGTACGACGCACATCGTGCCGCTGCATGTCGGATGTCCGATCAAGGCCAAGACGATCAGCGACATCCTGCTCGCCGAATATGGGCTTTACGTTCAGCCGATCAATTTTCCGACTGTTCCCCGCGGAACCGAGCGACTTCGCTTCACCCCAGGGCCGAACCACAGCGCAGCAATGATGGATGAGTTGGCCGGCGCGCTCACCGAGATCTGGGACCGGATGGAACTGCAGGCAGTGCGGGCCGCCTGACAATGGCGGGCAGCCGGGCGTGACCGAACCTGCCAATCCTGACTTCCGGCACAAGGTGCCAGCCGATCTTCGCGCCGTGCTCAATGTCGACGATCAGCTGACTTCCCAATGGAAGCTGCTTACCGCCTTGGGGCGCAACGAGTGGATTTGCTGGATGACGTCGCCGAAAACCGATGCGACGCGGGCGAAGCGATTGGGCCGCCTTGCCGATGAAGTGCGCGCCGGAAAGAAACGGCCTTGTTGCTGGCCGGGATGCCCGCATCGCCGGGAATCGGCGCGCAAGTGGCAACAGCCATGACGAGAAGCGGGTAGCGAATCTCCCCCTGTTCGCTTAGAGCCATGGCATGAAGATTGCGCTCTCCTCCGATCATGCCGGCGTCGACCTTAAGGACGCCCTCGTGGCTTGGCTGAATGACGAAGGTCATGCCGTCGCCGACCTCGGCACGCACGGCCATGAGAGTGTTGATTATCCCGACTTTGGTGCACGACTGGCAAGGACCATCGAGTCTGGCGAAGCCGAGCGCGGCATTGCCATCTGCGGGTCTGGGATTGGCATCTCGATCGCGGTCAATCGTTTCTCCGGTTGCCGCTGCGCCCTGGTCAACGAACCGCTGTCAGCCCAGCTTGCCCGCCGCCACAACGACGCCAACGTCCTCGCGATGGGCGGGCGGCTGACCGGGCTCGACCTAGCCAAGGCATGCGTCATGGCCTTCCTGAGCACCGAGTTCGAAGGCGGACGCCATCAACGCCGGGTCGATGAGCTCAACACTACCAAAGAGGTGAATTGCTAATGGCCACGATCGCCGATCGTCCCACTTCCGCCAATCTGGCCGACGTCCAGCCGCTTGGCTTCTTCACCCAGACGTTGGGCGACGCCGATCCCAAGGTTGCTGCCGCAATCACCGCCGAACTTGAGCGCGAGCAGACACAGATCGAATTGATCGCATCCGAGAACATTGTCTCCAAGGCCGTCTTGGAAGCGCAAGGATCGGTGTTCACCAACAAATATGCCGAAGGCTATCCGGGCCGACGATATTATCAGGGCTGCCACCCGTCGGACGCCGTCGAGCAGCTGGCGATCGACCGCGCCAAGCAATTGTTCGGTTGCGGCTTTGCCAATGTTCAGCCCCATAGTGGTGCTCAGGCTAATGGCGCAGTGTTCTTGGCCCTGCTCCAACCCGGCGACACCATCCTAGGGATGAGCCTGGATGCTGGCGGGCATTTGACCCATGGCGCGCCGCCGGCCCAGTCGGGCAAATGGTTCAATGCCATCCAATATGGCGTTCGAGCGGATGACCATCTGGTCGATTTCGACGCGGTCGAGCGACTTGCCAGGGAGCACCAGCCCAAGCTGATCATTGCCGGTGGATCGGCCTATCCGCGCCACTTGGATTTTGCGAAATTCCGTGCAATTGCCGACATGGTTGGCGCCTATCTGATGGTCGATATGGCGCATTTCGCCGGCCTGGTCGCGGCGGGCGAACATCCCACGCCGTTCGGCCACGCCCATGTCGTCACCACAACCACCCACAAGACGCTTCGTGGCCCGCGCGGAGGCATGGTGCTGACCGATGACGAGGCGATTGCGAAAAAAATCAATTCGGCGGTCTTCCCGGGATTGCAGGGCGGCCCGTTGATGCACGTCATCGCCGCCAAGGCGGTGGCATTTGGCGAGGCGCTGGAACCCGGCTTTAAGAGCTACGCCAAGTCCGTGATCCGCAATGCGCAGGTCATGGCCGCGCGCCTCAAGGAACGCGGCGCGGACCTGGTTGCCGGGGGTACCGACACCCACCTCGCGCTGGTTGATCTTCGCCCGCTGGGTATCACGGGAAAGGATGCCGACGAGGCGTTGGAGCGGGCCGGGATCACCTGCAACAAAAACGGCGTCCCGTTCGACCCCCTCCCGCCGATGAAGACCAGCGGAATCCGGATCGGAAGCCCGGCCGGAACCACGCGCGGCTTCGGCGAGGAGGAATTCGCCGAAATCGCCGACATGGTCGCCGACGTTCTTCATGGGGTCGCCAATTCCGATGGGGCGGGCGATCCGTCGGTCGAACAAGCGGTCAACGCGCGGGTTCGGGCACTGTGCGCCCGCTTCCCCATCTATCAGGGCTGAGGAACCGCCTTGCGCTGTCCTTTCTGCGCCCATGAAACCAGCCAGGTAAAGGATTCGCGGCCCAGCGAGGATTCGACATCGATCCGGCGGCGACGGCAGTGCGAAGGTTGCGGCGGGCGATTCACCACGTTCGAGCGGGTCCAACTTCGTGATCTCGTCGTCGTCAAGAAGGACGGCAAGCGCCAGCCGTTCGACCGCGCCAAGCTGGAGCGCGCGATCGGCCATGCCGCCCGCAAGCGAGATATCGGCGCGGAAAAGATCGAGCGGATGGTGACCGGCATTCAGCGACAGTTGGAAACCCGCGGCGACGACGTTTCCTCAACCGAGATCGGCGAGGCGGTGATGGCCGGGCTCAAGACGCTAGACCATGTCGCCTACATCCGTTTTGCAAGCATTTATCGCGACTTCAGCGACCCGGCTGACTTTGCCGAATTTGCCGAGCGAGTCGAGCGCGAGGCGGTCCCGACCGGGCAGGACAAATTGCTGTGACGGCAAGCGAAGGCGGCGTGATGGCGCCGACACCTGTCATTGTCCTCGTCCGTCCCCAGCTTGGCCAGAATATCGGCAAGGCGGCGCGGGCGATGCTCAATTTCGGGTTGACCGAAATGCGGCTAGTGGCCCCGCGCGACGGCTGGCCCAATCCCGATGCCGGACCGGCAGCAAGCGGGGCCGACCAAGTGCTGGAGTCGGCCGCCGTCTTCAATAGCGTCGCCGACGCCATTGCCGATTGCAACCTCGTCTTCGCGTCGACCGTCCGCCGCCGCGACCTCATCATGCCGGTGGTCGGGCCGCGGGAGATGGCGGAAACCATTCATCAGTCGTCGGGCCGTACCGCGATTCTGTTCGGCCCGGAACGATCGGGGCTGGAAAGCGAAGATGTCGCGCTCGCCAACGCCATCGTCACTGTACCGATCAACCCCGAGTTCGGCAGCCTGAACCTGGCGCAGGCCGTCATCCTGTTGGCCTACGAATGGTCAAGACAAGGTGAGCTTGCCCAGCCCACACTGAAAGAGCTGGAACCGCCTGCACCGATGGCGGAACTGGAAGGGTTGTTTGGCCACATCGACACGTCGCTGGACGGCGCGGGCTATTATTTCCCGCCCGAACGCACCGCCGCGACGCAAGCAACCATCCGAACCCTTATCAACAAGACCGGCTGGTCAAGCCGTGAAGTTAAGGCCATGCACGGGATTGTTCGGGCGCTGGTCAATCCGCGCCCACCGCGCGGTTAGGCGCGGGTTTCGTCGAAGCGTTCGAATTCGTGGGCAATCGATTGCTCCATCAATTCTTCCCACACTTTTTCAAGTCGATCGGCAGGCAGGCCGAGACAAATCGCCTCTGCGCGAACCTTGGCGTGCACATCTGCCTTGCGCCAATCGTCCCGTACCGCGTCGCGATCAGGCTTGATCCTTGCGGCGGCATCCATGTAGCCGAAGCGGCGCTGGAGCAGTCCGATGATGTCGCGGTCGACCGCATCCACGCCGCTGCGGACGTCGGCCATGGTCTGGCATTGTTCAGGATCGGTCGTTTCGTGCATGAAGATCGCTATGCCAATGGGCGGGGACGGATTGCAACTCCCCCATTTCGGCGGAGCATTTCGGTCGCCGAAGTCTTGACCCACGCCCTCCCCTCGTCTAGGCGCCCGCCACGCAATTGATCCCGCATATCCGGTGAAGCGGCGATCGCGTGAGGCCTTAATGGCCTTGCGGTGCGGTCCGGATGAACGTCGGCAAGTCCGACAAGCAAGTTGGAGAAGAACATGTCAAAGCGCACAAGCGCCAAGTATAAGCTCGACCGTCGTATGGGCGAAAACGTCTTCGGACGTCCCAAGAGCCCGGTCAACAAGCGCGAATATGGCCCCGGTCAGCACGGCCAGCGCCGTAAGGGCAAGATGTCGGATTTCGGCATCCAGCTGCGCGCCAAGCAGAAGCTCAAGGGCTATTACGGCGACGTCACCGAAAAGCAGTTCAAGCAGACCTTCCAGGCGGCGAGCCGCATGAAGGGCGACGCCAGCCAGAATTTGATCGGTCTGCTCGAGCGTCGTCTCGACATGATCGTCTATCGCGCCAAGTTCGCGCCGACGATCTGGTCGGCCCGCCAGCTCGTCAGCCATGGCCACATTCGCGTCAACGGCGTAAAGTGCAACATCGCCTCGCGCCGCTGCGACGTGAACGATGTTATCGAACTGGGCCCGAAGGCCAAGGACATGGCGCTGGTCATGGAAGCCCAGGCCCTGGCCGAGCGCGACATTCCCGAATATGTTGTCCAAGACGGCACCGACAAGGTCACCTTCTCACGCGTTCCGACGCTTGACGAAGTGCCCTATCCGGTCCGCATGGAACCGAATTTGGTCGTCGAATTCTACTCGCGCTGATCCTTCGATCATTCGAGTGAGCAAGAGGGCGGCCCGCTAGGGTCGCCCTTTTCTTTTTCCGCCGCTAGAGACCGCGCCATGACCCTTTGCCCCTTGCCCGAATGGGCGCCGCACGACGCCGTCTGGATCGGCTTTCCCAGTCACGCCGACCTTTGGGAAGCAGACCTCGCCGATGCGCAGCGTGAAGTGGCCGCCTTTGCTGCCGCGGTCCATGCCGATGGAGCAGGTGAAGAAGTGCGGCTGGTTGCCGCCGACAATGTCGCGGGGTCGGTTGCACGCACATTAGCGCCTTTTGCGAAGGTGCTTGTCGAACCTTTCGGCGACATCTGGCTCCGCGATACCGGTGCGATCGTGCTGGGTAGCGGAGCGGATCGACGGGCACAGGGATTTCGCTTCAACGGCTGGGGGGAGAAATACAGCCTGGAGGGAGACGACAGCATTGGTGAGCGACTTGCCGGCTGTGCCGCCTTACCCTTTGAAAAAGCGGACTGGGTCCTTGAGGGCGGCGCGATCGATGGCGACGGCAGTGGCACCTTCCTGACGACCGAACAATGCCTGCTCAACCCCAATCGCAATCCGAGTTTCGACAAGGATGAGGTCGAGGCACGGTTGAAGCGCGACCTGGGCGCACAGCGGATCGTCTGGCTCGGGGACGGGCTGAAAAATGACCACACCGACGGGCACGTCGACAACGTTGCGCGATTTGTGTCGCCGGGTAGGGTAGCCATCCCTGAAGCCGAGCCGGGCGACCCGAATGCCGAAATATACGCGGATGCCGCCGAAGCCTTGCTGGACGCCGAGCTTGATGTCGTCGCAATCCCCTCGCCGGGCCTACTTGAGGACGAGGAAGGGGAAATCATCCCCGCGAGCTACATGAACTTCTACATCGGGAATGCGGCGGTCGTCGTCCCGCAATATGGCGCGCCCAACGACGCTGCCGCTGTCGCCGCCTTGCAGGACATTTTTCCCGACCGCCGCGTGATCGGCCTGCGCGCCGACCATGTCTTGACTGGTGGCGGCAGTTTCCATTGCATCAGCCAACAGGTGCCTCGATGAGCCAGAACATCACCGTTGCTGCGCTGCAGCTCGCATTTGGCGACGATTTGGACGCCAATATCCGCAACGTCAGCGACCTCGTTCGCGAAGCCAAAGACAAAGGTGCGCAGGTCGTACTTCCGCCCGAGCTGTTCGAAGGTCCGTATTTCTGCCGTGTCGAGGACGAAGCGCTGTTCGCAACCGCTAGGCCCGTAGCAGAGCATCCCGCCGTGATCGCAATGCAAAAGCTCGCCGACGAGCTCGACATCTGGATCCCGACCAGCTTCTTCGAGGCGGACGGGCAGCATCATTACAATTCACTCGCCATGATCGGACCCGATGGCAAGGTCGCCGGCGTGTATCGCAAGAGCCACATTCCCGATGGCCCGGGGTACGAAGAGAAATTCTACTTTCGTCCCGGCAATAGCGGATTCAAGGTCTGGCCGGGTGCCGAAACGACGCTTGGCGTCGGCATCTGCTGGGATCAGTGGTATCCCGAAACCGCGCGGACCATGATGCTGATGGGCGCGCAAATTCTGTTCTATCCGACCGCGATCGGGACCGAACCGCACGATCCCGACCTCGATACGTCGCGCCTGTGGCGCCGCGCGATGATCGGTCATGCGGTCAGCAATGTTGTTCCTGTCGTCGCAGCCAACCGGATCGGCGATGAACATGGCCAGATCTTCTATGGCCACAGCTTCATCTGCGACGAACGCGGCGATATCGTCGCGGAATTTGGCAAGGATGAAACCGGTGTCCTGGTCGCCAGTCTCGACCTCGATCAGGCCAAGCGGCACCGGGCGGCTTTCGGCTTCTTCCGAGATCGCCGACCCGATCTTTATGGACGGCTCGTGCAGGACATCTAGTCTATTCGCCGACCCAGTCCGGAAGAGGCATCGCCGCGGCATCGCCGATATTGATTCTGCGGCGGACAAGCGCCCAGCGATGACCGCTAACAAGGACTTCCGGCGTTAGCTCCCTGCTGTTGTAGCCGTTGGACATTGCCGCGCCATAAGCACCAGCCGTCCTGAAGATAAGCAGGTCGCCCTCGCGCAGACGATCCATCTCGCGCGCCATGGCGAACGTATCGCCGCTTTCGCATACTGGCCCGACGACATTGGCGATTTCCCTTTCGCCGCTCGGCTTCACGGCTTCGATATGATGATAGGCGTCATAAAGCGCAGGCCGCATCAGGTCGTTCATCGCCGCATCGACGATTACCCAGGGATGATCCGCCCCAGGCTTCACGCGGACGACCTGCGATAGAAGCACACCAGCATTTCCGCTGATCAAACGGCCCGGTTCAAAGGCCAGCCGAAGTCCCCATCCGGCCGTAACCTTTTTGACCATCGCACCATAGGACTCGGGACTTGGCGGTTCCGGCTGACCGGGGCCGTAAGGCACGCCCAGACCACCACCTAAGTCGGCAATCTGCAGATTGCAGCCGTCATCGCGCAGGGCCTGGATCAGTTCGCCCAGTCGAATGAACGCGGCTTCTAACGGGGCCAATTTGGTCAGCTGACTACCGATGTGGACCGCGACTCCAGTGACATCCAGACCCGGCAACTCCTTGGCCGAACGGAAAGCCTCAATCGCTGCCGCTGCGGGAATGCCGAACTTGTTGTCGGCGTTTCCAGTGGTGATTTTCGCATGTGTGCCGGCGTCGATATCCGGATTGATACGGAATGCGATCCGGGCCGTGGTTCCGGCAGCCACCGCAACCGACGAAAGCATTTTGGCTTCCTCGACCGATTCCAGGTTGAACTGCAAGACATCGCCGCTAAGCGCTTCGGCCATTTCATCCGCCTGCTTGCCTACGCCGGAAAACAGCATTTTGGAGGGAGGGATACCCGCCTGACTTGCGCAGCGAAATTCACCGATCGATACGATGTCCGCGCCCAGTCCCTCGCTTGCCAGGGTCGCGAGAACGGCGGGATTGGGATTGGCCTTGACGGCGAAAGCGATCAGCGGGTCCTCGAGTCCCGCCAACGCATTCTTCATCGATCGGGCATGACGGATCAACGTGGCCGTCGAGTAGACATAGACCGGGGTACCGACTTCCGCGGCGATCGTCTCGAGCGCGACGTCCTCGCAAAAGATTTGGCCGTCGCGTAAATTAAAATGGTCCATGTTCGCCTCAATCGTCCGAATTCAGATCGATCGCCAGATAGACGCTATCGCAAAGCTCGTCGCCAACCTGCCACGTGCCGCGTTCGCGACCCGTTTCGACGAACCCATGGCGCTTGAGTAACGACAGCGAGGCATCATTGCGCGGATCGACATCGGCGACCAATGAGGTAGGCTCGCCAATCGACCTGCGCCGGTCGAGATAGGCAGTCATCGCCTCGCTGGCTAATCCCTGTCCCCATTGGTCGGAAGCCAGATAGAAACCGATTTCGGGCAGCTTCCAGCAACCCAGCTTCCCAATCACGCGTCCATTACGCTCGATGACGAAATCATCGCTCGTCGCCGGGTCGCCATCGATCATCGATCGCAGCCATTTCTCGGTCTGCGCGAAATTGGAATGCGGCAGGCTCGACCAGTATCGCATCACCGACCTATCGCTCATGATTGCGTGAATGTCGGCAAGATCGCCTTCCCGAGCACGACGCAGAAGCAGGCGGTCGCTTAGGATTTGGTCATCCGCGGCCATCAATTGCCGCCTGGAAAACCGTTTCGAACATCGCCGCGTCAAGCCGCTTGGTATTCTGGTTGTAGCGGCTGCAATGATAACTATCGATCAGCCGGAGCCCGCCCGGAAGAGCATGCTTGGCGCCATGTGCGAATTTCGCGCGCGCCAATGGAATGCCAAACGTGCGGCACAGGCTGTCATGGGCCACCTTGCCCAGCGCAATGAACGTGGTGAGCTGCGGCAATTGCGCGATCCCGCTGATCAGATAGGGTCGGCAATTGGCCTCTTCGGCCGGCAAGGTCTTGTTTTGCGGCGGCAGGCACTTGACCGCATTGAGGATGACAGCACCATTCAGCCTCAGTGCGTCGTCTGCGCGGCTCTCATATTGTCCTTCGGAGAGGCCGAATTTCGCGAGTGTGCAATAGAGCAGGTCGCCGGCATAATCGCCCGTGAACGGCCGCCCCGTGCGGTTGGCACCATGCTTGCCCGGGGCAAGCCCAATGATCGCCAACCAGGCGTCGGGGTCGCCAAATGCTGGCACGGGCGCATTCCACCAGCCGGGATGTTCGGCGCGGCAGGCGCTGCGCAGGGCGACGAGGCGCGGGCAGAGCGGGCAATCTCGCGGCGCCTCAGCCCGTGGCACAGGTGATCGTTCAAGAGGACTGGCGCTGCTCACCGCGCTGACCTAGGCGAGCGGCGATGGAAGACGCAACCGGCCTTTATGCGATCGGGATCGGATCGAACCGCTGCGACGGGCCGCACGGCCGCCCAACCGACGTCGTTGCAGCAGCAATTGGGCGTCTCGACATGGATTTCGGCCTATTTGATGTTTCTCCCATCGTGATCAATCCTGCGACCGGCGGCGCAGGGCGCGATTTCGCCAATGCCGTTGCCATCGTCGAAAGCGCACTTGCTCCACTGAAAATGCTGGCAGAACTTAAGGCGATTGAGGCCCAATTCGGACGGCGGCCCGGACGGCGGTGGGGCCCGCGGGTACTCGATCTCGACATCCTCGTTTGGAGCGGCGGTCGCGTCTCCTCGCGGTTTCTAACGGTTCCGCATCCCCGCCTCGCCGAGCGCAGTTTTGCGATCGGCCTGCTCGCCGCAATTGCGCCCGAATGGAAGATCGCCGGCGGCGCGAACATGCGCCAGCTTGCTCACCGACTTGCCCGTCGATCTGCCGCTTAAAGACGCGGATGAATTCGGCAGCCCTATGCGCTGCATGACGGCTCGGAACCGAGGCGCGCTTCTCATCGAATTGAGGAACGGGGAGAACAGGAAACCAGTCAAGCGCCGCGAATAGCGCTTGAGGCTGCGAGCATGGGGACCTTCGCCGAAGTAATAACCGTCAATGACGTCGTAGAGTCGCACCTCGTCGCCCAATGCGCCAAGTCTTGAAATCACACGCGGATAGGCCCGATGGCCGCTCGACAAATCACGAAGAAACGAAAGAATGAGCGCCTCGCGAGCCTCGGCATCATTTCCGGCAAGAATGCTGGCCAGCTTCCGACGATTTGGAATCGCCCGCGGGGAAAGGTTCATCGGCAGCTGACCTTCTTGAGCGAGAACGGCAAGTGCCTCGTCATGCTGGCCGCCGAATAACAATTGGTCGAAGCGCGCATTCCATAGTTCGTAATTGCGAGGGAAACGACGCTGCGCTTGGGAGAGCAATCGCTCGGCTTGTTCGAGCTGACCTGTCCGCCAATAGGTGCCGATCAACGCCTGAAAGTGCGATAGATTGGCCGAATCCTTGCGCATCAGATTTTCGAAGATCGGTTTGGCCATGGCGACATTCCCGGTCTCACCATGCAACTGGGCGATGATGAACTGGAGTTCGGGATCAGCATCGCGCTTTTCCAGGCGTTCCAGCGCTTCACGCTGCGCTTTCCACCGACCGAACAACGGTTCGACGAGAACCCTGGCCGCATGCCCGCGCCAAAGTTGGGGATCGAGCGCGATGGCCCGAGTGGCGGTGGCCTTGGCCAGTTTAGCAGTCTGGTCTGCCTGATTGTCTGGAACCCAATAGAGCAACCGCATCTGGGTCAGCGCCAAGCCGCCCCATGCATCAGCAAAGCCGGGCGATTCCTCTACCGCCGCACGGTAAAGTCCCATCGCCTGCTCGTTCCAGTTCGATGCAGATGACGCCTTGGTCAGCGTCTCTGCGCGATCATAATATTGCCGAGCGGCGTTGCTGACGGTTGCCGACCCGGCCCATCGATGGGTCGCAAACAGTCCACCGACCGATACCGCCGCGACCGCCGCCAGCGTTGCGCGACGGGACAGGCGAATGCCGGCGCCGTGCGTCGCGCTCGAACCTGCCCACAAATCGGGATCTGGCGAACCGTCAAGTCGGTAGCCGACACCACGGATCGTCTTGACCGCGAACGAGCCTTCGCCAAATTCGATGGCGAGTTGGCGGATCCGGGAAATCGCCCGCTGGATGGCGTTGTCACCGACAATATTGCCCGCCCACGCCGCCGCGATTAGGTCGTCACGACTTAGAACCTCACCCTCGACCCTGGCCAAGGCGACCAGCGCCTCCATCACACGCGGCTCTATTATTGCACTCCCGCCCGGTCCGACCACCTGCCGATGCGCTGGATCGACGCGAACCTTCCCCAAGTGAAAGGGCCTGCAATGCGCCAATACGACTGCTTCGTTCCGCTCGGTCATTCAACCCAACTCCGCTTTTAAGGTAGCCGATTGGCGTCAAACCGACAATTTAGCGGCTTTCTTCAATGAAATCAGGCTCTCGTCAGCTTGCCATCAGGGTCCCGCTATGGCGGACGAGCCAACCTCCCGGGCAATATCTCTTCGCAATGAATAAAGACGGAGGAAATGACATGAAATACTATATTCTTAGTGGCCTTGCGGCTGCGGGTGCCTGCGCGGCTATGCCTGCGGTGGCCGGCGAAATCACCGGCAACGGCAAGAGCATCACGGTGCACGGAAAGTCGTCATGTGCATTTTCGGGGCTGAACGACACGCCCGATGGCGACGTAGCGACATCCGATCCGGGGGGCCGTGTGCAATCTTACGGTTTCTTCTATTCACAAACTTGGCTCCACGACTTTCTCGATCCCGCATTCAACGACCCGCGCGAAGAATCGCTAAGTCCGGGCTGGGCCTGCAATCCCAATCGGGGCGGCGCTTACGCTCCTGGTGGCTGATCCGCTTTGATGATGGGGGTACCCCGCCTGTCGTTGCCTAACTGGGCATCGATGGGCGGGGCTTTTTGCATTCTAATGGGATGGGCGACTTGCCGACCGGTGCACTCGCCGCTAAGCGACCCTCCGGTGCGAGGGCCGTTAGCTCAGTCGGTAGAGCAACTGACTTTTAATCAGTAGGTCGCTGGTTCGAACCCAGCACGGCTCACCACCATACCGGCGCGATCGGAAACCAACTGGTAATCCTTTTCGCGTTACTTCACTGCCAACCAAGGGTTTTCGTCGGTTGGAGTGAGGCATTTGCAAGAGCAACAACTCGAAACGACTAGCTATTCGCTCAGAGAATCGGCGCCCGCCAAAGTTGATCGCCGCGATGATGCCCGCCACCTCACCCTTTACAGGGTGGGCGCAATGGAAGTGGCTGGTCGCCGAGAGCTTTGCCTGATCAAGAATATCTCAGCCGGCGGAATGAAGATCCGGCCCTATTGCGACCTTGCGGCCGGAGAACAGGTCAAGATCGAATTGAAAACCGGGATGGCGGTGCCGGGCAGCGTGGCATGGATCGAAAATCAGGATGCCGGAGTCGAATTCGAAGCGCCCGTCGACGTCATCGACATTCTTTCGGCGACTCAGGATGGCCCACGACCACGAATGCCGCGGATCGAGGTCGACTGCTACGCGACGGTTCGCGACGGCGCACAAGTTCACCGGATGCGGGTGATCGATGTCTCGCAAGGCGGCGTCAAACTCGAAACACCCGCGATCCTCCCGGCTTATCGCGATTTGACTGTTACCCTGCCCGGACTGGAGCCGCAGCCGTCGGCCAGTCGTTGGTGCGAAGATGGCTACGTCGGCGTGACATTCAATCGCTTGCTGTCGCTGACAGAACTGGTCGAGTGGCTGAAGGCGATGCGCGATCAACGCCAGGCGGCGTAAACTCGCCTTCGACTATCAAAGCAGTTTAGTCGGCGATCCCCGGAGACGGTTTGCCGAAAATCCAGTCTTCCGCGACCTTCCGTTCTCCAGCAGTAAGTTGCCGCGCCTTGATCGGCGGTCGGCGGAAATCCAGCTTACGCGGCGGTGGCGGAACCGGAATATGGCGCATCACCGATTCGGTATCCAGAATAGAATCGAACGCCACACCCGCGCGGCCATCTTCGACCCAAGCCACCCTTGCCGGCAGGTTGAGTTCCCCTTTGCGGAAACTGACGACTGTACCGACAGGCGGAAGCAAATCCGCTTCGACCAATGCCCCGTGTTCCGACAGGTTGCGTAGCTTCACGCCATGGTCGCCTTTGTCCGACCGAAGGCTTGCGGCCATCAGGACATGCGAGCGGCGTGACCGACGATTCTGCGACTGGATACTCTTGTCCATCCGGTCTCTACTAAAGCGAAGCGGTAAAGGCTTCGTTGAGGAAAGCGCATGGAAAGCAGAAATCTTTCGATCGCGATATTACTGTCGACGGCGGTCGTCATGACCATTGCCGGTGCGCTGGGCGGTCCCCATTCTGCGACCGATCAGGCGTTGCTCCATCGCATGATGGCAGTCGGCGACGACGTTTCCTGGGTCGACCCTGTCGCCATCGCCTTGGCCTACCTTGGTAGCGCATTGATGCTGATCCCGATCGCAATTGTCGGTGTTGCTTTTCTGGCTTGGGAAAAGCGTTGGCAGGACATGACGATCTTCCTGACCGTAACAATCGGCGGGAGACTCCTCATCGAGATATTGAAGGTGCTCGTCGGTCGGCCGCGTCCGGATTTCGAGCCATATGCAGTTCCGGTCAGTTCGCTCAGTTTCCCGAGTGGTCATGCCGGCAACACGATGCTTACCTTTCTGGCAATTGCTACCATCATCGTGGGTGAGCGCTGGCGAAACCCCGCGATCCCGGTCGCAATCGCCGCAAGCATCATTGTTGGCCTCAGCCGCCCGGTATTGGGCGTTCACTGGCCCAGCGATGTCCTGGCCGGCTGGATGTTCGGGATCGGCTTGACCGTCGCTTGCCTAGCCTCGTTCAATCGCGGAGGTAGCGCAACATGAGGTTGTTGGCTGGCATTGCAATCTGATCGGCAAGAGCAAATCCGCGCATTTCCGCTTCGCGAGAAAAGTCGGCGACCTGCCTCAGCCCCCAGCGGGGATCGCGAGATTTCAGGCTTTCATTGAAAGCCAGATTGGATGGTGCCGTCGGCTCGCCGTCCACGATCCACGGACCATAGAGGATGAGCGGCGCTCCTTTTTCAAGGATTGCCGCCGCACCATCCAGCAAACCGAGCGACGATTCCCACGGGCTTATGTGCACCATGTTGATGCAAAGGACGCAATCGGCCTTCGCAATCCGCCACGGCGTGCAACAAACGTCGAGCGATAGCGGAGCAAGCAAGTTCGTCGGTCCCTCGCCCCGCCATGCCTTGATTGAAGCCAGTGCTTCCGGATCGGGATCGCTCGGCTGCCATCGGATCGTTGCGAAGCGCCGAGCGAAGGCAAGCGCATGCTCTCCCGTCCCGCTCGCGATTTCGAGGACCAGCCCGTCGCTCGGCAACCAGCGCTCGAGCACCGTCGCGATGGCATCGCGATTGCGCGCCGCCGCGGGCGCTTCGCGCTTCACGCCGGGCGCGAGATCACCGACATTATAGGGAGGGATGATTGGTTCAGCCACGCGCAGCTTTGCGCGCCCGCCGATCGCGGATTGCAAGCCAGACAAGCAATCCGACCGGGCCGACGAGAAGAGTCAGCAATAGCACGGGCGCCTGCACCAGTCGGTGAAAGCCCTTATTGTCGGCATCCTTGGCGATCCATTGGCCAACGAATAGGTCGAAGGCGAGATAGTGGGTCCATCCCAGCACCACTCCGCCATCGCTCATGAACAGATTGCGCAGGCCCGCGACATTATAATCGAGGAAGTTTGGCGGCGGCGTCCCCGGCAGGCGGTTCGCATCGAGCATTCCTGTATGCATGCCGATGATCATCGCCGCATAAGCGAAGCAGAGCAGGCCCACGCCCAGGTAGAGAACTAGCGCAAGCGTCTTCTGGCCGCGCGGTCCGGCAATCACCAACAGCCAGCCAAGCATCGCAATCGCATTGGTCAGCCCGAAAATGCCGTCCCAACTCATCAGCCGCCACCGAAATGCGCGCCGAGCCCGGTGCCGGCACCGTCGGGCGCGGGCGTTTTGTAGGCCAGGATCGGCTTTCGTGCAGCTAGGGTTTCGTCGAGTCGGCGGCGCGGTGCGAAGACAGGTGCGGCCTTGAGTGCGGGATCGCCCGCCTTAGCCTTTTCCGCAATGCTGCGCAGCGCAGCGATGAACTGATCGAGATTGGCCTTGGACTCAGTCTCGGTTGGCTCGACCAGCATGGCGCCATGGACGACCAACGGGAAATACATGGTCATCGGATGGAAGCCTTCGTCGATCAGCGCCTTGGCGACATCGATCGTTGTGAAACCTTCGGCAAAACCCTTATCGCTGAAGATCGCCTCATGCATGCAGGGACCGCTGAACCCGAATGGGGCGTCGAGCACATCGTCGAGGCTTCGCAACAGGTAGTTGGCGTTGAGGACCGAATCCTCGGCGACCTGCATCAGGCCGTCGGCGCCATGACTGAGAATGTAACTCAGCGCTCGGCTGAACATGCCCATCTGGCCGTGGAACGCGACCATCCGTCCGAAGGCATCGGGATGCTCGGTCGCGGCATCTTCTTCCTCGACCATCTTGTACGTTCCATCGGCATAGCGCGCGGCGTAGGGCAAGGGCCCGAACGGCGATAATGCTTCGGACAGCACGACCGGACCGGACCCCGGACCGCCGCCGCCATGCGGGGTGGAAAAGGTCTTGTGCAGGTTGATGTGCATCGCATCGACGCCGAGGTCGCCGGGTCGAACCTTGCCGACGATCGCGTTGAAGTTGGCGCCGTCGCAATAAACGAACCCTCCCGCGGCGTGGACGGCGTCGCTGATATCCTTCATCTGCGGTTCGAACAGTCCGCATGTGTTGGGGTTGGTGATCATCACCGCCGCCACGTCCGGGCCAAGGCGGGCCCTCAATGCGGCCAGGTCGACTCGGCCTTCCTTGGTCGCGGGAATATTCTCGACCTTGTAGCCGGCGAAGGCGGCCGTGGCCGGGTTTGTGCCGTGCGCGCTTTCGGGGACCAGCACGACCGATCGCGCATCACCGCGCGCTTCGAGTGCCGCGCGGATCGCCAGGATCCCGCACAATTCGCCATGCGCGCCCGCCTTCGGGCTCATCGCGACGCCGTGCATGCCCGTCAGCTTGATCAGCCAGACGGCAAGTTCGTTAATCAGTTCGAGGGCGCCCTGCACCGTTTCCTGCGGTTGCAACGGGTGGATATCGGCGAAACCGGGCAATCGCGCCATCTTCTCGTTGAGGCGCGGATTATGCTTCATCGTGCAACTTCCGAGCGGGAACAGGCCCAGGTCGATGGCGTAATTCTGTCGCGACAACCGGGTATAATGGCGGACCGTTTCCGGCTCGCTCAATCCCGGCAGGTCGACCCCGCCGCGTTCCAGCCCGCCGAGCCGCGACGTTCCGTCCTCGACCGGGTCTATATCCACCCCGGTCTGGTCGCGTCTGCCGATTTCGAACAGCAACTTCTCTTCCAGCATCAAAGCGCGGTTGCCGGTCAGGGTCGGCGAAATGCCATCGCCAGCCTGCGGCGCTTCCGGGCGCCAGCCTGAAGGATTGACCAAGTTCACTTCACTGCCTCCTTCAGCGCTTCTTCCAGCGCAGCGACATCCGCATCACTGACCACTTCGGTAACCGCGACAACCAGCCCGTTCTTCAGCGCTTCCGAATCCGGATACAGCCGACCCAGCGACACACCGCCAAGCACACCTGCCTCGACCATGGCGTGAACCGCCGGCCGCGCCTCGACCGGCAATTCCACCGTGAATTCGTTGAAGAAACTGTCGTTCACCAGCCGGACTCCAGGGATTGCCGACAACCGCTCGGCCACCCGTACCGCTCTGGCGTGATTGACCTTGGCAAGGCCGGTCAGCCCCTTTTCGCCAAGCAAGGTCATGTGCACGCTGAACGCGAGCGCACACAGACCGCTGTTGGTGCAGATGTTCGACGTCGCTTTTTCCCGGCGGATATGCTGCTCGCGGGTCGACAGGGTAAGCACGAAGCCGCGCTTGCCTTCGGCGTCCACCGTTTCCCCGGCAAGGCGGCCGGGCATCTGGCGGACATATTTCTCGCGGGTCGCGAACAGACCGACGTACGGTCCGCCGAACTGCAAACCGACGCCAATCGACTGGCCTTCGCCAACAACAATGTCGGCCCCCATGTCGCCCGGTGCCTTGATCAGGCCCAGCGCGAAGGGTTCGGTGACCACGGCGATCAACAACGCGCCCTTGGCCTGCGCGGCATTGGCGAGCGGGGTTAGGTCGGTAATCCGGCCCAGAATGTCGGGATATTGCACAACGACACACGACGTCTCGTCGTCGATCGCGTCGACGAGCGCGTCGACGTCGGTCTCGGCCGTCAGTTCGGGATCGGATGTTTCCAGCGTGTCGCCGGTAAACTTCGCCATCGTCTTGCAGACCCCGACATAATGCGGGTGAAGGCCTGACGAGAGGATCGCCTTCTTGCGGCGGGTCACGCGGCCCGCCATGCCGATCGCCTCCCAACAGGCGGTCGAACCGTCGTACATCGACGCATTGGCGACATCGCAGCCCAGCAGGCGCGCAACCTGGGTTTGGAATTCAAACAGTACCTGCAACGTGCCCTGCGCAATTTCCGGCTGATAGGGCGTGTAGGCGGTCAGGAATTCGCCGCGCTGAATGATGTGATCGACGCTCGCCGGAACATGGTGCTTGTAGGCCCCGCAGCCGAGAAAGAAGGGCACGTCGCCCGCCACCATATTCCTTCGTGCCATCGCCGAAAGCTGGCGTTCAACCGCCATTTCCGGTGCGTGCATCGGCAAGTCATGAATAGGTCCCTTGAGCCGCGCTTCCTCCGGGACGTCGCAGAATAGCTCATTGACCGACGCGGCCCCGATCTTGTCGAGCATCGCGCTGCGGTCGGCATCGCTCAGCGGCAAATAACGCATTATTTCGGCTTCCTCATTTCAAAGCGGAGGCGGACATAGTCGGCAATGTCGGTGTTGACCCGGTGGGCAACGGCGTCGGCAACGGATTGTCGTTCATCGGCCGGAACGCCGGCGCGGTCCATCCAGCCGGCGCGGAACGTCATCACCCAAGGCGCGACGCCATGGGCCAGCGGGGTCGGCCGGTCGATAAGGCGCGCACTGATGTCGATGAAACCCGCATTTGCGTAAACCACAGCGAATTCGTCGACCGTTGGATACCAGTTGGTGGCATAGGTCGGCGGGCCGTAACCGCGGGCGACCAGTTCCTCATCCAGCGCCTCGCGAAGCAGCGCAAGATTGCCCGCGCCGCCCATTTCCCCGGCAAAGCGCCCTTCCCACTTCAGCGCGAACCAGATTGCGCGTGCGGCGCGTTCCTTGTCGAGCACCCAGTGGAGCGTGGCGTTGGAGAAGGCGGCGTCAAACGCCTCGGCGAACTTGAGTTCGGCAGCGTCCATCAGGCGTGCGTCGAGACCCTTTGCCTTGGCCGCCGCAATCATCGAAATATTGTTGTCGATGCCGACGACGTCGGCGCCGCGTTCCTTGATCTTCAGCGTCAGCGTTCCGTCGCCGCAGCCGACGTCGAGGATATGCTCACCCGGCTGCGGATCGAGCAGGTCGAGCGCGGCCATACCGAGCGCCGGCACGAAGCCGCCGACGCGGGCATAATCCGCAGCATCCCACTGCGACGTCGAGGTGGGCGCTTCCTTCAAAGCGTGTCGCAATAGGCCTGGTAAGCGGCGGCATCCATCAAGCCGTCGAGCTCGGACGTGTCCGACAGCTTCATGGTGAAGAACCAGCCGCTTCCTTCGGGATCGGAATTGATCAGCGCGGGTTCTTCGGCGATCGCGCCATTGCCCTGGATGACCTCACCCGACACGGGTGCGTAAACGTCGCTTGCTGCCTTGACCGATTCGACCACGGCGGCATCGTCGCCCTTGGCGAGTTGCTTGCCGCTGTCTGGGACCTCGGCGAAGACAATGTCGCCCAGCGCTTCCTGCGCATGGTTGGAAATGCCGACGGTCGCGATGTCTCCTTCGAGGCGAACCCACTCATGATCCTTGGTATAATAGACGGTCATCGCTCAGGCTCCTGCTGGCTTGCGGTGATATTTGTGGGCGACGAACGGCATTGCGACGACCGTCCCCTGGAACAATTTGCCGCGCTGCGACAATTTCAAGGTCGTCCCAACTTGGGCCATGGCAAGCGGGACATAGGCCATCGCGATGCAGCGCTGCAGTGTCGGCGAGAACGTACCGCTGGTCACCTTGCCGACCTCATTGGCTTCGCGGTCCAGCACCACCGCCCCCTCGCGAACCGGCTGGCGACCATCGATGGAAAGGCCGACCCGCTTGCTGACCGGGCCACGGTCCAGTTCGCCGACGATCCGCGCTGCCCCGGCAAAGCCGCCATCGACGCGGCGACGCTTGCCGATGGCAAAGCCAAGGTCGGCCATCACCGGCGTGATCTCGCGGTCGAGATCGTGGCCGTAGAGCGGAAGTCCGGCTTCGAGGCGGAGTGAATCGCGTGCTCCAAGACCGATCGGCTTGACCCGTTCATCGGCAACCAGCGCGTCGGCAACTTTTTCGATCGCATTCGAAGGCACTGAGATCTCGACACCATCCTCGCCAGTATAGCCAGAACGACTGATCCAGACTGGGACGCCAGCAACTTCGAACAATGCGGCCTGCATGAAGGACAGTTCGGCGACGCCGGGCGCAAGTGCTGCAACGACTTCCACCGCTTCAGGCCCCTGAATCGCAAGCAGCGACTGTTCCTTGAGGTGGTCGAGGATAATCCCGCGCGGCAGGCGCTTTTCGAATTCTTCGATATCGCCCTGTTTGGTCGCGCCGTTGACGACGACGTAAAAATGGTCGCCGCGCCGGGTTGCCATCAAATCGTCGACGATCCCGCCATTATCATCAAGCAGCATCGAATAGCGGAGGCGACCGTCCTTGAGAATCCGGAGGTCGCCGGGCATCAACGTCTCCAGCGCCGCATCGACATTGCTGCCATGAAAAGTGAGCTGGCCCATGTGGCTGACATCGAACAGACCGGCGTGTTCACGCGTCCACAGATGCTCGGCAATGACGCCTTCATATTGAACTGGCATGTCGTAGCCCGCAAACGGGACCATCCGCGCGCCTTTGGCCCGGTGCCAGGCATCGAGCGCCAGCGTCTTGGTGTATTCGGTCTCGCTTACGGCCATGCAACGCGCTCCATTGGGTCAGCCCGATACGTCGCAATGCCCCGAATCATGGAGCGTTGCAGCGTTCCGAACCCCCGTCTGTCGCTTGCGGCCTGAGAGCTTTGCCCCTTCGGCGGCCCCGCCCGACGAGCGGACGAAGCACTTTCCAGACTGTCCAAGGGCCCGCGCGGTCCTTTTGCCTGAGAGATTCCGGGGGCGGTTGCTCCTTCGGCGCCCGGGCTTTCGGCCCGGGTCTCTCCCGCGCGTTCCTCGAGCACTTGCGCACCCGGGACACTCCCAGCCTTGGCGGTCGGGTAGAGCCGAGTTCAAACGATTCGCGCGCCCGCGCGAGGGGAATTAGCGCGTCGCGTTGTAGCGAAGCTGGTCGGTCGAAAGCTGGAAGCCGACCAGATGCTCGAATGTGGCGCGAGCCACGGCGTCACGGATTTCCGGTTTCGAAAGGGGATCTACGGCCGCGTCCGTGTCGCCCGCCTTGCGCCTGCGGGTCAGCTCTTCACGAACATTTTCAGGCAAGCCGGTCGCGGCACGATCAACCGAGACGGCAACTCGGCTGGAAGTCTGGGCGCGCACGCCGCCAGCCGGAAAGTCGAGCTGGATCGCGCCGATCTTCTTGGCGACGACCACGGTTCCGCCACGCATCACCACATTATAGAACGGTAGGACGACCGAGCGCGCTGCACCGGCATCGCGGCGGGTGGCGACGACATCGAACGTCGCGGTCGAGATAATCTGGGCGGTATTTTCGTCGCAGGTACCGCGAAGGTTGGTGATCGCGGCTTCGACGTCGATGGCGCGGGCATCGGTGCTTCCCACCGGATCGAATAACGTGATGTCGCCAGTACCGGCGGGAATGCCAAGCTGCGGGCAGGTCGAACGCACGACATAGATGCCGCCATCCTCGATGGTTCCCTTCTTTCCGCAGGCAGTGGCAAGCAGGGCAAGGGCGGCAAGTGACAGATAGCGGGCTTTCACGGCGGCGCGGATCCTCATCAAAAATCGGCCGACAAATGTCGCCCGTTCGCGGGCAGTCATAGGAAGCGCCTAGAAAGGGTGCAAGCAATCGCTTACATCGCGCTCATCATGAATGCTCCACTTGCCCCCCTCAAGGTCCTCATCGCAAGCCCGCGCGGCTTCTGCGCCGGGGTCGATCGCGCAATCAAGATCGTCGAACTGGCCATCGAACGCTATGGCCCGCCGGTCTATGTTCGGCATGAAATCGTCCACAATCGCTTCGTCGTCGACCAACTTCGCGGCATGGGCGCGGTGTTCGTGGATGAGTTGGACGAGGTTCCCGATGGGCGCCCAGTCGTTTTCAGCGCCCATGGCGTTCCCAAGGTTGTGCCACAGGCGGCCCAGGCGCGCGGTCTCGATTACCTCGACGCGACGTGCCCGCTGGTCAGCAAGGTCCATCGCCAGGCCCAGCGCCTGATCGAGGATCATCGCCACATCCTTTTCGTCGGTCATGAAGGTCATCCCGAAGTGATCGGAACGATGGGGCAGGTCGAGGACGGTTCGATCAGCCTGATCGAGACGGTCGAAGACGTAGCGGCCTTCGATCCGACCGGACGCGAACGTTTGGCGTTCCTGACCCAGACGACCTTGTCGGTGGACGACACCGCCGACATTATCGATGCCCTGAAAATTCGTTTCCCCGACATCCGCGGACCGAAAGCGGAAGACATTTGTTACGCGACCTCGAATCGGCAGGCGGCAGTCAAGCTGATCGCGCCCGATTGCGACAAAATGCTGGTGATCGGCGCACCCAACAGTTCGAACAGCCTGCGGCTGGTTGAGGTGTCCGAGCGTCTGAATATCCCGGCACGCCTGATTCAACGCGCAACCGAAATCGATTGGGAATGGCTTGGCCACCCAGGAACCCTGGGCATTACCGCCGGCGCGTCTGCGCCCGAATTGCTGGTTCGCGAAGTCGTCGACTCCTTGCGGGAGCGATTCGCGGTGACCGAGACCGAGGCCGCCCATGTCGACGAAGACATGGTCTTCAAACTTCCCCGTGAGCTCGTCGACTGACGACATGGAGCTTCCGGAGGTCGAAATCTTCACCGATGGTGCCTGCAAGGGCAATCCGGGGCCCGGAGGCTGGGGAGCGATCCTTCGTTCCGCCAATGGTCAGGAGCGTGAATTGTCGGGTGGCGAATTGCCCTCGACCAACAATCGCATGGAATTGATGGCAGCGATCGAATCGCTCAACGCCCTCAAACGACCGTGCCGGGTCAGCCTGACCACCGATAGCGTTTATGTGCGCGATGGGATCACGAAGTGGATCCACGGCTGGCTTCGCAACGGCTGGCGTACGTCCGACAGGAAACCGGTGAAAAACGCCGAACTGTGGCAGGCGCTACTTGATGCCGCCGAGCCGCATGTCGTGGAATGGCACTGGGTGAAGGGACATGCCGGTCATCCGGAAAATGAGCGCGCAGATGTTCTGGCCTGCGCCGAGGCCGACCTTCGGCGCTAGCAGCGCAGGGAGCGGGGCGCAAAATCAGCTGCAGCGACGCCGTCAAGTTCGCTGCCCAGCGCTTCGCCAAGGATCAATCGCGCGCAGAGCAGAGACGCCGCCGGCGCGGTTTGTATGCCCATGCCGCCCTGCCCCACGCACCAGAAAAAACCCGCATATTCGGGATCGAAACCGAATTTCATCGCACTGTCGGGTGAAAACGTCCTGAGACCCGCCCACTTGCGATCCACGGCCTCGACTGGCCAGTCGATCGCTCGTTCGAAACGGTCAATGGCGGTCGCGACATCGATTTCGTCGGGCGCGGTATCGCACGGATCGGATGGCGTTTCGTCGAGCGGGCAAACCCAGACGAGATTGTCGGCTTCGCCCTTGAAATAAAAACTGGCGTGTAGGTCCGTCACAAAAGGGAGATCCTTCAGTCCGCGCCGCCCGATCCGCAGCTGGACGACCGTCCGGCGCTTGGGAATCAGGCCAAGGGGCGTGACTCCACATCGCTGCGCTACATCGTCGCCCCATGCCCCGGCAGCGTCGACCAAAACCCGAGCGCGCAACACCTCGGTCGCCGTTTCGACTTCCCATCCTTCTCCGTCAAAGGTCGCCGATAGAAGCGCACGGTCCGTTGCAACAATTGCCCCTTCCCTTTTGGCCGATGACAAGCAGGCCGCGTGGAAGGCAGCAACGTCGATGTCGGCACAGCTCGCTTCGTAAAACGCCCCGGTCCACTGGTCGCGCAGCCCAGGAATCATCGCATCGAGCGTGCCTCGATCGAGGTGCACCGGAAGATGTTCTCCTTCCAGATCGCCTTCCTGATCGAATAGTTCGCCCGAAGGGCCGGTCAGATGCACGGCGCCGCGCGGATGAAGCAACGGCACATCGCTGCCCGGCCAATTTGAATCGAACATTGGTTTTGAAAGAAGGCTGAGCTTTCGCTCCGGCGAATTGCCGCCAAGGCTTGCTTGCCAGAACGCTGCCGAACGTCCGGTAGCATGCATTCCGCATAGCATTTCCGACTCGATCAGCATGACCCGTGCTTCGCCAGCCAATCGTGCTGCCAGGCTGGCGCCCGCAATTCCGCCGCCGACGATAAGAATGTCCACTCGATCCATTGCGACGTTGGTTACGGTTTCGAAAGCTGTGCCGTCTAGGTGTTGCGGTCATGATGAACTTCGGATTCACCGATTTCCTGCTCGCCGGCCTTGCGCTCGCCCTTGTTTGGGCGGCCATCGTCGATGTGCGAACGTTCACGATCTCCAACCGCCTCAACGCCGGAATTGCGCTGCTTGCGCCGATTTACTGGTGGTCGATCGGGCTGCCGCTTTGGCCCGATGCCGCGATCCAGATCGGCGTTGCAGCAGCGGTGTTCCTGACGTTGGCGCTGACCTTCATGATCGGCATGATGGGCGGCGGTGACGTCAAACTGGCGGCGGCGCTCGCGCTTTGGTTCTCGCCGGCGTCGACATTGAAATTCCTCGTCATCATGTCGATCGCCGGCGGCCTGCTGACGATCATCGTCATGCTCGTCCATCGTTGGAAGCCTTCTTGGCAGGTCGATGAGAACGGCGAGACCAGAAAACGACCCAAGGTTCCGTACGGCGTCGCCATCGCAATCGGCGGACTTTGGATTCTCGCCCAACGGTTTCTTAACCATTTTGCCTGATTGATCAGTTTCATTGAGGGGCATCCTCTAGGGGAGGCGGTATCGCCATGGACGTCAAGAAGATCGCATTGCTCGTAGGAGCGCTGGTTATCGCGGTGGTCACCGCCGTGTTGGCAAAGAACATGTTTGCGGGCGGCGGGGCCAATTCGGCCCAGGCTTCTCCGGCCGTCCCGGTCGGCCCGAAAATCCTGGTCGCCCGCAAGGCGCTGCCGGTGGGTACGATCATCGACCTGGAAAGCCTGACCTTCCAGCCTTGGCCGCAGGAACTGATGCAGCAAGCCTATTACAGCGAAGGCTCGGCCGACGCCGATCTGTCCAAGATGGTGGGAACGGTTGTCCGCAACCCCATCACGGCCGGTCAGCCCGTCACGCGCGGCTCGCTGGTCGGACCGAAGGACCGCGGCTTCCTTGCTGCGGCGCTTGGCCCGGGCATGCGTGCCGTCACGGTGCCCGTTTCGGTCACCAGCGGCGTCGCCGGCTTCGTCTTCCCAGGCGACCGTGTCGACATGGTCCTGACGCAGGAAGTTCGTGGCGGCGGCGATGGTCCTCCGCTCAAGGTGTCGGAAACGATCATCCGTAACATCCGCATCCTGGCGACCGATCAGCGGATCGATCAAAATGATGCCGAGGGTAATCCCGCGCCCGCTGTCTCATCGACCGTCACGTTGGAAACCACGCCTCGCCTGGCGGAGAAGATTGCGGTTGCCCAGTCGCTCGGCCAGCTCTCGCTGTCGCTCCGTTCGATCGCCGACAATACGGCGGAACTCGAACGTGCGGTCGCGAGCGGCGAAGTAAAGCTGCCGGCCGGTGCCGATCCCAAGCAGGAAAAGGAAATGCTGCTCGCGATCGCCAATCGTCCGCTCGATAGCGGCACTACCTTCTCGACCGGCGGTGACGTCTCGCGCTTCCAGCGTCGCAGCGTTCCGGCTCGTGCGTCGGCACCGAGCGCAGGTCCGAGTGTCGCGGCAGCAAGCCCGGCATCGGGTGGCGCCCAGGTTGTGGTCGGTCCCGTCGTTCGCGTGTCACGCGGCAACTCTGTCACCGTCGTTCCCGTGGGAGGTCGTTGAGATGACCAGCATCAAGAATCGTAATCGCGCCCGTCTGGGGACTGCTTTGACTGCATTGGCCCTTGGGCTGGGCACTGTCACCGTCGCCACCAGCCCTGCCGTCGCCCAGCCAAGCTCGGCCCGGCCTTCGGAAACGCTCAACCTGAGCCAGGGCACCGGGACGCTCGTTCGCCTGTCGGCTCCGATGAGTGACGTATTCGTCGCCAACGACGCCGTTGCCGATGTCCAGGTTCGCTCTTCGACCCAGCTGTATATTTTCGGCAAGGGCAGCGGCGAAACGACGATCTATGCGACCTCCAAGAGTGGCCGTGTGGTCTATGCCGCCAACGTTCGGGTTGGATCGAACACCGGCTCGCTCAACGAAATGCTCAACCTGGCCATGCCCGAAGCGAGCATCCAGGCGACCCCGATGAACAATTTGGTCCTGCTGACCGGAACTGTTGCCAACCCCAACGATGTCGAGGAAGCACAGCGCCTGGTCCAGGCCTATGTCGGAACAGGAACACAGGTGGTCAGCCGCCTTCGTTCCGCAACGCCGTTGCAGGTCGCTCTCCGCGTCAAGATTGCGGAGGTTAATCGCAGCCTGCTGAAATCGGTCGGCTTCAATATCCTGTCGCGCGACGGGACCAGTGGGACGCAGTTTGGCATTGGCCAAGGTAGCCCCGGCACCTTCGGTTCGCCTGCTGAGGGCACGACGCCTGCAGTGCCGAGGGCGTTCAATGTTATTGGCGGCGGTACGACGCTCGGCATCGCCGGCAGGTTGCTTGGTCTCGACATTCTCAGCACGCTCGACCTGGCGGAAACCGATGGCCTGGTGACAACCTTGGCGGAACCGACGCTGACCGCACTTTCGGGGGAAACCGCAAGCTTCCTGGCCGGCGGCGAATTTCCGGTCCCGATCTCGCAAAGTCTGGGTTCGATCACGATCGAATACAAGCAATATGGCGTCGGCCTGGCCTTCACCCCATATGTGCTCGCCGACGGCCGCATCTCGATGCGTGTTCGTCCGGAAGTCAGCGAATTGTCGAACGAAGGCACGATCCGGCTCAACGGTTTCAACGTTCCTGCGCTGACGACGCGCCGGGCAGAGACGACCGTCGAGCTCGGTTCGGGACAATCGTTCATGATTGCCGGCCTTCTGCGCAACGCCAACACGAACGACGTCACCAAGGCGCCGTTTCTGGGCGACCTGCCGATCATCGGCGCATTGTTCCGCTCGACCAAATATCGTCGGTCGGAAACCGAACTTGTGATCATCGTGACGCCTTATCTGGTGCGCCCGGTGTCCGGTCAGCTGGCGACCCCGGTCGATGGCTATCGCGCACCGACCGACGCCCAGCGGATCTTCGGTGGACAAACTTACAAGGGCGTCTCGGCGCCAGTTCCCACCCCGGTCGCAGCGGCACCTGCCGCATCGGCCGCCCCTGGCTTCAAGATGTAATGGCCGCGAGAAAGGAATTGAGCATGCGCAACAGTTTGATCATCGCGCTGATGGCTTCGGCCCTCGCCGCCCCGGCTATCGCAAAACCGCAAGGCGAAGCGTCGAAGGGACTTAACCCGATCAACGTTCCTGTCGTCACCCGGTCGGACTATGCGTTCGATGCGGCAGCACCCGACGGATCGCTTTCGTCCAGCGAAATGGCCCGCCTCGACGCCTGGCTTGCAGGCCTCGGCCTTGGCTACGGCGACCATGTCTATGTTGATAGTGCCTACGGCGGTGGTGCTCGCAGTGACGTCGCGCGCGTTGTCGGCCGGTATGGCCTTTTGCTATCGCAGGGCGCACCGGTCAGCCAGGGCGCGGTCGCACCCGGCAGTGTTCGCGTTGTCGTTAGCCGGACCCGCGCAAGCGTTCCGGGTTGCCCGAACTGGTCGGAAAAAGCCCAGCCGAATTTCGGCAATCACACGATGTCGAATTTCGGATGCGCAGTGAATGGCAACATGGCGGCAATGATTGCCGATCCGCAGGATCTGGTCTGGGGTCGCGACCCCGGTTCAGTCGGCGACGCCGATACCGCTTCACGCGCGATCCGCTCCTATCGCAACGCCACGCCAACCGGCGACGGCGGTCTCAAAGACATCAGTACGACGAAGGGAAAGGAATAACATGAACGCCCCCTTCCAGGCACGCGCGGGTCTCCGCGATCCGTTCACGGCTTTCGTATGCGATGACGCAACGGCGGACATGCTCCGTCCTGTCGCGGTCGAGCATGGCTGGTCGCCGGAGAAAGTGAACAAGGGCGGACTGCGCAATGCCGTCCAGTCCCTGTCGGTATCGGCCAGCCCGAACATCCTTTTCGTCGACCTCAGCGAATTGGCCGACCCGCTCAACGATATCAACGCGCTTGCCGAAGTTTGCGAGCCGGGGACGATCGTGATCGCGGCTGGCCAGGTCAACGACGTCCGCCTGTACCGCGACCTCGTCGCCAGCGGAATTCACGACTATCTGCTCAAGCCGTTCACGGTCGACCAGCTGCGCGATACCTTCGCTCATGCCCAGTCGATCCTGTCCGGTCCTCGCGGCGAGACCCAGGTCGAAAAGCCGCACGTCATGACTGCCGTGATCGGCGTTCGTGGTGGCGTCGGCGCGTCGACGATCGCAAGCAGCCTTGCTTGGCTTCTCGGTGAGAAGGCGCTTCGCTCTACGGCTCTGCTCGATCTCGACGTGCATTTTGGGACCGGTGCCCTTGCACTCGATCTCGAACCTGGCCGCGGCTTGACCGATGCCATCGAGAATCCGAGCCGCATCGATGGCCTTTTCATCGAACGCGCCATGGTTCGTGCCAACGAACGGTTGAGTGTTCTGTCGGCGGAAGCGCCGATCAACCAGCCGCTGCTGACCGATGGCAGCGCATTCTTCCAGCTTCAGGAAGAAATGCGGAACGCCTTTGAATCGACGGTGATGGATTTGCCGCGGCACATGCTGATTCAGCATCCGCACCTGGTCCACGACGCCCATGTCGCGGTGGTGGTCAGCGAGCTGACCCTTGCCGCAACCCGAGACACGATCCGCATCCTGGCATGGCTGAAATCAAATGCCCCGCAGACCAAGGTGGTGGTTGTCGCCAACCGCATGCCTTCTGGCGGTGCGCTGGAAATCAGCAAGAAGGATTTCGAGCAATCGATCGAACGTAGCGTCGACATCGTCTTCCACGAAGACGGCAAAGTCGCTGCTCAGTCGGCAAAGCTTGGCAAACCGATGGCGGAAGTCGCCAGCGGCAAGATGTCGGCTCCCTTCGCAACCCTCGTCAACATGGTTCTGAGCCATGCCAGCGAAGAAGGTGCCGCCGACAGCCCTACCGGCGCGAGCAAGAGCTTCGTGAGCAACCTGAAAGGCATGTTGTCGAAGCCGAAAGCGCAGGCTGCCTGACGCACGAAATGGGTCGGCCGACCTTCTTAGAGGTCGGCCAGCCATGAAGGGAATGGACGAGCAATGTTTCTGACGATCATCATCGCAATCGGAATACTGGCGGTCCTCGCGCTCGGTTACTCGGCGTTCAGTGGGCCGTCGGTCGGCAAGGCTTACAAGCGGCGCCTCGAGTTGCTCAAGGAACGTCACGGCGATGTGATTACAGCCTCTGCGCAAGCGCAGATCCGCAAACTGCTATCCAAGCGTCAGACCAAGGTCGACGACGCATTGTCGTCTTTCATTCCGCGCCCGGCGCTGCTTCGTCGCCGCCTGGAGCAGACCGGCAAGAACGTTAGCCTGCAGAAGTTCATTGTGATCAGCGGTGGTTTGATTGCGGCGGTGATCCTGGCCCTGATGGCCCAGGGCGCGCCGTTCATGCTCGCCTTGATGCTCGGGCTCTTCGTCGGGTTCGGCTTGCCGCACATGATTATTGGCTATCTGATCAAAAAGCGGGTCGCCAAATTCACATCCAACTTCCCCGATGCAATCGAACTGATGGTTCGCGGACTTCGTTCCGGTCTTCCGATCACCGAAACGCTGGGTATCGTCGCGTCGGAAATTCCCGACCCCGTCGGTCTCGAATTTCGCTCGGTCGCAGACAAGATGAAAATCGGCAGGACGATGGAAGCCGCGCTGCAGGAGTTGGCTGATCGCCTCGGCACCGCAGAATTCCAGTTTTTCGTTATCACGCTGGCCATCCAGCGCGAGACCGGTGGTAACCTGGCAGAAACGCTATCGAACCTTGCCGACGTCCTGCGCAAACGCGCTCAGATGAAGCTGAAGATCCGTGCGATGAGCTCGGAATCCAAGGCATCGGCTATGATCGTCGGCTCGCTCCCGTTCGTGGTCTTTACGTTGGTCTACATGATCAACCCTGCCTACATGGCCGGCTTTTTCGCAGACGAGCGACTGATGGTCGCAGGCATCGGCGGCTTGGTCTGGATGAGCATTGGCGTGTTCATCATGGCCAAGATGGTCAACTTCGAGATCTAGGAAACCAGCATTATGCAATCCGGTCCAACCATCCTGGGAATCGACGTCATCTGGGTCGCCACCCTGCTCAGTGCGGTGGCTACGCTTGCGGTGCTGACGGCCATCTACGCTGCGACCACGGTCAAGGATCCGATGGCGCGCCGCGTCAAGGCCCTCAACGAGCGCCGCGAACAGCTCAAAGCGGGCATCGTTGCCTCGACCAACAAGCGTAAGAAACTGACCAACAAGAACCAGGCGGCGGACAGAGTTCGCGGCGTGCTCAGCAACTTCAAGATGCTGCAGGACGACCAGATTCAGAAGACGCAGGTCAAGTTGCTGCAGGCCGGAATTCGCGCCAAAGATCTCGCTTACTTCGTGATCGCGGCCCGCTTCCTGACGCCGCTCGTGCTTGGCACGACCGCCGTCATGGCGATCTATTTCTTCGACGCGTTCCCCGAATGGGGTGCAATGAAACGCTACATCGTCACGGCCGGCACCTTCGTGCTGAGCTACAAGGCGCCGGACATCTGGTTGAAGAATAAGGTGACCAAGCGCAGTCACGCGATCCGCAAGGGCCTGCCAGACGCGCTCGACCTCTTGGTGATCTGTGCCGAAGCCGGTCTCACCGTCGATGCCGCCTTTGGCCGCGTTGCCCGCGAACTGGGCAAGGCATATCCGGAACTCGGCGACGAATTCGGCTTGACCGCAATCGAACTCGGGTTCCTCAACGAACGCCGCAATGCGTTCGAGAATTTCGCCATGCGCGTCGACCTGGAAGCGGTTCGCGGCGTCGTCACGACCATGATCCAGACCGAAAAATACGGTACGCCGCTGGCATCCGCCCTTCGCGTATTGTCGGCGGAATTCCGCAACGACCGAATGATGCGCGCCGAAGAGAAGGCTGCGCGCCTTCCGGCGATCATGACCGTGCCGCTGATTCTCTTCATTCTGCCGACCCTGTTCGTCGTCATTCTGGGCCCGGCGGCCTGTTCGATCAGCGACAGCTTCATCAACGGCTAACAACACTCCATCCCTTCCGGGGGAAGTGGGAGGGCCGCCGTCCGGAAAACCGGACGGCGGCTTTTTCGTTGGCGCGGCGGAACGGTTTCATGCTCCAAGGGATTGATACGGCAACAAACCAGGGGAACGAACCATGATGAACTTCACATCTGACCAATGGGTCATTGTTGCACTTGTCTTCGTGCTTGGCTTGCTGGTCGGCGGGTTTCTGTTTTCCGGCGGTGGCCGCAAGTGGAAGGAACGCTACCGGACCGAAGTCACCCGCCGCGAGGAGATTGAGACACGCCACACCGAGGCTGAAAAGAATTGGCGTGAACGTGACACCCTTCGTGCCGCAGCGTTGAAAGATGCCGAGCGCAATCGCCCGGTCGCCGCCGCTGTTGTTGCACCCGTGGCAGCGACGACCGATGTCCGCGATACGAACAATGACGGCGTCGTCAGCGAAGCGGAGCGCAAGCCCGGGCTGATGGACCGGGTACTTGGGCGTGACCGCGATGGGGACGGCGTGACCGACAGCCGCGATGGCCATGTCGATCGCGATGGCGACGGCGTCGACGACCGCCGCGAGGTTTGATCAGCCCTCGATCTTGCTAAAGTCCGCGACGGCGTGAACGGCGTCGCGGAACCGGGCGAGCAGGTTGAGACGCCGCGCGCGGACGCCGACATCGTCGGCGTTTACGATGACCTTTTCAAAGAATGAGTCGATCGGCGCACGAAGCAACGCGAGCGCGGTCATCGCCGCTGTGAAGTCCTCCGCCCCGATAGCATGGCATGCAGTCAGATTCGGCAACGTCGATCGCTTCCTTTAGCGCCGCTTCTTCAGGCGCGATGTCAGTATCGGTTGCAGACTCGGCGTCCCATTTTTCTTTTTTGAGAATATTGGCGGCGCGCTTGGCGCCGGCGAGAAGATTAGTCCCCTCCCCGGTTTCGACGAACGCCTGGAGAGCTTTCACCCGGGCGAGCAAGCGGACAAGATCGTCTTCCCCGCCGAGAGCAAATACAGCGTCGATGAGGTCGTGGCGAACCCCTGCTTCGCGCTGTTGAACTTTGAGACGATCGGCGAAGAACTCCAGCAGCTCGCCCGTGTCGAGGTTTTTACCTTCGACTCCCAGACCTGCCTTGGCAAGTTCAAGCGCGTCGCCCAAGTCAAGACGCGTTCCATTTGCGAGGATGATCTGGATCGACTGGAGCGCGGCGCGGCGCAACGCGAACGGATCTTTCGATCCAGTGGGGCGGATACCGCTAGCGAAAAACGCACTAAGCGTATCCAGTCGATCAGCAAGCGCGACCGCTGCCGGAATGCACCCGTCGACGTTGGCGCCATATTGCTGCCTGAGCGCTGAAACAACGCCCGGCTTTTCGCCGCCGCGTTCGGCATAATAGCTGCCCATCACGCCCTGCAGCTCGGGAAATTCACCGACCATTGCGGAGGCGAGGTCGGCCTTTGCGAGCAGGCCAGCGCGGCGTGCGGTTTCCGGGTCGCGTTCTGGAAAATAGCGCTCAGTGAGAATTCGGGAAAGTTCGGCGATGCGGTCTACCTTGGCCCGGAGCGATCCCATCCCCTCATAGAACAGCATGCCTTCGAGTTTCGGCAAATAATCCTCTAACTGCACCTTCAGATCCTGCTCCCAGAAGAAGCGGGCGTCGCTGAGGCGCGCGGCGAGTACTCTTTCGTTGCCCGAGACGATGGCGGTGCCACCGTCATTGGCGTCGATATTGGCGGTGCAGATGAAGTGCGGGGCCAGTTTCTCGTCACCGCCGCGCATCACGAAATATTTCTGGTTGAGGCGCGCGGTCAGCTGGATGACCTCTTCGGGCACATCGAGAAAATCCGGATCAAACGATCCGCGCAACGGCACCGGCCATTCGGTAAGGCCGGCATTTTCGATCACGAGCCCCTCGTCCTGGACGAGGTAGTATCCGGCGTCTTCGGCCAGGTCGTTGGCGCGCGTGCGGATCATCGTTTCGCGCTCTTCCTGATCAACGATGACGTGGCAGGCGCGCAGCTTTTCAACATAATCGTTTGCGCCGCCGATGGTGATTGCACCTGGATGATGGAAACGGTGGCCCATCGAGGTCGCACCGCACTTCACGCCATCGATCGTGACCGGGACAATGTCTTCGCCCAGCAAGGCGACGATCGAATGCAGCGGCCGCACCCAGCGCATCGACGCGGACGAGGCGGACGCTGCCCCCCAGCGCATCGATTTCGGCCACGGAAAATCGCGAACGATCTGCGCAACCAGGTCAGCCAACACCTCTGCGGTAGCGCGTCCCGGCTTGTCTATCGCCGCGAACCAGATGCCGTCGCGATCGGTAAGCTGATCCTTGTTGAGCCCGGTCTTACGGAGGAAACCCTCCAATGCTTGCGGCGGCGCCGAGGTGCGCGGGCCCTTCAGTTCTTCGCTGACCGCCCTGGTTGATGTGGGCAGCCCCTTGGCGATCAACGCCAACCGCCGCGGTGTCGAATAGGTCGTGATGCCGTCGTTGGAGAGACCGGCTGCGGTCAGGCCTTCGGCGAACATGCGCGCGAAATCGTTGCGGGCCTTCGCCTGCATCCGCGCCGGGATTTCCTCGCTGAGAAGTTCGAGCAGAAAGTCGGCGCTCATGCTTCATACCCCATGTGCGTCATCCACGCGGCGCAGGCGCCTTTCGCCAGATCGCGGACCCGGCCGATATAGGCCTGCCGCTCGGCCACTGAGATGACGCCGCGAGCCTGCAAGGTGTTGAACACGTGGCTCGCCTTTATCGCTTGTTCGTAGGCGGCAATCGGCACTCCGGCCTTCAGGCTGTTCTCGCTCTCGGCAGCAGCCTTTTTGAACTGATCGAACAACGTGTCGGTATCGGCCACCTCGAAATGCCATTTCGACATTTGCTTTTCGTTTTCCAGGAATACGTCGCCGTAGGTCACGCCATCATTGTTGAACTTGAGGTCGAAGACATTGTCTACGCCCTGGATATACATGGCGAGACGTTCGAGGCCGTAAGTGAGCTCGCCCGACACCGGCTTGCAATCGAAACCGCCGACCTGCTGGAAATAAGTGAACTGGGTTACTTCCATGCCGTCGCACCAGACTTCCCAGCCCAGGCCCCACGCGCCCAGCGTCGGACTTTCCCAATCGTCCTCGACGAAGCGGATGTCATGCTTGAGCGGATCGATCCCGATCGCGTCGAGCGAACCGAGATAGAGGTCCTGCAGATCGGGCGGACTTGGCTTCAGGATGACCTGGTATTGATAGTAATGGCCGAGCCGGTTGGGGTTCTCACCGTAACGGCCATCGGTCGGACGGCGGCACGGCTGGACGAAGGCCGCTTTCCACGGGTCGGGCCCAAGCGCGCGAAGTACGGTGGCCGGGTGAAACGTCCCAGCCCCCATCTCCATGTCATACGGCTGCAGTATGACGCAGCCACGGTCGCCCCAATAGCGGTGCAACGTCAGGATCAGGTCTTGAAAGCTAAGCATGTTGCGCGGGCTTTGGCCCATCGCGGCGCGAGGGGCAAGGAGCCATTATCGCGTCACGAAGCGCTCCTATGGATGAAGTAATAAGCGGAAAGACTGGCCAAGCCAGCCCCTAGATAGAGGGTCATGCCGAAGCGGGCAGCCTCGATGAGCGCGGCAGCATAGCCGACTATGAAGTTGATGTGGATCATCCAATCCTTGTACGGGATCGCTAGCAACTCCGGGAGGAGAGAGCATTGAGAATCAGATTTTATGGCAAGCTTGGAGAAAGACTGGGCGCCGAAGTGGACTTTATCCCGCCCCCAGGAACCGACACGGTGGAAGAGTTGCGCAGGGTCCTTGCCGAAACCTATCCGGGACTCGCCATAGACCTGCGGGCTCGAACCTTCGTTTGCGTTGCTGACAGTCTTGTTGCCAACGACCGCAAGATCACCGACGGCGAGATCGTTGAGTTCTTGCCTCCGCTGTCAGGTGGTTGAAATGATTTGTGACATTCGTCTTGCGGATGGCAGGCTTGATCCAAACTCCGAGTTCGCCGCTTTCAACTCCAAGCTCACAAATGAAGGAGCCGCCGTTACCTTCGTCGGCCTTGCCCGACCAAAGTCGGCGACCGGCGACGGAATAAACTCTCTCGTTCTTGAGCTCCATCCCCGCCTCACGGAGGCTTCGCTGCACAAAATCGCCGCCGATGCCCAGTCACGGTTTGGCGTGACGGCCATTTGTGTTGTTCATCGCCACGGGGAAATATCGCCCGGCGAAGCGATCGTATTCGTAGCTGCTGCCCATCTTCATCGACGTTCGGCTTTCGAAGCGGCAGAATATGCGATGGACCGTCTCAAGACGGACGCAGTGTTCTGGAAGAAAGAGGAAACTGCCGACGGGTCAAAATGGATCGAACCAACCCGGGTCGATCACGCCGACCGCGCACGGTGGAGTTGAGAATGCCCGGAATTAATGAATCGCTCCCTTTCCACCCCCTTCGAATAGCCGTTCTGACTGTCTCTGACACCCGAACCGAAGAAACCGATACTTCGGGCGGACTGCTGTCCGAACGTTTAAGGGCTGCCGGCCACATATTGGCGGGGAAGACAATTGTCCCGGACGACGTGGGAGCCATCCGGCGGCAGGTCCGCCTTTGGGTCGATGACGAACACGTAGACGTCATCATCTCGACTGGCGGAACCGGCTTTACGCCGCGCGATGTCACCCCGGAAGCAATCCGGACGTTGTTTCGACGGGAAATGGACGGCTTTGCCGTTGTCTTTCACCAGGCCAGCCTCAACACCGTCGGGGTATCGACCCTTCAATCCCGGGCCCTGGCTGGCCAAATCGACGATACCTTCATCTTCTCCCTTCCCGGCTCCACCGGTGCGTGCAGGGATGGCTGGGACCTCGTACTTTCGCTTGAACTCGACAGCCGTTACCGCCCCTGCTCACTCGCAGGTCAAATTCCCCGATTAAGGGATCTTTGCGCATGAGCAGTCTTACCCATATGGACGAGAGTGGCCGGGCGCGAATGGTCGACGTCAGCGGCAAGCCGGTGACGCTAAGGGTCGCAAAGGCCGCCGGGCAGTTGCGTTGCAAACAGGAGACGTTGCAGCTGGTGCGCGCGGGAAGAGCTCCCAAGGGCACCGTAATTCAGACCGCCGAATTGGCCGGACTGATGGGAGCAAAGTGCACAGCGAATCTGATTCCCCTCTGCCACCCACTTGCGCTCACCAAGATCGGCGTCCGGATCAGCCTCGACGATCGATCGCCAGCCTTTCTCATTGAAGCAGTGGTAAGCACTGAGGGGCAAACGGGCGTCGAGATGGAAGCACTGACGGCTGTGTCTGTCGCGGGCCTGACCTTGTTCGACATGCTAAAGGCAGTTGATCGGACGATGGTAATTGGCGCGATACGCGTTACCAAAAAGTCTGGGGGACGGTCGGGAAGCTGGGAAGCATCGTGATCACTTTCGATGACGCCTTCTCTGCCGTCTGCTTGATGGCAGGCGGCCTTTCACAAGAGACCGTCTCCCTCGAAGATGCTCATGGGCGCGTACTTGCCGAGCCCATCGTTGCCAAGGTCGAACTCCCCTCCCGCGGATGTCTCGGCAATGGATGGTTATGCGCTGCGCGACGCAGATCTAGCCGCGCTTCCTGCGCGCTTACCCGTGAGAGGAAAAGTGTTCGCCGGCGCAGGACTTGTCGGGCATCTTGACCCTGGATCCGCGGTTCGGATCTTTACCGGAGCCCGGATTCCCCCCGGCGCCGACCGGGTGATTATGCAGGAAAACGTTCGTACCGACGGTGACTGCGTAGTGATTGAAGGGGAGCCCGGCGCCGCCCGGCATATCCGGACAAGGGCCTCGGATTTTGTCGCTGGAACCGTTCTCCTCGAATCCGGCACACGCCTCGGATATCGGCAGATGGTGGCGGCAGCCGGTGCGGACCTCGCCAAGCTGACTGTCTGGCGGCAACCTCGCGTAATCATTCTCGGGACAGGCGACGAGCTCGCGCGGCCGGGCACGGCGTCGCACTCTCCCGGTTCCATTCCCGAGAGCGTGTCGTACGGCATTGCCGCCCTCGTCGCGGACTGGGGGGGCAATGTCCTGGAGAAAAGACGCCTACCCGACGATCTTCGGGCGATGAAGAAAGCCGCAGCAGAGGTACTGGCACACGCGGATCTCATCGTGGTGACAGGCGGGGCGTCCGTCGGCGAAAAGGATTTCGCGAAGACCATGTTCGAGGACGAGAACCTTGAAATCGTCTTTGCCAAGGTAGCCATCAAACCCGGCAAGCCGGTATGGCTCGGCCGGGCGAAGAATAGACTAGTAATGGGTTTGCCCGGCAATCCGACTTCCGCTCTCGTCACGGGTCGCTTATTACTCGCGCCGCTCGTTTCCGGATTGTCGGGGATGGATCCGCGATCCGCGTTGCAGTGGCGTAAGGAGCGTCTTGCAACACCTATACCGGGTTGCGGAAACCGGGAGACCTTCGTGCGCGCTCGAAATGCCAGTGGCTTCGTCGATCCAGCTTTGCACCAGGATTCCAGCTCTCAACGAACACTCGCGGATTCTGACTTGCTGATACGCCAGCCAGTGGGAGCGCCCGCGAGAAACGCCGGCGAGGAAGTTTGCGTTCTTAATTTCTAGTCTCAAGATACTCGGCGATCTCGGCGAGATCCGTGGACCGATTGATGTTGAAAAACGGGTCCATCGGGCCGATTGGCCATTTTACCTCCGCAAAGCCTACCGCTCGTGCAAATCCCCAGAGGGACTGTCCGCCAGTTGCGTAATACGGCGCGATTTCCTCGCTGGCGTGCACCTTCCACAGCCCACACACTGGATGGATCTGTCCTCCACTCGATGCGATAGCGGCTGCGGCCCCGCCAATCTCGTTCCTCAGCCGTAGCACGAGGTCTGACGGCAGCAGCGGCATGTCGCAGGGGATGGTGAGAAGAGCGGCCTTCCCAACTCTCCTTGCCCAATCGAAACCGGCAGCCAGCCCGGCCAATGGCCCCTCAATGCCCGGACGATCGGTGGTGAACGAGTGGCCGAACGAACCATCCGGATCAGGCTTCCGAAGCACAAGCGTCACCGTGTCTGACGAGGATTTTGCAAAATCCCATGCGCGCTCGAGCAGGCTGGCACCGCAAAGCTCGATGAACGGTTTGTTGCCTCCAATCCTGCTGCCTTCGCCTCCGGCAAGTACTGCAACAGCGATGTCGTTGCGCTCATCCATAAAAATATCAGTTTACCTCCGGCGATGACCAGCACCAAGCCCAAGGTCTGCAACGACCGACGATTGGCCAAGTGAGCCGAGCCCAGCTAGGTAATGCCCGCTCCGATGGCATCGTTTCCGGCGCGACATCGAACCGCGCCATGATGGCGAGGTGAGCGGACGCCTCGCCATACGAGACCGACGAGTACAGAACAGCAGCCAATAACATAAGCGTTGCGATCAAAGCGATTGTGGCAGCGTCCATTTTCTCGCCTTTTCCGCACTTGTGTCCCACCCAAGCATGTCATGATTGAGATACATCAATTCCGCTGCGCCTCATCGGTCTTAAGAGATGCAAGCGCCAAGCAGCAAATTCGAAACAGCGAAAGGCAGAACATTGGCACTCGTCTCGAGCAACGCTGTAGTTGGCGCAACCCTACTCGTCTTTGCAACTGGCAGCGCGAGCGCGGCTGATAGCCCGACCGGCAAGATCAGTCTGCAGCCGATCCTCGACGCCCGAGTGCGTTACGAAAACGTCGACGAAATGCACCGTGATGCTGAGGGCTTTACATTCAGGCTCCGGGGTGGAGCGGTAGCCAAAATTGGCAAGATATCGATACTCGTTGAAGGTGAAGGCACCGCGGCTCTCATCAACAATTACAACGCCTTTCCTTTCGCTCTGCCCGGCGAGGACCAGTGGCGACCCACCCGATCAGTAATCGCCGATCCGTCCAACCTCGAATTGAATCGGCTGCAGGTGGAATACAAATCCGCCAAGCACAGTCTTACCTTGGGACGGCAACGTATCAATCTCGACGATCAGCGCTGGGTCGGTTCTGTCGGGTGGCGTCAGAACGAGCAGACGTTCGACGCCATTCGCGGTCAAGCAACGGTCGGCCCGGTCGCATTCGACATTGCTTATGCAATTTCGCAGCGGACCATCTTTGGAAACGATGCCGGTCCTAGGACCAGCTATAAGGGAAACTTCGTCCTTGCGAGTGCGGGGACGAGAGTTGGCCGGTTGGAAGGAAAGGTTTTTGCTTACCTCCTCGACTGCAACGAGGCGTTTTTCTTTTCGAACAGCACCCAGACCTACGGCTTTATCATGTCATCGGCGATCCCAATCAACGACCGCGTCAGCCTGTCGCTGAAAGGCAGCTACGCCCGTCAATCCGACTACGCGTCCAACCAATTCGATTATTCGGCAGATTATTGGTCGACCGATCTGGGAGCTAGATATTCCGGGCTCTCGATCTCTGCAGGCATTGAGAGTCTGGGCAGCGACAATGGGCGCGCTGTCCAAACACCAATGGCCACGCTTCACAAATTCAACGGATGGGCCGACAAGTTTCTGAGCACGCCCGCCAATGGACTGCGCGACCGTTATCTCTCGGTATCTCAAAAGTTTCCCAGACTACGAGGTATCCGCGACCTCAGTGCAACAGTTACGCATCACCGGTTCGACAGCAATCGGGGCGACATGCACTACGGAAACGAGTGGGACGCCTCCTTGGGCTTCAAAATCGGCAAACTCGGGTTTCTAGCGAAAGTTGCCGACTACGACTCGAAGGACTTAGGGAACGATATTCGTAAGTTCTGGATACAGGCCGAATGGGCGCTTAAATAGATAATATCACTCGCCGAAACCGTCAGCGATTTCTCTGAGACCGCTCAGGTCCAGAATTTCTATCCGGTCTTGTTTCACCAGCCGAATTAACCGGCGGTCGCGCAGCAGTGAGAGCATCCGGCTCACCGTTTCCTTGGTAAGACCAAGATAATCCGCGATATCAATCCTACTCATCGGCAGGTCGAATTCGCTCGACATATCGTGCTCACCCAGTTCGCGGCGATCAAGGAGCGCGAGGAAAAAGCTCGCCACCCGTTCGGCAGCGGTCTTTCGCCCCAGGAGAACCATCTGTTCTTGGGCGGCCGCAAGTTCGTGCGCTGCGAGCCTGTAGAGTTCGCGTTCCATGCTGGGATTCTTCTCGACGAAACGGTCAAAGGCTTCGCGCGTGAACCACCACATCTCGCTATTGGCCAGAGCTTCGACCGTGAACGCATATTCATCGTCGAGCGAAATCCCTAGAAAGTCGCCCGGAAACATGAAGCCGGTTATCTGCCGCCGGCCATCGGCGAGAAGCGTATAGATCTTGAGCGATCCCTGGGCGAGCATGAACACACGTTTCGCAGGGTCGCCTTCGTGAAAAACCGGTTGGCCGACTCCAAGGCGCTGCATCGTGCCAAGTGCCCTAAGCTGAGCGAGTATTGCCCCGTCCAGCCTCCGACAAATCGTGACCGGGCGTATCGCGCAATGTTCGCATGGATGACCCGGCGGAAGCTCTAGCAACGGGCCTTTGGAACGGTAGGACAACAGAATTCCTTGGATACCCGAATCCGCGGGAGATTGATCTAGCTCAACGTCTCATAGCTTTTCGCGGCTACCCTTCAAACTCCCGAATCTCGATCGGCAGTACATTGGCACAATTAAGCGTCAGCCCGTTGGAGTTGGACAATGCCTCGGAGGCCTTCCCATTGGTACGCCACAGGGCGGGAGTTGTCGCCGAGCAATGGACCGATTTTACACAACACATTGCCTTGTGCGGTGGAGGGGTCTTGGCCGTCCGGGCGGAAACCGGCCACATTCACGGGATAGCCGCTTATTTGCCTGTAAAAAGCCTCAGGCTCGGCCCGGCGTTGCACGTTGAGGTGTTCGTCGCCTTCGAACTGGGGCCGTCATCCGCGGTCCGCAGCAAACTTCTTTCCGCACTTGAGGAAGTTGCAAAAAATATGAATTGCCCGACCGTCACGCTGAACTTCGATGTGCGCGGGCTGGTCAACAAGACGAAGGCCAAGCTGCAGGACTGGCAAAACTCCGGGCTGGTGCCCGATTCCGTCGAATTCGTGTTACTTAAAGGTGCGGCGGGCCCAGGTTCGTCCTTAGACCAGGAGCCAGATCGCGAGGACCACGCCGAGAATGGTGACGACCAACCAGACGATCGGCCAGCCGTTGCCCTCTCCTTCGTTCGCGGAAGTCGTGTTGATAGGCGCGTCCGAGGATGACGTGTCATACTCGGTTTCCGTGCTCTTTTTGAGCGCCGGGTTTAACGGCGCTTCTATTGGCTTATCCCTATCCGGATTTGTCATTGAGATCTCCTCCATGGGATCGATGAGAATGACGCTGACATGTCTCGACCTTCAGTCGCCAGTCCACCATCGCTAGCAGACACGCCATACCAGGATCATCTGTACTCTTTAGGCTGGAAGACAATGTCGCCCAGTCCTCCTCGCTTGCGAATCGTGAAAAGTCGGCAACAGCACCTCTGACATACGTCGTGGATGTTAACCCCTCGATTGCCGCCGCTGTATCAACCGAGCGCGCCAAGTCAGCATCAGCGCTTGTCAGCCATGCATGAAAATTCCCGGCGTCCCTTCGAGCATTGGCTAGGATGTCTCCAAGCAATGCCATTAGTTGGAGATCCCGGCGATCTGGACGCCGTCCACACAGGCGACAGATGCCAAACTGGAAATGTAGCGCGCTGATTCCACCGTCCAGCTGCGGGCTTCGAGAGTATCCGAAATCTTGTCGCTAACGACATCGAATGGAAGCACACGACCCGGGATCCGTCGATGCAGTCGAAGCACATGCCAACCGAAGCGGGATTTAACCGGCGTGGACCCGGTTTCCCCGTCTTCCAATGATTCCAGACCTGCCTGGATCGTTTCAACCAATTCGCCGCGTCGAATTTGACCGAGCGCTCCGTCCTGCTGCGCTGAATTGCATTTCGAAAGGCTGCGAGCAGCTGATGAAAAAGCATCCTGATCGTTGCCGATCTGCTTAATAATCCGTTCAACGTTCGCCCTTGCTCTCGCCCACCCCTGTTCATCGTTACTTTCGGGCTCAATCAGGATGTGAGCGGCCTCAAAGAGGTCCGGGGTTCGAAACCGCTGCTTGTTCGATTCATAAAATCGCAGGCACTCACTCTCATCCGGACTGGATGGAGTGACCTCGCGCTCAAGCAGTGCGCGAACAATTGCGTCTTCTTCGGCTTCGTCTCTCCCGCCCTCGTCTTGTTCGGGCTCATGCTCAATTTGCAGGCGCCGGGCTTCCTGCAGCAGTAATTCGCGCACTGCGAGCGCTCGTGCGGCTTCCGTCCACGCTGTCTCCGCATCCGGAGCGGGATGGTATTGAATCTCTTGCGCAATCGCCTCTGGAGTTATTTCCACGCCGTTGACCCGTACCTCACCAAATGTTGGCGGAGGCGGAAGCATCGGCTCGGGTCCGCCACAGCCACCGGTCGCACACGAATCCATCATGGCCGGCGCCGGGCGTTGCGCAGGGTCAGCCAGATTGAGAACGTCAAGACGCCGGGTCATGTGGACCGTCCTTCGTCAAGCGCGGCCCGCATGACCGCATCTCCGCCATAACTTGGAGCGCCGCCTGCTGGACCTTTCGTGGGTGACGTTGGCCGGCCCAGTCGCCGAGAACGGACAATCTGATAGCCGGGTCGTAGCAGGAACCAGATCGGGGCGCTCCAGATGTGGACCAGACGGGTAAACGGCGTAATCAGGAACAACGTCAGGCCCAGAATGATGTGAAGCTTGTAGACCAAGGCCACGTCCGCCAGCTGCTGCGGCGCAGCTGGATCGAGGCGTAAAATACCGTTGGCCCATCCCATAAATTTGACCATCTCGCTCCCGTCGAGATGTTCGAGGGTCCACCACGTCGTCAGCAAGCCAAGCGTCAACTGCACCCAAAGGAGAACCAGAACGAGGATATCGCCCCACGAAGAACTCTTGCGGATGCGCTCGTCAAATAGTCGCCGATGCAGGAGCAAGGTGCAGCCCACATAGGCGGCGAGACCGGCAATCCCGCCCACAACCAGAGCTGTCGTCTGCTTGAACGAATGACTTACGCCCATCGCGTCAAAAACATTTATCGGCGTAAGGAGACCGATGAAGTGTCCCATCAGAAGGACCAGAATACCCATGTGAAACAAATTAGAACCCAGGACCATCTGGCGTTTGCGGAGAAACTGGCTCGATTGCGAACGCCATCCGAACTGGTGAGCATCGAACCGGAAAATACTGCCAACAACCAAGACCGTTACCGCCAGGTACGGGTACCAACCGAAGGCAAGCTGATTGATGAATTCGTTCACGGCCGCTCTCCCTGGTTCACGTTACGATTTGACGCCCTGATCTTGGCAACCACCCCAGTTGGCCCGCCCATTTCGTGAGCGCCGGCGCTCGTGAACGACACGGGCGCCTCCTCCCATTCGGCATCGATATTTACGGAATCCACGGGCGGAGTATTCTGATCGATCGAGGCTTTTGCCTCAGCGTCGGGGCGAATGCCGGCGAGTGACACGAGGCATTCGAAGACTGCCCAATAATCTGTGCCTCTCTTGCCCAGCCTCTCGGCGAGAGCGGCAAATACGTGCGCGGGTTGCGCCAGCGTTTGGCGTGCCTCTTTAGAGGGTAGGCAGGACGCGTACTCAAGGAAAACGGGCACGAAGTCCGGCAATTCATTTGCCTCGAGAAAGAAGCCGTTCTTGAGGTATTGCTGGCCCAAGTCGATCATCGCTTGCCCCCGTTCCCGGTTGTCACCGTGAACATGCTCGAACAGGTGCAGCGAAAGGGAACGCGATCGATCAAAGAGTTCGCTGTACCCCGCTTGCAATTCCAGCAAGTCGTCGGACGCAAGATTCTCGAGCAACTTTTCGAGGTGCCCTAGGTCTCTCGTGCCAAGTGCCCCTTCGTCCACGAGCGCCTGCCGGATTTCGCAGATATTCTCCTGGATCTCCCGCGATGGATAGCCCAGCAATATTGCTAGTGCTCTCAGGGTCATCCTCATGCCTTTGCCCTCCTGCCAGGAGCACTTGGTGACCTCTTAGTACCTCCAAAGAGGTTCACCTTGTTCCCCCCTGGGTCGGCTCTCCGAATCCAAATCCCGACGAACCACGCAAGACATATGCGTCTTCGTCGAATTCGCGGCGCGCCGTTGGGATGACGTAGCGATCCTCGTAAGCCGCCAATGCCATGACCCGGTACATTTCCTCGATGACATTTCGGGTGAGCCCAACGCGCTCGGGAATACTCTCGTCGATACGTCCTTCCACGCTCTTGGCGCGCATGTACGAACGCATAGCCAGCATTCGTTCGAGTGCAGACGCAATGGGCCCTTCGTCGCCAGCCGTCAGCAAGTTGGCGAGGTATTTGAGGGGGATCCTGAGGCTACGCACATCGGGCATTCCATCCTTGGCGGAGATCTTTCCAGCTTCGGCGGCGGACTGGATCGGCGACAAGGGCGGCACATACCAGACCATCGGAAGCGTGCGGTATTCGGGATGCAACGGGAAGGCGATCTTCCACTCCATCGCCATCTTATAGACCGGCGAACGGATAGCTGCCTCGAGCCATTGATCCGTAATGCCTTGGGCCCGCGCGGCCTCCTGAACGGCAACGTCATTGGGATCGAGGAACACGCCAAGCTGCGCGGGATAGAGGTCCTTTGGATCCTCTACGGATGCCGCTGCTTCGATCTTGTCCGCATCGTAGAGCACCACGCCAAGATAGCGGATGCGGCCAACGCAGGTTTCCGAACAGACGGTTGGTTGGCCCGTTTCAATCCGCGGATAGCAGAAAATACATTTTTCGGATTTTCCGGTCGACCAGTTGTAATAAATCTTCTTGTACGGACAGCCTGATACGCACATCCGCCAACCGCGACATTTCTCCTGGTCGATCAGGACAATGCCATCCTCATCACGCTTGTAAATTGCGCCTGAAGGACAGGAAGCGAGGCACGTGGGATTGAGGCAATGTTCGCAAAGCCTTGGCAGGTACATCATGAAAGTCTCTTCGAACTGGCCGTAGATCTCCTTTTCCACGCCGTCGAAATTGCTATCATGGCTGCGCTTTTCGAATTCGCCGCCAAGCATGTCTTCCCAGTTTCCGCTCCATTCGATTTTATTCATCGTCTCGCCAGTGACTAGCGAGCGAGGTCTGGCGGTCGGCTGAGCCTGAAGTTCAGGCGCGCCCTGCAACCATTCGTAGTCGAAAGTATAAGGTTCGTAGAAGTCGTCGATCTCCGGCAGGTGCGGGTTTGCGAAAATCTTGGAGAGAATTCGCCACTTGGCACCTTGCCGGGGCTGGATCTTACCGTTTTTCTTGCGGACCCAGCCGCCCTGCCAGCGGTCCTGGTTCTCCCAGTCCTTGGGATATCCGATGCCGGGCTTCGTCTCGACGTTATTGAACCACGCGTATTCCACGCCTTCCCGGTTGGTCCAGACGTTCTTGCAGGTAATCGAGCAAGTGTGACACCCAATGCACTTGTCGAGGTTCAGCACCATCGCAATTTGCGCGCGAACTTTCATCGAACCACCTCCTTCCTGGTGGCTCGTGCCTCTGGCACGCCGGTTCCCCAGTCTGCGGTCCCGCCTTCCACATTCGCAAAATCGTCGGCAGCCTTGTCGAACCAGTTCACTTCGCTCATCTTTCTCAGGATGACGAACTCGTCACGGTTCGCTCCGACCGTTCCGTAATAATTGAAGCCATAAGCCAGCTGGACATATCCGCCGATCATGTGTGTTGGCTTCATGTTGATACGGGTGACGCTGTTATGGATACCGCCGCGCTGGCCGGTAATTTCCGATCCCACCGTGTTCACGAGCTTTTCCTGCGCGTGATACATGAGGGCTGACCCCGGCATGATCCTCTGTGACACGATGGCGCGCGCGGTAAGCGCGCCATTGATGTTGAAGACCTCAATCCAATCGTTGTCGACGATACCTGCTGCCTTTGCATCGTCCTCGCTGATCCACACCGTCGGCCCGCCGCGGTTGAGGCTGAGCATGATTAGGTTTTCGGTATAGGTCGAATGGATCCCCCATTTCTGATGCGGGGTCAGGATATTGAGCAGGATCTCCTTGTTGCCGTTTGGAAGTTTGCCCAAGACCTGCCGAACCGTCTTCGTGTCGATTGGAGGCCGCCACGTAACGAAGCCTTCCCCAAAGGCACGCATCCACTGGTGATCCTGATAAAGCTGCTGGCGTCCTGTCAGGGTTCGCCACGGGATCAACTCATGAACGTTGGTGTAGCCTGCATTGTAACAGACATGTTCGCTCTCAAGCCCTGACCAGGTCGGAGAGGAAATGATCTTGCGCGGCTGGGCGACCACGTCGCGGAACCTGATCTTCTCTTCTTCCTTGCCGTGCGCGAGGTGGCCATGTTCCCGACCTGTCAATTTCCCCAAAGCATCCCACGCCTTGACGGCAACTTCGCCGTTGGTTTCCGGCGCGAGCATGAGGATAGTCTCGCAAGCGTCGATGTCGCTGTCGACCTTAGGACGGCCCTGTGTTGGGCCATCAAGCACGCGCCCGTTCAGATCGCCGAGGAGCTGCACTTCCTTTTGCGTATCCCAGCCGATCCCCTTGCCACCGTTGCCGAGCTTTTCAAGGAGCGGTCCAAGCGAGGTAAAACGTGCATAGGTCTCGGGGTAATTTCGCTCGACAAGGGCAATCGACGACATGGTCTTGCCCGGAACCGGTTCACACTCGCCTTTTAGCCAATCCTGCGGCTCGTAGGCCTGCGCGAGTTCCCCTGGCGTATCGTGCTGGATGGGCGTCATCACCACATCATGTTCAACGCCAAGCACTTCAGGCGCCACATCGGAGAATTTCTTCGCGATCGCCCGGAAGATATTCCAGTCGCTCTTCGATTCCCATGCCGGGTCTACGGCCGCCGAGAGCGGATGAATGAATGGATGCATGTCCGACGTGTTGAGGTCGTGTTTCTCGTACCAAGTGGCTGTGGGAAGCACGACGTCCGAGTAGATGCTAGTCGTCGACATACGAAAGTCGATATTGACCATGAGGTCCAGCTTTCCGACCGGTGCCTCGTCATGCCACACGACTTCCTTGGGTCGGTCGTGGCCCGCGGCCTCCTCGTCCGTGCCAATCACGCCGTGCAGCGAACCCACGAGGTGCTTGAGAAAATATTCGTGCCCCTTGCCGCTCGCGCCCAGCACGTTCGAGCGCCAGAAGAACATGTTACGCGGCCAGTTGATGGGGTTGTCAGGATCGATACTGGCGGGCTTGATCTCGCCGGATTTCAGTCCTTCCACCACGGTCTGTGTCACATCGCCGCCCAACTCCTTGATCTGTCGTCCAAGGTCGAGGGGATTGCACTGCAGCTGCGGCGCGGAAGGCAGCCATCCCATCCGTTCAGCCTTCACGTTGTAATCGATCATGCTGCCCGACCAGTCGCCCTCAGGGGCCAATGGCGAGAGGATTTCCGACATCCGGAGGAACTCGTAGCGCCACTGATCTGTGTGCGCGTAGAAGAAGCTTGTCCCGTTCATCTGCCTCGGGGGACGACTCCAGTCGAGACCGAATGCAAGGGGAAGCCAGCCAGTCTGAGGCCGTAGCTTCTCCTGACCCACATAGTGCGACCATCCCCCGCCAGACTTCCCCACACAGCCGCACATCACGAGCAAGGCGATGATCCCGCGATAGCTCATGTCCATGTGATACCAGTGGTTCAATCCTGCCCCGAGAATGACCATCGAGCGACCTTTCGTCACCTCGGCATTGGCGGCGAACTCACGGGCGACCTGGATTATCGACTGCCTCGGAACACCGGTGACCTTCTCGGCCCACGCCGGCGTAAACGGTGTATCGTCATCGTAGTTTGCCGTCACGTTGCTGCCGCCAAACCCGCGGTCGACACCGTAGTTAGCGCAGAACAAATCAAAGACCGTCGCGACGGCGCATTCGCTCCCGTCCGCAAGCTTGATCTTCTTCACCGGAATATGCCGAAACAAGATGTCGTCGTGATCCGTGGCGACAAAGTCATGCGGAGCATCGGCACCGAAATAGGGAAACGCCACCGGCTCAATAAAGTCGTGATCGCTGGCTAGCGTGGTCTGTAGCCGTACGTCCTTGCCCCTTTCGTCTTTTTCCTCAAGATTCCATTTCCCTTGGCCATCCCAGCGAAAGCCCGCCGACCCAACAGGAACAACGAGCTTGCCGCTGTTCTCGTCAAGAGCGATGACTTTCCAGTCAGCCTTCTCTTTTTCACCGAGGGCTTTCTTGAGATCTGCCGCGCGCAACATGCGGTCTGGAACCAGACCTCCCTCTCGTTCAACCAGCTTCACTAGCAACGGAAAATCGGAATATTTGCGCGTATAATCCGTAAAATACTCGACCTGCCGTTCGACGTAGAATTCTTTCAGAACGACGTGACCGAATGCCATCGCAAGCGCGGCGTCCGTCCCCTGCTTTGGGTGAAGCCACATGTCCGAAAACTTCGCGGCCTCATTGAAATCCGGCGCAATCACGACGCTCTTGGCGCCGCGGTAGCGTACCTCGGAATAGAAATGCGCGTCGGGCGCTCTCGTCATTGGGATATTGGAACCCCAGACGAGGAGGAATCCAGAATTGTACCAGTCGGCGCTTTCGGGAACATCGGTTTGCTCACCCCACGTCTGCGGCGACGATGGCGGAAGATCGCAATACCAATCGTAGAAACTTAGCAGATTTCCGCCAATTAGGGAGAGATATCGGCTGCCAGCAGCATAGGAAATCATCGACATCGCGGGGATGGGGGAAAAGCCTGCGATCCTGTCTGGTCCATATTCCTTGATCGTGTAGGCGTTTGCGGCCGCAATAATTTCGGTAACCTCGTCCCAGCCAACCCGTACGAAGCCGCCGCGCCCGCGCCTGGAAACCCAGTCCCGCCTCTTTTCCGTATCCTGCACGATCGCCCGCCAGGCAGCGACCGGAGCCATCGACTTGCGGGCTTCACGCCAGTGGCGGATCAGTCTCGCGCGAACGAGGGGATACTTGATGCGCGTCCCGGAATATAAGTACCAGCTATAGCTCGCACCGCGCGGGCAGCCCCGCGGCTCATGATTTGGAAGATCCGGCCGGGTCCGCGGATAGTCGGTTTGCTGGGTCTCCCAAGTAACGATGCCACCCTTGACGTATATCTTCCACGAGCAGGAACCCGTGCAGTTCACGCCGTGCGTGGAGCGAACTATCTTATCAGCCGCCCACCGTTTGCGGTACGCATCTTCCCATTCGCGCGCTTCGTCCGTGGTGATTCCATGGCCTTCGGAAAACTTCTCGGTGGTCCTGCGGAAATACGTCAGGCGATCAAGAAAATGGCTCATCCGCTCGGTCCTTCTAGGCTGTCATTGGAACTGGGCCAGGCGCCGGACTGCGCTCGACATGGTGGAGGATGCCTCGCGGCCCGCTGTAAAACAGCCAGGTGAGGACCACACAGGAGACATAGAAAGTGAGGAAGCCCCAGAGCGCGGCATTCGCAGTCCCAGTCACTTCGATCGAGGTGCCGTAGGCTTTGGGAATATAAAATGCGCCGTAGGCGGCGATGGCAGAAGTGAAACCGATGACGGCCGCCAATTCCCGCTCGGCCTGCTTACGCCGGGCTTCCTCGGTAAGGTTGGAGCAAGCACGATCGATCTCGTGCTTCATGATCCCTGGCACCATTTGGAAAGTCGACGCATTTCCCACTCCGCTTGCCAGGAACAGGAGCAACACCATGGAGAAGAAGCCCCAGAAACTTCTCGCGTCGAGAAAATAGATCATGCCGAGGATGGCCGCGATCTGGACGACAAATACCCACAAACTGACGCGCGCACCGCCAAAGCGATCAGCGATCCATCCCGTTGCCGCGCGCGAAACGGCACCTAGAAACGGACCGATAAAAGCGTATTTCAAGGCGTTGATTTCCGGGAAGACAAGCTTAGCCAGCAACGGGAAACCGGCCGACATACCGATGAACGTCCCAAAGGTCCCGGTATAAAGCCAGCACATGATCCAAGTGTGCATGCGGCCAAAAATGGTTGCCTGCTCGGCGAAGGACGACTTGGCTGACACGATGTCGTTCATGGCGAACCAGGCGGCAATGCTTCCAATTATAATAAGCGGAACCCACACAAAGCCTGCATTTTGCATCCAGAGCTGGGTGCCATCCGAGGCCGTCTGTCCCTGCCCACCAAGAAAACCGAAGACACTCATCGTTACGACGAGCGGAACAAGGAACTGCATGACGCTCACGCCCAGGTTCCCAAGGCCAGCATTGATTGCCAGCGCATTGCCCTTCTCGGCCCTTGGGAAAAAATAGCTGATGTTCGCCATCGACGAGGCGAAGTTCCCGCCGCCAAGCCCACAAAGTAGCGCCAGAACGAGGAAGATCAGATACGGCGTCTGCGGATCTTGGACCGCATATCCAATCCCGAATGCCGGGATCAGCAGCGATGCGGTAGACATCGTGGTCCACAGTCGCCCACCGAAAATGGGAACGAGAAACGCGTAGAAGATACGGAGCGTCGCGCCAGACAGGCCGGGCAGCGCCGCGAGCCAAAACAGCTGGCCGGTCGTGAAATTAAAACCGATCGCCGGGAGTCTGGCTACGACTACGGACCACACCATCCAGACCGCGAACGACAGCAGGAGGCAGTAGGTCGAAACCCAAAGGTTGCGTCTGGCAATCGCACGCCCGCCGCTTTGCCAGAAAACTGCGTCCTCAGGGCGCCAGTCCTCGATCGGACCGGCAAGACGAGGCGGAGCAGATACTCCCGGTTCGCCGAAGCCCTCCATCTCGGGTAACTCGGGCGCACGCTTTGCCGGTTCCGCACTTCCGGCGGCAACTTCTATCCGACGGACCGCGAAGTGCATCCAGGCGAGTGCAATGGCGACGAGTACAAACAAAAGCACGAAACAACTTGTCCAGACGCCTGTGAGATCGTTCAGCGCACCGAATGCAAGCGGGAGAATAAAGCCGCCAAGACCCCCGACCATGCCGACGAGGCCTCCGACAGCCCCAACGTGGTTAGGGTAGTAAACCGGTATGTGCTTGAAGACTGCCGCCTTGCCGAGGCTCATGAAGAAACCCAGCAGGAAGATCGTGATCAGGAAAGGGATGAGACCCATTTCCGTCTTGAAAGTGATTGGACCCCGGACGCCATCGATGATGTAGGTCGTTGGTGGATAGGACAGCATGAAGGTGCACAGCACCGACACGGCAAAAGTTGCGTACATGACCGAACGAGCGCCATAGCGGTCTGACAGTTTGCCACCGTAAATTCGGAACACGCTGGCGGGCACCGAGTAGAAAGCCGCGAGCATACCGGCCGACTTGATGTCGAGCCCGTAAACACCGATTAGATAGCGAGGAAGCCAAAGCGCAAGAGCGACAAAGGCACCGAAAAAGAAGAAATAATAGAGCGCAAAACGCCACACTTGGATGTTTTTCAAGACCGCCATCTGGCTGCGCATGCTCGCAGCCGGGCGCCCTTCCCTAGCTCTTGCCTGCTGGTCTGGATCCTCCTTTGTCATGGCGAGGAAAATCACCGCGATGATCAACAATGCTGCGGCCCAGACCTGCGCCACCGCCTGCCAGCCCGCGGCCACCATTACGAACGGCGCGACGAATTTGGTCACCGCGGCACCCACATTGCCGGCACCGAAGATACCAAGAGCCGTCCCTTGGCGTGAGGGCGGGAAGAACTTCGATACGTAGGTGACGCCTACCGAAAAGGACCCGCCCGCGATGCCGACGCCAAGCGCGGCAACCAGGAGTTCAACGTAGGTGTCCGCGAACGAAGTAAGGAAAGTCGCTATGGCGGCGAGCACCATCACCATGGCAAAGACTCGCCGCCCGCCGATCTGGTCCGCCCAGATCCCGAGCATGACCCGTGAAAGTGAGCCCGTCAGGATCGGAGTTCCTATGAGAAGACCAAATTGCGTCTCGGAGAGACCAAGTTCGTCTTTTACGCCGAGTCCGATGATCGAGAATATCGTCCATACCGCGAAGCAAGCCGTGAAGGCCGCCGTGCTTGTCCACAATACGCGATTGGCGCCTTCAGCGGCACGCTCGGACACGGTTTCGGTCATGGGCGTAATTCCTGACAGACTGAAGTTCGATCCTTCTCATGGCGGAAAGTTCGCGCGCCGGTTTTGATCAAGATCATTTCTCCGGCCACCTATCCTCCTGTCACACTCATGTGCCGGGCTACCGCGGGCATGGCGGCAGCAATCTGGAAATCATGACTTTTCGGTTTTCCCGCGATCAGCTGGTCAAGCAGCTCATTGACCGCTGCTGCGCCACCGGAACGAAGCCCCTCACGAAGGTCGACTTTCTGGTTGCGGCCCAGACATCCGTAGACTGTTCCGGTCGCGGAGACGCGAATACGGTTGCAGCCAGAGCAAAAGTTGTTCGTCAGCGGGGTTATAAGGCCAAGGCGAACATGCTTCAGGTCTTCGATTTCGAAGTAACGCGCGGGTCCGCCCGTTCGGCCTAACGATGGTATCAGAGTAAATCGATCGTCCAATTGCCGTCGTACCGCGTCTAGCGGCAGATAATGGTCTGTTCGATCCTCTTCGATTTCCCCCAACGGCATAGTCTCGATAAGCGTCAGATCGATCTCGCGCTCATTGCACCAAAGCAGCATGTCTTCGAATTCGTCATCATTGAGACCCGCAAGTGCCACCATGTTGATCTTGACCTTGAGCCCGGCCACCTTCGCGGCCTCAATGCCCCGAAACACCTGACCGATGTCGCCGCCGCGGGTAATATGCGCAAAGCGCTGGGCTCGCAGGCTGTCCATGCTGACGTTGACCCGTCGTACGCCACTTTGCGCAAGCTGCCGCGCAAACGAATTGAGCAAAAGGCCATTCGTCGTGAGCGTGACCTCTTCAAGCCCCTGCCCAATTCGCTTGCCGAGGGCTTCGACCAGGTTCCCAATTCCCCGACGAACTAGAGGCTCACCGCCGGTCAGTCGCAGACGGCGGACCCCGCGGACAATCAAGATATCGGCGAGGTCTGCAATTTCCTCGAGTGTCAGTATCTCAACCTTGGGGAGGAACTGCATGCGTTCGGACATGCAGTAACGGCAGCGCAAGTTACATCGATCTGTGACAGAGATCCGGACATAGTCGATCGTTCGGCCAAAACCGTCGACCATCGTCCGATGGGCCACCCCTTTATCCATCCCGTTTCGACTCCGACATAACATTCGGCTTCGATTAATGGTAGTTTGAGCCCTGCATCGTGACATGAATCAAGTTATCCGCATTTCGAATGACCACAATTCAGGCACTTGTCGCAGCCTTCAGCCCTGATCATTGCCATTGCGCCGCAGCGCGGGCAGCCATTGCGCGCGCCCTCGAATGAGGATGCGAGGCTCTTAATGCTGGTTTCGGTTTCTCCGGGATTCTTGCTTAGATGCCGCTCGATGATCTCCCCGATCGCCGCAAGCAGAGAAGGCACATATCGGCCCTTCATCCAGGCTCCGCCACGCGGATCGAAAACGGCTTTGAGTTCCTCAGATACGAAGGAGACATCGCCTCCCCTGCGGAATACGGCCGAAATCATCCGGGTGAGCCCCACAGTCCAAGCGTAATGCTCCATGTTCTTGGAATTGATGAAGATCTCGAAGGGTCGCCGCTCGAAGTCAGTGCCTACGTCGTTGATTGTGACATAGACCGCGTGCGCACTTTCCGGCCACTGGAGCTTGTAAGTGGTGCCATGAAGGGCCTCTTCACGCGGTGCCAGGGTGGATTGATCGTCCGACAACAGGGATGTGTTGTCTTCACTCTCTGACAACTTCAGTACGGATCCCGTGATCGCGTTGGGCCGATACGTCGTGAGTCCTTTGCAGCCGAGATGGTAACCCTCAATGTAGATGTCCGCGAACTCGTCAAAAGAAATGTCTTCCGGGCAGTTCACCGTCTTCGAAATTGAAGAATCGACAAGGGTCTGTGCCGCGGCCTGCATTGCAAGATGGTCGGCGGGCTTCAAAGTCTGGGCGCTTACGAAAAGATCTTTGGGGGGCATTTCGTCGCCCCTGACTTTGCGCCAGACCCCAAGAGCATAGTCGTCGACTGGTTCGAAGCGAGCTGATCCGTCCGTCTGAAGGATACGGCGCTCGTATGAGTAGGCAAACACCGGTTCAATCCCCGACGACACGTTGCCGGCAAGAAGCGAAGTTGTGCCTGTGGGTGCAATTGACGTTAGACACCCGTTTCGGAGCCCATGATTTGCGATGAGTTGGCGAGTTTCATCATCCAGCGATCGAAGATTGGGCGTCTCGAGCATCACCGGATCATACAGGGGAAATGAGCCCTTCTGTTTTGCGAGCAGGGCCGAGGCGCGATACGCTTCTCGCTTGATGATCGAAAGCCAGACCTTGCTCTGTTCGACCGCCTCGCTTTCGCCGTAGATCTTGCCGCAGAAAAGCAGGGCATCGGCAAGTCCAGTGACGCCAAGCCCAATCCTTCTCTTGGCCTTGGCCTCCGCTTCCTGCTTTTCCAGCGGGTACCGAGAAACGTCGATGACATTATCGAGCATCCGAACAGCGGTCGCGGTGAGCTCGGCCAACTCGGCTTCATCGATCCCAGCACCCTCTTCGAAGGGGAGCCTGACTAGACGGGCAAGATTGATCGAACCGAGCAGACAAGCACCGTAGGGCGGCAACATCTGCTCGCCGCAGGGATTGCTAGCGCTGATGGTCTCGCAATGCTGCAGATTGTTGGCCGTGTTGACCCTATCAATGAAAATAACACCGGGTTCCGCGCTATCGTAGGTAGCCCGCATGAGGCGCTCCCACAGATCGCGGGCTCTTACCGTCCTAGAAGTCTTTCCTTCGAATTGCAGGGGCCAATCGCTATCGGCACCAAGCGCTGACATGAAATCGTCGCTGACCAGGACGGAGAGATTGAAATTGCGGAAGCGTTGCGGGTCCCGCTTGGCATCGATGAAAGCTTCGATGTCTGGGTGATCGATCGACAGGCAGCCCATCATTGCGCCGCGTCGTTGTCCTGCGGAATGTACCGTCCGGCACATGGAATCCCAGCAATCCATGAAAGACAACGGACCAGACGCATCGGCGCCTACGCCTTCGACCGAAGCGCCGTTGGGTCTAATGGTTGAGAAATCCATTCCCACGCCGCCGCCCTGCTGCATGGTCAAGGCGGCCTCGCGTAGATGGTCAAAGATTCCCCCGAGACTGTCGGGGATAGTTCCCATGACGAAGCAATTGAATAGCGTAACCGATCGGCCCGTCCCTGACCCTGCAATGACGCGTCCAGCTGGAAGAAAGCGAAATTCCAGCATGACTTCCCGAAACCGCTCCAACCAGAAATCCTGTTCCGGCGGCTGTTCTGCCAGTGCAAGTGCATGAGCCACGCGGGTTACGGTGGCGGCAAAATCCTTGTCTTTCTGACCTCTCTTTGGCTCGTACCTGTATTTCGAAGCCCAGATTTCTTCCGCAATCACGGCGTCAAAACTCATCGTGTTCTCCCCTGTTGGAAGGACGCTATCTCCGCTTGGTCGCGGCAGAATTGATCTATCGCATCGCGCCGTTTGTCAGCTCTTCTCGCCTAGTCGCGGCGCGAAAAGGATTGGTCCGTAAACCGCGCAGAAAAGGAGGAAAGCCCCGAGCCAGAAGCCCCCCGCCACCTCGATTGCGAGATGGAAATTTAGCAGGCCAAGAGGCGTGAGGACGCGCAGGACGGCACCCACCGTCACTAAAAGATAGATGATCACTGTTCCTGGGCCGGCGTGCAGTTTTCTTCCCGTATGCCCGAGAGTCGCCCTAGTCATTACCGCTAGGATCATCGTCGCCATAGCTCCGGCCGTGAAAGCGTGAACCGCGATCGACTGAACGATCATTCCAATTTGGGAGAAGGCTAGCAGCGCGAGACCAACTGGTATCCAACTGAACCCGACGTGGAGAATGAAGACGAGCGGATCGGACAGCGTCAGCCAGCCTTTCCAGCGCAACAACCGGACGAACTGTGTCAGCGCCGCAAGAAAGAGCAGCGATGCGGGAAGCCAACCTTGCGGCCCCGTCAACCAAGAGAAAAACGCAAAAGCCGTCAACGCTATGGCAGCAAGATCGAACCTGTTGGCTTGCGTGGGCAAGCCACGATCAACCCCTTGCTTGACCAGCCAATTTCGCGTGAACGATGGGATTATACGACCGCCGATCAAGCTTATCAGGATCACAACGAGACTTAGACCAAGTTGCCATCCGAGCGAACCTGCAGCGCCCGGGATTAGTGCGAGGTGATCGATTCCATTGGCAATGCCGAATGCAAAAACGATGCCCACAATCGGAAGGTTCTTCTTGTTATTGGCCTCAAGGACCTCGCGCGTCGCCAACGCGGACAACACGACGTAGAATCCGACATCGACGAGGGCTGCGATAACTGGTCCGATATCCGCAGAAAAAAGATTGGCCCCTCGTCCCAAGACCCAGATTAAGAACAGCCCCGCCAGGGGCCAGCCAGCGATCGGCAGCCGCCCCGTCCAGTTCGGTATCGCCGTGAGAAGAAAACCGGCAATCACAGCACCGACAAACCCGTAAAGCATTTCATGGCGATGCCAGGCGATCGGATCGAAGGCGGACTGGAGCTCGTAAACGCCAGCAAGTGAGAGAAGCCATAACAAAACCGCGCATGCCGCCCAGACGGCCCCGCCCATGAAAAAGGGCCGAAAGCCGCCTCGCATGAACGGGATCGCGGACGCCATCCGCTGTCGTCGCAGCGCAAGCATCATCTGCCCGCGGGTAGGATTGTTGGAAATGGACATGCGAGAAGATTGTCACGGCGGTGTCGGATAAGTTTTGATCTAGATCACCCTGTCCAAAAATTCCGAACCTAGCGTCTGCCTCATGTTCCCCACCCTACGTGGCAGAAAATAAGGTAATTGGGATGAAACACGCTCCCCAAAGCTTCCAGCTTACTCACAACTCAGCCGTGAACAATTCGGCGACAATCCTTCCGTTCGAAGTCGGGATCGACCAAAGCCAATTGCGTCCCGTATTTGGTGCGCCCTCAACCCCGGACGTCCCCGTTGTTGTCGGAGGAACTCGTCGCCGCTTCTTACTTTGCCCTCATCGGGGCGCTTTTCCTGGCGACGGCTGATTCGGGCCACTCGAAATTCATGGTTACGATCGCGTTACTTTTTGTTTTGGTCTTTTTCTCGGTCCCAAGAATTTTCCTTGGCGTTGAACCAAAAACCAGCCGCCCCAGCCTCAAGCGTTTCATGGACGAAGGTCTGCGTACGTATACCGGCCACTGCAGCGGCTCGGACGCGCTGGTGCAAATGTTGGTCGTTCCTGTGTCCCTGACGGTTGGAGTGCTGGCAATGGGGATAGTGTCGGCTATCACGCTGTAACCATCCTTCACCTTGACCATGGGCCATGCGATGCGCTCCAGGTTCTACTGCGCCGTCGACGGAGCTACCGCCGAGTTGGGTTAATTGAAAATGGCGGTCCCGCTTCTCTCGACGGCGCCTTACTTGAGCCCTGCTACCGATTGCTTCCGCTGAGCAGAGGCGACTAGCAAGGCGAATGAATTCGAACTAGCCGACCAATTGCTGCGCCACGCAGCGACGCTGGCGCCGGGTGATCCGGGCACGCGGCTGGCGTTGGCCGACCATTATTTCCGATCGAAGCGGTTTGCTGCGGCCCTCGATGAACTTCGGTCGCTTGACGAGGCCGATCAGCAGACCGAAGCCGCACAGAATCTGATCGCCAGTTGCCCGGAAGCTTGTCGGTAAATCGGGGTCGGTCGGTCCGCCGATATGCGGCAGTGCGCGAGATGTCAGGATATCGTTGCAATGTGTCAGGTAGTATTGACAGACAGCAACTCCTGACACTATGTCAGGTCTAGCTTACAAACGAATCGGAAGATTTAGGGTGGAAAACAGACTTCGGGTCCTTCGCGCTGAACGCAACTGGAGCCAGGCAGAGCTTGGTGGACGGCTTGGCGTGTCGCGGCAGGCGGTCAACGCCATCGAGACCGGGAAACACGATCCCTCGCTTCCGCTCGCCTTCAAACTCGCTCGCCTGTTCGAGCTATCGATCGAGGAGATTTTCGATGACGGAAGCAACATTGCCGGGTGAAGGCGAACGCGCTGAGCGCGAGCGTCGGCGAAAATTCTGGTTCGCGATCGGGGCGACCGCGATCTTCGGACTGCCGATCGGCTTTATCGTGGGACGATCGGCCGGTCGCAATGGCGGGTCGATGTCGGAAGCGTTCAGCGGACTTCCACCGGCAGTAACGATCGGCTTGCTAGCGCTTGCTGTCCTCGGCTTTCTGTGGGGCTGCTGGATTTTCTTCAAGAATATCGACGAGGTCGAAATCGTCGACAACCTGTGGGGGTCCACCGCCGGATTCTATTTCTACATGATCGCTTTTCCGGTGTGGTGGGTGCTTTGGAAAGCTCAGCTGGCCAACGAACCCAGCGACTGGATCATCCTGGCCGCAACCCTGGCTTTTGGTACGATCGTCTACCTCTATCGAAAGTGGCGCGTCGGTTAAGCTCGCAATCATCTGTTTCATGCCAATCTATCAACCAGTGATCCACGGAGTATCATTCATGATCAAGCGTTTCCTTGCGGGACTGTTTTCTTCGGCCCTCGCCTTTACTCCCGTCGTCGCCGAAGAGCCGCGGCCTGATCTCGATCCGGCTGTTTGGGTGGTCAAGGATGCCGATACGACTATTTACCTGTTCGGAACTGTCCATGTGCTCGACGGCAAGGGCGACTGGCTAAACGACGAGGTCAAGGCTTCGTTCGACGCGTCCAGCGAACTGGTTCTCGAGATCATTACGCCAGAAGATCCCGCCTCGATGGCGCCATTACTTCAGAAGTACGCTCTCGACATCGGCGGCAAGCCGCTGACCCAGAAATTGTCGCCCAAGCATCAGAAGCTGTTCGCCGAGCGGCTGACCAAGCTGGGCATGCCGGCCACCGCGCTCGACATGTTCCGTCCGTTCTTCGCCGCGATGACGCTAAGCGTGGTCGAGATGCAGCAGCTCGGTTTCAACCCGGAAAGCGGGGCAGAGAAAATCCTGACCACGGCGGCCAAGGCAAAGGGCATGAAGATCGGAGAAGTCGAGAATATCGAAATGCAGATGCAGATGCTCAACGCCCTTCCCGAAGCCGAGCAGATCCGGATGCTGGAAAAGGCGCTGGACGACGATAGTGGCAAGGCGATGGACACGGTCAAGCGCATGATCGCCGCATGGGGCAAGGGCGATCCGGACACGGTCGCCAAGATCATGAACGAAGACGAGGCCGATTCGAAGGCGCTCTACGAACTGCTGCTCGTCAACCGAAACAAGAACTGGGCGGAGTGGATCGACAATCGTCTCGACCAGCCGGGGACAGTGTTCATGGCGGTCGGCGCAGGCCACCTGGCCGGCGGTGAAAGCGTGCAGCGCTTCTTGAAGGATCGCGGAATCGCATCGACCCGCGTTCCCCAGCCCAAACAATAAGCTTCACCATTTGAGGTAGCGCGCGCTTTCCCTTCGAGGCAGGCGCGCGTTGCGTTCGTTGCCGTCTGCTCGGCGTAACTTGCGCGACCAGCCTTCTGCTACTATAGGCGCGCGCTTGCCCACCCATGGTCATCCCTGGAGGCGTGGCGGGGCAGATATCAAAAGGATTATATTATGAGCGATCAGCTGACGCTGCCCGCCGAAGCGCGCGAACGGGCTGGCAAGGGAGCCTCCCGTGAACTTCGCCGCGATGGCCGGGTGCCGTGCGTGATTTACGGCGACAAGAAAGAACCCCTCTCGGTCCATGTCGAAGAGAAGCTGCTGGCAAAGATGCTGAGCACCGGTCACTTCATGAACACGGTCGTGATGGTCGATGTCGGTGGCAAGGCCAACCGCACGCTTCCCAAGGACGTCCAGTTCCATCCGGTTTCGAGCCGCCCGATCCACGTCGACTTCCTGCGCATTGGTGCCAATAGCCAGGTCAACGTGAACGTGCCGGTTCGCTTCGAGAATGAAGAAGCTTCGCCAGGCCTGAAGCGCGGCGGCGTGCTCAATGTGGTTCGTCACGAACTCGAGCTGGTCTGCGACGCATCCAAGATCCCGGACGAGATTCACATCGATCTCGCCGGTCTCGACATTGGCGATTCGATCCACATCAGCAACGTCGATCTTCCGGAAGGCTCGAAGTCGGCGATCGACGATCGCGATTTCACGATCGCGACGGTCGTTGCTCCTTCGGCCATGAAGTCGGAAGAATCCGAGACGGAAGAAACCGAAGCTGGCGATGTCCCAACGGTTGGCGAAACCGATGGCGACAGCGATGCTGGCGAAAGCGAAGGCGGCGAGGAGGCGTAAGCCCCTCTCCTCTTTGTGGGCAAAACAGAGCGCCCGTCCCGGTTGCGGGGCGGGCGTTTTTGTTTGAAGGGAACAGCAGCGATGCAAATCTGGGCAGGCCTTGGCAATCCGGGCGCGCAATATGCGCTTCACCGTCACAACGTGGGCTTCATGGCGCTCGACGTGATTGCCGAGACTTGGAATTTCGGCCCTTGGGGCAAGAAGTTCCGGAGCTTGATGAGCGAGGGCCGGATCGGCCGGCAACGCGTCCTCCTCCTCAAGCCGCAAACCTTCATGAATGACAGCGGAGATGCGGTCCAACAGGCGCTAAACTTCTACAAGTTGGAGCCCGAAGCATTGACCGCTTTCCATGACGAACTCGATCTTGCTCCAATGAAGGTCAAGGTCAGGACCGGCGGCGGACTTGCCGGACATAATGGCCTGCGTTCGATCAACGCTTCGCTCGGTCCTGAATTTCGCCGCGTGCGGATCGGGATCGGCCACCCCGGGGACAAGTCGCGCGTGACGGGCTATGTGCTCGGCAATTATGCCAAGAGCGAGATGGACGCTCTGTCCGACTTGCTCGGCGCGATTTCCGCCGAAGCGGAATGGCTGGCTGACGGCGAAGATGTCCGCTTCATGAGCGATGTCGCCGCACGGATGCACCAGAACTGAGGATGCTACGCGTTTTGGTGATCGGTCCGTGCGGGGCGGGCAAGTCGACGCTCGCATTCCGGCTTGCGACCAAGCTTGGCCTGCCTCTCTATCATATGGACAAGCTCAACTGGTTGCCCGGGTGGGTCGATGGCGGCAATGACCGGGTGCGCGCGAAGTTGTCGGAAATTGTCGCGAACGACCGCTGGTTGATCGAGGGCAATTACGGGTCGACTCTGCCGATGCGACTGGCGCGGGCGGATACGATCGTGTTTCTGGATTTTCCGATCCCGCTTTGCCTGTGGCGGATCATCAAGCGAGTGATCGTTCATCGCGGCCGGACCCGCGCCGACATGACCGACGAATGCCCCGAACGCTTCGATCCTGCCTTCCTCTGGTACGTCGCAACGTGGCGACTTGGCCCCGGCCCCCGCACACAGGCCAAGCTCCGCGGTCACGAGGACAAGGTTGTGCGCCTCACGACTCCAAAAGCCCTTGCCGAATGGCTCGAGAGCGTCGAAGCGGACATGTGATGCGCAGCCTTTTCGTGACCCCCTTATACGACGCCGTGATCGCGGACGATGGCCTGATCGATGACCTCGCCCATTCGATCCGGTCGCTTGCGCGAGACGATGGGGCAGGCATCCGGTGGAGCCGCGCGCAGGGCTATAAAGGCTACACCAGCTACGCCTCGCTGGACGACCTGCCGCGCCGCGATCCGGCGTTCGACGACCTCAAGCGGGTCTTGACCAAGCATGCATCGGCATTTGCAAAGTCGCTGGCGTGGAACGTCAAGCCTAAGCTCGACAGCATCTGGGTCAATTTGCTGAAGGGCGGCGGGCACCACTCCGGACATATCCACCCGCACTCAATCCTGTCGGGCACGCTATACGTCGAGGTTCCGCCGGGAAGCGGCGCAATCCGCTTCGAGGACCCACGCCTGCCGATGATGATGGCAGCCCCTGTCCGCAGCGAGGATGCACCGGAGGAAATTCGTTCCTTCGTCGACATCGCGCCCCAGCCTGGCCTTTTGCTGCTGTGGGAAAGCTGGCTACGCCATGAGGTCCGCCCGGGTACCGGCAAGGGCGAACGACTAAGCATCAGCTTCAATTTCGCGTGAAGCCCCGCTAAGGGCTTCGACGACTTCCTTTTTCAGAGAGCATCATGGGCTTTAAATGCGGCATCGTCGGCCTGCCGAACGTCGGCAAGTCGACCCTCTTCAACGCGTTGACCGAGACGCAGGCGGCGCAGGCGGCCAATTATCCATTTTGCACGATCGAACCGAATGTTGGTCAGGTCGCGGTCCCCGATCCGCGCCTCGACACGCTTGCGAAGATCGCCGGTTCGGCCAAGATCATTCCGACCCAGCTCGCCTTCGTCGACATCGCCGGGCTGGTAAAGGGTGCGTCGCAGGGCGAAGGTCTGGGCAACCAGTTCCTCGGCAATATCCGCGAGGTCGATGCCATCATCCACGTCCTGCGCTGTTTCGAGAATGACGACATCCAGCATGTCGACAACCATGTGAACCCGATCGCCGACGCCGAAGTGGTCGAGACCGAGCTTTTGCTCTCCGACCTCGAAAGCCTCGAAAAGCGCGTCCCCAACCTCGTCAAGCGTGGCCAACAGGGCGACAAGGAGTCGAAGATTGCGGCCAGCGTGCTCGGCCAAGCGCTCGAACTCCTCCGCGAAGGCAAGCCCGCCCGGCTCACGGAGCCGAAAGACGAAGAAGAAGCGCGGTTATTCGCGCAGGCACAGCTCATTACTGCAAAACCGGTCCTCTACGTCTGCAACGTCAATGAGGATGAGGCCGCCCAGGGCAATGCCTACAGCGCCGCCGTATTCGAGAAAGCGAAGGCGGACGGCGCCAATGCGGTCATCGTGTCGGCGGCGATCGAAAGCGACATGATCGGGATGGAAATGGACGAGCGGATCGCCTTTCTTGAGGAGATGGGGCTTCACGAAACCGGCCTCGCCCGGGTCATCCGGTCGGGATACGACCTGCTCCACCTGATCACTTTCTTCACGGTCGGGCCGAAAGAAGCCCGGGCCTGGACCGTGGAAAAGGGCTCCAAAGCACCGCAGGCCGCGGGAGAAATCCACACCGATTTCGAACGCGGCTTCATCCGCGCCGAAACCATTGCCTACGACGATTATCTAGCCCTCAACGGCGAGGCCGGCGCGCGCGATGCGGGCAAGCTGCGCCAGGAAGGCAAGGAATATGTCGTCAAGGACGGCGACGTCCTGCACTTCAAGTTCAACGTCTGAATGACCAAGACGACCTCTCTGGACGAAGCGCGCGCTCTCCTCGAGAGCGATCCTGCGGCAGCGGAAAACTCGGCGCGCACAATTCTGCTTAAGCAGCCCGACAACTGGAAAGCCTTGTTGTTGCTAGCCCGCTCGCTGCGGGCTCGAGACAAAAACGACGAAGCGGCCGAGGCGGAACAACGCGCCGTCTCGGCGGCGACTGCCGATCCGCGACATCGCATGGCAGCACGCGAGATGCAGCAGGGGCGGGCGTTTGAGGCCAACACGATCCTGAAGAAGCTGCTCGAGGACGATGGCGACGATGTGCTCGCTTCGGTCATGTTCGGGCTTCAGGCGAGCAAGGCGAACGAGTTCGAACTTGCCGACCAACTGCTCCGTCACGCGGTTTCGCTGGCACCGGGCGATCCCGGCACGCGGCTGGCCCTGGCCGACCATTATTTCCGGTCGAAGCGGTTCGCCGCGGCGCTCGATGAGGTTCGTTCGCTGGGCGAGGCCGACCAACAGAACGAAGCAGCGCAGAATTTGATCGCCAATTGCCTGGGAGAAATGGGCCAGGTCGAAGAGCAACTAGCGATATATCAAGCATTGGCGGCCAAGGCAGCGAACCCTTTATCGTTCAACCTTAGAATTGGCCTCGCGCTACGCACACTCGGTCGGCTGGGCGAGGCTGCGAAAGCATTTCGAGCAGTGATCGCGCGCGTCCCTGCGGAGGGGACATCGTGGCATAATCTTGCCAATTTAAAGGTCGAGAAATTCAGCGACAGAGACATTGCCCAAATGGAAGCGGGCCTGAAGCTACCCAACGCGCCGATCGAAAATCACATCCGGCTTAACTTCGCGCTTGGCAAAGCATTGGAAGATCGGGGAAATGCCGAGGAGGCGTTTCGCCACTACGACGCCGGGAACAGGCTTCGCGAGTCCATCGCTCCGTACAATCCCGAGATGATTTCGCAGTGGGTCGAGCGTAGCGAAACGACCTTTACTTCCGAATTTTTTGAGCAGCGTCGCGGTTGGGGAAATCCGGCAACCGATCCGATTTTCGTTGTCGGTATGCAGCGGTCGGGATCGACACTGGTCGAACAGATCCTCGCCAGCCATCCGCGCATCGAAGGGACAGCCGAGCTAACCGAATTGCCCAATATCGTGCGTGCATTAGGTGAAGCGGCAAGCGCCAAAGGGATGACCTACGAAGCCGACTTGTCGACATTCGAGAAGGGCCCGATCCGCGGACTTGGCGCATCGTATCTGGACGAAACTCGCGCGCACCGACGAACCGACGCGCCCTTGTTCAGCGACAAGATGCCGAACAATTGGATGCACGTCTCGCTTATCCGGCTAATCCTGCCGAATGCAAAAATCGTCGATGTGCGCCGCGATCCGATGGACTGCTGCTTCTCGAACTGGAAGCAATTATATGCTCGCGGCCTAGATCATTCGAATGCATTGGAAACGATGGCGCAATATTATGCCGATTATGTTCGGCTGATGCGTCATTTCGACCTCGTCCAACCCGGAGCCATCCACCGGGTCATCTACGAAGATCTCGTCGACGATGTCGAAGGCGAAGCGCGTCGCTTGCTCGACTACCTCGGCGTCGACTTCGACCCCGCGGTCTTGTCCTTCCACGAAACTGACCGTGCGGTTCGAACGATCAGTGCAGGCCAGGTTCGTCAGCCGATCAACCGCAAGGGCGTTGGTCAGTGGAAAAAATTCGAACCGTGGTTGGGACCGCTGAAGCACCACTTGGGCGAAGTCCTGGAAAATTGGCGCAATTGAGCGATCCCGCGGCCCTGCTCGCGGAATTCCAGCGCGCATCGGCGGCCAACCGCGCTCCCGAGGCGCTCGCACTTTTCGATAGTATCCCTGCTTCGTTGACTAGGCATCCCGTGCTCCGGGCGCAGGCTGCTGCTCTGGCCGGTGCAATGGGTGATCGGCACCGTGAGATTGCGATAACCCGAGGGTTGCTGGCCGACTTTCCCGAGGCGCCTGAATTGCACGTCTCTCTCGCGTATGCGCTTCGCACGGTCGGGCTTCGCGACGACGCGATTGGCCACCTTCGCAAGGCTCTGTCCCTTCGCCCAGGTTATGGAGCGCCATGGCGAATCCTGGCCGAGATCCGGGCCAGCGACATCAGCGACTGCGACTTTGCCGAGATCGAGGAGCGATTGGCGTCATCGCCGAGCGATGAGGACGCCGTCGCTTTCCATTTTGCCCTGTCATGGATCCTGGAAGAACGCGGCAATTTCGAGGGAGTGGCCCGGCACGTGATTGCAGGCAATACGATTGAGGCACGCCATCGATCGGAACCACCGCGACCGTCTGTCACACTGGCCCAACGTTCGACAGAAGTTGTCACGGCCGACCTGATCGAAGCCCGCAAGAGCGAAGGAAATGACAGCCAGTCGCCAATCTTCATCCTCGGCCTCCCCCGGTCCGGATCGACCCTGATCGAACAAATTCTGGCAAGCCACCAGGATGTCGAAGGCACGATCGAGTTGCCGGTCATGCCGCAACTCCTGCGCGACCTGGCGATGCGCGACGGGATTAACGGGTCGGACATTGTCGACCATGTTGCGACCTTGCCCGGCGGGCGCCTACGCGGGCTTGGCGAAGACTATCTGTCCCGGTGCCAGGCTTATCGTCGAACCGACCTTCCCCGCTTTACGGACAAGCTGCCTGGAAATTGGAGCCATGCCGGGTTGATCCGGCTGATCTTCCCCAATGCCGCAGTCATCGACACGCGCCGCCACCCGATGGCGACCGGCTGGTCGATCTATCGCCACCATTTTCCTGGCGGGCCCGCCTTTGCGACACGGCAAGACAGCATTGGTAAGCGCTATCGCTCCTACCTTGCCATGATGGAGCATATGGATCGTCATGCACCCGGCGCCGTCCATCGTATTCTTCACGAACGACTTGTGGACGACCTGGAAGGGCACGTCCGTGCATTGCTCAACTATTGCGGACTGCCATTCGATCGGGCCTGTCTCGAATTCCATCGCAGTGAGCGAACGGTCAGCACTGCGTCGAGCGACCAGGTGCGACGCCCGGTGAGCAAGGATGGTATCGACCGTTGGCAGAGCTACCGTCCATGGCTCGCAGAGCTCGAGCGAGCGCTTGGCGACTCCGTTGAAAGATGGGATCGGTGAGTATCTTGCGGCGGGGGGAACCCTCCACTAGCGTCGACTGGTGAGTATTAGCGCTGATGAAGCCAAATTGCAGCGCCATCTGGCCGCGGCGACCCGCGACCCTGATTTGCTGCGGGCCGGTCAAGCGCTCGCCTCGAATGATTTGCCGAGCGCGGAAAGCATCCTTCGTCCCCGTCTAAAGGCGCGTCCGACCGACGTTGCAGCGATCCGCATGATGGCGGAATTGGCGGCCCGGGTCGGGCGCTTGGTGGACAGCGAGAATTTGCTTCGACGTGCTCTTGAGCTGGCTCCCACGTTCACCGCAGCGCGGGCCAATCTGGCCACCGTCCTGTACAAGCAGAACAAGCCGGCCGAAGCGGTTGCGGAGCTCGAGGCCATCGAAAGAGAGGGTCGCTCGAACGACGGGCATGCCAGTTTGAAAGCTGCTGCCCTTGGGCGCATTGGCGGGCACGAAGAAGCGCTCGCGCTATATCGCGAGATATTGGACAAACGACCCGACGAGCCGAAATTGTGGATGAGCTTCGGTCACATTCTCAAGACGGTTGGGCGGACCGATGAGGCGATTGTCGCCTATCGCCGCGCAATCGAATCAAAGCCGTCGCTGGGCGAAGCTCATTGGAGCCTCGCCAATCTCAAGACGTATCGCTTCACCGACGCGGAAGTGGCGCAGATGCGAAGTACATTGGCGGATGACAGCCTCGACCGCGATGATCGCTTTCACCTCCACTTCGCGTTGGGCAAAGCGCTTGAAGACAGCGGCATGGCGGAAGCCAGTTTCGCCAATTATGCTGCCGCTAACCGACTGCGCCGCGAGGATCTGGATTACGATCCTGCGTCGATCCGGTTGCTCGTCGATCGGTCGATCGCAACGTTCACTCGCGACTTCTTTAACTCGAGAAACGGCGTCGGCTGCCTTTCCGACGCGCCGATTTTTATCATTGGGTTGCCGCGATCGGGATCGACCCTGGTCGAGCAAATTCTTGCCAGCCATCCGCTGGTCGAAGGGACGACCGAACTACCTGACATTCCCGTCATGGCCCGGCGAATTGGCGGGCGTAAGTCGCTGGCGCAGGACAGCGCATATCCTGAATGCCTTGCCGATTTGAACAGCGAAGAATGCCAGGCGCTCGGCGAGGAATATCTTGAACGCGCCAGCATCCAGCGGGTTACCGACAAGCCGCATTTCATCGACAAATTGCCGAACAATTGGGCACATATCGGCTTCATCAGACTGATCTTACCCAACGCTAAGATCATCGACGCCCGTCGCCACCCGCTGGCTTGCGGATTTTCCAACTTCAAGCAGCATTTTGCTCGCGGGCAGGCTTTCACCTACGACCTTGGCGACATCGGTCGTTATTATTCCGACTATGTTCGCCTGATGCGGCACTTCGCAACCGTCCAACCCGGAACCGTGCATCGGGTCGTCAACGAGGCATTGATCGACGATCCGGAAGGGCAGATCCGCGCGTTGATCGACGGGATAGGCCTTCCATTCGATCCTGCCTGCCTTGCCTTCCATGAGAACAAGCGCGCGGTCCGCACCCCTAGCGCGGAGCAGGTCAGGCGGCCTGTAAACGCCTTGGGCGTCGATCAGTGGCGCGCATTCGAGGCTTGGCTTGCTCCACTGAAAGAAGCAGTCGGCCCTACCCTGGAAGACTGGCGCAATTAGGCCACAGCGTTGCCGGATTGCGCGATGGTGAATTGACCGCGACAATCTTTCTGTCACTCTAGTTCCTAACAATGAATCGAAGGGGGCTTTGATGCGAACTGGTGCTTCTCGAGCTTATGGAGGGGTGAGCGCGATCGCCCTACTTGCGACGTCGATGCTCTGCTCTGCGGCCTCGGCCCAGAACGCCCCGGCGACCGATCCTGCCAATTCAGCCTCGACCGTTGCAGACGATGAAGATGCCATCATCATCACCGCAACAAAGCGCGCGGAAAACCTTCAGGATGTGCCGCTCGCGATCACCGCAATCGGGACGAAGCAGCTCGACGACCTCCAGGTCAACGATTTCGACGATTACGCCAAGCTCGTCCCCTCGCTGAGTTACAAGAGCTCGGGGCCGGGCACGAGCAACGTCTATTTTCGCGGCGTCGCGTCGGGCGAAAACGCCAACCATTCCGCCTCGCTGCCCAGCGTCGGCACCTATCTCGACGAGCAACCGATCACGACGATCCAGGGTGCGCTCGACATGCACATCTTCGACATCGCCCGGGTCGAGGCGCTGGCCGGCCCGCAAGGAACGCTTTACGGCGCTTCGAGCCAGGCGGGCACCGTTCGTCTGATCACTAACAAGCCCGAACTTGGCCGCACTCTCGGCGCGGTCAACCTGGAACTGAACAAGGTCGCGCACGGAGACTGGGGGTACACCGGTGAGGGCTTCATCAACCTGCCGGTTGCATCCAATATCGCGGCCCGGATCGTGGGATGGTATCGCAAGGACGCGGGCTACATCGACAATGTGCGCGGTAGCCTCTACTTCCCGACAGCCGACATCACGTTCGATAATGATCGTTATGCCGAGGACGATTATAACGACGTCACGACTTATGGCGCGCGCGCCGCGCTGAAGATCGACCTCGACGACAATTGGACGATCACGCCCCAGATTATGGCCCAACGCCAAATTGCCAACGGATCGTTCGCCGAGGAATCCGGTCTCGGTGCGCTCAATACAATGCAGTTCAACAAGGAAAAAAGCGACGACAAATGGTGGCAGGCGTCGCTAACCATCGAAGGTAAGGTCGCTAATTTCGACGTCACTTATGCCGGCGCTTATATGAAGCGGCAGATCGACGGCGCGTTCGATTATGTCGACTACAGCTACTTCTACGACGCGCTCTACGGCTACGGCGCGTACTGGTATGACAATGCCGACGACCCGGTGAATCCGAACCAATATGTTCGCTCCGACGACCGGTTCACCAAGCAGAGCCACGAGCTTCGGTTCACGTCGCCAGCCGACAAGCCGCTGCGCCTGGTCGCGGGACTGTTCTACCAACGGCAGTCGCACAACATCGAACAAAATTACATCATTGACGGCCTTGCCGACGACCTCGTCGTTCCGGGCACCGCAAGCAATATCTGGTTGACCAAGCAACTTCGCGTCGACCGCGACTATGCGGTTTTCGGCGAACTTTCGTACGACATCACACCGCAACTGACGGCCACAGTCGGCGGTCGCTATTACAAATTCGACAATTCGCTGGTCGGTTTCTTCGGCTATAGCGACGGCTACAGCAGCAAGACCGGCGTCGCGGCCTGTTTCGATGGACCGGAGGTAGGCGGATCACCGTGCACAAACCTTGACAAGAGAACCAAGGACACCGGCTTCGTCCACCGCCTCAACCTGACCTACAAGCCGAATGACGATCTGTTGCTCTATGCGACCTGGTCGAAGGGTTTCCGTCCCGGCGGCATCAACCGCCGCGGCACGCTGCCACCCTACAAGCCCGATTTCCTGACCAATTACGAAGCCGGGGCAAAGTTCAGCTTCGGTCGCGGTTCCCACTTCAACGTCGCGGTCTATCGCGAGGATTGGAGCGACATCCAGCTCAGCTTCCTGGGGCAGAACGGGCTGACCGAAATCCGCAATGCCGGCGAGGCACGGATCTACGGGTTCGAGGCAGACTTGTTATTGCGACCGATGGAAGGCCTGACCTGGAGCACGGGTCTGAGCTACAACAATGCCAAGTTGCAAAATGATTTCTGCCGGATCGTGGTGTCCGATTTCGACTGCACGATCGATGTCGACCTGGACGGTGACGACATTCCCGAAGAAAATGCGCTGCTCGCCGAAAGCGGCGCCCGCCTTCCGCTCACTGCGCGCTGGAAGGCCAACAGCCGCATTCGCTACGAATGGGATTGGTCGGACATGCGCGCCCACGTCCAAGGTTCCCTCAGCTACGAAGGATCGCGCCGCCGCGACCTTCGCGATTTCGAGAATGGGATTTACGGCAACCTGAAGGCTTATGCCCTGTTGGACGTTGCCACCGGAATCGAAAAAGGACCGTTCACCGTCGGCCTCTATGTCAAGAACCTGTTCGATGCGCGCGGACAATTGTCGAAGAGCATCCAGTGCGTCGAGGCGGTGTGCGGCGATCCGTTTGGCGGCACCGCGATCGGTGGCAAGATCTACACCAACGTTTCAAAACCGCGGACGATCGGCCTTCGCTTCGGCTACAAGTTCTAGGCGGACAGGCCAGCGCAACCCGTAGTGCCCTCGTGCACGATGGGTTGCGTTTGGAAACTTACCGGCATAGCCTTCGCCAATGAAATATCTGGAAGACATGGAAGTCGGCTCCGAAGTTCATTTCGGCAGCTATGCGGTCACTCGGGCGGAAGTCTTGGAATTCGCACGAAAATATGACCCACAACCCTTCCACCTGAGCGACGAGGCGGCAGCGAAAACCCACTTCGGTCGCCTTGCTGCTTCCGGTTGGCACACCTGTGCGATGACCATGTCGGTGCTGGTCGATCATCTTCAACGCGACCCGCAAGCGGGGCTGGGCTCGCCTGGCGTCGACGAACTGCGTTGGCTGGTTCCCGTCTATCCGGACGATACGCTGCAGGTTTACGGAAAGATTCTCGCGGTGACCCCCTCTCGGTCCAAGCCACACCTGGGCAGTATTCGCACCCAGACCATCGTCAAAAACCAGGACGACGTTGTGGTCATGCAATATACGTCGATCGTGCTGATGCTTCGGCGGCCAGAGGCTGCCTAGCCGCCCTCGAACTCCATCAGGGTCGCGGTGGGAACGCCTGCTTCTTCCAATGCTGCGATGCCCCCAAGTTCGGGTAGATTGATCACAAAACGGGCGCCAGCAACGACGCCGCCCGCCTTGCGGATCAGCCGCACGGCAGCGAATGCCGTGCCGCCCGTGGCGATCAGATCATCGACGATGAGGACCCGCGTCCCTTGCCGACAGGCATCGGCATGAATTTCAAGGCGATCGGTGCCGTATTCGAGCGTGTAGTCCTGGGCGATCGTATTGCCCGGCAGCTTTCCGGCCTTGCGGACCAGGAGGAGCCCCGCAGACAACCGGACGGCTATCGCACCGCCCAACGCGAATCCGCGTGCCTCGATCGCCGCGACCTGGTCGATCGGCCCCTCGACGGTCGCGCACAATGCATCGACCGCAGCGGCAAGGCCGTCGCGGTCGAGAAGAAGCGTCGTGATGTCGCGGAACTGGATTCCCGGCTTGGGAAAATCCGGGATGCTGCGGACCAGCGCCTTCAAGGCGTCGGCGCTGGTCCTCACTTTGTCATTCAGCCTTCGATGCCAGCCTTGTTCTTGGCACGGCTACGCTTGGCTTTGTTTGCTGGCTCCAACGGGCCCTTCGGCGCCACCTTGCGTTTCGCCTCGGCCCAGATGTTCTGATAGGCCAGATAGCCAAGGACGGTCGCGATCAGGAGGAAGATCAAAACGGTCACACCGGCCCGCTTGCGTTCGCCCAGTTTCGGCTCTGCCGTCCACAGCAGGAACGCCGAAACGTCCTTCGCCATCTGGTCGACGGTCGGCTTGGGGGAACCCTCCGCATCGTAGCTGACCTGCCCCTCGGCCGTCAGCGGCGACGGCATCGCGATGTTGAGGTTCGCGAAATAAGGGTTGTAGTGCAGCCCTTCCGGCGTCTTTGCCGCCGGAAATTCCTTGAGGAGCTCCGCAGGCTGCGCGGTGTAGCCGGTGAGAAGCGAATAGACATAATTGGCACCGTCGTGGCGGGCCTTGGCGATCAGAGAAAGATCGGGCGGATACGCATTGTTGTTCGCCGCGCGGGCCGCAATTTCGTTGGGATAGGGATTGGGGAAACGATCGGCGGGGGTCGCCTTGCGCGTGGCGGCCTCGCCAGTGTCCGGGTTGATCGTTGGAACCTCGATCTTCCATTCGTTGGCGGCAAAGCTCTTCACTTGGCCTTCGTTATAGCCGAGCTTCGCAAGATCGTAAAAATGGACCTGGTTGATGCCGTGGCAGGCCGCGCAGACCTCGGTGTAGACTTTCAGGCCGCGCTGGAGCTGGGCATTATCATACGTGCCGAACAGGCTGTTCGCGGAGATGCCGGCATCGCGTGGATACTTGTGGAAGACGTGCTCGGCGGTCTCTTCGTGGGTCGAAGTGAAGTAGGTCTTCAGGTCGACAAACATCGAGATCATGAGGATTCCAGCGAACCCCAATCCGACAAGGAAACCGATAATGCGGACCATGGTCTTCTATTCCCCTTAAGCGGCCGTGGAAGGCGCGCCCGCGCCTTGGCCCAGCGGTGCACTCTCTTCGGCTTCACCGTGCGTCACCGACGCCGAGATCGACGAGGGCAGTGGAAGCGTGCGTTCGAACTTGCTGATCAACGGCAGGATGATGAGGAAGTGTGCGAAATAATAAGCCGAGGCGAATTGCCCGAGCGCGATGTTGAACGCGTTGATCTCCGCACCGCCGACATAACCAAGGATGGCGACATCGATCAGTAGCAGGACGAAAAAGCGCTTGAACAGCGGACGGTAATTGCCCGAACGAACCGGCGATTTGTCGAGCCACGGCAGGAAGAACAGCAGCAGGATCGACGCGAACATCGCAAGCACGCCCCACAGCTTGGCAGCCAGGATGAAGTCGACCGTGAAGCTGCGCAGGATCGCGTAGAACGGCCAGAAATACCATTCGGGGACGATGTGCGCCGGCGTCGACATCGGGTTGGCCGGAATATAATTGTCCGGGTGGCCCAGATAGTTAGGCGCGAAGAACACCAGGAAGGCGTAAGCCGCCAGCACCGCACCTGCAAACCAGCCGTCTTTGGCCGTGTAGAACGGGTGGAACGGAAGCGTATCCTTTTCCGTCTTCACATCGACGCCGGTCGGGTTGTTCGACCCCGGGATATGAAGTGCCCAGATGTGCAGGATCGTCACACCCGCAATCACGAAGGGCAGCAGGTAATGCAATGAGAAGAAGCGGGTCAGCGCAGCCTGATCAGGCGCGAATCCACCCAGCAGCCAGACCCGCAGCGGTTCACCGACGACCGGGAAGGCCGAGAAGAAGCCGGTGATGACCTGCGCCCCCCAGAAGCTCATCTGCCCCCACGGGAGGACATAGCCCATGAACGCTGTCGCCATCATCAGGAGGTAGATGACGAGGCCGAGCATCCAGATCAGTTCGCGCGGGGCCTTATACGATCCGTAAAACAGGCCGCGGAAAATGTGGATGTAGACGACGATGAAGAAGAAACTCGCGCCGTTGGCATGGGCGTAACGCAGGAACCAGCCCGCGTTGACGTCACGCATGATGTGCTCGACCGAGTTGAAGGCGCCGTCCGCCGACGCATAATAATGCATCGCAAGGACGATTCCGGTGACGATCTGGATCATCAGGAATAGGCCGGCGAGGACACCGAAATTCCAGAAATAATTCAGGTTGCGCGGCACCGGATACCCACCACCAATCGCGCCATAGACGAGGCGTGGAAGCGGAAGGCGGTTATCGAACCACTTGCCCAGTTCGGTTTTCGGTTCGTAGGGCTTGGCCCAGGAAAAGCTCATCGTCGGTTTCCCCTTAGCCGATCGTCACGACAGTGTCGGACGTGAAGCTATATTCCGGGACGACCAGGTTGGTCGGCGCCGGACCTTTGCGAATGCGTGCGGCGGTGTCGTAGTGCGAACCATGGCACGGGCAGAAATAACCGCCATATTCACCGCGGTTCTCACCATCGCCGATGCCCAGCGGAACGCAGCCGAGGTGCGTGCAGACACCAAGCGTGATCAGCCAATTTTCCTTGCCCGGCTTGGTGCGCTCGGCAAGTGATTGCGGATCGCGCAAATCGGCCAGCTTGACCGAATTGGCCTCCTGGATTTCCTTGGGCATGAGATTGCGCACGAAGATCGGTTGCTTGCGCCACATCGTCTTGATGCCCTGACCCGGCGCGATCTTGGAAATATCAACCTCGGTCGAGGCCAGCGCGAGCACGTCAGCGGACGGACTCATCTGCGTCAGCAATGGCGCAAGGACGGCGGCACCGCCGACGCCTGCGAAGCTAACCGCAGCGATATTGATGAAGTCCCGGCGGCGAACTCCGTCACCTCCATCGGGAACGCCAACCATGTTTTCCGGCGTGGCCATGCTCACCCTTTTTGCACGTCTGATTTCAACTGCCCCGAAAGGGACGGATACGACGCCTCCGCCGGCAACGCCGGAGAAGGTTGGCGCGCTGATAGCGGGGTCACGCGCGGGTGCCAAGGGGCCAGTTCACCTCCTCTTGAACATCGACGCCTTTGCCGCCATCCGGACAGCCATGCGGATTGCCCTTTTCGAACCCGAAATCGCCCAGAATGTCGGCGCAGTGCTTCGCTTGGGCGCGTGTCTTGGCATTCCGGTCGACCTCATCGAGCCGATGGGGTTCGCGTGGGACGACCGCCGCGTCCGCCGAACAGCAATGGACTATATCGACCATGTCGAAATCAGTCGGCACGCCGACTTTGCGGCATTTCGCCAGGCCCGGCGCGGACGTTTGGTCCTGTTGACCACGAAAGCCGAGATGCGCACTCACGATTTTTCGTTCGCGAATGACGATATTTTGATCTTCGGCAAGGAAAGTGGCGGCGTTCCGGATATCGTGGCCGACGAATGCGATGTCCGGCTGCGCCTGCCCATCCGCGCTGGCGTAAGATCGTTCAATCTTGCAACCTCGGCCGCGCTCGCACTTGGCGAGGCGATGCGACAGACAGGATTACTGCCCGAATGAAACCGCTCGACGACCAGCAACAGGCGGCCCGCGACTGGTTCGAGTCGCTACGCGACCGGATTTGCCGTGCGTTCGAAGAGATTGAGCGCCAGGCAGGTAGCGACGCTGCCTTCGAGTACATCCCCTGGGATCGAGTTCGAGGAAGATGGTTCGCCCGGGGGTGGCGGCGTTCGCGGCGTCATGAAGGGGAATATCTTCGAAAAGGTTGGCGTTAACGTCTCCAGCGTTGGCGGAAGGTTCAGTCCCGAATTCGCGGCCCAGATCCCGGGGACCGAGGACGACCCAAGCTTCTTTGCGACCGGGATCAGTCTGGTTGCGCACATGGCGAATCCGCACGTTCCGGCGGTTCACATGAACACGCGGTTCCTGACAACGGCCCGGCGCTGGTTCGGTGGCGGAGCCGACCTCAATCCTGCAATCCCCTACGAAGAAGATACCGACGCCTTCCACGCCCGCCTGCGAGCAGCGTGCGCTGCCCATGATCCGACATTTTACGACCGCTTTGCGAAGTGGGCGGAGGATTACTTCTGGATACCTCACCGCAATCGCGCCCGCGGCGTCGGCGGGATATTCTACGATCGGCTGGAAGATCATTTCGACGACCATTTCGCTTTCACCCGCGACGTCGGCGAAGCATTCCTGGAGATTTACCCGCAAATCGTTCGAAAGCGGATGAACCTGCCGTTCAACGACAAGGACATGGAGGCGCTGCTCGACTTTCGCGGCCGCTACGTCGAATTCAACTTGCTCTACGACCGCGGCACCTTGTTCGGGCTAAAGACCGGCGGCAACATCGACGCGATCCTGATGAGTTTGCCCCCATTGGCGCGCTGGCGTTAGGCGAAAATGTCCTCGACCTTGGGCACCGTTCCCGTGCTGACCAACTGGGCATAGATCCGCGCCAACATCAGGACGAACAAAGTGATCAGCACGGCGCTGGCGATTCCATTGATCAGGCCGAAAACCAGCGCGCCGATCGTCATCGGCTGCATCGGCCCGAACAAAAGGGTGACGAGCAATCCGCCGACCATTCCGGCAACACTTCCCAAGACCAGACCGACAATGCCCATCAGGATCAGGAATACGAACAAGCGGAGCGCATTCCCGCGCGTCAGTGACCAGCTTCGCTTGAGGATCGCTAGCGGATTGCTGCTTTCTGCAACCGCCACGGCATTTGCGAGGCAGAAGCGGATTGCGAGGTAGAAGAAGACGATGCAGAGGAAAAGAATCGCGAGCAGCTGGCTGCCGCCGAGATTTTTCAGCCTTGCGACCATCTCCTCTGGCGTTCCGGCACCGACGAAGGCGGAAAGCATCACCGCGAAGATGACCAGGAACGGGATGATGTAAAGGAGAGAGGCGCCGATCGCGGGAAACAGTTTCCGCGCGCCGGTCGACAGTGCCTCGCCGATCGACAAACCGGGCGTCAGAGCGATCGCCGTCAATGCCAGTGCGCCGATCTGGCTGATCAAGGTCATGATGATCTGGACGACCCCGCCAATGCCGGAGGCATTCGCACTTTCCTGCGTGATGGTGGCGCTTTGCGGGGCAATAAGAGTGCTAAGGGCGCTCGGCAGGACGAACAACGCTGCTGCGACGAGCGCAATCAGCGCCCCATCCCGGGCGACAATTCCTCGTGTCTGGTCCCACGCTGTGCCGATTGACAGTTGCATTCTCGATCCTCCCGTATTTGCCTCCTTATGCGAAGCCGACGCCTGTGTGGCAATCGGTTGCACTGCCACCGCGACCAAGGCATTGCCGGGAAATGACGGTGATCAGCGACATCGAATGGCGCGTCAGCGACGGGCTGACACCATATCCCAACTCGCTGGCAGCAATGGAACGAAGGGCAGCGGATGTCAGGGCCGGGACCGCGCCGGAATTGGCATGGATGCTGGAGCACCCACCCCTCTTTACCGCCGGTACCAGCGCCGACCCGGCCGAATTGTTCAATCCCAAGGGCTTCCCGGTTTACGAGGCTGGTCGCGGTGGGCGCTATACGTATCACGGCCCCGGCCAAAGGGTCGGCTATCTCGTCCTGGACCTCGAAAAACGCGGCCGCGACATTCGCAATTTCGTCCATTCGCTCGAAAGCTGGATGATCGATTCGCTCGCCATCCTTGGCGTCGCAGCGCGGCGAGAGCCCGGCCGCATCGGAATCTGGACCGGTCAAGGGCCCGCGGAAGCGAAAATCGGCGCGATTGGCGTTCGGGTGAAACGCTGGGTCACGATGCACGGCTTTTCAATCAACGTCGCGCCCGACCTTAGCGATTTCGGCGGAATCGTACCTTGCGGCATCGCGGAATTCGGAGTCACCAGCCTGGAAAAACTCGGCACGGACGCGCAAATGAGCGATCTTGACGCCGCAATGGAGACAAGTTTTCCCGCATTTCTGGCGAATCTGGACATCGTGCAGAATATGCCTTGAGCGCGCGCCCGCGAAACACTATTGTCCGCCACGATTTGGGAACGGGGATGGCCCCGCTACAAATCCAAAAAAATCAAGGGAGTTTTGAATGCGTGCTCTTATCCTGGTCGCGGCTGCGGCCCTGGCGGTTTCGGCTTGCAGCAGCAACGAGGCCGCTGAAAACACTGTCAACGTCGACGACACCATGACCACCGAAAACGTCATGGACGATACCATGAACGCCGACGCCAATGCGATGGACGCGAACATGACCATGGACGTAAATGCCGTCGATGCGAATGCGGTCGACGCCAACGCAGTCGATGCGAACGCGACCAACGCGATGTAATCGCGACAACACTTCCGGTAACGGAAATGTTGGCTTATCGAGAGGCTGCCGGTTCATTCCGGCAGCCTCTTTTTTTCAATGCGGAGTATGTCGATGCGCCTGATGATCCCGGCGATGGCCCTGACCTTCATGCTGTCGTCGTGCGGCGATGACAAAGCGGCAAAGGATCCTCGGCAAGTCGACCAGGCGCTGGCCGCCGATGACCTGGAAGTCAACGATCTGACCGCGATCGACGCAATCAGCGGTGCCGATGCCAATATGGCGGCGGACGTCGATCCGTCGACGTGGAATGAAAGCTCGACCGGCAATTCGTCGGGTGACAATTCCACGAGTTCGACAAGAAAGCCGGCCCCGAAGAAGTCGGATTCTACTGCGACCGCGACGGATGAGGACGACAAGCCCGCCGAACCCAATTCGCCACCTGGTGACGGCGCCAACCGGAACGACTAGGCCAGTCCCACGATCTTGTGGGCCTGCAACGTCAGGCGCCACTTCGGACGCTCCATGACGAGGGCAATCGACGCTTCCAGGTTGGCTTCCCGATCGACGCCATCCATCGGCTGGATCAGGAAGTTCGGGAAATCCCATTTTTCCAGTGCGTCCAGATCGATCCCTTCCTGCGGCCACACGAGTTTCAACTCGTCCCCGCCGCGCTGGACCACTTCGGTCCCGGCCTTCGGACTGATACAAAGCCAGTCGATGCTCGGAACGGCGGGCAGCGTCCCGTTGCTCTCCACGGCGATCCGGAAAGATCGATGGTGGAGCGTGTCGATCAGGTCGGTGTCGAGCTGGAGCATCGGTTCGCCGCCGGTGATGACGACCAGGCGGTTGGCAGGTCCTTCCCCCCAAATCGACGCGACGTGAGCGGCTAGCAATTCGGCGTTGGCGAACTTGCCGCCGCCCGGCCCGTCGGTGCCGACAAAATCGGTATCGCAGAATTGGCATTGCGCGGTCGCGCGGTCCCGTTCGAGCCCGCTCCAAAGGTTACAGCCGGCGAAGCGCAGGAACACGGCGCGGGACCCGGCCTGCATTCCTTCGCCCTGCAGCGTCAGGAAGGTTTCCTTGACGGCGTACGTCAAGCGGCACCCGGATCGATCAAGCCGGCCTCCGCAAATCCCTTTTCACGAAGGCGGCAACTGTCGCACAGTCCGCATGGCCGTCCCTCCGGCGTAGGGTCGTAACAGGACCAGCTCATCCCCGGATCGAGACCCAAGCGAGCCGCTTCGCGAGCGATGTCCGCCTTGCTCATGTGCAACAGCGGGGTGTGGACGGTGAAGGGATCGCCTTCGACCCCTGATTTGGTTGCAATATTGGCCAGATTCTCGAACGCGGCGATGAAATCCGGCCGGCAGTCCGGATAACCGGAATAATCCAGTGCGTTGACGCCGATGTATAGATCATGCGCGCCGGCTGCCTCGGCCCAGCCGAGGCAGATTGACAGGAAGATCGTGTTGCGAGCGGGCACGTAGGTGACCGGAATGTCGTCCCCGACGCCGCCTTTGGGTACATCACCATCGCCGGTCAGCGCCGACCCGCCGAATTTGGTGAGGTCGAGCGGCAGGATGACATGGCGCTCTGCACCTAGCGTTTCGGCAATACGGCTCGCAGCCAAAAGCTCGACCCGGTGTCGCTGATTATAATCGATGGTCAGCGCCAACAGCCGAAAACCCGCTTCCCGGGCGAGGCCCGCACAGACCATCGAGTTCGAGCCCACCTGAAAGGAGGACGACGGCAGCTTTGTCTCCAGTCGAATTCATGGCCCGCGCCTCTAGGCGTTCATCCCGAAAAAAAGAAGGGGCCGCACGAGGCGGCCCCAGTTCAAGCGCGCGAACGCGCTCGTTGGGAGGAATGCGTGCACCCGATCCGGAAGCACGATCCCTGCCTAGCCGAACATGGTTAAACGATAGCTTAACGAGACGGGCAATTTCCGATGCGACGGGCATGGAGGGTATATCCAAACGGAAAACCCTTCGCGATGCCCTGTGTCTGGATACGAACGCTGCGTGGCGTCAGAAGGCGGATGTGCGACGTCCCGAAGCCGCCATTGGTGCAAGTGTAATGCACTTCCGAATTGCTGGTTCCAGTCGAAACGACGACGCGCGTGCACTGATCGTTCTGGTGTTCCCATTGGGCCAGAATCGCGGGATCGAGAAGGCATCGGCGTTCACTACCCGTTCCACTGGGCGACTTGCCTACTTCCCAAAGCCCTTGCCCGTGCAGCGCGGACGGCAATGATGCAGCGACCAGTGCTCCGGTCGCAACCGGAAACGCGAGCATGATCAAGGCCAGTCGAACGAATCGCATGGCTGGAATTTAACCCAGATTAGTGAATAATTTCTAGCGGTGTTTTATCCCAGTACCGCAGGGTCGATCGGAAAATCCGTCGCACAAAAGGCGCAGTCGACCCGGATGAACCCATCATCGCCGACCATCGCCGCCCGTTCCTCGGGCGGGAATCGCGCGATGACGGAGCGGACATAATCGGGATCGCATCGACACCCACGCTTGAGCGCGACCGGATCGAACGCCCGAATTTCCTTTTCCTCGTGAAACAGGCGCCAGACCAACTGGTCGAGTGCAAGGGCGCGGTCGGTAAGCTCATCGTCCTTGACGGTCTCGGCAAGCAAAGCAACGTGCGGCCATTCAGGATGATCCAGCCGAGTATGGAGGCGCTCGCGACCATCTTCGCCCTCGGGCAAGTGCTGCACCATCATCCCGCCCGCGACCCAACCAAGATTGTCGCGCTTCGCCGAGAGACGGACCAATGATGGTATCTGCTCCGACTGAGAGAAATAGCTTTGTGCCGCCTCGCCCAGACCTTCGCCCTCAAGTGGGACAATCCCCTGATATCGTTCGTCGGTCGCCGCCTGGTCGAACGTGATCGCCAGATAGCCCTTGCCGAATAGCGAAAAGAGGTTCGGATTGGGTCCCGCTTCGGCCAATCGCTGGGCGTCATGCCGGACATATCCGCGCAATTCGCCATTGTGATAGTCGCAGACCAGAAGGTCGACGATGCCATTTTCCGTCTGGGCTTGCAGCGTCAGTTGACCACTGGGATCCTTAAGCAGATTGCCCAGCAAGCCGGTCAACGCCAGCGCTTCGGCGAGCAGATGCTCGATCGCCGGCGGGTAATCATGCTTGGCCAGGATCTGGTCGAGCGTTGCGCCGATCCGCACCACCCGGCCACGCGCGTGATGATCGGGCAAGGTAAATCCCAACGCCGTGTCGATTTCCATTCCGGTCACCGTCTTCTCGTTCACGCGGTCTCGGGCACCTGATATTTCGTGGCAGCCGCCGACAAGCCGTCGACGAACTCGCGAATGTTACTTTCGTCGATCGTCAGCGGCGGGAGCACGCGAACGACATTGTCGCCCGCCGCAACCAACAGGATTCCCTGGCTACGAAGCCAGTTGACGAACGCACGGCTGTCGGTCTTCATCTTGATCCCGAGCATGAGGCCGACCCCGCGCACGCCTTCGAACAAATGGTCATGGTTCGGGATCATCTGCTCCAACGCAGTGCGCAACCGCTCACCCATCGCGCGGACGTTGGCCAGGAATTCGTCATTCGCGACAACATCGAACACGGCCTCGCCCGCTGCCATGGCGAATGGATTGCCACCGTAGGTCGAGCCGTGCGTGCCAATGACCATACCGGCCGCCGCCTTTTCGGTCGCAAGGCAGGCGCCCATCGGGAAACCGCCGCCAATGCCCTTTGCACTGGCGATGATGTCCGGCGTGATCCCATAATATTCGTGGGCGTAAAGATGGCCGGTGCGCGCCACGCCGCATTGCACTTCGTCAAGCACCAGCATCAGGTCATGGTCGTCACAAGCCTTGCGAAGCCCGGTCATGAATTCCTTCGACGCCGGCCGGATACCGCCCTCGCCCTGGATCGGTTCGACCAGGAAGCCCGCCGTATTGGGGGTGATCGCGGCCAGCGCGGCCTCCAGATTGTCGAACTCGACGTAGGTGAAACCCGGCAACAAGGGTTCGAACCCGTCGTGCATCTTTTCCGAATTGGCGGCACTGATCGTGGCCATCGTCCGGCCGTGGAAGGCGCTGGTAAAGGTAATCAGGTCTTTCTTGTGCGGATTGCCGTTTACGTGGTGATAGCGACGCGCGGTCTTGATCGCGCATTCGACCGCTTCGGCGCCCGAATTGGTGAAGAACACCGTGTCGGCGAAGGTCAGATCGACCAGACGCCGGGCAAATTTCTCGCCCTGCGGCGATCCGTAGAGGTTGGAGACATGGATCAGCGTTTCCGCCTGCTTTTGCAGCGCTTTGGTCAAATGCGGATGGCTGTGGCCAAGCAAATTGACCGCGATACCGCTTGCAAAATCCAGATATTTTTCGCCTTGTTCGCCATAGAGATAGACCCCTTCCCCGCGCACCGGCCGCACTTCGCAACGCGGGTAAACGGGCATGAGCGGCGTGATGGCCATGAAAAACACTCCTGAATCGATGGGAAGATGGGTTCGGGCGGAGCCTATATCGCCCCCGTGCCACAAAAGAAAAGGGCGGCACCGGATGGTACCGCCCTTCCATTACGCAACAGGCGCTTCGCGATCCTCAGCGGCGATCGTGACGCCGTCCGCGATCATCCTCGTAACGGTCGTTGCGGCCATCGTGGTCACGATCATAATAGCCTTGACCATAGCCGTAGCGGTTGTTCCGATGACGGTTGCCGTCGCGCGCCTCGCGCTGGATGGTCCATTCCAGCCGCTGGAGGCGATTCTGAATGTCGCGCACTTCCCCATAGTTGAGGCCGTTGCGGCTTGAGCGACGCAAGCGATATTCGATGCGGTTGGCATCGTTCATCAGGCGGCGGGCTTCGCGGTTTGACAAGATGTTGCGCTGGTCGAGTCTGCGAATTTGAGATTGCAGGCGGTCGATCCGCACCTGGAGGTTGCGGGCAAGGCCATAATTCTGGCCATAACCGTATCCATAACCCGAATTCGGAGCCCACTGGGCCGAAGCCGGGGCAGCGATCACGAGCGCGCTTAGGGCGGCGGCGGCGGTAAACAGGGTCTTACGCATCCTTGCTCTCCTTTCGAGCGGTTGATGATGCCGTTGTAAGACCTTGCCGATGATGCGGCGCTGAATGACATTGTCATGTGCCGTTAACGCGCCGAGACGAGCGAGCCGCAGGCGCGGGCTATCGACTAATTCTTGATCTTCCAGCCGCTACGCAGAAGCAAATAGCATGCGACCCCGAGCAGCACGTTGATGGCGATCAGCACGGTCGCGCCGAGCATGATCGGCAAATCGGCCTGACCCAGAAAGCCGTGACGGAACCCGGAGATGACATAGAAAAACGGGTTTGCGTGGCTGAGTGTCCGGAAGAAGGGCGACAGCGCGTCGACCGAATAAAATGTCCCGCTCAGCAGCGACAGCGGTGCAACGACGAAATTGGTCACCATCGCGGCCTGATCGAACTTGTCCGCCCAAAGCGACGTGATAACGCCGAGCAGCGCAAGCATGAATGACCCGGCAAGGCCGAAGAACAGGACGCTAAGCGGCGATGTGATGCCGACGTGGACGCCCGGATATAGCAACATCACGAACCATACCGCGAACCCGACCAGAACCGCGCGGGTGATTGCTGCGCCCGCCAGTGCGGCCATCAATTCCCCGACCGACAGTGGCGGCATCAGATAATCGACGATGGTGCCCTGCATCTTGCCGACCATCAGCGAAAAGCTGCCGTTGGCGAAACTGTTCTGCAGCATGGCCATAATGATGAGGCCGGGCGCCAGGAAATCGGCGAAGGGAACGCCCATCACGGTGCGCCCCTCACGTCCCAGTGCGATGGTGAAAATGACCAGATACAGCATCGTCGTGATGGCCGGCGCCCACACGGTTTGCATCTGCACCTTGAAGAAACGTCTGACCTCCTTGATATAGAGGGTCTTCAGCCCCACCCAATTGACGCCGCTGAGGGTCGGTTCGCCCGGCTTGCTGCGGAGGCGCATTGCGTCGTTGTTGGTGGGGGGCTGGCTCATCATCGGGCAATCGCCTATCGGCCTTGGCGGCGCCCCGCAAGCAAGCTTGGAGTTTTCATGTCCTGGACCGAAGAACGCATCGATCGCCTCAAGGCGATGTGGGCCAAGGGGTCGACCGCCAGCCAGATCGCGGAAGATCTTGGCGGCGTCAGTCGCAATGCCGTGATCGGCAAGGCGCATCGCCTGGGCCTCGAGTCGCGACCCTCCCCGGTCAAGTCCGGCGAGGAAAAGGGCAAGGTCGCGAAGAAACCTGCCGCGCCGAAAAAGGCGGCTGCTGGCAAGCCCTCATCGGCCAAGCCGCCCGTAAGCGAGGCACCGCCCGCCGCGGCCCATGCCGCCGATGTTGCGCCGGGCGATGCGCCGCCGGGTGCCGGACCGAAATTCAGCCACACTCCTCGCCAGCAGCATCAGCCGGCAATGCCGCACCGTGCCAACCAGCCGCAGCAACAGCTCGATCCCAACATGCAATATCGTTCGGTCGGTCCGGGCGGGTTCATTCGCCAGGGTCCGGGCGATACGCAGGCGCCGATTCCGCCCGCGCCGCCGCGCCGACTGGTGCCGGCTAAGCCAAGCGACGACGTGTCCGACAAGACCGGTCTGCTGGAATTGAATGATCGCGTCTGCCGGTGGCCGATGGGCCATCCGGGCGAGCCCGACTTTCACTTCTGCGGCAATCCGTCGAACCCGGGCTATCCTTATTGCGTCGATCATTGCGGCGTCGCCTATCAGGCGCAATTGCCGCGCCGCGACCGCCGCCCGCCCCCGCCACTACCGTTCGGCGGACCGCGGGTTCGCTAAGTACTCGTATTGTCAGATATTGTCGGTCGAGACCAATCGGGGAGTCGCGACCATCAAAAAACTCCGGTGAGCGTCGGGCGGCCGTGGTTTTTTGGTTCGAAAATTTCTCTGTCCCCGTAGCGCTTGGCATTCTCCTGCCGCCGACCGTATAGCATTCTCCCAATGTCCGATCTGTTTAAATCCGGCGCTTCGCCGACGCCCACCGATTATGATGCTTCCGCGATCGAGGTCCTCGAAGGGCTCGAGCCGGTTCGTCGTCGGCCGGGCATGTATATCGGCGGGACCGATGCGCGCGCGCTCCACCACCTGGCCGCCGAAGTCATCGACAACAGCATGGATGAGGCCGTCGCGGGCCATGCCAGCCGGATCGAGATCATGCTGGAGCCGGGCAACCGGCTGACCGTCACCGACAATGGCCGCGGAATCCCGGTCGACGCCCACCCCAAATATCCTGGCAAGAGCGCGCTGGAAGTCATCATGACGACGCTGCATTCGGGCGGCAAGTTCGAAGGCAAGGCCTATGCCACCAGCGGCGGTCTTCACGGCGTCGGCGTATCGGTGGTCAATGCGCTGTCGACCGAAACCATCGTCGAAGTGGCGCGCGACAAGAAGCTCTATCGCCAATCCTTCGCCAGGGGTCATGCGACGTCGAAGCTGGAAGAGGTCGGCGCCGTCCCGAACCGGCGCGGCACCACGATCATCTTCACCCCCGATGCCGAGATTTTCGGCGCGAATGCCGTTTTCAGTCCGGAACGGCTCTACAAATTGGCGCGGTCGAAGGCATATCTGTTCGCCGGGGTCGAAATTCGCTGGAAATGCGACCCGTCGATGGCGTCCGATGCGGTTCCTGAGCAAGCCGTGTTCCAGTTCGCCAACGGCCTTGCCGACCATTTGGCAGAGCAATTGGCGGATCGCGAGTGCGTCACGACCCCCGCCTTCGCCGGCAAGCAGGACTTTCCGGACTCGCAAGGCTCCGCCGAATGGGCGGTGGCCTGGCCGGTGTGGAGCGAGGGGTCGAACGAAAATTATTATTGCAACACGATTCCGACCCCTGACGGCGGGACTCATGAAGCCGGGATCCGCGCCGCGCTGACCAAGGGGATACGGGCGTTCGGCGACCTGGTCGGCCAGAAAAAGGCCAAGGACATCACCGCCGAGGACGTGTTCAATGGCGTCGAATTGATGCTGAGCGTGTTCATCCGCAATCCGCATTTCCAGAGCCAGACCAAGGACCGGCTGACCAGCCTGGAGGCGGCGCGGTTCGTCGAGGCCGCGGTGCGCGATCATTTCGACCATTATCTGGCCGACAATATGGATCGCGGGCGCGCCTTGCTGGGCGCCATCCTGGAGCGGATGGACGAACGGCTGAAGCGCCGCGCCGAGCGCGAGGTGAAACGCAAGACCGCGACCAGCGCACGCAAATTGCGCCTGCCCGGCAAGCTGACCGATTGCGCCAATAACGACGCGGCGGGCAGCGAATTGTTCATCGTCGAAGGCGACAGCGCCGGGGGCAGCGCCAAGCAGGCGCGCAACCGCAAGACGCAGGCGATCCTGCCGATCCGCGGCAAGATCTTGAATGTCGCCAGCGCAACCGCCGACAAGATCCGCGCCAACCAGGAAATCGCGGACCTCCAGCTCGCATTGGGCTGCGGGCTGCGCGACCAATTCGACGAGGATTCACTGCGGTACGAGCGGATCATCATCATGACCGACGCCGACGTCGACGGCGCGCACATCGCGACCCTGCTCATGACGTTCTTCTTCCAGGAAATGCCGGAACTGGTGCGGCGCGGACACCTGTTCCTGGCCCAGCCGCCGCTTTATCGGCTGACCAGCGGATCGAAATCACTGTACGCCCGCGACGAAGCCCACCGCGCTGAGCTGGAAGCCAAGGAGTTCAAGGGCAAGAAAGTCGACGTCGGGCGGTTCAAGGGGCTTGGCGAGATGAACCCCAACCAGTTGAAGGAAACGACGATGGACCCGGCCAGTCGGTCGCTGATCCGCATCACCCTGCCGACCGAATATCAAGACCGTCAGCCGGTCAAGGACCTGGTCAACCGCTTGATGGGCAAGAACCCCGAACACCGCTTCAACTTTATCCAGGAACGCGCGGCCAGTGTCGATGAGGACGTCATCGACGCCTAATATTCCCCGATCCGGGTCAGCCGGGCGGCGAGATTGGCGAGCGACGGAACGACATCGACGGCGGCGAGCGCGATCCGAGCGCTCGTCGGTCGTTCGAGGATTGCCCAGATCGCGCGGGCCAGATTGACGGGGCGCGCAGCGGCGGCGGCGAAGGCGCGCTGGTAGGTAGAGGCGCCGTCGGGTCCATCAGCGAGCAGATGTTCGGCCGCCATCATCCCGCTGGCGATGGCGAGGCCGATCCCCTCCCCGGCCAGCGACGGAATGCACGCCGCCTGGTCGCCGAGCAGGAAGCGACCACGCACGGAATCGCGGGCGCGCCAGCCGTAGGGCACCGCACCGATCGTATCGATCGTTGCGGCGCGGTCCCAATGCACAAGGCGCTCGGCCAGCGGATCGTCTCGGGACGCGAGATAGTCGAGCATCGACATGGGCTGTCCCCCGAATTCCGCGAGGGCCGATTTGCGCACCGCCATGCAGAGATTGGCGCTGCCGTCTTCCTGCAGGATGAGGCCGCCGTAGCCGCGATCGAACAGATGCAGTTCAATGCGGTCGGCGATCATGTCGTTCAGCGCCGGATGCGGGCCCAGGCGAATGCGGATTCCGACCGAAAGGTCCCCGCCGATGCGCGCCTCGCGACGTTGCAGGCCGCGCACGTCATGCTTTCCGTTGGCGAGCAGAAGGTTGTCGGGATTGATGGACGTCCGGTCATCGAAGTGTGCAGTGCCATCCGCATCGACGGCGAGCAGTTTGACGCCGCGCTCGATCGTTGCGCCCTCTTCGATGGCGCGAGCGAGCATCACGGTATCGAGGTGGCGGCGCGACAGGCCGATGCCCGGGACCGGCAGCCGCGCCGACGCCCGTTTCCTTCCGGAATAGAGCGTGACCCGGTTGACCTGGTGACCGCCAATTGTCGCCGCGTCGATGCCGAGGGCGGTGAGCGACTGGCGAGTGCGCCAGCTCAGGAAGCCGCCGCATAGAGCATCACCGGTGACGAGGGTCTGTTCGCGAACGAGCGGCGATGCACCGCCCCTAGCAAGCACGATGGCGGCGGCGCAGCCGGCGGGCCCCGCGCCGACGATCAGCGGTGCCATGAAACCGACAAGCGAAACGGGAAGAAGCGGTCGATCTTCGCGCCGGCGACCCCTGCGTCGGCGAGAATGGCGAGCCATTCGTCGGGGCGATAGGATCGCGCGATCGACAATCGGCCGTCGTGCCGGACAATTTCGTGCCAGCCCATGATCCGGGCGAGCAACGGGTAACCCATATATGCCAGGCCATGGCGGTGCAGGTCGTTGACCAGCCAGCCGACGCGGGCGCGGTCCGTCATGAACCGAAGGAAATCGCGGAGCTGGTTGTCGCTCATGTGGTGGGCGACGAGGCTGGAGACGATGAGGTCGAACGGCCCTTCCTGATCACGATAATCGCCGGTGACGTAGTGGATTGGGAGGGCGGACGGGGTTGCGGCGCGGGCGATGGGTTCGCTGCGCGGGTTCAGGTCGACGCCGACCAGTTTGCAGGCGATTTCGCGCCCTTGCGCCCAGCGTGCGATCCGCCGAAGCATGTCGCCGTGCCCGAAACCGACGTCGAGCAAACGGAAAGATTTGCGGTGACCGACAGCATGATCGAGGAAAGCTAGCGTTGGGCGCTGGGCCAGCGTCCAGCCGTTTACCTTCGAAAGATCGTGGAGCACCCGGGCATAGACATCTGCGGGCAAATCCTCGGCATCCATCCTCTCCGCGGCAATGAGGCGGCGAGGCAACATCAGTCGGTCCAGCCGTAGTGGAAGCCTTCCGCAGCCAGACCTGGCCCGAAAGCGAGCGCGACGCCGCTTGCGGGACGCGTTGGCAACTCGCGGGCGAGAACGAACATGAGGGTCGCCGATGACATGTTTCCCCTGTCGCGGAGCACCGCCCGCGACGATTCAAGCGCTGGCGGTTTCATCTCCAGTCCATGTTCAACTGCATCGAGGATCGACCTTCCGCCGGCATGAACTGCCCAGCTATCGATGGCGGCGACATCGGCGCCACCAACGACCGCGAATCGACCATTGTCAGTTGTCAGCGCCTCGGAAATCCGTCCGGGCACTTTACCCGACAGTCGCATCACGAAGCCTTGGTCTCCGATGTCCCAGCGAATCAATTCGTCGGACTGGTCTAGCGTCATCGAGAAGCCACGCTCTATTTTCAGACCCGGTCCATTCGCTGTCACCAGCGCCGCGGCGGCACCGTCGGCGAATTGCAGCATCGCAAGCAACGGCTCGATTTCCTGCGTCTCCTCAAGGTGCAGCGTCGACAATTCGACCGTCACCACGAGCACGCGCGCAGCGGGATCGGAGCGAACGATGTGGCGCGCCGAGCGAAGCGCGGTGACCGCCGCATAGCAGCCCATAAAACCTATCAACAGGCGCTCGACACTGCCCGACAGGTTGAGTTCTCGCGCGATGATCTGGTCGATCCCCGGTGCAACGAACCCGGTGCAGCTGGCAACAACGAGGTGCGTTATTCCTGCAATGTCACGCGTCTGCGCAAGATCTTCAATCGCGCGCAACGCCAGCTTGGGCGCTTCAACCGCATATGTGCGCATACGCTCGCTCGTCGAGGGCAACGGGTCACTCGAATAAAATCCACCGGGACAAACCGGGCTTCCACCGCCTTGGGTCTTAGGAAGAACAGAATAGCGGTGTTCGATTCCCGATCGTTCGACCATTCGCTGGAACAACCTGCGACGACGCGGGTCGACGACCTGCGCGCTTGCCCAGTCGATGAAAGCGCAATGAATGTCGTGGTCCGGCGTCGCCGTTCCGATTGCATTGATAACCGCCAAGAAGAATCCTTATTTCCCGGCGCACCCGCCCATTAGCGCGACCCAAACCCCGTCAGCATGACCTTCAACGTCCGAAAGATAATGAGCAGGTCCAGCCACGGCGAAAAATATTTGATGTAGAAAAAGTCGTACTGCAATTTTTCGTTGATTTCTTCGACCGTCACCACGTGTCCCTGGTTGACCTGTGCCCAGCCGGTAATGCCCGGCTTCACGACATGGCGATAGCGATAGAAGGGGATGTCGCCGATATACCAGAAAGATAGCACTTCTGCTTCCGGTCGCGGGCCGATAAAGCTCATTTCTCCGCGAAGGATGTTGAAAAGCTGGGGGAGCTCGTCGAGACGGCTTTGGCGGAGAAACTTGCCGACGCGCGTGATCCGGATATCATTAGCGTGCGTCATCGCATCTTCGCGCGAACCATCGCTATCGCGCACCTTCATGGTGCGAAATTTGATTACTGAAAACTGCTTGCCCGCAAGACCCGTACGTTGTTGGCGAAACAGCACCGGACCGCCATCGCAAACGCGGATAGCGACTGCGCAGGCCGCCATGACCGGCAGCACCAATGGCAAGATCAGCAAAGCCGCAGCAACATCTCCGGTATGCTTTACTGCAGAATAGGCACGCGCCGGCACCAAGCTGCCAAAACTATTTTCCGACAAATGCCGAACCTGGACCCGACCAGTCAGCGATTCCTTGAGCTGTTCGACCTGATACACAACCCTGCCGGCGAGCGCTGCGTCGGCGAGGAATGCTTCCCATTCCGCCGGCAGATCGTGATCGAAATCGGCCACAATCGCGTGGCAGCCGTCGGCGCGGTTAAGGTCGGGGGCTTCGAGAGTCCGCCATTCGACATTGTCGATCGACCGAAGATTTTCGATTTCACCGAACGGCACGATCGCAATGCGGGATTTCTGGCGGCGGACGACGAAGAGATAGAGACCATATGACCAGATGGTGTGGAACAGCACGCCTTCGATGAGCGATGGCCGGTGATATGGAAGTCGGAACATCAGCAGCATACCGATCGCCACCGCATGTCCTGCCAGGATCGCCGGGCCGATCGTCTGCCCAGACCGGATGCCTGGAAAGGTGCCTACAGACATCCGGATCCACAAGGCGACGATAACCGCCATAATGTTCGCGAACAGGCTGTTATCGAAAGCGCGCAGCGTGTTCGGCGTGCTGAAAAGATACGGCGCAGTGATCCACGGCAACAACGCCACCACTAAGAGCGACCCCGCCAGCTCGAAGCGGCGGCGCAAGACGAAGCGTTGCTTTGATGACGGTTGAAGAGGCACGGAATGCAACATAGTCAAAGCGTCCAATAGTCCAGTTTCGACGCAAGACCGCGATCCCGCCAAATACCTTTGATGTCAGCCAATGTTCCCCCCGGCGCCACGAGCCGGGAGATCGATGCATCATCGAGCGCAACAAATTCGGCATGCCGAACGGCAACGACGACGACGTCGAATTGCTCGCCATTCGCGACAAGTGGAGCGCGCCCATAGAGCCGCTCGACTTCGGCAGCGTCCGCAACCGAATCCGCAATTTCGACGACATAGCCGTGAGCTTCGAGGGTATCGACCAGGTCGACCGAACGACTGTTGCGCAGATCGGGAACATTTTCCTTGAAAGTCAGGCCCATGACCAGTGCCTTGCCCGTTTTCTTGTCGCGTCGATCATGCAGACGATTGATGATCCAACGGCCCATCGAGTCATTTGTCTCACGCCCGGCGAGGACGACCTTCGGATGGTATCCGAGTTTTTCGGCAAGATGCGAGAGGTAATATGGATCGACTCCGATGCAATGGCCACCGACGAGGCCCGGTTCAAACGGTAGGAAGTTCCATTTGGTTCGAGCTGCGTCGATTACGTCCCATGCGCTGACGCCAGCGTCGCCCATGATCCGGGCAACTTCGTTCATGAAGGCGACATTGATGTCGCGCTGCGCATTTTCGATGACCTTTGCGCCTTCCGCGGTACGGATCGATGCTGCGCGAAAGGTGCCAGCCACGGTGACCGCGCTGTAGACCGACGCTAGTTGCTCAATCACTTCTTCGTCCTCACCGGCGATAACCTTGACAATCTTGTCGACGGTATGGACCTTGTCACCGGGATTGATCCGTTCCGGGCTGTAGCCAAGCCGGAAATCGCGTCCGCGAACGAAACCCGCCTCCTCGATGATCGCCCCGCAATGATCCTCCGTGACGCCGGGATAGACGGTGCTTTCATAGACGATCGTCGGACATTTCGCGGGATCGATCAGGTCGATGACCAGGCGCGTTGCCGCTTCCAACGGACCAAGGTCGGGTTGGTTGTCGGCATTCACCGGCGTGGGAACGGTAACGATGAACATATCGCGCGCCCAAGCTGACGCTGGATCGCATGAAAGGATTAGTGTCGACTCGGCCAGTCGATCACCAGCGACCTCGCCAGTCCGGTCGTAATTGCTCTGCAATTCAGCGACCCGTCCCGCATCGATATCGAACCCGACAGTATCAAATTGTTTCGCCAATGCGACCGCGAGGGGCAGTCCGACGTAGCCAAGACCGATGACGGCGATGGTGGGTTGGAGTGGTGGCTTTCGACATTCTAGAAATCCTTACGCAACAGTCCCGTGGCAACATAGCCGCGATGATTATTTCTGAGTTTCATATCTGCCTAGCCCGATCCCGCGATAGGTCAGGCCAGCGAGCTCGACTTGTTTAGCTTCGTAGATGTTGCGCAGGTCGAGCAAGGCTTTGCCGCGCATCGTGCGAGCGATCTTCTTGAGGTCGAGCGCGCGAAATTCGTCCCATTCGGTCACGATGACCAATGCATCGGCCCCATCTGCCGCAGCATAGGCATTCGCCGCAAATTCGATGTCGGGAAGCAACTGTTCGGCATGCTGCCGTCCGACCGGATCGAAAGCCGAAACAATCGCTCCGCCTTCCAGCAAGCGCTGGATGAGCGGGATCGAAGGCGCATCACGCATGTCGTCGGTGTTCGGTTTGAAGGTCAGACCGAGCACTGCCACCTTTTTGCCCGAAAGCTCGCCGCCCAGAGCATCGGCAACTCGGTCGGCCATCGCTAACTTGCGGTCATCGTTAACGCTGACAACCGTCGAGATGATCCGTTGCTCCACCCCTACCTCTTCCGCCGTTCGAAGCAGAGCAAGCGTGTCTTTCGGAAAGCAGCTTCCGCCATAACCCGGCCCGGCGTGGAGAAATTTTGCGCCAATCCGATTGTCGAGACCGATGCCGCGCGCCACTTCCTGAACGTTCGCGCCGACAGCTTCGCATAGGTTCGCCATTTCATTGATGAAGCTGATCTTCATGGCAAGGAATGCATTGGCGGCATATTTGGTCAGTTCGGCCGTCCGGCGACTGGTCATCAGGATCGGCGCTTCGTTGAGGAACAAGGGCCGGTAAATTTCCTTCATCACGTCACGGGCAACATCATCCTCTGCGCCCACCACGATCCGGTCCGGAACCTTGAAGTCGCGAATCGCCGCGCCCTCGCGAAGGAATTCTGGGTTCGAGGCTACCGAGCATCCCTCGGGCGCCCCTTCTTCGGCAAGAATTCGGGCGATTTCGTCGCCAGTGCCGACCGGAACGGTCGACTTGGTGACGATGACAACGGGACCAGTCAAGGCGCGCGCGAGTTCGCGAACAGCGGCATAAACATACGAAAGATCGGCATGTCCGTCGCCGCGCCTGCTGGGTGTACCAACGGCGATGAAAATCGCCTCCGCATCCTTGATACCCGCAGCGAGATCGGTCGTGAACGACAGGCGGCCGCGCTCTACATTTGCCGCGACCAGCGCATCCAATCCGGGTTCCCAGATCGGCATTACGCCATCGCCAATCTTGCCAATTTTGGCGGCGTCCTTGTCGATGCATGTCACATCATGACCGAAATCGGCGAAACAGGCGCCAGACACCAGGCCGACATAGCCGGTTCCGATCATCGCCAGACGCATGACATTTTTCTCCTCAAGGCGCCGTAGTCCGGCCGGGCGGCGGTTTAGCCCCCGCTCCTTACCATGGCCAGCCCGATTGCAGCTTGGACATTGCGCCTTTAGGGTCACGCACAATGCGTCGCCGTCTCCGAGTGCGTTCATCGCCCCCAGGCCTGCTTCGACGCGGAAGTTCGCTCAGCGTTTGGGCACAACTCGGCATCCGGCTCGCACTGCTGTTCGGCCTACTTGCCTTCATCCTGACCGTCCATTGGTTCGAGCGGGGATCGTTTCGCGACGATCTGGACGGCGAAATGAGCTTTGCCGACGTCATCTATTTTACGATGATCAGCGCGACCACCACGGGATACGGCGATATCGTCCCGGTGACCGAGCGCGCTCGGTTGTTCGATGCGTTGGTCGTCACGCCGATTCGCATTTTCTTTATCATCATCCTGGCCGGAACGGCCTACACCTTCGTTATCAAACGAACCTGGAACAGGTGGCTCATGCAGCGACTTCAAAACTCCCTTTCCAATCATGTCGTCGTCGCGGGATACGGGACCAGCGGGGCGGAAGCGGTCGGCGAATTGATAGAACGCGGGGTCGACCCAGGGCGGATCGTCGTCATCGAAAAGCGGCAGGAGGGAATCGACGCGGCCGAAGCGCTCGGCTGTATCGTGATCTTGGCCGACGCGACACGCGACGCGACACTGGAAGCGGTAAGAATTCAGGCGGCCCGTCAGATTGTCGTGTCCGCCGGCCGCGACGATACGTCGATCCTGATCACCCTGACCGCACGCCATCTGGCGCCCGACGTTCCTATCAGCGTGGTCGTTCGTGCCTGCGACAATGAATTTCCGGCGCGTGCCGCGGGTGCGACGACGGTAATCAATCCCGTCAGTTTCGCCGGTTTGCTGCTTGCCGGATCGTCGGAGGGTGCCGGGATTGCCGATTATCTGACCGACCTTGCATCTGCCGGCGGCCGCGTCCGCCTTCACGAACGCACGATCGAGGCGTTCGAAGTCGGAAAATCCCTCGCGGAGGCTGCGGTCGGTGTTGGCCTTCGAGTCTTGCGTGGCGGCGAGGCGATCGGCTTTTGGGAAAAAGGTTCGGAAAAGCTGATCGAAGGCGACCGGATCATCGAGGTCATCCCCTCCCACGCCTTTCCCGCAACGCCGTCGGCCTGAATCAACTCGATTTCGCTGTGACTTGTCGCTATGGGCGGCGACTTCCCATGGCTACCACCCTCCCCACACCGCCGAAGGTCGGCATGGTTTCGCTTGGCTGCCCCAAGGCGCTGGTCGATTCCGAACGCATCCTGACCAAGCTGCGCGCCGATGGCTATCAGATGTCGCCCGACTATGCCGGCGCCGACGTCGTACTGGTCAATACCTGCGGGTTCCTCGATAGCGCCAAGGAAGAAAGCCTGGAAGCGATCGGCGAGGCGATTGCCGAAAATGGCCGCGTGGTGGTGACAGGGTGCATGGGCAACGAAGCCGAGGTCATCCGCGCCCGCTTCCCTCAGGTGCTCGCGATTACCGGGCCGCAACAATATGAGGCGGTCGTCAGTGCCGTTCACGAAGCCGCGCCGCCGATCCCCAACGCGTTCGTCGACCTGGTCCCCGAAGCGGGCTTGAAGCTGAACTCCGCGCCACTACAGCTATCTGAAGATTTCCGAGGGCTGCAACCACCGCTGCGCCTTTTGCATCATCCCGTCGATCCGCGGCGACCTGGTCAGCCGCCGCCCCGACGCCATCCTCCGCGAGGCGGAAAAACTTGTCGCAGCGGGGACCAAGGAACTATTGGTCATCAGCCAGGATACGTCGGCCTATGGCGTCGATATCCGTCACCAGCCGCGCGAATGGAAGGGCAGCGAGGTACGCGCCCACATGACCGACCTTTCCCGCGAACTGGGCAAGCTCGGCGCGTGGGTGCGGCTGCACTATGTCTATCCCTATCCGCACGTCGACCAGGTCATCCCGTTGATGGCCGAGGGGCTGGTCCTGCCCTACCTCGACATTCCGTTCCAGCATGCCAGCCCCAAGGTGTTGAAGGCAATGAAGCGCCCGGCCAACGAGGCCAAGGTGCTCGAGCGCCTGCGCAATTGGCGCAGTATCGTTCCCGACATTGCCGTGCGCTCCAGCTTCGTGGTCGGCTTTCCCGGCGAGACCGAAGAGGATTTCCAATATCTCCTCGACTGGCTTGCCGAGGCGCAGCTCGACCGTGTCGGCGCGTTCCGGTTCGAACCGGTCGAGGGCGCGGCCGCCAATGACCTGCCCGGCGCGGTGCCCGACGAGGTCAAGGAAGAGCGTTACGCCCGGGTGATGGAACTGACCGCACGGATCAGCGCCGAAAAGCTTGCCGCCAAGGTGGGAGCGACCCTCGACGTCCTGATCGACGCCGTTGATGCAGAGACCGGTGGCGCAACGGGCCGGAGCAAGGCCGACGCACCCGAAATTGATGGCGAAGTACACCTTCGCGATGCCGGACATTTGGCGATGGGCGACATCGTGCGCGCGACGATCGAAGAAAGCGACGAGCACGACCTGTTCGGGGTGCCTGCGTAATTGCTGGACAGGGTGGCGCGGTCTGGCCAATCTCCGCCGCCATGAATCGTTCTTTCCTCGCGCCAACCGCCTTCACCGCCGCTTTCGTGCTTGCCTGCCCGCTTGCAGCCCAGCCGCTGTCCCCGGCGGAACAGGTCATCATAGACACGCTCGTCACCGAGACACTAGCGGAAACGAATGTTCCCGCTGCTCCCACCAAAGTCGAACTGCTGCGCCCCCCACGGCTTCGCGGCGGTTTCGTCAATCGGGTTTTCCGCGTGCGCTTTGCCGACGACAAGACCATGGTCATCAGCACCTACGCCGATCCGGGCGCCAATGGCCGCTGGGAACAATTCATCGTGTAACCAGACTGAGCGGACCAATGACCGATTTGACCAATTTGCTGAAGCCCGATCGCGGCGAAGTGGCGCGTACGATCCATGTTGTCGATTTGGACAGCTATGTTGGTTGGGCGAAGGGGCAGTCCCAAGCGCGCCGCGATATGCTTGGCGCGGTCAAATTCGACGGCAAGAGCGTATACCAATTCGCCATCCTGCAAGGGAAAGCCGGTGAGGAATTCGACGTCGTCACCTGCGTCGGCGACGCGGGGAAGCTTGGCCCTTGGTGCCTTGCAAAGCTGGGGTCTGCACTTCCGGCCGGAAATTATCGCCTTTCGGGGGCAGATGCTGGTCTGTCGCCGCTCGGATGGATGCTCTCGCAACATCGCTTCGGGCGGTACAAGTCGACCCCTCCGGAAAACGGGGCGCCGCGTGTCCTTCTGTCGTCGAATGCGGCCGAGGTCACCCGCCTGACGCGCCTTGCCGAAGCCACGGCGTGGGTTCGCGATCTGGTCGATACCCCCGCCGCCGATCTGGGACCCCATGAAATCGAGGATCTCGTTCAGGCGCTGGCCAAGAAACACGATGCTTCAATTGAGGTGACCAGCGGAAGCAAGCTGACGACGGATTATCCGATGATCGCCGCCGTCGGCGCAGGCGCAGCGCGCGGTCGCGAACCGCGCTTGGTCGAGCTGACCTGGGGCAAGGAGAGTGACCCGCGCGTCGCCATCGTCGGCAAGGGCGTCTGCTTTGACAGCGGCGGTTTGAACATCAAGTCCGGCAGCGGAATGCGCCTGATGAAGAAGGACATGGGCGGTGCTGCCCATGCGGTGGCCTTGGCCCGCCTCATCATGGAGACGCGGCTGCCCGTTCGGCTGCATTTATTGATACCAGCCGTGGAAAACAGCATTTCGGGCAGCGCCTTCCGTCCGGGTGACGTACTTAACAGCCGCAAGGGCATTACGGTCGAGGTCGACAATACCGATGCCGAAGGCCGACTGGTTCTCGGCGATGCGCTCGAAAAGGCGGTCGAAAGCGATCCACAATTGCTGATCGATTTTGCGACACTGACCGGGGCTGCCCGCGTCGCATTGGGGCCGGAACTTCCGGCACTCTTCTCGAATGACGACGACCTTGCCGACGCCATACTGGCGTCCGGTCGGACCGTGAGAGACCCGGTCTGGCGGCTGCCTCTGTGGGACGGCTACGACGACATGCTGAAGAGCGATCTTGCGGACATGACCAACAGCGGCGATTCGCCGATGGCTGGCGCAATCACGGCGGCCCTGTTTCTGCGGCGGTTCGTCCCTGCCGACACGCCATGGGTACATCTCGATACTTTTGCCTGGCATCCCAGCGCCAAGCCGGGGCGGCCGAAAGGCGGCGAAGCAATCGGTCTGCGTGCGGTATTCCAATTGCTCGAGACGCGTTACCCCGTGAAGTAGGTCATTCGTCGAAATATCCTCCGCTATCTTTCTGGCGTCGCAACAAAATCCACACTTTTCCGTTGTTGATGCAAACGCGACGTTGAGGAGTGATGGAATGACCGACCGGTCTCTCACCGGCTGGATGCGCACATTGATCGATTACGTCCGCTCTGGCGAACCCGATCTGACCAATCGCCAGATGGCCTTGTTGATGCTCGTCTACCTGACCCCAGGCCCGCATACCGTGCGTGGCCTAGCTGGCTCGCTTGGCGTGTCCAAACCCGTCATCACTCGCGCCTTGAATACTCTCGGCACCCTCGGCTATCTGCGTCGCGAACGCGATCAGGACGACCGACGGAACATCTTCGTCGTCCGCACGAAGGATGGGACGGACTTTCTTGACGGATTCAAGCGCGCGCTCCGGCGATCCGAAGACGGTGCCCGGCCTGCAAACATCAACGGCACATCAATCGGATCGCGGCGGCCAGCACTCGCCGGAAGCTGACGGCGGTTATCCGCTCGCCGGTCCGTCGGATCTACCCGACCCGTCGACCCACGCCTATCGCCAGGACCTCGCAGACATTGCGCTGGCCGGACGCGTCATCGCTTCCCACTATGCGGAGCCATTGATCCGCCATTTGAAGGCTGAAGGCACTTTTCGTCGTGAAGCATCGGACGATGCAGAGGTTATCGGCGTTCTTGCGACCGGCACTGCGTTGCGGATGCTGGATAGCAGTCGAGGCTGGGCATGGGGTTACGCACCGGATGGGCGGGTAGGTTATGTCCGTTCCGGGCTGATTGGGGCTTAAATCCCCTTCGCCTTCCGGAAGGCCCGCCATTTCGCGACATTGGCATTATGTTCGGCGAGCGTCTCCGCGAAGACGTGGCCCCCACTGCCGTCGGCAACAAAGTATACCGCTTTGGTTTTTTCCGGATTGAGAACGGCGGCGATGCTGGCCCGTCCCGGATTTGCGATTGGCCCCTCCGGAAGGCCCGTCATCCGATAAGTGTTGTAGCCATTTCGTGCATCGAGCTCCGACCGTAAAATCCGGCGCCCCAGCGGTTTGCCCTTGGTAATCGGATAAATGACCGTCGGATCGGCATCCAGTTTCATGCCCAGCTTCAACCGATTGCAATAAACGCCAGCAACCATTCGACGTTCGGAGGACTTGCCGGTCTCCTTTTCGACGATTGAGGCGAGGATGACGGCTTCACGCGGGGTGGAAACCGGGCAGTCGCCTTTCTTCTTCGCCCATTCTTCTTTCAACGCCTTATCCATCGCGGCTGTCATTTGCCCGATGATGGCGCTGCGCGTTTCGCCTCGTTCATAGGTGTAGCTGTCGGGCAGAACCGAACCCTCGGCGGGCAAGGGAGTGTCACCTTCGGTCTCCTCCAGCGTCGCCACCCGCTCCATCACCATGATCGATGGCCACCCCTCGGGGATGGTGACGAGGCGCTGGATCGGGCGACCCTTCTGAAGGATGCCCAGGACGTCTGCATAACTCGACCGCGCCGGGATATTGAACTCACCCGCCTGGATTCCAATGCCACCGCCGAGCAGACGAGCAAGATAATAGAATTTCCATCGTGGCCCATCGATCGCTTTGGCGTAAAACAGATGGTCTGTGGCGCTTTGCAGCGCAGCACCCTGCGGGATCGTGACGACGACGTCCTTCTTCGACGTCCCTGGCCCGTACCAGGTCCAGCCCACCAACCCCGCCCCGATCAGGACAAGCACGACGGCAAGGCGTCCGGCCCAGCCTTTGGTGAAACTTTTCACAAGGCCTTCATGACGAGCGAGGCGTTGGTGCCGCCGAACCCGAAACTGTTATTAAGGACAGCGCGAACCTTGCGCTTCTTGGCCGTATGCGGAACCAGGTCGACCCCCTCGGTCCCCTCGTCGGGATTGTCCAGATTCAGGGTCGGCGGAACGATCTGGTCACGGATAGCCAGGATGCAGAAGATCGCTTCCACCGCCCCTGCGCCGCCCAAAAGGTGGCCGATTGCCGATTTCGTGGAACTCATCGAAACGGTCGAAATTGCGTCGCCGAACAATCGTTTCACCGCTCCCAATTCGATCGTGTCGGCCATGGTCGACGTGCCATGCGCGTTGATGTAATCGATGTCGCTCGGCTGCATCCCGGCCTTGGCCAGCGCCATTTCCATCGCGCGATAGGCCCCGAAACCTTCGGGGTGCGGTGCGGTGACATGATACGCATCGCCCGACATGCCATATCCGACTACCTCGGCATAAATTTTGGCGCCGCGTGCCTTGGCATGCTCATATTCTTCCAGCACCACAACTCCGGCCCCCTCACCCATGACGAAACCGTCGCGGTCGCGATCATAGGGACGACTGGCCTGCTCCGGACGGTCGTTGAAGCTCATGTTGAGCGCGCGCGCCTGTGCGAAACCGGCCACCCCAATCGGGCAGATCGTCGCCTCTGCGCCGCCAGCCAACATGATGTCGGCATCGTCGTCGCGGATCATCCGTGCTGCATCGCCGATCGAGTGGGCACCGGTCGAACAAGCGGTCACGACGGCGTGATTGGGACCCATCAATCCATATTTGATGCTCACCTGCCCCGAAATCAGGTTGATCAGGCGGCCATGGACGAAATGCGGACTCACCCGGCCGGGGCCCTTTTCCGCCAACAACAAGCTTTCGCTCTCGATGCCGGGCAATCCGCCGATCCCCGACCCGATGGAGCAGCCGGCGCGCAACTTGAGCGCCTCGGGCATATCGGACAGCCCGGCATCTTCGATCGCTTGTCCGGCTGCATCGATCCCGAAGACGATGAACGGGTCGACCTGGCGCTGGACCTTATGGTCGACGCGCTTGTTCGGATCGAAGCCAAATTCATGGTCCGCCGGTTTCACTTCGCATGCGATCCGGCATTTCTGGTCGCTGGCATCGAACTTGGTGATGGGCCCAGCGCCCGACTTGCTAGCCAGGATATTCGCCCAGGTTGTCTCGACGTCCGCGCCCAGCGGAGTCACCAATCCCAATCCCGTCACCACGACACGGCGCATACCTGTCCCCTTTTGCATTACTTTCAACCGCATGTCCTTCAAATGCAAACGGCCTCCCGTTTCTCACGGGAAGCCGTTCGTGCCGCCTCAGAAGGCGGGCGGCAGCCGATCGGTCCCGATCAGCCCTTGTTGCTGTCGATGAAGGTAATCGCGTCCTTGACGGTCGTGATCTTCTCGGCAGCATCGTCGGGAATCTCGACGCCGAATTCTTCCTCGAACGCCATGACCAGCTCGACGATGTCGAGGCTGTCGGCGCCCAGATCGTCGATGAAGCTGGCTTCTTCGGTGACCTTCTCGGCATCGACGCCGAGATGCTCGACGACGATCTTTTTCACGCGATCAGCGGTCTCGCTCATGTGGATTTTCCTTCCTGTCTTACTGAATTTGGCTTTGCCCTAGCGGCGTGACGGGCGGGCTGCAAGGGGCCGCTCGACGTGGCGACCAAGCCGCCTTATGGCCGCACCCCATGTCCGCATCGCGTGCCCTGACATTCGGCGAGGTCGAAATGGCCCGTTCGCTCTTTGGTCAGGCGGTCGATTACGACCGAGTCCGACTTGTGCGGCGGAGATGGTGGCCGTTCCAGCCGAAGGGAATCGTGATGGCGCCGACCGGCAATATTCACTTCCATCCGGACAGTCCCAGTTGGTCCGACGATTTTGCGCGCGAAGATATCGCGGCCCAAGGCCTCTTCATGCATGAAATGACCCATGTGTGGCAGGCCCAGACCCGTGGACGATTTTATTTGCCGCTGATGCGCCACCCATTCTGCCGCTACCGTTACGATGTTCGCGATGGATGGGCGTTCGATCGCTATGGCCTTGAACAGCAGGCCGAGATCGTCCGTCACGCCTTTTTGGCTAGCAAGGGGATGCGGTTGGCCCAGAATCCGCCAGCGGACCTGCTTCCTTTCGGCTGATGCACGAGGGCAACAGTGCCGTAACAAATGGCAGATTAATGCCAATCTCGCTGGTTTAACGGAAGAGTCGGAGTCAGGCTGCGAACTTCGGCGTGCGGGGGCGTGCGTCGTGAGACAACAGGGAAGGTCGTCCGATGAAATTTTCCGCTCGCTTTGCCAGCCATTTGTTGCTGGGTGCCGCATTCGCCGCCATCTCTTCGCCAACTTTTGCCCAGACCGCTGCGGAAGAAACAGCGCAGGTGGCCGCAAGCCCGAATCCGGACGTTGCAACGCCGGAAGACGAGGATGCGATCATCGTGACCGCGACCAAGCGGTCGACACGGGTCCAGGACGTTCCCTTCTCGATCAATGCGCAGACCCAAGAAGACATCCAGCGTGCCAACGCCAGCACGGTCGAAGATCTTGCGCGCAACGTCGCTGGTCTCACTGTCCAGAATCTCGGGCCGGGTCAGAGCCAGGTGTCGATCCGAGGCGTTTCCGCCGGTCAGATTGTTCGTGACCAGCCGGGCGTGAAGGAACAGGTCGGCGTCTATCTTGACGAATCGGTGATCTCGCTTTCCTTGTTCACCCCGGATTTCGATTTTTACGATCTCAATCGCGTCGAAACGTTGCGCGGCCCGCAAGGGACGTTGTTCGGTTCGGGAAGCGTTGGCGGGACGATCCGCTACATCACCAACCAGCCGCGCCTCGGCGAGACTGAGGGCAGTGCAGAAGCCGGCCTGACATTGGTCAAGGGCGGGACGATCGGCGGTTCGCTGAAGGGGATGGTCAACGTCCCGATCGGCGATAACGCGGCGCTCCGCGTGGTCGGTTACTACACCAAGTTTGGTGGCTTCATCGATGCGGCCGGGCCGGGTGGCGGCGACAATGTCAACGACGGTCGACGTATCGGCGTTCGCGCCTCATTGCTGTGGGAGCCGATCGAGGGCCTGAAGCTGACTCCGCGGGTCATCTGGCAGCGCGTGACCGCCGGTGGCTTCAACCGCGAGGAAATCTTCAACCTGGCCGCCAACGAAGACACCGGAACCGCGTTCCAGTTCGGCGATCGCGAGCAATATTTGCGCCTTCCCGAGCAGTTTCGCGACAACACGTTCCTCGCCGACCTGTCGGCATCCTATGATTTCGGTTCGGTCGAACTGACCAGCGTCACCAGTTACATCAACCGCGACATCCTGGTCAGCCGAGATGCCAGTGCGCTAACTTCCTCGGTTTCGATCGCGCCATTTGTCACTGTGTTCGGCGCGGATCCGGACATCATATTCCTCAACTCGAACCTTCGGGACACGACCGACCTCAAGACCTGGACACAGGAACTGCGCCTGGGTTCGTCGGCACCGGGGCCGTTTCAGTGGGTCGCGGGCGGCTTCTACTCAAAGGTCAAACGCATCTATGCCCAGCGTCTACCGACGCCCGGTTACGACGCGTTCATTGACGATCCGGCGGTGTTCGGTCCGGGTACATCGCTTGCAGTCTCGAATGGCTTCCCGCTCAATTCGCCCTACAATGCGGATATCCCCTATGATATTCGCCAATTCGCACTGTTCGGCGAAGGAAGTTATGATTTCGGTCAGTTCAAGCTGACTGCCGGCGGCCGCTATTATTGGTTCAAGGAGACTCGCGACTTCGTTTCAGGCGGTATTTTCTCGAATAGCGATACGCGGCTTGACGACAAGACGAAGTCCAACGGCTTCAGCCCGCGCGCCATCGTCACGTGGGAGCCGACCCGGAATTTCAGCGTCAACCTGCAAGCGGCCAAGGGCTTCCGCCTCGGCGGCGTCAATGATCCGCTCAACCTTCCACTGTGCGACAACGGAGTGCCGGACGGGCCGGACGCCCGGACCTTTGGCGGCTTCCCCGGCTATGACGATGAAACGCTGTGGAATTACGAAGCCGGGATGAAATATTCGGCGGGCGGCTTCACCTTCAATGCAGCGGCTTTCTATAATGATATCAGTAATTTGCAGGTTACAGCCGACGCCGGTTCTTGCTCTTCACGTGTCGTGTTCAACGTTCCGAAGGCCCATACGATGGGCGTCGAAGCGGAAGTCAGCGTTCGCCCGCTCGAAGGGCTCGAGCTATCGGTCGCTGGCTCGCTGATCGAAGCAGAATTCGACAGCACCCTGCGCAGCGCGGACGATCCGCTGATCATTGGCGATCAGAGCTTCGTGATTGCCGGCATCCGCAAGGGCAACCGCCTGCCGACGGTTCCCAAGTTCCAGATTGCTGCAACCGCCACGTATGGCGCGCGTCTCAGCGACAATGCGGAATGGTATGTGTCGGGAAGCTTCCAACATGTCGGAAGCCGGTACACGCAGCCTTCGGATCAGGAACCGGGTGCAGGGAATTTCACGGCGATCAATTTCTTCGGGCCGGCGCAAAACTTCTCGCTCGACCTGAAATTGCCGTCGTACAATCTCGTCAACCTGTCGGCCGGACTTGAGTTCGACAGCGGTTGGGACGTCGTGGTTTACGCCAACAACATCTTCGACGAATCGCCGAGGCTGTCGTTTGACCGTGAACGCGGCGGACGTGCTCGCCTAGCCTACAATATCGGTAGCCCAAGGGTACTGGGACTGACGCTGCGCAAAGCCTTCCGCGCTGCGCCGCCACCACCGCCGCCAGCACCACCGGCACCGCCGCCGCCGCCCGCTCCGCCGCCCGCGTCGCAGACCTGCAGCGACGGTTCGGTGATCCTGGCGACCGAGGCATGCCCGTTGCCGCCTCCCCCGCCGCCGCCGGCGCCGGAACCGGAGCGCGGATAAGGTTGCCATCCTGGCGTGAGGCCCCGCCTTGCGCCAAGAACGAACATGCCGCCCGGTCACATCGTTGACCGGGCGGCATTTCTTTGACGATTAGCAGTTTAGATGGGACGCTATTTCGCGATTGCAGCTTTCAGCGCCGGCTCGACCGCTTCCCAGGTGCCGCCCGACAATCTGGTGCCGTTGAGGAAGAAGGTCGGCGTTCCGGTCACGCCTTTGGCCCGTCCCGCTTCCGCAAAAGCGATCAGCCGGTCAGTCGCGGCGCGATCGGCGAGGCATTGATTGGCGCGCGCCAAGGTCAGGCCGCGACTGCCCGCAATCTTCTGCAATCCGGTGAGGTTCGCCAAGGCCGGAACCAGTTTCTCCGGCGGCGCACCCTGCAGGGCAGCCAGCTTTTCCTTGGGAATTTTTGTCGCCGCGCCCAACCATTGATCCTGTGTCGCAAACATCGTGTCGGCCAACGGGAAGAAGCCTTTCGCGCCGTTACACCGCGCCAACAGCGTCGCCGCAACATCGTAACCATTGAGCAAATAGCTTCGGAATTCGTAGCGGACCTTGCCGGTCTTCACATAGTTCGCAACCAGCGGCTTGAGCCCGGTTTCGGCGAAATGCTTGCAATGCGAACAGGTCAGCGAGCCATATTCGACAAGCGTCAGCCTGGCCTTGGGGTTGCCCATGACGATACCGCCCTCGGGCGTTTCGGCGACGACCTTTGACCAGTCGGTCGTGACACTTGCCTTTGCGTTCGCTTGTGCCGCGATTGCCGGCCCACTGACGCTGCCAAGAAATGCGGCGGACAAGGCCAGCGCAAACATTTTCATGATCAAACCCCTCGTAAATCGCGTCGCTGGGTAAATTGCGGATGATGAACCGCAGATTGCCTCAGTCCGGGCGCCGCGCCACACCGACCAGTGCCGGACGAAGCAGCCGGTCCTTCATCTGGTAACCGGCCTGCATCTCTTCGACGACGGTTCCCGGTTCCTGATCGCTGGGAATCTCGATCATCGCCTGATGCTTGTGCGGGTCGAGCGGCAAGCCTTTCGCCGCAACCCTTTCGACACCGTTGCGGGCGAACACCTGGTCCAGTTCGCGCGAGGTTGCCTCGATCCCGGCAAGGAAGTTGGCAGCGGTCTGGTCGGCGCGCAATTCCTCGCTAACCGCGGCTAACGCGCGATCGAGATGATCCTTGATCGCCAACATATCGCGCGCGAAGCCGGCGGCCGCATACGACCGCGCGTCGGCGGATTCCTTGTCCATCCGGCGCCGCGCATTCTGCAATTCGGCGGCAGCGTAGAGCGCCTTCTTATTGGCCTCTTCCAGCTGCGCCTCAAGCTCGGCGACGCGGTCATGCTCGGCCAGTTCGGGAGCATCCGCAGCGGTCTCGTTACGGATCTCTTCGGCTTCGTCGTGAAACTTCTCGTTATCGTCGTTCATGGCATCCATCGTGATAGGGCCTGCGCAGTGAAATCCACCATGGGGACCACGCGGGCGTAGTTCAACCGGGTCGGGCCGATAACTCCGACCACCCCGACCACTTTGTCATCGCCGTCGCGATATGGGGCGGCAATGACGCTTGATCCAGACAAAGCGAACATTCTATTCTCGCTGCCGATGAAAATCCGGCAGCCGTCGGCCTCGCGCGCGCTCTCCAGAAGACGGGCGATTTCCTGCCGGTCCTCCAGTTCGTCGAGCAATTGCCGTACCCGGTCGAGGTCGGCGGCCGCATCGCCATCGATCAGGTTGGCCTGCCCACGAACGATCAGCACCGGCCGCTGGGCGGCGTCATTGCTCCATTGCGCCATGCCCGATGCGACCAGCTCGGCAGCGACCCGGTCGATGGTTTCGCGGCGATCGACGATTTCCCGGCGCAAGCGCGCCTCTGCCTCGCCAAGGGTCATTCCGGACAGTCGGGCGCTCACGTAATTGCCGACCTCGACCAGCGCCATCGCATTGGTGCCCGGCGCCAGGTCGACCACCCGGTTTTCGACATTGCCGTCCATTCCGACCAGCACCGCAAGCGCGCGATTGGCGTCCAGCGGGACGAAGGATAGCTGTTTGAGCCGCATTTCCTGCTTCGGAGTCAAAATGACCCCCGCGCAAGCCGACAATCCGCTGAGCGCTGCCGTCGCGCCTGCCAGCGCATCCTCGATCGTCCCGGTGCGCTGCATGGGATGTTCGATCGCGGCACGTTCCGCCGCGCCGGGCAGGCTTGCCTGCATCATGCCGTCGACGAACAGGCGAAGCCCGCTTTCGGTAGGCATCCGTCCGGCCGAGGTATGCGGATGGGTCAGTAGGCCGCGTTCCTCGAGTTCCTGCATGACGCCGCGGATCGATGCCGGCGAAAGGCTGATGCTGGGCGCCAGCATTTTCGACCCGACCGGAATCCCGCGCTCCAGATACGCTTCGACGACCAGTCCAAAGACCTGGCGCATCCGGTCGGTCAGCTCAGGGATCGGCGCGTTCATTGCGACCCATCTAGGATTGCGGAGGCTCAGGGTCTAGGGAGCGGCAAAATCAGACCTCAAGGAGAAATTCATGCGCCCTTCCGGCCGCACCCCCGATCAGATGCGTGAACTGACGTTCGAGCCCGCCTTCACCAAGCATGCCGAAGGAAGCTGTCTCGTCAGCTTCGGCGAAACCCGCGTGCTGGTCACTGCCTCGGTCGAAGACCGGATCCCGCCATGGTTGCGCGGCAAGGGCGAAGGCTGGGTGACCGCCGAATATGGCATGTTGCCGCGCGCAACCCATACTCGTGGCAATCGCGAAGCGGCCAAGGGCAAACAATCGGGCCGGACGCAGGAAATTCAGCGCCTGATCGGCCGTTCGATGCGCGCGGTGATCGACCTGAAGGCTTTAGGCGAACGCCAGATCACGCTGGATTGCGATGTTATCCAAGCCGATGGCGGTACTCGCACTGCGTCGATCAGCGGCGCATGGGTGGCGCTGCGAATCGCGATCGACAAGTTGATCGCCGACGGCAAGCTGGAAAAGGACCCGATCCTGACCCAGGTCGCGGCAGTATCGTGCGGCATCTACAATGGCACACCGGTCCTCGACCTCGACTATATCGAGGATTTCGAACGCGCATAGCGACGGCAATTTCGTTATGACCGGCGACGGCAACATCGTCGAGGCACAGCTGACCGCCGAGGGCGCGACCTTCGACGAGGAAGGCTTGCTTCGGCTGCTCCGTCTCGCGCGGATCGGTTGCACCGAAATCTTCAAAGGCCAGTTGAAAGCGACCGGTCGGTGAAGCCGATCGGTCCGAAGATCGTCGTTGCCAGCCATAATCCGGGCAAGGTGCGCGAGATTCGGGCCCTGCTCGCCCCATTCGGGGTAGAGACGGTGTCGGCGGGCGAACTGGGGCTCGACGAACCAGAGGAAACCGGCACGACCTTCCGCGAAAATGCGCTGATCAAGGCCAATGCCAGCGCGGCGGCATCGGGGCTGCCCGCGCTGGCCGACGACAGCGGTCTGGAAGTGGCGGCGCTGGACGGTCGGCCCGGGGTGTACACCGCGGACTGGGCGGAGCGACAATCGTTCGAAGGCGCGCCCGGGCGCGACTGGTACCTGGCGATGGGCAAGGTCGAAGGATTGTTGGCCGCGCAGGGACCGGACGTCGATCGCAGCGCGCGCTTCGTTTGTACGTTGGCGCTGGCCTGGCCCGACGGCGCGCAAGAGGTATTCGAAGGACAGGTCAAGGGAAGCCTGACCTGGCCACCACGCGGAGACAAGGGATTTGGCTACGACCCGGTGTTCGTTGCCGGCGGCATGGATCAGACCTTTGCCGAAATCGATCCGGCGCAAAAGCACGCGATCAGCCACCGCGCCGATGCATTCGAGAAATTGGTCGCCGCACTGACGTGACCCAGCAGAAACCGCTCGCGCTTTACGTGCACTGGCCGTTTTGCGTCAGCAAATGCCCCTATTGCGACTTTAACAGTCATGTCCGTGACAGCGTCGATCAGGATACGTGGCGCGACGCCTTGCTGAGCGATCTGGCGCATGAAGCAGCGCTACTGCCAGAGCGGCGGTTGACCAGCATTTTCTTCGGTGGCGGGACGCCATCGCTGATGGATCCGGCAACGGCCGAGGCCGTCATCCGTGCCGCTACCGAGGCCTGGACACCCGCCGAGGACATCGAGATCACGCTGGAGGCCAACCCGAACAGTGCGGAGGCGGAGCGCTTTGCTGATCTGGCCGCGGCGGGCGTCAACCGGATCAGCCTGGGCCTGCAAAGCTTCGACGATGCCAAGCTGGCATTCCTTGGACGTGCGCACAGCGCCGAAGAAGGCCAGCGCGCGCTCGCGGCTGCCCAGGCTGCTGTCCCTCGGGTCAGCTTCGACCTTATCTATGCCTTGCCCGATGACGATGATGCCGGCTGGACCGCCGACCTTGACCGCGCAATCTCGCTGGGGACCGAGCATCTTTCGCTCTACCAGCTGACGATCGAACCCGGGACGCGTTTTGCGACCGACGTCGCCAAACATGCCTTCGAGCCGCTCGACGCCGATCGTTCGGCGGCCCTGTTCGAATATACCCAGGAACGAACGGCGGCCGCCGGAATCCCGGCCTATGAAATCTCGAACCATTCCCGATCCGGCGCGGAAAGCCGTCATAACCTGACCTATTGGCGCTACGACGATTATGCCGGAATTGGGCCCGGCGCCCACGGCCGACGACTGGGAATGCGCACCGTTCGCCACCGCAAGCCGGAGAATTTCCTCGGCGCGGTTGGGCGCAACGGCCACGGAATGGTCGAGGAAGAGTTACTGAATGCCGAGGAAGGCGCGAATGAGGCGCTGGTCATGGGACTGAGGCTGGCCGAGGGAATTGACAGGGCAATGCTGTCCCAGCGATTTGGCCGGGCCATCGTCGACGATGTTGCCGTCGCGCGCCTTGTCGGACTTGGCCTGCTGTGGAGTGAGGGCGACCGCGTCGGAACCAGTGACCATGGTCGGTTGCTGCTTGATTCGATCCTGGGCGAGATCGCCGCTTAAGGTTGGGGCTTGGCGCCGCCCATCTTGGATTTGTATTTCTCTTTCGACATGGCGTAATAATCGTCGATCTGTGCCTGTGCATCGCTTTCGGCGGCCGCTCGCTTGATCCCATTTTTCACGTCGAACGCGGTCAGCGCCGCTTTCAGCGCCGCCGCCTGGCCCGCGCAAATGGTGTCCATGTGACCCTGATAGGCATCGATCGCGATCTTCTGGCTTTCGGCCTTGCCGCTCGCGTCCCTGAGGCACGCAACGAACGCGCTTCGCGGCGCATTGATCGTCGCCTGCAGGCCCGCGGACGCAATGACCGACGATAGAAACAGTGAGATCATCCCCCGACTCCCTCTTCCCTGAGAACCGGAGAATGACTCTCTTTCCTCATGAATTCAATCGTTTCAGTTGCGGAATGTCGACGACGCAGGAGCGACGACGGTCGTTCCGCCTGCCGTGACCTGCCGAACTTCAAGTGCGCGTTCGACCACGCCGTCACGGCCAAAGCGGAAAATACCGTCAACCCCGGCAAAACCATCGCGATCGCCAAGCACCTTCGTTGGGAAATTGCGCCCCATCGGCCACTGCCTAGCTGCCCGCACCGTCAGCAGCGCCGCGTCGTAACCCAGACTCCCGATCCGATAGGGCGTCTTGCCATAGCGCGCACGGTACCTGGTCACGAGCTGCTGGAATCGTGCATCGGGAGCGGCGGCATATAGTGAACCGCGCAACCGCGGAATTCTGCCCATCGAGCGGTCATTCGCCCATAATTCGGTGCCAAGCAGGGTCGGTCCGGTTTCGACCGTCGGCGCGATGGCGCTGACCAGGCCGCCGCTGTCGGCGATCAGCACCGCATCATATTCGCCGCGCGCATTGAGCGACATTGCTGCCGCCCGGCCCGCGCTCGCGGTTCGGTTGAAATTTTCAATCCCGATCATTCGTCCGCCCGAGGCACGAACCGAACCGAGCATCGCCTGCGCAGCGCGCTGGCCGTAAAGCCCGGTCGGGACGAGTGCGCCGAACCGCGCCGCACCCTTGCCACGAACATGGCGAACGACGCGGTCGATCGCCGCGCCTGGCGTGATCCCCATGATGTAAACGCCGTTCCCGGCAACACTGGTGTCATTCGAGAAGGAAACCAAAGGCACATTCGCCCGCCGCGCGACCGGCGCAAGTGCGCGCACATCTTCGGCAAGCAAGGGCCCAAGGATCAGCTTTGCGCCCGAAGCGATTGCGCGCTGGCCCGCCGCCGCCGCGCCGATTCCGCTGCTGTCGTAGGTGGTCAGGCGGATGTCCTTCGCGCCACTGTCGAGCAGCGCCAGCATCGCGGCATTGGCAATCGAAGTGCCTACCGCGCCGTCTTCGCCTGTCAAAGGAAGGACAATTGCGACCTGATGGCGCGCGCTTTCCGGAATTTCGCCGGGTTCGATCGGTTGCTGGGGACCAATCGGACGGACGGGCGCACGCGTCTGACAGGCGGTCAGGGTCAGCGCAGACGCGCCAATTGCGAGAAGGAATGCGCGGCGCGCTTGCCGGTTGTCGAAGGAAAATGCCATGACCTCGTCCTGTGTCCTCTCCCCTTCCCCCCGGCCTCTATATCGTCGCCACCCCGATCGGCAATCTTTCGGACCTGTCGCCGCGCGCCGCATCGACGTTGCGCGATGCCGATCTTGTGCTTGCCGAGGACAAAAGGGTGAGCGCAAAATTGCTGGCCCACACCGGGTCGAAGGCGCGGATGCAGGTTTACCACGATCATAGCGACGGGGCGATTCGCGACTCGATCCTGGCCCGGCTCGGCAACGAGGCCGTGGCCTTGGTCAGTGATGCAGGGACCCCTTTGATTTCCGATCCCGGCTACAAATTGGTCCGTGCCGCGCGCGAAGCCGGCCTTGCCATTCATACGATTCCCGGACCTTGCGCCGCGATTGCCGCGATGACCCTGGCTGGCTTGCCAACCGACCGTTTCTTATTCGCCGGCTTCCTTCCCGCCAAGGCGAAGGGACGCGATGACGCGATTGCCGAGATCGCGACGGTTCGGGCGAGCCTCGTTTTCTACGAAAGCGGGCCGCGACTGGCCGCTTGCCTGACGGCCCTGGCTGCGGGACTGGGCAACCGCGACGCCGCAGTCGCGCGGGAAATCAGCAAGCTTCATGAGGAATGCATTACCGGAACGCTGACCGAGCTCGCCGCGCGCTACGAACAAAAGGCACCGAAGGGCGAGATTGTGATCGTGGTCGGCCCGCCCGCGGAAGCGGCTGAGGCAAGCGATGATGATCTGGATGCTGCGCTCCGTAGCGCAATGGCGCATCAAAGCATTTCGCGCGCTGCCGCCGAGGTTGCCGCAACGCTCGGCATCCCACGCAAACGCGCCTACGCGCGTGCGCTCGAACTTGCCGGCGACAGCTGAACCGCGCCGAGACCGAACGCCGCGGTCGCCGAGCCGAGTCGATCGCTGCCTGTTGGATGCGGCGGCACGGCTGGCAGATACTCGCACGCCGCGCGAAAGTTCGTGGCAGTCAGATCGACCTGATTGCCAATCGCGGGCGAACCGTCGCCTTCATCGAGGTCAAACAGCGCGCCAGCGAAGAGGCAGCCGGCCATTCGCTCGACGAACATCGCCTTCGCCTGATGATCGCCGCCGCCCACAGCCTGGTCCCACGCTGCGCCGGGAAGGGCGAGGATGTGCGGATCGATGCGATCTTGATTGTCCCGGGACGCCTGCCCCGTCATCTCGCCGACATTTGGCATGGGTGACAAAGGCCCTTCCCTCGCCTAGGCGATCATCGTCATGAGTATCACCGTCGCCGTCCAGATGGATCCGTTGGAATCAATCGCCATCGCCGGTGATTCCACTTTTACGCTCATGCTTGGCGCGCAGGCGCGCGGGCATCGCCTATTTCACTATCTGGCCACCGACCTGACCTATGAAGATGGCCGCGTTCGCGCCAGCGCCCGTCCTGTCACGCTGCGCCCCGAACAGGGCAGCCACTTCGCCGCTGGCGAAGCCGTTCCGCTCGACCTGGGAAGCGACGTCGACGTCGTCCTGATGCGGCAGGATCCGCCATTCGACATCGGCTACATCACCGCCACATATCTGCTCGAGCGAGTGGCGCGCGAAACCTTGGTAGTCAACGATCCGCGCAATGTGCGCGATGCGCCTGAAAAGCTGTTCGTCCTCGATTTCGCGCAATTCATGCCGCCGACCATGATCAGCCGAAGCCTCGCCGAAATTCGTGCCTTCCATGCCAAGCATGGCGAGGTCGTCGTCAAACCGCTGCATGGCAAGGCGGGCGAAGGGGTTTTCCGGATCGGCATCGACGGCACCAACCTGACGGCGCTGGCGGAGCTGTTCAGCGCCATCGCCCGCGAGCCGTTCATCGTTCAAGCGTTCCTCCCGGCGGTCAGCGACGGCGACAAGCGGATCATCCTGATCGACGGTGTTGCGGTCGGCGCCATCAATCGCCGACCCGGCAAGGGTGAATTCCGTTCGAACCTAGCCGCTGGTGGCACTGCCGAAGCAACCGGCCTGACGCCGCGCGAAAAGGAAATCTGCGACGCGCTCGGCCCCGAATTGAAGGCGCGCGGTCTTGTCTTCGTCGGGATCGACGTGATCGGCGGACACCTGACCGAGATCAATGTCACCTCACCCACCGGCATCGTCGCGCTCGACAAGTTCAACGGCAGCGATACGCCATCCCTGTTCTGGGACGCGGTCGAAGCCCGTCTCGCGACGAAGGCCTGAGCGATGGGTGAGTGGGTCGTCCGCCTGATCGAACAATCGGGTTATCTCGGCATCGGGTTTCTGATGTTCCTCGAAACCATCTTTCCGCCCATTCCGTCCGAAGTGATCATGCCGGTCGCGGGTCTGGCCGCGGCCCACGGCAAGCTCCACTTCTGGGGTGTCGTCGCGAGCGGCACAGGCGGCGCGATGCTCGGCAACATTGTCTGGTATCTTGGGGCGCGTGCGCTTGGAATCGACCGACTGCAGCCATTCATCGAGCGCTGGGGACGTTGGCTCGGCATGACCTGGCCGGAGGTGCAGCGCGCCGAGGGCTGGTTCCGCGACAATGGCACCTTCTTCGTCTTCCTGGGGCGGATGTTACCGACGGTGCGGTCGCTGGTTTCGGTTCCGGCCGGATTGCTCCGGATGCGCTTCAAGACCTTTGTCATTGCTTCAACCATCGGAACCGCCGGATGGACAGCCTTGCTTGCACTTGCAGGCCTGAAGCTTGGCGAGAATTACAAGGACATCGACAAGGTCATCGGACCGGCATCCAACGCGATCCTGGCCCTGTTGGCAATTGCTTACCTATGGCGTCTTTGGACGCATCGGCCGCGCGAAAGCTGATCGACCTCGGTCAGGATTGTCATTCTTTTCGAGTAACTTGGTCGTTTCCGGAAAGCTCCAAATCGGCGCTTTAAGAGCGCCTTTACCGCACGCAGGCCACGCCGTCCCTGCCATCGCGGGGAGGCCGATCATCCCCACAATCCCTTCCCGCTTCGGCGCCCTTGCTTTCAAGCTCGCGGATGCGCGTGGCGATAAATATCGAGCAACTGGGCGGCATCGACCTCGGTGTATATTTGAGTCGATGAGAGACTGGCATGACCAAGCAGTTCCTGAAGCGATCGTAGATCGGCGCCGCCGGCCAGCAAATGGGTCGCGAAACTGTGGCGAAGTGCGTGCGGAGTAAGCGTGTCGGGCAATCCGAGCCGCTGGCGCGCTGCACGAACCGCGCGCCGAACCAGGTCCGGATTGAGCGGCCCGCCGCGCGCACCGACAAACAGCGGCAACTGACCGGACAGCGGATAGGGGCAGGCCGCAGCATAGGCCGATATCGCTTCGCGTACCGCATCAACGACCGGCACGACGCGGGTCTTGCCGCGCTTGCCGGTGACCCTGAGGGCCTTACCGATTGGAAGCGCATTGCCGGTTAGCGAAAGCGCCTCGGCCACCCGCAAGCCTGATCCGTAAAGCAACAGCAGGATCGCCATGTCGCGCGCGCCGACCCACCCTTCGGTGGCGTCGCCGGCGTCCGCCGCAAGCGCCTGAACGTCCTGCGGGCTTGCCGGTCGCGGAAGGGTGCGGGGTCGTTTCGGAGCGCGTGTGCGGGGGAGCTGCGGCAACGTGCCGCTGTCTTCCGCGACGAACGTCAGGAAGGCGCGCACAGCCGACATTTCACGGGCTGCGGATGAGGCACCAAGTCCTTCGGCACGCCGCTGGGCCAGAAAGGCACGTAAATCCTGCGCAGCGATGTTGAGGAGGCTGTAACGGCCGACTTCTTCGCCGCGATATTCACCGAGGAATTCGAGAAAGCGATGCGCCGTCGCGACATAAGCACGCACCGTATGAGGTGAGCGGCGGCGGTCATGGGCAAGGTGGTCCGACCAGCGGGCAGCAGTAGCCCGCGCCGGATGGCCCGTCAGACCGTCGTCGTTCCCTCGATCACGCACCGGCGCATCATAGACGCGACTGTGGCTGCGAGGAACAGCAGAAGGTCGCCGGACTGCGCCTGCTCGATTTGCGGGGCTTCATGTTGCCCCATCGCGATCAGCCCGTACGGCATCGGCGCCCGGGATTCGAACCGGATCAGCGATTCGGCGCGGATTGCTCCGGCCCCATCTCCGAACAAGGGATGACCGCAGTCGGTCGTTCGAAACGTGATCGCCCCAAGGTTGGCGATGGTGCGATCGATCACCGGACGCGAAAATTCGCCGACGCCGGCGGCATCGGCGCGGAACGCCCGTCCACCGATGACGAACGCCAACGCGACCGTATCGACACCCAGAATGGCGGGCCAATCGCCCGTCACGACGGCAATCAGCTCATTCAGGCTGTGAGCGTCCATTGCTGCCAGTACGGCTGCGTGAATGGTGGCGACGGCGCCCGAATGGTCACGTGCAAAAGCGGCAAGATTTGCGCGCGCGCTTTCGACCGCGCCAAGCCGGTCGCGCAACCGGGCCACTGCCCGTTCTTCGAAGCCGATCACTTGCCCCATCGCGCCATGAATAACGCGACAGGGTTAAAAAATTGGGTTCGTCCGGCATCGATCAGATCTTCTGACCGGTGGCTTCCCAATCCTTGAGAAAGGAGGCGATTCCGGAATCGGTCAGCGGGTGTTTGAACAACTGCCAGATCACCGACGGCGGCGCCGTCATCACGTCGGCGCCAATCTTGGCACTTTCCAGGATGTGGGCCGGACTGCGCACGCTGGCGACCAGTATCTGGGTCGCGAAATCGTAATTGTCGTAGATCATCCGGATATCGCCGATCAGATCGATTCCGAGATGGCCGATGTCGTCGAGTTCGACCGACGAACGGCGAGATGAATGTCGCCCCCGCCTTGGCCGCCAGCAACGCCTGGTTGGCTGAAAAGCAGAGCGTCACGTTCACCATCGTCCCGTCGCTCGACAATTTCTTGCAAGTCCGCAGGCCATCGGGCGTCAGCGGCACCTTGATCGTGATATTATCGGCGATTTTTCGCAGTTTCTCGGCTTCTCGCATCATTCCATCATGGTCCAGGCTGACGACTTCGGCCGACACCGGGCCAGCGACGACGGCTGCGATCTCCTTGACGACCTCCATGAAATCACGCCCCGATTTCTTGATCAGTGACGGGTTGGTCGTCACACCGTCGAGCAGGCCAGAATCGGCAAGCTTCTTGATGTCTTCGATCTCTGCGGTGTCGGCGAAGAATTTCATGAGCGTGGCCTGTCCTTACGGTTCTAGGGAAATTTGCATCAGGATAGCGGCTGGGGCCAAGAAGGTCACCCGCTTTGCGGCAGGAGACAGGTGAAATGAGCGAACATGTGCTGGTCAGCAAGAACGAAGCGGGGTGCCTGTCGATTACGCTTGCACGGCCCGAACGACGCAACGCGATCACAGTCGCAATGTATGCCGCAATGGCCGATGCGATCGAACGAGCCGGTGAGGATGATGACGTCCGGCTGGTAACGATCGAGGGTGCGGGCGACGATTTTACGGCCGGCAACGATTTGTCCGATTTCCTGCAGGCAATGCCGGCACCGGGGTCGGACACCGATATTCCCGTGTGGAGATTCCTGCGCGCGATAGCGAAAAACAAGGTTCCGGTCGTCGCCGCCGTTCACGGCAATGCGGTCGGAATCGGCACGACGATGCTGCTTCATTGCGACCTTGTTCTCGTTGAGCAGGGGGCGCGGCTGGTGATGCCGTTCGTCGATCTCGGCTTGGTCCCAGAGGCCGCGAGCAGCCTGATCCTGCCGAGGATCGCCGGTCGCCGAGCCGCCGCGCGCTATTTGTTGCTCGGCGAGGATATGGGGGCCGAGGAGGCATTGGACGCGGGGATCGCAAGCCATCTGGTCGAACGTGGCAAACTGGGTGAGACACTGGAAAAGGTTGTCGTCGCGCTGCTGTCCAAGCCTAAGGAGGCGTTACGCCAGACCCAGGCGTTGTTAAGGCAGGAGTTGATCGACGATGTACTCGACCGGATGAACGTCGAGAACGGCCATTTCGCGGAGCGGCTGGCGTCCGAGGAAGTCAAACAGGCAATCGCCACCTTTTTTGCGGCGCGAGCGGCAAAGACTTGATCAGGTCGCGATCCACACTCGCTTCGACCGGCTCACGCTGATCAACGGACCTGGAATCAGCAGCAGACTGGTTTGCTGCGAATAGGTCACCGTCAGGTCCAGATAGTTCGCACCGTCCGCCGTGCCCTGAACGGGGGTTGGAATGCTAAAATTGCCTGGGCCGATACCGTAAACGGCGTCCTGAATACGGTTCTGGATCACGGTGTTGGTCGGCTTGGGGAATAAAGCGTCGCCGTACGCGCCCCTTCGCCGAGCCCGTGCTGGATGCCCGACATTGCGCGAAAGACCAGTCCAAGCTGCACGATCATCCACATCAGCAGGATCAGCGCCGGAAGCGCGAACGCCATTTCGATCACGGCCGCGCCATGTTCGTCGCGGCGGAGTTTGCGAAGGTTGCGCATGATCAGTGGGTCCTCATTCCGGCCTTGGCCTCGATCCGGTATTTTCCGCCATTATCGATCCCGGTGAAGTGTAGCGGAAAGACCGGTTCGTAGTCGCTCCAGACTGTCGACTTGGATCCAGCGACGTTCACCGGTTTGGCTGCGGAAGGCAATCCAGTTCACCATCGCCATCCAGGTCAGTGGTCGACACGACGCCGTCGCATTCCAGTCGGTGCGTGACAGTCACATTGGCCGAGGTAATCGGTGACGTACTTGCACGACGCCATTCGCGTCGGTGCCATTGACCTGGCAGACAACTTCATTGGCAATCGTGCTCTCGACACTCAGGACGCCCGTCGTCTGCATGACCTTTTCGACGGCGCGCTGGGCGCCCTGCTCGAGCACCAGCTTGCGGCCGAACCCGTTAGACATATCGACGATGCCGATAGTCATCAATGCCAGCACCGGCGCGACGAACGCAAGTTCAATGATTGCTGCGCCATCGATGTCGCCGCGAAAAGCGTTCGGATACGCCGGATCATGCGACCAACCTCACCTTCAGCGGCGACTGGATGGGGCGAATGCCATACATGTCGCAATTCTTCGTGAAATTGTTGCTTCCCGTGTTGCCTGACCAATAGATCCGTTTCGCGACGAACTGGGTGCAGGTCGCCGAGCCGGTGCCGTCGCCATTGTAAGTGACCTGCTGGCTTGGGAAATAGACGATACCACGGATCTTGTTGGTCGAGTTACCATTGATCTTGTTCGGAGCGGTCGCACTGATGTTGCCAGTTGGCGCCATAGTCGACGGCTCGGCTATCCTGATAAATTGCCATGCCTTTCCACTTGCCACTTGTCGGCGCGGTAACGTTGAGCTGCGCACTTGCGTTCATGTCAAAGCTGCCGATGGGCGCATTATCGACCGGCAATCGATTTGTAAGCACGATCGTGGCGTTTTCCAGGTTCAATGAACCCTGTATATTCACGCCGCCACCATCAATGATGTAGGTGCCGTCCTTCAGCGTCAGAGACCGATTGGAGCCGATACTGAGTGACGAATAGCAGGCGCCGCCCGAAATGACTTGGCCGCTGTTGCTATTCCCGATGCTCAGCGCAGGCGGGGACACTATGCAGTCTTTGAAATCGTCGTTTTCCGGTTTTAGACTCTTATACGGATCTTCGAGCTGCGGCGAATATGGCTGATAGGATCCGACGTTCCAATTTGCCGACTGCTGAATGCCGCCGGCAGCGGCGAGAGTTGTCGCCGTGACGCTGGCGCTGCCCTGTCCAGCGGCGGCGTTGGTGGCGGTGCTGTTGGTCATCATGCCGCAATCCATGACTATGCTCGCGTTACCAGTCGCCTGAATCCCCGTCTTGCTGTTATTCTGCAGGCTGAGGACGCAGAATTCGGCGTTGGTGCCAGCAGCTGCGGCTCGCGCCGAAACGCGGATCAGCGGTGCGGATGGCATGAACATCGAACTAAAGGACAGCTGGCGACGGACTGCCAGGGTGACATTGACTTGGTACGCCTTACCGCTCTCGTTCGCGGGATAAGCCACATCCTTCTGCACTAGCGGGAAGTCGGTCGTATTCAGAGAGTTGTTGAGCGTAAGATCGTGATCAACGGCCGCTGCGGTCGACGTCGTCGCCCCTTCTTTCTCCACGCGATTGTACACGCCGGCAATCGCCGCAGAATCGGCGGCGCGCTGCAGCTGGCGCTTCCACAAGGCCCACTGGATCGTATCCGTCGCAAGACCCGCAGAGCCCAGCAGCAACGGAAGCGCAGCCGCTGCCAACACCAGTGCGTTCCCACGTTTGTCGTTCCAGATTTGCTGCATGAAGTTGCGCATTGCCATTCCTCGTCTTTTCAAGACCAAGGACCCAATTAGGCAATCAAGGTATGCGAACCGTTCAGGGAAATGGTTGACGACATTATAACCACGATGCCCGCTATCCCTTGTCGCAAATCCGTCTTATCCCTATAATACAGCGATAGACCTTGCGTGGCCGGGCTGCCGCGTTCAGGCTGGGATGTCCTTGGCCCACAGAAAGACGAACGACATGTCGAGCGAAAACGCGATCGAAACGCAGACCGCGACCAAGATCAAGCTGGAACCACCAGAGGCGCTTCAGGCAATCCCGGTTGCGGAAGCGTCGGGGCTGGTCCCCCTCAAGAACGAGGAGACCAGCGAACTCGACAGCAAGGTCGCCAAATTCGTCGACGAACTCGCCGCGCTCGACAGCAACAGCCCGGACTTCGGCAAGAAAGTCGACCAGCTGACGGCAATGGGCCGCAAGGAGATCGCCGAGGCGGCGGGCGCGTCCAACCGTTTCCTCGATCGACCCGTCAAGGCGATCGACAGTGACACCGGGATCGGCGCCGACCTGACCGAACTTCGCCGCACTGTCGAGAAGCTCGACCCCAAGGAAGCCGGACGCGGAATGACCACCCGCAAGTTCCTCGGGATCATTCCGTTCGGCAACAAGGTGAACAATTATTTCGACAAATATCGCTCGAGCCAGACCCACATCAGCGCGATCCTGAACCGCCTTGGCAACGGTAAGGACGAATTGCTGATGGACAATGCCGCGATCGACACCGAGCGGTCGCAGCTGTGGAAAACGATGCACAAGCTCGAGCAGATGATCCACATCTCCAAAAGCCTTGATCGCCAGTTGGAAGACAAAGCGAACGAGCTTGATGCGGTCGAACCGGCAAAGGCCAAGGCGATCCGCGAGAGCGCGTTATTCTATACGCGGCAGCGCACCACCGACCTGCTCACCCAGATGGCGGTGACAGTGCAGGGCTATCTTGCGCTCGACCTGGTCAAGAAAAACAATGTCGAGCTGGTCAAGGGCGTGGACCGCGCATCGACCACAACGGTCGCCGCGCTGCGCACCGCCGTGACGGTGGCGCAGGCGCTGTCGAACCAGAAACTGGTGCTCGAACAGATTGGCGCGCTCAATACGACGACGGCCGGGATGATCGATACCACCGGCGAGATGCTCAAGAGCCAGACCGGCGCGATCCACGAGCAGGCAGCCTCATCGACCATTCCGCTCGAAACGCTGCAGCGCGCCTTCCAGAATATCTACGACACGATGGACCAGATCGACGCGTTCAAGCTCGCCGCGCTGACCAATATGAAGCAGACCGTCGAAACGCTGGGCAGCGAAGTCGAGAAGTCGAAAGGCTATATCGCGCGTGCCGAGGGCGTTTCGCAGGGTCGCCTGGAAGGCACTGTCTCCCCCTTCACGCCGATCGAGAAAAAATGAACTTCAACGATCTGACCAAAACGATCGACCGTGCCCGCGACGGAATGGACAATGCTGTCCCTGTCGCCCGCAAGACCGACCTCGTTACGCGGCGCGCGGACGATGTAATGCGCCGCCAGGACGAGCGGTCGGGCAGCGTTCGCGCGTCCGCGCGGCGCGAGCGCCAGCGGCTGAATGCCGGACTTGCGACGACCGCCAAGCGCATCGCGATTGCGGTCGGCGTCATCAGTCTGCTGACCGTAGCCATCGGCATCATCGTCCCGATCGGAATGTTCGGATTCCTTGCCGCGGTCGGCATTGCCATTGCGGCGGCCGGTCATGCTTGCCTTTGGCGGGGCCAAGCAGGTCATTGCTCCGACCGTCTCACCTGACCTTCCCAATGGGCAGATGGTCCAGCAATTCGACAGCTACATCTATCGTACGCGCCGATTGCTGCCCGCGCCCGCGCAGGCCGAGGTTGACGCGATGTCGGCCATGCTTCCGGCGCTTCGGCAGACGCTGGAGCGGATTCCCGATAACGACCCCAATGCGCAGGACGCACGACGGCTGATGTCGAGGCACCTGCCCGGCCTGATCGACAGCTATCTTCACGTCCCGGGCGCTTATCGGGCCGAGAGCGATGCCGACGGCAACAGTGCGGATCAGCGATTGGTCGAAGCCTTGTCGGCAGGGCGCGAGGCGCTCAATGACATCGGCGACACCCTGGCCCGCAATGATCTCAACAAGTTCGAGACGCAGGGCCGGTTCATCGAGACCCGCTACAAAGACGAGACGCTCGACTAGCCGACGATTCCCTTGGCGCGAAGGTTTGCCAGGGCCTGGTCATCAATCCACTCACTCAGCAAATCGCCATGCCGGCCGAGCGCAGGCGGCGGCAACGCTGCGTCCTGCCGCTGGCCGTCGATCCTTATTGGCGACCCGATCATCGGCGTTCCATCGACATCCAACCGCATACCGCGATGAACCGACTGCGGATCGGACAGCGCTTGCGTCACGCCGTTGATCGGTCCGGCGGGGATGCCCGCTTGTTCCAAAGCCACAAGCCACTCGGCGGCGGGTCTGGTCGCAATGATCGCCTCGATCCGCGGCACCAACGTCAGCCGATTGGCGACGCGCTGTGCGTTGCTGGCGAAGGCCGGATCGTCTGACCATTCGGGATGGCCAAGGATCGCCGCCAGCTTGCGGAACTGGCCATCGTTGCCGACCGCGATGATGATCGGCTGGTCGGATGCGGCGAACGGCTGATAGGGAACGATATTGGGATGGCCGACGCCCTGCCGGCCGGGGTCGCGTCCGCTGATCATCGCGTTCGAGGCCTGGTTGGCGAGCATCGCCAACTGCGTGTCGAACAACGCCATGTCGATCACCGCGCCCTCGCCTGTTTCCGCCCGGCGATAGAGCGCCGCGAGGATGGCATTGGCGGTGTACATTCCAGTGAATAGGTCAGCTACGGCGACCCCGACGCGCATAGGCGCACCGCCCGGAACACCATCGGGAAGGCCGGTCAGGCTCATCAACCCACCCATGCCCTGAATGATATAATCGTATCCGGCACGCTGGGCGTAGGGCCCGTCCTGACCGAAGCCGGTGATCGATGCGTAGATCAGGCGCGGATTGGACGCGCGCAGGCTATCGGCATCAAGTCCGAATTTCGTCAGCGCGCCAACCCGGAAATTCTCGACGAGCACATCGGCATCGGCAGCCATGCGGCGGACCAGCGCAGCGCCTTCTTCAGTCGCAAAATCGATCGCGACGGATTTTTTGCCTCGGTTGGCGGCGAGGAAATAGGCCGCCACTTGTTCACCTTCCAACTCGTGCCACGGCGGGCCCCAGTGACGCGTGTCGTCACCCGCGCCGGGCTTTTCGACCTTGATCACGTCAGCGCCCAGGTCGGCGAGCGTTTGGGTCGCCCACGGTCCCGCGAGCACACGACTGAGATCGAGCACGCGGATTCCGGCGAGCGGCTTGTTCACGACGCGCGCCGCCATGGCTTTCGATCGGCAAGGATGGCGGCGGCGGCATTATGTCCCGGTGCGCCGGTCACGCCCCCGCCCGGGTGTGCGCCCGATCCGCAAAGGTAAAGGCCAGGGAGCGGCATTCGGTAATCCGCCGCACCAAGCATCGGCCGCGCGCTGAAGAGTTGGTCGATGCCCATCTTGCCGTGGAAAATGTCGCCGCCGATGAGGCCGAAACGCCGCTCCAAGTCGAGCGGAGAATGGATCTGCCGCGCGACGACCGACTTGGCGAAACCCGGCGCTACCGAATTGACGGTTGCAATCACCGCATCGGCCGCCTGCTCGCGTTCGTCATCCCAGTTTCGTCCATCCGGAAGCTGGTAGCGGAAATGTTGGCAGAACAGGCTTGCAACATGCTTGCCGCGCGGTGCCAGGCCGGGGTCCAGCGTTGAGGGGATCAGCATTTCGACCACCGGCTGGCGTGCCCAGCCGTGCAGTCCGGCATCGTGGAATGCGCGGTCCATATAGGCCATCGACGGCGCGATGATGATCCCCGCCGTCAAATGATCGCCGCGCCCGGGCAAGGCCGTAAAGCTAGGCAATTTGTCTAGCGCCACGTTCATCCGGAAGGTGGCGCTTTCGCACTGCCAGTGATGGAAATGGTCCGCAACGCGGGGTTCCACCGACCCTTCGGGCACCAGCCGGTCGAACAGCAATTTGGGATTGACCCCGCCTACGACAATCGGCGCGCGCCAGCTCTTGCCACCAGCGACCACACCCGCCGCACGACCGCGCTCGACGAGAATTTCCTCGACCGGCGTGTTGAGGACGATATCGACCCCGGCTTCGCGGCATGCTGCGGCCATCGCCTGGGTGATCGCGCCCATCCCGCCAATCGCATGACCCCACGCGCCCGGCACGCCTGCGGCTTCACCGAACAGGTGGTGAAGCAGGACGTAAGCCGTCCCCGGCGAGTAAGGCGACGCGAAATTGCCGACGATGCCGTCGAAGGCGAACAACGCCTTGGCCATGTCGCCCGCGAAAAAACGATCGAGGATGTCGGCAGCGCTGCGTGTCGCGAAATCGTGAACCGTCTGCACTTCACGGCTCTTGAGCCCGACCAGATCCTTGCCAAGGCTGAACATGGCCGGAAGCGCGCGGAGCCCGCCGCCCGCCTCAACCGGCGATTTCAGAAGCCATTTCTTGACGAGACCGACGACGACCGCGAGCTCCTCGTTATAACGGTCATAGGCCGGGCCGTCGGCGGCATGATGGCGCACCAGTTCGGATCGGGTCAGGCCATCGCGACCGGACAGCAAAAAACTATTGTCGGGCCCTGGCAGGAAATTGTCGGTCTTGCGTAGCACGACCCTCAGGCCGTGCCGTTCCAGGCCCATGTCGCGGATGACCTTGGGCTGCAGCAGGCTGACCGTATAGCTGGCCGCGCTATTGCGATAACCCTTGTGAAATTCGTCGGTCACCGCTGCACCGCCAACCTTGTCGGCGGCTTCGATCACGGTGACCTTCAAGCCCTTGCGGGCGAGATAATAAGCGCAGGTCAGGCCATTGTGGCCGGCGCCGATAATGACTGCATCGCTCATCAGCGCATCAACACCAATTCTTCGGACATGGTCGGGTGAAGGGCGATCGTTCGGTCGAAGTCGGCTTTCTTGAGCCTAGCCTTGACCGCGATCGCCGCCGCCTGGAGGATTTCGGGCGCGTCGGGGCCGATCATGTGGATCCCGACGACCTCGTCGGTTCCGGCATCGACGACCAATTTGTAAAGCGACCGCTCGTTGCGACCGGCCAGCACATTCTTCATCGGCCGGAAATCGCTGGTGTAGGTCTTGACCTGGCCCAGCTTGTTCCTGGCTTCGCTCTCGGTCATTCCGACCCCGGCGATCGGCGGGTGCGAGAAGACTGCATTGGGGATGGAATCATATTCGACCGTCCACGGAGTGCCGCCAAACTGACTGTCGGCGAAGGCATGGCCTTCCCGGATTGCAACCGGGGTCAGCTGGACACGGTCGGTGACGTCGCCAACCGCAAATATCGACGCCACATTGGTCCGGCTGTTGTCGTCGACCTTGATTTCGCCCCGGTCACCCAGCGCGACTCCAACGTCCTCAAGACCAAGCCCCGCGGTATTGGGGACACGTCCGGTCGCGAACATCACGGCGTCGGCCTCGATCGGGTCGCAACCCTTCATGTCGAGCAAGAGCGAGCCGTCATCACGCTTCTCGATCTTCTCGAAAGTCGAATTGAAGCGATATTGAATGCCCTTGGTCATCGAGATTTGCAGCAGGCGATCACGCATCTGTTCATCATAGCCGCGCAGGATGGTGTCACTTCGGTTGACGATCGTGACTTGCGCGCCAAACGAATGGAAGATCCCGGCAAACTCGTTGGCGATATATCCCCCGCCGGCAATCACTACGCGCTTTGGCATCGTCTCGAGGTGAAAGACCTCGTTCGAGGTGATGGCGTGCTCGATCCCGTCGATTTTGGGCAGGAAAGGATGCGCACCGGTGGCGATCAGGATTTTGCCTGCCGTCAATTTCTTCCCGCTAGCCAACGTGACTTCGTTCGGTCCGCTGACGACCGCCCGTTCGTGATAAATCTCGACATGGTGATTGCCCAATGTCTCGCCGTATAGACCTTCCAGCCGGTCGACCTCGGCAAGCACATTGTCGCGTAGCACCGGCCAGTCGAAGCGGGGCGTTGGAACATCCCAGCCGAACATCGCCGCATCGTTCAGATCTTCGGCAAAGTGGGCGCCATAGACGAGCAATTTTTTCGGTACGCAGCCGCGAATGACACAGGTGCCGCCAACGCGAAACTCCTCAGCTACGGCAACCTTGGCGCCATGGCTCGCCGCGATACGCGAGGCACGAACGCCGCCCGAACCGGCACCGACCACAAACAGGTCAAGATCAAAATCGCTCACAGGCCAGCCTTTTCGATGAGGTTGCGGGTCGATGCGTCAAACCCTTCGACTTTCTCCGGATCGCTCAGGTCGCGGGCAAGGCGCTTGCCAAGCTCAACCCCGAATTGGTCGAACGGGTTGATGCCGAGCAGAACGGCCTGGACGAAGGTGCGATGCTCGTAAAAGGCGACCAGCGCGCCAAGCGTGCGCGGATCAAGCGTTTCGAGGAGCAACGTCGTGCTTGGCCGATTTCCCGGGAACGAATGGAAGCCGTCTTCGGCAGTCTCACCTTCCATCAACGCCGCGCCCTGGGCAAAAGCGTTGAGCAGCAAGGCGCGGTGGTGGGCCGGATCCTGCATATCCTCGGCCTCGACGACCGCGACGAATTCGACCGGGACGAGATGAGTGCCCTGATGAAGCAACTGGAAGACTGCATGCTGGGCGTCGGTCCCGATCCCGCCCCACGTGATCGGCGCGCTTGGTCGGCCAAGGGGTTTACCCTCCACCGTCACCGACTTGCCATTCGATTCCATCTCGAGCTGTTGGAGATAGGAAGGGAGCAGGCGGAGGCGCTCGTCATAGGCAAACACGGCGCGGGTCTCCGCCTTGAAGCGCTGCGTATAGGTAAGGTCGGCAAAAGCGGCGAGCACGGGCGCATTCTGGTCGAGCGGTGTCAGCCGGAAGTGGCGATCCATTGCCGCGGCGCCTTCGAGCAGCTCCTCGAACGCTTCCCAGCCCAGCGACAATGCCGCCGAAAATCCGACCGACGACCATAAGGAATAGCGACCGCCGACACCTTCGTCGAACGGCAGAATTCGGGTTTCGTCGATCCCGAAGCGAAGAGCCTCTTCCGGATTGGCAGTGATCGCAATGACGCGGCCGAACGGATCGTCGACCCCCGCATCCTCCATCCACTTCATCGCCGACTGCAGGTTCAGCAATGTTTCCGACGTCGTGAACGTCTTCGAAACCGCGCAGATCAGGGTTTCGTGCGGGTCGAGCGGATCGGTCGAATCGTCGAGTGCCTGCCCATCGATGTTCGACAGGACCGCAACGCCGACAGTGCCGAGCTCCCGGCCGAGTGCATCGAGAAGCAGTTCGGGGCCTAGCGCGGACCCACCGATCCCGATGTGAAGGATCCCGCTGATCTCTCCGAACGCGCCACCCTCGATGGCGTCCGCAAGCGATCGCATCCGTTGATGGCGGGCAGCGGCTAGTGCGACGTGGTCGGGATCGCCCTGCCCGCGCTCCGCAACATGGGTTGCGGGCCGATCCTCGGTCGGATTGACGATCCCGCCAGAAAAAAGTGCTTCGCGCTTGCCGGCCAAGTCCCGCGCCGCGCACAATTTCGTGAATTCGCCAAGCAACCCATCGTCAAGATGCGTCTTGGTCCAGTCGAAATGGATTCCCGCAACGTCGAGGCTGAGTTTGGCGAGACGATCCTTGTCGTCGAACAGCGACTTGAGCGGCCGGGTTTCGTACAACTCGATGGCGGCGAAGGCCTTGCTGGCATCTTGATCTGGCATTGCCCGCTCTCTTACGCGCGGCGACGAAGATTGCCACCCCGCCAAGCGTGGCGAGCGCCCGTTTCGTCTTGACCTTCGCGCTTTGCCCTCCAAGAAGCGCCAACAATGGCGTCTTCTCCCGATCTGAACTCACCAAAGTCCCCGTCAGGCAGAATCGGCCGCTCGCTGCGCTTCCTTTTCGTTCTTGCGGCGCTGGCCTGGGCGCTGCGAAGCTTCATCGTTGCGCCATTCAGCATTCCGACCGGTTCAATGGTGCCGACAATGCTTCCCGGCGACTATCTGTTCGTGACCAAGTTCAATTACGGCTTTTCGCGGTTCAGTTTCCCGGGTCGCATTCCATCGTTCGAGGGACGAATCCTCAATCGCCTGCCCAACCGCGGCGAGATCGTCATCTTCAAACGTCCGGACGCGGTCGGGGCCGACTGGGTAAAGCGGGTCATCGGTCTGCCTGGCGATACGGTCGAGGTTCGCGGCGGCACTTTGGTTCTCAACGGAAAGCCGGTGCCACGGCAACCGCGCGATGCGGTGACGATCCCGGCCAGCCCCAATGTGCCGTGCCGAACCGCGCCGGGCGCAGTTCGCGACGTGATCGAGGTGGCGGGCAAGCCCGTCTGTCGCTACCGGGCATTCGATGAGATACTCCCAAACGGCCGACGCTACACAATTCTCGATCAAATCGATTCCGGCCCCGGTGACTGGTTCGGCCCTAAAGTTGTGCCCGCCGGTCATGTCTTCCTCATGGGCGACAACCGCGATGACAGCGCGGATGGTCGCTTTTCGATTGCCGCCGGCGGGATCGGGATCGTTCCGACCGATCGACTTGTCGGGCGGGCGGCGTTCGCCTTCTGGTCGACCGATGGGACGGCCAATCTTGTCATGCCGTGGACCTGGTTTACGGCCCTTCGCACCGATCGCCTCGGCCAATGGTACGACTGATGAGTGATGTTGCTGCTTACGTGACCGAAGCGCTGGGCGTCGAACCACGCGACATCAAGCTCTACGAACGGGCGCTGACCCATGGCAGCCATGGCCGCGAAAGCTACGAACGGCTCGAATTCCTGGGCGACCGGGTGCTTGGCCTGGTGGTTGCGCGCTGGCTGTACGAGCGCTTCCCTGACGAACCGGAGGGAAAGATGAGCCGGCGCTACAATGCGCTGGTCGCGCGCGAAACCTGCGCCGAAGTTGGCCGCGCGATTGCGGTGCCGGCCGAAATACGGCTTGGTCGCCAAGCCCGCGAAGATCGGGCCACCGGCAGCGACAATGTCGTCGGCGATGTCGTCGAATCGCTGATCGGCGCGCTCTATCTCGACCATGGCATCGACGAAGCGCAGCGGTTCATTCGCGGCGCATGGGCACCCTATCTCGACAGCCAGCGCCAGGCGCCGGTTCATCCCAAGTCGGCACTTCAGGAAATGGCCGCGGCGCGCAACTGGGGAACCCCGGTCTATGACATCACCGGCCGAAGCGGTGCCCACCATGCCCCGACCTTCAAGATCCGCGTTAGCGTCCGCGGCGGGGGTGAGGCCGAAGCCGAAGGTGCGTCCAAGCAGGATGCCGAAACCGCCGCTGCAACCGCCTTACTGGAGCAATTGAAATGACCCAACGTTGCGGTTTCGTCGCCGTTCTCGGCGCGCCGAATGCGGGCAAGTCGACCCTCGTCAATGCGCTGGTCGGCCAGAAGGTCGCCATCGTGAGTCCCAAGGCGCAGACCACCCGCGCCCGTTTGATGGGAATCGCGCTGGAGGGCGAATCGCAGATGTTGCTGGTCGATACGCCCGGCATATTCTCGCCCAACCGCCGCCTCGACCGGGCGATGGTCAACGCCGCTTGGGAAGGCGCCGAGGATGCCGATCGATTGCTGCTGGTGATCGATGCCGCGGCCAAGGTCGGGCAGCGGGTCGAAGAGGTGATCGCCGGAGTCGAATCTCGGACCGAGCCGAAAATCCTCGTCCTCAACAAGGTCGATATCGCCAAGAAAGACGATCTGCTCGTCTTTGCCTCACGCCTCGCGGCGCGGCTGAAACCGGAGGAGATATTCATGGTCTCCGCCTCGACCGGTGACGGGGTCGACGACCTCAAGAAATATCTCGCCGCGGCGATGCCGCAAGGCGACTGGCATTTTCCCGAAGACCAGTTGACCGATGCCACCGACCGGATGGTCGCGACTGAATTGACCCGCGAGCAACTCTACCTTCAGCTTCATGCCGAAGTGCCTTATTCTGCGGCGGTCGAAACCGAGAAATGGGAAGATCGCCGCGACGGATCGACCGCGATCCACCAGCAGATCCTGATCGAGCGCGACAGCCAGAAAGCGATCATCGTCGGCAAGGGGGGATCACGCCTGAAATCGATCGGCCAGGCCGCACGCGAAGCAATATCCGAGCATCTCGGTCGAAAGGTCCACCTGTTCCTGCACGTCAAGGTCGCGCCGCGCTGGGACGAAGACAAAGGACTTTACGAAGACATCGGGCTCGACTGGACGGAATGATCGCTTGGATCTAGCCCGCGGCGAAACCCGACAGCATCTGGGCCACCCATTTAGGCACCTCGTCGCCGGCCATTCCATACCGCCGTTCGTCGAAGAAGATGCTGCCCTGGCTCGGCTCCAGGTTGATCTCCAAGGTCTTGGCGCCGCGGTATTTGGCGGTCTGGACGAGACCCGCCGCCGGATAGACCGCGCCCGAGGTACCGATCGAGACGAACAGATCGGCGTCCAGCAATGCGGCATCGATGCGGTCCATCTCATACGGGATTTCGCCGAACCAGACGATGTCGGGACGAACGCTGCCGACCTTGGCGCAGGACGGGCAATGCGCCGCCAGACCCATCCCGCCACTCCACGGCGAACGCTGGTCGCAGGCTAGGCACCACCCGCTCGCCAGGGATCCGTGCATGTGCAGCAGGCGCCGTGCCCCTGCCCGTTCATGCAGATCATCGACATTTTGCGTTACGATCAGCAATTCGCCCGGCCAATCGGCGTCAAGCTGCGCCAGCGCTACATGAGCCGCATTGGGCATCGCGTCTGTCGCCTGCGCCCGCCGCGCATCGTAGAAGCGATGGACCAGTTCGGGATCGCGCACGAATGCCTCGGGCGTGGCGACGTCTTCGACCCGGTGATCCTCCCAGAGGCCATCGGCGGCGCGAAACGTTCGGATCCCGCTCTCCGCGCTGATTCCCGCACCGGTCAGGACGATGATATTGCGAATATCGGTCATGTCATGTCATTGACATTGTTGTAAGTTACTCCATATTGCGATCATGGCCAGTCAAGCGTTCCACTACCCGATCGGCATCCGCGCCACCGACATTGACCACATGGGACATGTCAATAACAGCGTGTACCTCAACTGGGTGCAGGACGCGGTCGTGAAATTCTGGGAAACGGTTGCGCCGCCCGAAGCCGTGACGCGCCACTTGTGGATCGCGCTTAGCCACGAAATCCAGTACCGCCGCCCGACCTTTCTGGACGACGTCGTCGTTGCCGATGTCATCGCCGAGCAGGTTGCTGGCGCAAAGGCGATGTTCACCACTGTCATCAAGCGCGGCGAGACCGTTCTTGCCGAAGTCAAATCGACTTGGTGCTGCCTGGATGCAGTGACCAAGCGTCCGGCGCGCCTTGCCCGCGACGTCGCAAAGCGGTTCCTCCCCGAGCTGTAAGTTGCGAAGACCGTGCTGGTGCGTCATGACACGCCCATGCGCGACCACACCCAGCCAATCCGCCTTTCCCTGTTCGCCCCCAAGGGACGGATGGGCCTTGCCATCGCTGCCGCTGCACACGGCAATCCCGACTTTGCGATCGACCAGGATCACGGCGACGTACTGGTCGATTTCTCTTCCCCCGATGGACTTCGTACCAGCCTGGATCGCGCGATTACCGGCGGCATCCCGATCCTGATCGGGACCACCGGACTTCGTGAGGGTCATGACAACCTGATCGCCGACGCGGCGAGCATCGTTCCTGTCCTGAAGGCCGCCAACACTTCTCTTGGAGTTGCCTTGCTGACCGACCTGGTCGAACGCGCATCACGGGTGCTGGGCGCCGACGACTGGGATGTGGAGATCGTCGAAGCCCATCATCGCAAGAAGGCCGATTCGCCCAGTGGAACCGCGCTTCACCTCGGCACCGCTATCGAGCGTGGTCGCGACATGGATGCCAAGGAAGAACTAGGCCGCTGCGGGACCGGGCTCGTCCGTGAGACCGGCAGCATCGGCTATTCCGCAGTGCGCGGAGGGACGGTGGCCGGCGATCATGACGTGCTGTTCCTGGGCCCTGAAGAACGGCTGATCCTGTCGCATCGCGCCGAAGACCGCAGCATTTTTGCGCGCGGCGCCTTGATCGGCGCGCGGTTCCTGGTCGGGAAGCCCGCCGGACTCTATTCGATGCGGGACGTCATCGGCGCGTGACAAAGGACGAGGTGTTCGAATTTTTCCGGCGACTGGCGGAGGCCAATCCGGCACCCGAAACCGAACTGGAATATGGCAATCCCTATCAGTTGGTCGTCGCCGTCGCCCTAAGCGCGCAGTCGACCGACGTCGGGGTCAACAAGGCGACCCGGGCGCTGTTCGCGCAGGTGAAAATGCCGCAGCAGATGCTCGATCTGGGCGAAGACGGGCTCAAAGATCACATCAAGACAATCGGCCTGTTCAACACCAAGGCCAAAAACATCATCGCCGCCGCCCAAATCCTGGTCGACGAGTTTGGCGGCGAGGTGCCGCAGAATCGTGAGTCACTGGAGAAGCTGCCCGGAGTCGGGCGCAAAACAGCCAACGTCGTCCTCAATTGCGCCTTCGGGCACGAGACGTTCGCGGTCGATACCCATATTTTTCGCGTCGGTAACCGGACCGGCCTTGCCAAGGGCAAGACGCCGCTAGCGGTTGAACTCAAGCTGGAAAAAAGCGTGCCCGCTCTCTTTCGTTGTGGTGCGCATCATTGGCTGATCCTGCACGGTCGTTACATCTGCAAAGCGCGGAAACCGGAATGCTGGCGATGTCCGGTCGCCGACCTTTGCGCGTTCATGCCAAAAACGCCCGAACCTACGTCCAGGACCGCGAAAACCGTCCGCTAAGGCCGGTCAGCAATTCATATTGCGACAGGCCGGTGGCTGCCGATGCCGTCGGCAGGTCGTAATCCACGGCAACCCAATCGCCCTCCGCCAGTTCCGGCGCAGTCGAACAATCGACCGCAATCAGGTCCATTGAAATACGACCGAGCAGCGCGAGTGAAGTTTCACCAAACCTTACCCCCCCCTTCCCGGCGAACGAACGCAAATAACCGTCGGCATAGCCGATGTTGGCAATCGCGATCGGCGTGTCGCGTTCTGCTACCCAGGTTGCGCCATAGCCGACGCTTTCGCCTGCCCTGACGGTGCGTCGCTGCAAAATCTCGGCTTCCGGATAAACGACCTGCGCGATCCGCCCTTCTGCTTCGCGGCGCGGCAATCCGCCGTAGAGCGCAAGCCCCGGACGCGTAAGGTCGAAGCCATAGTCTGCGCCCAGGCAAACCCCCGCACTGTTGGCGAGCGAATAAGCACGTGCCGGCACTGCCGCCTTCACCGCCCGAAACCGCTCCAGTTGGGCGCGATTGAGTCCGCTATCCTCATCTGCCGATGCCAGATGACTCATCAAGGTCGTGATCTCTAGGTCTTCCAGAACGTCGATTTCGTCGGTCCGGATACCGAGCCGGTTCATCCCGGTATCGACCATCACGTCGCACGGCTGATCGGGGGCAATTTCCTTCCATCGCCCGACCTGTTGCGGCGTGTTGAGCACAGGCCGCGCGAGTCCAGACAATGCGGTTTCCACGTCTTCCGGACCGACGCCGTGAAGCACGCTGAGCCGCGTTCCCTCGGGCAGTTTGCCGAGCGCCTCGGCCTCGGCCCAAGTCGAAACGAAAAAGTCGCGGCATCCCGCTTCGGCCAGCCGCTCGGTCACCCCGCGCGCGCCGAGCCCATAACCGTCGGCCTTGACCGCCGCCCCGGCCGGCACTTCCCCGCGCTGCTGCAACCAGCGCCAGTTAGACTGGAGTGCATCAGTGTCGAGCCGAAGGCGAAGTGCGTGGTGGGTCACGCCCATGCCCTAGTCACCCCCGTTATCGCCGTCGAGTGCCGCTTTGGCCTGATGCCACTCGCGCCCGTCGAAATGTTCGATGGCAAGGGCGAGCGGCTGGTCGAGGCAGTGGGCGTTGACGCTCCAAGCTCCCGGATGGCTGCGCGGCTGGTAGAAGCTCTTGATGCCGCAGGCCGAGCAGAACAGATGCTCTGCCGCGCCTGTCCCGAAGCGGTAAGAAGTGAGCGCCTCTGCCCCGCTTTCCAGAACCAGGTCCGCGTGCGGGACGATGATGTGGAGAAATCCGGTCGCCGAGCAGATCGAGCAATTGCAGTCGAGCGCTGGAACCGGCTCCGAGGGAAGCGTGCAGCGGAAACGCACCGCCTTGCAGTGACATCCGCCAGTCGCGTTCACTCCACCGTTACCGACTTCGCGAGGTTGCGGGGCTGGTCGACGTCGGTGCCTTTCAGCACGGCGACATGGTAGGCGAGCAGCTGGACCGGGACGGCGTAGACCAGCGGGGCGATCAGCGGGTGGACGCTGGGCATCTCGATTGTCGCGACGCAGCCGTCGCCGGCTGAGGCAATTCCCTCCGAAATCGCTGATCAGGATGATCTTGCCGCCCCGCGCGCGGACTTCCTGCATGTTGCTGACGGTCTTTTCGAACAATGGGCCGGATGGCGCCAGGACGATCACCGGGACCAAGTCGTCGATCAACGCGATCGGGCCGTGCTTCATCTCCCCCGCGGCATAGCCTTCGGCATGGATGTAACTAATTTCCTTCAGTTTCAACGCGCCTTCCAGCGCCATCGGATAATCCGGCCCGCGCCCGAGATAGAGCACGTCGCGCGCCGGCGCGACGAGATGGGCCATGCCCTTGATCTCGTCGTCATGGGCGAGCGCGGCAGACATTGCTTCGGGCGCTTCCTGCAAATGGCCGACGATTGCCGCTTCGGCATTGCGGTCGAGTTTTCCCTTGGCGCGCGCCAGGTTGGCGGCAAGCGCGGCAAGCACGGCGAGCTGGCAGGTAAAGGCCTTGGTCGAGGCAACCCCGATTTCCGGTCCGGCATGGGTCGGCAGGAGTAGATCCGCCTCGCGCGCCATCGAACTGGTCGGGACGTTGCAGACGACGGCGATAATCTGGCCGTGCGCCCGCGCGTGCCGCAGCGCCGCAAGCGTATCGGCGGTTTCACCGCTCTGCGAAATGAACAGCGCAAGGCCGCCTGCCTCCAGGACCGGGTCGCGGTAGCGGAACTCGCTCGCGACATCGATGTCGACGGGCACCCGGGCGAATTGCTCGAACCAATATTTGGCGACCAGCCCGGCGTAGAAAGACGTGCCGCAAGCGACGATGGTGACGCGTCTGACCGTGGCCAAGTCGAACCGGAAATCGGGGAGCGCGACCTCGCCCTCGAATGGGCGGAGGTATGAACGCAGCGTGTCGCCGACGACCACCGGCTGCTCGAAGATCTCCTTGAGCATGAAATGCGGATGGTTGCCCTTATCAATCCGGTCGGCCACCGCGCCGCTTTGCACGACCGGACGCTCGACCGGATTGTTGGCGCGGTCGAAAATCGCGATCGAATCCCGGCGAATGACAGCCCAGTCACCTTCGTCGAGATAAGCGATCTGCTGGGTCAGCGGTGCAAGCGCCAAGGCGTCGGAACCAAGGTAATTTTCGCCCGACCCGAAGCCGACGGTCAGCGGCGCTCCCATGCGCGCGCCGATGACCATATCGGGATGATCCTTGAACAGGAACGCCATCGCAAAGGCACCATGCAACCGCGGCAAGACGGCCGCGACGGCATCCTGCGGCGATTCCCCGCTCTCGATCTCTCGCGCCACCAGATGCGCGACAACTTCGCTGTCGGTCTCGCTCAGGAAGGTGCGTCCTTCGGCAATCAATTCATCGCGGAGCGGCTTGAAATTCTCGATGATTCCATTGTGCACCAAGGCAACCGGGCCGACGATGTGCGGATGGGCATTATCGACGGTCGGCGCGCCATGGGTCGCCCAGCGGGTGTGTGCGATCCCGACGTCGCCGTGAAGCGGCTTCGCGTCGAGCTCGGCACGCAAGTTTTCCAGCTTGCCCTCGGCCCGGCGCCGCGCGAACTCGCCGTCTTCGACGGTGCAGATGCCGGCGCTGTCATAGCCGCGATATTCCAACCGCTTCAGCCCATGAAACAGATCCCGTGCGGCACCATTACGACCGACAATCCCGACAATCCCGCACATTTATTTGGAGTCCTTCTTGACCTTCTGCCGTTGCCTGAACCGGTGCGCCCAGCCCTTCATGCCGCGCTGCTCGCCTCTCGCGACCGCAAGTTCATCAGCAGCAATGTCCTTGGTGATGACCGATCCGGCGCCAACAATCGCGCCGTCGCCGATCGTCACTGGGGCGACCAGAGCGCTGTTCGACCCGATGAAGGCACCGGCCCCGATCACGGTCGGATATTTGAAGAATCCGTCGTAATTGCAGGTGATGGTGCCAGCGCCGATATTGGCCTTGGCCCCGACCTCGGCATCGCCCAGATAAGCCAGGTGATTGGCCTTGGCGCCGGCGCCGAGACGGGCCTTTTTCATTTCGACGAAATTGCCGACCTTTGAACCCGTCTCCATGACCGCGCCTGGACGGAGCCTAGCGAACGGGCCGACTTCGCAGCCGGTAGCAATGTCCGCACCCTCAATGTGGCTGAAAGCGCGGATGACCGCGCCGTCGGCAATGGTCACGCCTGGACCGAACACGACATGCGGTTCGATAGTGCAATCACGACCAAGTTTCGTGTCGGCGGAAAACCAGACGCTCTCCGGATCAATCAGGGTCGCGCCCTGCTCCAGCGCGGCCCAGCGGCGGCGTCCCTGCCAATCCAGTTCCAGCGCGGCGAGTTCGGCGCGGCTGTTGACGCCCGCCGTTTCGAATGGCTCGCCTTCGATTGCGACGGGATGACGTCCTTCGTCATGAGCGACGTTGACGACATCGGGCAGATAGTATTCGCCCGCAGCATTGGCATTGCCGATCGCGCCGAGCCAGCGGAACAAGTCGGCGCGGCTGGCGGCGAGCATTCCACTGTTGCACAATTTGACCGCGCGTTCTTCGGGCGTCGCGTCTTTAAACTCGACCATCTTGGCAATCCGGTCGCCGCCATCCTCCAGGATCACCCGGCCATAGGATTTTCCGTCTTTGGGCGCGCTTGCAAGGACGACCACGCCGGGATCGTCGGGCTCCGCCAATCGCCGCAGCATAGCTTGCAGCGTCTCTGCGGTGACGAAAGGCGTATCGCCGAAGGTAACAATTACCGGCCCCTCGACATCTCCAAGTGCGTCGGACGCCATCAGCACGGCGTGGCCGGTGCCCTTCTGTTCGGACTGGAGCGCCGTTGCGACACCGCTGCGGCGGTCAAGCACGCTTTCAACCTGTTCGCGCCCCTTGCCGACGACGACGACGACGCGGCTTGCGCCCATGTCCTGCACGGTATCGAGCAGGTGGAGCAGCATCGGCTTGCCCGCGATCGGATGGAGGACCTTGTGCGTATCGGAACGCATTCGCGTACCTTGCCCGGCGGCAAGCACGACAACGGAAAATGGGGACGACGAATTCATCGTCGTCCCCATGGCATGAGCAATCATCTTATTCCATAGCCCCGAAGGGCTTCAGACCGACGAAATCAGCTTTTCGGCGCTGCCGGCTTGCGAGCGGTGGTCCTGCGCGCGGCGGGCTTGCGCGCGGCAGGCTTCTTCGCCGATGCAGCGCGGGTCGCGCCGGTCTTTTTCGGGGCAGCCTTGCGCGCGGTAGGCTTCTTTGCGGCGGTCTTGCGGGCGGGCGACTTCGCTGTGGCCGGCTTGGCAGCAGGGGCGTCGTCGAGCGACCATTTGCCAGACAGGACACGCTGCGCAGCGTCGGCAACTGCTTCGGCGATCAGTGTCCCGAGCTTCGACGCGCTGGTCATCATCTGCGTGGCGGCTTGGCTGGCATTGTCGGCGGCATCCATGCCGGCGTCCTTGATTGCCTTGCGCGCTTTCGGACTGGCTGCAATCGCAGCGGCGGCGGCCGTCAGTCCGGCGGCCAGCATCTCGCGGCTCATGGCCGCTTTTGCGATCTTGTCCATCGTCGTGTCGTTCGATTTACGGCTGGTTGATTTGGTGGTGGTTTTCGCCATGTGAAAAAACTCCTTTTGTCCTGTTCATCGGAAAGACGGTTCAAGGACGAGACGGTTCCGGAATAACCTAGGTTAGCGACAAAAGTAAGGGGAGCCGCGGCACCACACCGCGACTCCCCTCAACATGGTCAGCGATCGGACGTTCAAGCCCGCGAAGGACCGAGATGGCTGGTCAGGCCATCGCCCTCCAAGCGAACGGGGCCGATCTCCAAGCTGAACCATGAGACATCGGATCACCTCCTTTCGCTGCATTGAAGCCAACCACAAGATGTTGTGGGAACGCGCGAATGACAAGACTTGTAATGGTGTAAAATCAGAGTAATCTCTTGCGCTTCGTGCCTGGACCCCGGGCGCTTATTTTCCCAGCTTTTCGACCTTCGCCTGAAGCGCCGCCAACTGCGCTTTCAATTCCGCAACATCATCGTTTTCCGCTCCGACTTCGCCCTTGGTTGGTACTTCAGCAGATCCACCGGTGAACGCACGGCCCGCCTTTTCGAACATTTCCATGTTGCGCTTGGCAAGATCGGCAAACATGGTCGGTCCGAACGCGCCGGTCATCGCCTCGCGGTTTTTCTTGAAGGCATCCATGGCGGCATCGAGATACTGGGGAACCGCAGATTGCATGTTGCCACCGTACAGACCGATCAGGTCGCGCAGGAAATTGACCGGAAGCATGGTCGTACCGCGCGCTTCTTCTTCGACGATTATCTGCGTGAGCACCTGATGGGTAATATCTTCACCGCTCTTGGCGTCGACGACTTCGAAGTCGCGGCCGTCGCGGATCATCTGGCCCAATTTGTCCAGGGTAATGTACGATGAACTTTCCGTGTCATACAGCCGTCGGTTGGCGTACTTCTTGATCGTGACCTTACCCGATGACGACTTGCCCATGAACCAACCTCCCGATGAAGCGGGCAATGTAGCACCCGCTCATGCCGCATCGCAACAAAAGGTTGAAGAACATGCTGCGCCGCGTCCGCTGCCGCTGTTCCTGGCGCTGGTTCGAAACGTCGCGGAGCGTGATCCCGAACTGGCTCGCGCTGCGCTTGACGGACTACACGCCTACATGGGCGCACCGCGCCCCAAGCCACGGAAATCGAGATCGAAAGTGGCCGAGGTTCATGGCGCATCGCTACGCGATTATGGTGGCCTTGGACGGCCGATCATCCTGGTTCCGTCGCTGATCAATCCGCCCCACATCCTAGATCTCGACGATGAGACATCCCTTGCTAGGACCCTCTCGGAAACGCACCGCGTGCTGCTTGTCGATTGGGGGCAAGCTGCCGATCGTGCTGCATTGGATGTTGCGCAGCATATCGAGCAGATTTTGATACCATTGATTGCGCAGCTCGATGCTCGGCCGCTGCTCACCGGCTATTGTTTAGGCGGGACGATGGCGATGGCGGCTGCGCAATTGATCCCGGTCGCGGCGGTCGCAACGCTGGCCGCGCCTTGGCGCTTCTCCGCCTACGGCGGAATGGCCCGCGACGCGCTCGCCGCGATATGGCGGGATTCGCGAGAGGCATCGTCGCAGCTCGGCGCGATGCCGATGGAAGTGTTGCAGGCCGCATTCTGGGCACTCGATCCCGACCGGACGGTCACCAAATTTGCCTCCTTCGGTAGACTCGACCTGACCAGCGACGATGCCTGCCGGTTCGTGGCGTTGGAGGATTGGGCAAACCAGGGAGAGCCATTGCCATTGCCCGCCGCGAAGGAATTGTTCGAGCGCCTGTTCGCTGCCGATGCACCGGGCAAGGGTGACTGGACGGTCGGCGGGAAAAGGATGTCCGACGAATTGCCCTGTCCTGCCCTTCATTGCATCGCCCGTAGCGACCATATCGTTCCTGCGGCGACTGCTCCAAACGGGCAAAAAGTGAAGATCGATTCCGGCCATGTCGGGATGATCGTGGGTCGCGCTCGCCACGATCTCTATCGTCAGTTAACCGAATTTTTTGCTTTGATGGAGTAACCAAAACGCTCTTCCCAGCGAAAGATTAGGCACCGGTCGCCAATGACCGGGCTCACCTCGCCATCGCCGAGCATTCGCCTATTTCGATGCATCGGCCCGCTGGGATTTCGGCAGGAGCGATCGGTGCAGCGGCTGTCACTCTGGAATATACTCTCAACGAAATCGCACATCTCGGGCTTTGGCGCGTCGCTGTGGTCGCTGTGATGGCAATCGCGGCGCGGATCGTCTTGCCGCGGCTTTTGCGCTGGTAATCCAAGCCGCTTGCGGGCGGCGGGCGGCCAAGCTAAGCGAGCGCGCAGGCACCCGTAGCTCAGCTGGATAGAGCGCTGCCCTCCGAAGGCAGAGGCCACAGGTTCGAATCCTGTCGGGTGCGCCATTGCTCGAAGTTAGGGCTAGGTTTCCCGATGGTGCCATTCAACGAAACGCGAATGAATCGGGTTGGTCTCGCCGGCCTGATAAGCAGTTTTGGGTTGCTGATCGCGATCCTTATCTTCGTGCTTTGGGGCTTTAGCGCCAACCAGCGGGCGAGCGATCTGGTCAATCACACGTACGAAGTGAAGGACGCGGTCTCGGACCTCACCCGCGATTTTGAGCGCATGACGGCGACACATCATGGGTTCATTCTCGACCCCGCACCGTATCGCAAAGAGACTTTCCTCGAGAGCAGCGAGCAAATTCTTCCTGGCTTGGATCGCGTTCAGCGACTTGTGGCCGACAATGAAAACCAAGTCCGTCGGGTGAACGAACTGCGTCCGTTGGTCGCCACTTATATGACAGACATGAGGGGTGCTTTCTCGCGCCCGGACCGTGCGCTGGCAAACTTCAATGCCTTGAAGAATCGGGAAACATTGGCGCGGGTACGCGCCCTCACCGAGCAAATAGATGTCGAGGAAGATGTTTTGCTGACGTCGAGGCTAGCCAGCGAGCGCCGCGCCATTTTCCGTGTGCAGGCGCTCCTCGCATTCGCCGGGCTGGGGCTGTTAATTGCGTCGCTCGGCACCATCTTCATGCTCCGGCGACAAGCCCGCGAACTTGTGGTCAGTCGGACCAAGCTCCACGTGCTGAATACCGATCTTGAAAGCGCGGTCGTCGAACGCACTGCCGACTTGAAACGCGCGAACGAGGAAATCTCCCGCTTTGCCTATATCGTGAGCCACGATCTACGCTCTCCGCTCGTCAACGTGATGGGCTTCACTGCAGAGTTAGAGACCGCGGACAAAACCCTCGCCGCCTTCGTCGATCGCGTCGCGGAAGAACAGCCCGCGCTGGTCGACGACAAAGTCCGATTCGCGGTGAGGGAGGATTTGCCAGAAGCGATCGGCTTTATCCGCTCCTCGACGCAAAAGATGGACCGGTTGATCAATGCGATTCTTAACTTGTCGCGGCAGGGTCGACGCGAGCTGAATGCCGAGCATTTGCCGATGGAAACGGTGATTGGCGAAATCAGCGACAGCCTCGCGACACTTGCCGAGGAACGCGATGCGACGATCCGGATCGAGACCCCCCTGCCCGACCTGAAACATGACCGCGTGGCGATCGAGCAATTGTTCCAGAACCTGATCGAGAATGCGACGAAGTATCTAAAGCCCGGCCAGCCAGGAAAAATTGTCGTCCGGGGTCGCCGCAATGGCAAGCGCGCTATCTTCGAAATCGAGGATAATGGACGCGGAATTGCGAGCAACGATCATGAACGCATCTTCGAGCTTTTCCGTCGTTCCGGATCGCAGGACCAGCGCGGTGAAGGCATCGGCCTTGCCCATGTCCGTGCGCTGGCTTACCGGCTTGGCGGGAACGTTACGGTGGCGTCAGCATTGAACGCAGGAGCGACTTTTACGGTCGACCTGCCGGTTGCATTTCAAGCGGAGGCAGAAGAGAAATGAATACCCTTCACCCGGTCAACATCATCATGGTCGAGGATGACGAAGGTCATGCCCGATTGATCGAGAAGAATATCCGGCGCGCCGGAATCTCAAACGATATCCGACACTTCCTCGATGGCACGACCGCACTCGAGTATATTTTCGACGATCCCGACGGGCCAAGCCAGAATGGTCCTTGTTTGGTGCTGCTCGATCTTAACCTGCCCGACATGAGCGGCACCGATATCCTCGCCAAAATCAAGGCGGATGAGAAAATGCACGCAATCCCGGTCGTCATCCTGACCACCACGGACGACAAACAGGAAATCCAACGGTGTTATGACCTAGGCTGCAATGTCTACATTACCAAGCCGGTGAACTATGAAAGCTTCGCCGACGCGATCCGCCAGTTAGGCTTGTTCCTGTCCGTCATACAGGTGCCCGACACGGCGGCGACCTGATGCACAAACCGCGTAAGATCCTGTACATCGATGACGATGCCGGCATTCGCAGGCTCGTCGAGAAGCTCCTCACACGGCGCGGCCATACTGTCGCAACCGCCGAGAGTGGCGCAGAGGGGATTGCTATAGCCGCTGCCAACGATTTCGAGTTGATCGCGGTCGACCATTATATGCCTGGCATGGACGGACTTGCGACGTTGCAGGCTCTTCGCACGAATCCGGATTGCCCGCCGGTGGTTTATGTCACCGGATCGGAAGAAAGTGCCGTTGCGGTCGCTGCACTCAAGGCGGGTGCAGCCGATTATGTCGTCAAATCGGTCGGCGACGATTTCGTCGACCTGCTCGAACAGGCGTTTGCCCACGCGCTGGACACCAATCGCCTGATCCGAGCCAAGGAGAAAGCGGAAGAGGATTTGCGCCAGGCGAACGAGCGGCTCGAAGCCTTGCTGCGTGAGGTCAATCACCGCGTCGCCAACTCGCTGCAATTGGTAATGACGATGGTGGTGATGCAGTCGCGAATGCTCGACGATCCGTCGGCCAAGGAAGCGCTCGCCGATACCGAGCGACGGATTCAGGCGATCGCCCAGGTCCACCGCCGCTTGTACACCGCCGGCGATGTCGAAAGCGTCGCGATGGACGAATATCTCGACGCCATCGTCGAGGAACTCGAGGCGACTTGGTCGACGCCGGTCGCGCCGCGTACGATCATGCTCGAGGCACAAGCGGTCCGGGTCCACACTGACAAGGCAGTCAGCCTGGGCGTGATCGTCAATGAGCTGGTCTCCAACGCGTGCAAATATGCGTATGGTGACGGCGTCAGCGGCGAAGTCCGGGTGCGTTTTTCGCAGCAGGACGAAAAGAGCTTCCGGCTTGAGGTTGAGGATGACGGCTGCGGACTGGGCGACGGAGCGCCGCGCGGCACCGGGCTTGGATCGAAGCTGATCGCGGCAATGGCGAAGAGCCTGGCAGCATCGCTGGAGTATGACACGCAGCACAATGGTTGCCGCGCCGTTCTGGTCGCCAGCTTCTAGTCGCCCCATCCTTCGAGGATTTCCACGAAGCGACTTAGCCAATTGTTTGTCTGATGCCCATCAACGACGCGGTGGTCGATGGTCAACGTGACGTATGCCATCGGCCGGATCAGGATCGCGTCCTGTCCGTCGATCTCGCGGACGACAACCCTCTTTTCCAGCTTGCCGACACCAAGAATGGCGGCCTGCCCGGAATGCAGGATGATCGGACTTGCCAGAAGGCTGCCCGAAACACCGTGATTGGAGATGGTGAAGCTGCCGCCCGAAACGTCCGCGCCGGCCAGTTTTCCGCTGCGCGCACGACCGGTCAGGTCGTCAAGCGTGCGGCCGATGTCTTGCAGGTCGAGCGACCCGGCGTCCTTGACCACGGGAACGACCAAGCCCTTTTCGCCGAGGGCGGTTCCAACGCCGATATTGATGGTTGAGGACACGGCGATGCGATTCTCTTCCCAGCGTCCGTTGATCGCCGGCGCGACCGCCATCGCTTCGGCGGCCGCCTTGACGATATAAGCGGTGTAGCTGAGCTTCACGCCGTTCGCGGCCATCGCTTTTTTGTGCGCGGCGATTGCGCTGAAATCGGCCTCGAACAGGGCGGTGACGTGCGGAGCGTCGCTGACCGCACGGACCATGTTCTCGGCGATTTTCAGTCGCATCCGATCGTGCGGAATGTCGGCGCCGCTGAACGGCACTGTTGTCTTGGCAGCTGACGCGCCACCGGAGTAGACGAAGCGGTCAACGTCGTCGCGCGTAATGCGCCCGTCGCGACCCGTTCCGGAAATCCGGGCGGGATCGACCTTGTGCTGTACCACCGCACGCTTGACCGCGGGCGACAAGCGCATGCCGCGGATCGTATTACCGTCAAACGCCACCGTCGGCTCGGGCACCTCGGTTACCGGCGCGGCTTGGACGGCGGCGGGCCTTGCCTCACCCATTCCTTCCGGATCGATGCGCGCCAGCAGTGCGCCCGGCTCGGCCGTATCGTCAGTGGCGAGAAAAGTCTCAACCAGCACTCCGGCCGCCGGCGACGGAACTTCCTGCGTCACCTTGTCGGTTTCCAGTTCGACCAGTGGATCGTTGATCGCGACACTTTCGCCGACCTGTTTCAGCCAGGCGCGGACGACTGCCTTAGTGCCTTCCTGTTCATCGGGAACGCGGACTTCAATCATCGTCAGAACCCCACAAGTCGGTCGATCTCGGCACGAATGTCATCGACGCTCGGCACCGCCCATTCCAGCAGGCTGGGATGATGCGGGCTGGGAATATCGGGCATCGTGACCCGCGCAACCGGCGCATCAAGATCGAGAAAAGCCTCGTCCGCGACCACGGCGGCGATTTCCGCGCCAAAACCCCCGGTACGCAAATCCTCGTGAACGATCAGGCAGCGACGGGTGCGGCGGACACTGTCCAGCACCATGTCGTGATCCCACGGCATCAAAGTGCGCAGATCGATGACGTCGGCGCTGATCCCCTCGGCAGCGGCTTCGCAGCGCGGCACCATGGCGCCCCAGGTGACGATCGTAATGTGGTCGCCGACGCGGGTCTTCTTTGCCTTGCCGAACGGCAGCGCGAAATCGTCGCCCGGCCACGGTCGCCGCGCCCAGCTGTCGTCCAGCATCGCGCGATGTTCGAAGAAGATCACCGGGTCATGGCCGCGCAGGGATGAGCGGAGCAGGCCGACCGCGTCCTCGGCATTGGACGGGACCGCGACCTTCCAACCGGGATTGTGAACGAATTGCACCTCATTGGTCTGGCTGTGCCAGGGGTCGCCGCATTTAAAGAAGCCGCCAGGGATACGGAGAACCATCGGCGCGGCGAAGCGATTGGCGGTGCGCCAACGCATGGTGCCGCAATCGTTGATCTGCTCGGTTGCCGGTTCGGCATATTTGCGGAACTGGATTTCAGGAACCGGCAGCAATCCGGCCAACGCCATGCCGACCGCACGGCCCACGATGCCCTCTTCGTTCAACGAGGTGTCGAATACCCGCTCGACGCCATATTTGTCCTGCAGGCCAAGAGTCACGGCATGAACGCCGCCCTTCGGACCGACATCTTCGCCGAATACACACATTTTCGGATTGGCAGCGAGTTCCTGGTCGAGGACGCGGCGGATCGCGGTGACCATGTTGATGCGCTGGCCGTCGGGCTGCGGCTGGTCGGTGGTGCTGTCCAGGCTTAGCCCCGCCTGCCCGCCGATGCAGGCGTGCTCGCCCTCAAAAAAGACATGGTCGGTGACCCGGTCGGGGGACGATATCCCGCGCGCCTCGGCGTCACGGCGGGCGGCCTCGACATCAGCGTCAACCGACGCGGCAAGACGCGCCCAGTCGAGGTTGTGGCTGAACGCCTTGAGCTTGGGCAGCGGGTCGCGCGCCCACTCCGCCTCGACCTCCTGTGGCGACTTGTACGTCTGCGTGTCCTGCGCGCTGTGCCCTTCCAGACGCGGAACCTTGAGGCGGACGAGTGCTGGGCCCTTGCGCGCGCGGACATGCGCGACCGCCGCGCTGATGATCTGGCTTGCTTCGGCGGGTTCGGTGCCGTCGCCGTTCCAGATCGCAAGTCCCTTGAAACTCGCCAGATTGGCGGCAATGTCGCAGCCCGGCGTCTGGTAATCCGACGTCACCGAGATGCCGTAGCCATTATCCTCGATGTAGAACAACATCGGCAATTGTTGCGTCGTGGCAATTGTTAGCGCCGACCAAAATCCACCGGTTGCGCAACTTGCGTCACCGCCCAGAACAACGCCGATTGCCCCGGTGTCCGCGTCGCCCAGCACCTTTGTTTTGTATGAGATGGCCTGTGCCCAGCCGGCGGCCGGGGTGTATTGCGCGCCCACCCCGCCGCACATTGGGAGCGCGTGCGCGCCGCCGGGGTTGGGATAATTGAAAACCACCCCGATGTCGCGACCGTCGCTGTAACCGCCCGCTCGTCCCATGCCCGATCCCAGCGCATCGGCAAGGTCGACACCAAGCGCAAGAAGCATGGGCCGAGAACGATAATAGCCGCACGCCGCATCGCCGTCTTTGAGGTGCAAACCAAGGATGACCTGCGCCATGTCGTGGCCGCGGGCGCTAAATTGATAGAGGACCTTTTTCTCGGGAACGAGGATGGTTTCCTCGAGATGGTCCAGCGCCCGGCTGGTCAGCACCAGGCGCGCGACCTCTTCCCAGTCGACGATAAAGTCGCTGTCGCCGTCAAATACTTCGCTTCGCTCGGCCACCAGCGTCACCCGATCATGCCCACGATCGCCGCGACGAACCGGTCCACTGCCTCGTCCGACATGCCAAGCACATTGAATCGTCCGCTGTCGGCCATGTAAATCGCCTTTTCCGTGCGCAATGCGATGACCTGATCGCGGGTCAGCGGAAGCATGGAGAACATCCCCTTTTGCCCTCCGATGTAGGCGAGCGAGGGGTGCGCCGCGGACAATTTGCCGCGAATGCGGTGAATACGCGCCAGCATTTCACCCAATTCGGCAAGCCAGTCGGCACGAAGCCCGGCATCGTCGAGCACGTAACGGATGGCGGCGGCACCGTGGTCCGGCGGCATTGACCAGCTTTCGCGTGCAAGTTGAAGGACGCGGTCCATGGCCTTGGCGCTGGTCGCCTCGCTGTCGCTCTTGATGAAGAAATTGCCGACGCGGTCACGATAGACACCGAAATTCTTGTCACAGCTTTGCGCAACTAACACGTCGCCGCATGCCGCAATCACCCCCCGCAGGCCGGCCGCGTCCGAATCCAGCCCATCGCCAAGTCCCTGATAGGCAATGTCCACCACCGGAAGAAGTTCGCGTTCGGCGATGATCCGCGTGACCTCGGCCCATTGGTCGGCATCGAGATCGGCGCCAGTCGGATTGTGGCAACAGCCGTGAAGAAGTACCGCATCGCCCGGCGCCGCAGCCTTGAGCGCGGCCAGCATGGTATCGAACCGCACCGACTGTGTGTCGCGGTCGTAATAAGGATATTCGACGATTTCGAGCCCGCAGCCCGCGACGATTGGCTGATGGTTGGGCCAGGTCGGCGTTCCGATCAGGACCCTCGCTTTCGGATTGAGCGCCGCAACGAGTTTGAACGCAAGGCTCAATGCGCCGCATCCGCCGGGGGTCTGGACGCCCTTGATTTCAGAGGGAAGCGGCCCGCCGAAAACGATTTCGCCGATCAATTCCGTAAAGCGAGGATCGCCCAGGCTGCCAAGGTAGGATTTGCTGTCCTGTAGTCCCCACAGTCGCTTTTCGGCGGCCTTGACCGCGCGCAGGACCGGGGTCGCCCCGCTGCCATCCTTGTAGACGCCGACGCCGACGTCGATCTTGTCGGGACGGGTGTCGGCATTGGCCATTGCGATGAGCGCAAGCAGGCTGTCGCTTTTCACCGGTTCGAGGTCGGACAGGCGTCGGGTGCGGGTCGTCGTTAACATGGCTGGCAGGTCTAGCCGCAAACGCGGCGCGGAGCAAAAGCGCTAGACGTCGTAATCGAGGGCGACATCGTCCCCGCACGGCACGGATTGGCAGGTCAACACATAGCCTTCCGCCACTTCTTCTTCGGTCAAGCCATACTGAACCGCCATTTCGACCTTGCCGCTCGTCAATTTGGCCCGGCATGTGGCGCAAACGCCTGCCTTGCAGGCAAAGGGTGCTGGCATTCCGGCCTTGCGCGCCGAATCGAGAATGTTGGTGCCATCGAAAGCAATCTTTCGTGTGCGCCCGTCCAGCGTAACTGCGATCGACACGCCGGTCGCAACTTCCTGTGCCCGGGCAAGCTGGGCCGCTTCCCCTGCGGAAGGGCGTCCGGCTGTGAAACGCTCGATGTGAATGCGGTCCTTGGCGACTCCCTTGTCCTTCAGCACGCTTTCGGCGGCGTCCATCATCGGGCCCGGGCCGCAAATGAACCATCCATCGACCACGGCGACATCGGTTACCAGTCGCTCCACCGCTTCGCCGCACGTCGCGGCGTCGAGCATTCCATTGAACAGCCCGACATCGCCGGCCTCGTCGCTCAGAAAGTGGAAAATCTCCAGCCGTCCCATGTAGCGATCCTTGAGGTCGGCAAGCGCCTCGAGAAAGATGATCGAGCGGCTGTCGCGATTGCCGTAGAACAAGGTGAACCGGCTGAGCGGCTCTTCCCGCATCGCGGTCCTGATCAGCGACATGATCGGCGTGATTCCTGATCCGCCGGCGAACGCGACGTAGCGCCGCGCCGAGCCCGGATCGAACACAGTCGTAAAGCTGCCATGCGGCGGCATCACTGCAAGCCGGTCGCCAGCCTTCAGGTTGTCGCCGGCCCAGTTCGAAAACAGGCCGCCCGCGATGCGTTTGACGGTCACCGTCAATTGTTCATCGGCGGGCGCGGTGCACAAGGAATAGTTGCGCCGCACCTCTTCGCCCTCGATGATCGCCATCAAGGTCAGGTGCTGCCCCGCCTTGAAGCGGTAGGTATCCTTCAGATCATAAGGCACATCGAACCGGATCGAGACCGCATCGTCGGTCTCGGCAACGACCTCATCGATCGTCAACGCATGGAAATGTTCGGCCATCAGGCGCTCTTACCAGGTCGCGTTAGGATAGGTGCGCGGCAGATATTGCATCACCGCCAGCAAATGCCCCAGATGCTCGCTGTGATGGCCGCGCCGCCCGCCAAGGATCGGTCGCTGGTCATCAGGCACCGCGAGATGCGCGTTGGCCAACACATCCGCGATGGCCGCGCGATATTCGCGTTCGAAGCTTCGCGGATCGGGGACGGTCTGGAACGAAATCAGCGCCTCCAGCACGCCATCGACTTCGAAAAGTTCGGGAACAAAGCGCCAGCACCAGTCGACCCCGTCACGCATTCGGCGCGCGCTTTCCTCGGTCCCGTCGCCCAGCCGGATGACCCAGTCGGCGGCCAATTCGCGGTGGTAGGCGACTTCCTTGACCGCCTTTTGCGCGATCGCGCACAGGAACGGATCGGGGCTTTCGCAAAGTTCGCGGTACAAGATGTGCTGGTACGTCGAAAAGAACAGCTGGCGCGCCATGGTCCGGCCAAAGTCGCCATTGGGCTGTTCGACCAGCCAGCAATTGCGGAAATCCAGAACGTCCCGCTTAAAGGCAAGCTCGTCGCCATCGCCGTTATTCGCTTTTTCGTAAATGTGGGTCGCTTGGCCGATCAGGTCGAGCGCGATGTTTGCAAGGCTAAGATCGACCTCGACCGAGGGTGCATGGCCGCACCATTCGCTCAGCCGCTGGCCAAGGATCAACGAATCGTCACCCAGCCGGAGGAGGTAATCGTAATAGCCGTCCTCAAGCGGGTCGGCTGGCGCTTCCACGCCGACATCCTTGTCGAACGCCCCGTGATCGGGAACGCGCTCGGCCAGCTTTTCGACATTTTTCTCGATCGGCGGAAGGGACGGCATCAGATGTGGGTTACTTCGTCGGGAATGTCATAGAAGGTCGGGTGCCGGTAGATCTTGTCTTGCGCCGGCGCGAACAACGGCCCGGCGTCCGATGGATCGCTGGCGACGATGTCGGCCGACTTGACGACCCACAGGCTCACCCCTTCCATCCGCCGCGTGTAGGTGTCGCGGGCGTGGGCGAGCGCGAGCTTCTGGTCAGGAGCATGAACGCTGCCAACATGACGGTGGCTAAGCCCGCCCTTCGAACGGACGAAGACTTCCCAAAGCGGCCAGTCATGACCGTCGCCACTCACGCCACCTTCCTCTCGCGCTGCTTGGCCTCAAAGGCCGCGGCCGCGTCGCGAACCCAGGCACCATTATCCCAAGCCTCGCGGCGGGCTGTAATCCGTTCCTTAGCGACCGGGCCTTCGCCGCGCACCACCGCGTAAAATTCTTCCCAGTCGACCGCGCCGAAATCATAACCACCTTTGGCGTCATTCCATAACAGCGCTTCGTCGGGAACGGTCAGGCCGATGATATTCGGCTTGCGGAACGGTGATGTCGACGAACTTCTGGCGCAGCTCGTCATTGGTTTCGCGCTTGATCCGCCAGCGCATCGATCGCTCGGTGTTGGGCGAATTGTCGTCGGGCGGACCGAACATCATCAGGCTTGGCCACCACCAACGGTTGAGCGCGTCCTGCGCCATGCGTTTTTGCTGCGGCGTTCCGCCGGCAAGCGCCATCATCGCCTCGTAGCCCTGCCGCTGGTGGAAGCTTTCTTCCTTGCAGACACGCACCATCGCGCGGGCATAAGGCCCGTAGCTGGTCCGTTGCAGCGGAACCTGGTTCATGATCGCGGCGCCGTCGACCAGCCAGCCGATCGCGGCGATGTCGGCCCAGGTCAGGGTCGGGTAATTGAAGATGGTCGAATATTTTGCCTTACCGCTGTGCAGCGCGTCGATCATTTCCTCGCGGCTCGTCCCAAGCGTCTCGGCGGCGCAATAGAGGTAGAGGCCATGGCCCGCCTCGTCCTGAACCTTGGCCAACAGGATCGCCTTGCGGCGAAGCGACGGCGCGCGGGAAATCCAGTTCCCCTCCGGCAACATCCCGACGATCTCGCTATGCGCGTGCTGCGATATCTGGCGGACCAGCGTCTTGCGATACGCCTCTGGCATCCAATCCTTGGGCTCGATGAATTCGTCAGCGGCAACGCGCGCCTCGAATGCTTCGAGCAATGCCGGATCCTCGGCACTCTCGATCGGCTGGACGTTCTTGCTGAGCTCGGTGGTGTACATGGAACAGGATGTAGCGACTTAACGCGCCCGCTTCAAACCTTCGTCACTGATAATCGGCCGTAATCGTGACGACGCCGCTGTATGTGCCATCGGAGGTCGCGGACGAAAGCGCTAGCGATCCGCCAACGTTGAAGTCCTTGCCGGGATTGCCGCTATTGGTCAGCGTTACCGAGGTGGGCGCAATGGGCGTGAAGCGAATTTTTCCCCCGGTCGCATTGGTCAGGTCGGTCGGCGCCGCGCTGACCAGCACGACATTTCCATTCGACCCTGCGACATTGAGGATTGCCGGGCGCGGAGCGCCGGTGCAGACCAAAGGTGCCGGGCACGTCAAGACGCCGGTCATGCTGAGGCTTACCGTCCAGCTTCCCGTACCAGCACCAAGCAAGATCTGGCCGAAGTCGAGTCCCTGCTTGGCGGTGAGCTGGAGCGGCTTGACCACCTTCACGTTTACCGTCGCATTGACCGACGCCGCGTGGGCAGCCGTACTTGCAAGCCCGATCACGGAAAACGCCATCGAATATACGATCGATTTGAGAAAGCCGGTCATTCTACCCCAACGCAATGTCCGTCGTCGGGCTAGCCAAATAAGGTAAAAAAGCCGTTAACCACGGTCGGCGACGGCTGACGCTGCCCTTGCATGGATCTCGTTGCGTGGCCAAAGCTTGACGTCATGACCAACGAGACCATCCTCTTCGACCGCCACGACGGTATCGCCCGGATAACGCTCAATCGCCCAGACCGCTTGAATAGCTTCACCCGCGCCATGCACGCCGAACTGCGCGACGCACTTGGAGCCCTTGGCGACAGTCGCGTCGTCGTTATCACCGGTGCCGGGCGCGCCTTTTGTGCCGGCCAAGACTTGGGCGACCGTGCGGTCAGTGCCGACACGGGACCTACCGACCTTGGCGAGACGGTCGAAAAATGTTGGAATCCCCTCATTCGGACGATCGCCGCGCTGCCCCAGCCGGTCATTGCCAAAGTCAATGGCGTCGCGGCCGGCGCAGGCGCCAGCATCGCCATGGCTTGCGACCTCGTCGTCGCGGCGCAGTCGGCAAAGTTCATCCAGAGCTTTTCTGCCTTAAGCCTCGTCCCCGACACCGGGGGCAGCTGGCACCTCACACGGCATCTCGGTCAGGCCCGCGCGATGGGGCTCGCGCTGACCGGCGAACCGCTGGAAGCCAAGCAGGCGGCGGATTGGGGAATGATCTGGAAATGCGTCGATGACGACGCACTCGACAGTCAGGTCGATGCCTTGGCGGAGCGGCTTGCCGCGCTTCCTCCGATGGGCCTGGCCGCAATCAAGGCGATGATTCGAACCAGTTGGGATCGCAGCCTCGACGAGGAACTCGACCTCCAACGCGACGAAATGCGCCGCCTCGGATTTACCGACGATTACCGTGAGGGGATTGCCGCTTTCCTTGCCAAGCGCCCAGCTGTTTTCACGGGACGGTAAGCGCACTCCCGATCGCGCGCATCGGTTCGCCAAGGACTCCATAAGCCAGTCCGGCGAGGAAGAATGTCGCGCAGATCGCGCCGAACCCGGCGAGCGCCATTTCCCATCGCCCGCCCGCAATGCCGCGCCGTGTCAGCGCGCTCCTTGATTGTTCGAGGAACTAGACGCCGTTCGACAGGAAGCAGATGCGGCCGTGCCTTTGGCTTGTCCAAGATGACGTCGGCAATCGGGATCAGCCCCTGCGCCTTTGCGCCGTAGCGCCCGTCCCTTGCCCACATGACCTGTGCGACGATGACATGGCCGCCGCGCCTAAGTTCGAGGAAATGGCCGCGTTCCATCGGGGCTGAGCAGCTGAACATCACGCCGCGGGTCGATAGGTTGAGGATCGTGGCATCCTGCCATTCGGCGGCGACCCGCAGGCGCGCCGGAACGGCAACGGGTTGGCGTGATTCGCGCTGCTTCATCACATTTGGCCCTCCAGAAACGCGGTGACGACAGCGATGGCTAGAGGCGATATCCTCACTGATAACTTGCGCATTCGTCCGGATTGGAGATGGTCGTAGCAGCGCGCTTCGGCGGCGAACGGGAGAGACGCGATGAAGAGCGTGTTGATGATCATCGGGATTGCAGCGTTGCTGATGGGCCTGCTGTGGGTCGGCCAGGGCCTGGGCTACGTCCAATGGCCGCAATCCAGCTTCATGCTTGACCAGCGCCCTTGGGCGCTGCGCGGCGCGATCCTTGCTGTGGTTGGCTTGGCCCTCATCGCGTGGTCGAAGCGAACCGTTCACTAGCGGTTTTGGCAATCGGGTTGCTTCGTCGTAAGGCGGCGCCATGAAGACCCAGCAGCTGCTCAACTATGCCCGCAATTCCTGGATTGCCGGCAACGATCCCCGCGACTTGCCGAGTGCGATCGACGGCACCATCGTCGCAAGCACCGGCTCCGGAGGGATCGATTTTGCCGCCATGCTCGACCATGCCCGCAATGTCGGGGGGCCCGCGCTTCGCGCCCTGACATTCCACGAACGCGCGCGGATCCTCAAGGGCCTCGGGCTTGCGATCCTTGCCGCCAAGGAACCGCTGTACGAGCTGAATTACCAGACCGGCGCGACCCGCAGGGACGGCTGGATCGATATCGAGGGCGGTGCCGGGACCCTGCTTTCCTTTTCGTCGAAGGGCCGCCGCGAACTGCCCGACGCCCACGTCCTGCTCGACGGCGCGCTCGAACCCTTGTCGAAGGAAGGCAGCTTCGTCGGCCAGCATATCTACACCTCGCTGCAGGGCGCCGCGGTGCACATCAACGCGTTCAACTTCCCGGTCTGGGGAATGCTGGAAAAGCTTGCGCCAACCTTGCTTGCGGGGGTGCCGGCCATCGTCAAGCCGGCCAGCTCGACCGCTTTCCTGTGCGAAGCCGCGTTCCGCGTCATGATCGAAACCGGCCTTCTTCCCGACGGCGCGGTCCAGCTGATCGTTGGCGGCGTCGGCGACCTGTTCGATCACCTGGGCGGCCAAGATGTCGTCAGCTTTACCGGGTCGGCTGCGACCGCGGCCAAGTTGAAAAACCATCCAATGGTCCTTCGCGAAAGCGTCCGCTTCGTTGCCGAACAGGACAGTTTGAACGCCTCCATCCTGGGCCCGGACGCGGTGCCCGGATCACCCGAATTCGACCTGTTCGTGACTGAGGTCGTCACCGAGATGACCGTCAAGGCCGGCCAGAAATGCACCGCGATCCGCCGCGCGATGGTGCCGGCGCATCATCTCGACGCGGTCGAGGAGGCGCTCCGCGACCGCCTTGGCACAATGAAGGTCGGCGATCCCCGCGACGACGGCAGCCGCGTTGGCGCGTTGGTGTCATGCAGCCAGCGCGACGATGTCCGCGCCCAGATCGCCAAACTGGTGGCCGCCGGTGCGCGGATCGTCGCGGGCGATCCCCAGGCAATTGTCGGCCCCAAGGACGGCGCCTTCATGCAGCCGACCCTGCTTCGTGCGGACGATCCCTGGCAGGCCGAGGCCGTCCACGACGTCGAAGCATTCGGCCCGGTCAGCACAATCATGCCGTATCGCGATCTCGCCGATGCCGTTTCGCTTGCCAATCGCGGCATGGGCAGCCTGGCCCTTTCCCTCTTCACCCATTCCCCCGACGTGGCGCGCGATTTCATTCAGGGCGCAGCCGCGTTCCACGGACGGATGCTGGTCATCAACCGCGACAATGCCGCCGAATCCACCGGCCACGGCAGCCCGCTGCCGGTCCTTGTCCACGGCGGTCCGGGACGCGCGGGCGGAAGCGAGGAGATGGGCGGAATTCGCGGCGTGAAACATTATATGCAACGCACGGCGATCCAGTCGACGCCTGCCATGATCGCCGCGATTTCGGGTCAATATATTCCCGGCGGCCCGAAGCATTTTCTCGATGCCCACCCCTTCCGCAAGCGGATGGGCGAACTGGAAATCGGCGACACGCTCAAGACCGCAAGCCGTACGGTCTCCATCGCGGACATCGAACATTTCGCCGACTTCACCGGCGACAATTTCTACGCCCACATGGACGATGAAGCCGCCAAGGCATCGCCGATCTTCGAAGGACGGGTAGCCCACGGATATTTGATCCTCAGCTTTGCCGCCGGACTGTTTGTCGATCCCGATCCGGGCCCCGTGCTCGCAAACACCGGCCTTGAGAATTTGCGCTTCCTGACCCCGCTCTATCCCGGCGATTCAATGCGCGTCGAACTCACCGTCCGCTCGAAATCGCTCAAGAGCGAGGAGACCGGCGTCGTGCGCTGGGCGGTCGAGATTTTCAACCAGAAGGACGATTTGGTCGCGACCTACGACCTGCTGACGGAAAACACACCGTGAGCAACGGAACGCCAACTCTCTTCCATTCGTTGGTCAGCTAACGAAAAGGAGAGAATTCCCATGAACATCCGTGAATTGATGACCGCCGACATTCAGACGGTATCGCCAACCGACAGTGTCCAGCAGGCCGCCGGTTTTATGCTCAGTGCCGATACCGGGTCGATCCCGGTGTGCGAAAACGACAAGGTCGTCGGCATGATCACCGACCGCGACATTGCGGTTCGCGGTACTGCCAAGGGTCTCGGCCCGGACTGCAAGGTGAGTGAAGTGATGAGCGGCGACATCGTGTGTGCACGTGACAGCGACGACGTTCAGGCAATCGCCAAACAGATGGCCGAAAGCCAGGTTCGCCGCATGCCGGTGGTAGATTCGAGCGAAAGACTGGTCGGCATGGTCAGCCTCGGCGACCTGAGCCGCGAAGGAAAGCAGGAGGCCGCGTCGACCGCGCTCGAGGGCGTCAGCGCCAAAGGCAGCCAGCACCAGCAAGGCTGACCGCGATAACGCACAATGAAAAAGGCCCGGGGTCGCCCCCGGGCCTTTTTTCGTTTCTGCGTGGTCGATTACAGGCCGGAGATTGCGTCGTCGACCAGGGCCTTGTCGGCCTTCGCGTCATGTCCCTGAGCGATCAGGGCCGCCGCCGCCGCACTTGCCGCCTTTGCGGTAATCGCACGCAATTCGCCAACCGCCGCGCGTTCTTCGGCAGCGATCTTCGATTCGGCCATCGCCTGGCGACGCTCGACCAGCGCCTTGGCATCGACCTCGGCCTTGGCGACGATCGCTTCAGCCTCGGCCTCGGCGCGCTCAAGCATCGCCTTGGCTTCCTTGCCGGCAGCCTTGGCCTTGGCTTCATATTCCGCCTTCAGCGCCTCGGCTTCCTTGCGAAGGTCCTTGGCTTCATCAAGCTGGGCCCGGATTAGCGCAATCTTGCCGTCCAGAGCGCTGCCAATCGCGGAAGGCACTTTTTTCCACAACATCAGCGCGATGACCGCGGCCATCGCCAACGCGACCCAGACGGCACCGTCCGCCAGATAGGCAGGCTCGGCATATGGCGTTGCGTCCGTCGCCGTCGTTGCGTGCGTTTCCTCAGCCATTGACGAGTTCCTTCGAGACCGCAGCACGGGCAGTCGCGGAATCGACCTTCAACCCAGCGATCCGCGCGACAATGTCGCTCGCCGCATCGGCCGCAACCGTTTCGACTTCCTTCAGCGCTTCGGCGCGCGCCGAAGCAATCTTGGAGACTGCCTTGTCGATCTTTGCGGCAATTGCCTTGTCGGCCTTTGCCACCGCCGCTTCAGTAGACTTGCCAGCAGCGGCCTTGGCTTCCGCGGCCTTCGTCGTCGCTTCGGCTCGAGTTTGGTCGAGCTGTTCGCGATATGCCTCTTCGAGGCGGTCGGCGGTTACCCGGGCATCCTCGGCTTGCTTCAGGTCGGCCGCGATCTGGTCATCGCGTTTGTCGATCGTCGACTGGACCTTGGGCAACATGCCGTAACCCACGGTGACGAGGACGAGCGCGAACACGATCGCCAGCCAGAATAGCTGGGACGCGTAGATTTCGCCGATTTGGGCGATCTGCGGCATGGCCGACCCTTTGGAAGCTCGAGCGGTTGGTTAGGCGACGAACAGCAGGATCATCGCGACGACGAACGCCAGCAGGCCGAGCAGTTCGGTCACGGCGAAGCCGATGAACAGGCGGCCCTGCTGGCCGTCGGCGGCTGCCGGGTTGCGCAGTGCGTTGGCGAGGAACGAACCCCAGATGTTACCCACGCCCAGTGCGGCCATGCCAACACCGATTGCGGCCAGACCGGCACCGATCAGCTTTGCGGCTTCTGCGTCCATGTTAAAAACTCCCTTGAAAAATCGATTAGTGAAGATTGATCGCGTCGTTCAGGTAGAACGACGCGAGTAGCGCGAAAACATAGGCCTGGATGAAGGCGATCAGGATCTCGAGAAGCGAGATACCGATCATCAGGATGAAGCTTGGGATTGACACCGCGACCGCGGTCGCCGCGCCGGCGGCACCGGCGTTGATAACGAAGCCCGCAAGCACCTTCAAAAGAACGTGTCCGGCGGTCATCGCGACGAACAGTCGAAGCGCCAGGCTGAACGGCCGAACCAGGAAGCTGACCAGCTCGATCACGAAGATCAGCGGCACCATCAGCAGCGGAGTCCCATTGGGCACGAACAGCGAGAAGAAGTGAAAGCCATGCTTTGCGAACCCGACCACAAGCACGATCAGGAAAGTCGCCAGCGCAAGCACGCCGGTGACTGTGAGGTGGCTGGTAATCGTGAAGGCGTGGAGGCCGAACAACGCGGTGGGAAGCATTCCCAACAGGTTCGCGAAGAGGATAAACATGAATAGCGAGAATACGTAAGGCACATATTTGCGCCCAGCCGGACCAATGTTGGCGTCCATCATCCCGGTGATAAATCCGGTGAAGCTTTCCACCGCCATCTGCCAGCGGCCAGGAACCAGTTCGCGCTTCATGCCGCCAATCATGAATACCCACAGCACGATGAGCGTCGCGATCATCCACGCCGACGAATTGGTGAAGGCGATGTTATGACCCGCGACCTGCCACTCCTGCCCGAACAGGGGAGTGACTTCGAACTGATGCATCGGATCGATTTTGCCCAACTCTGCCACGCTATTTCGTCCCGTCCAAAATGACCCGCGGGTCAGCTATTTTTTGCTGACCAGCTTGATGATGCTCCAGAAACCGCCGGCGATCCCAAGGACCAGACCGACAATCAGGAGCAGGTGTCCGGTTCCGAACAGGCGATCGAGCACCCATCCGATCACGGTCCCGCCGAGCAGCCCGCCGATCAGCAGTGAAAAAACACGCTGGCCGAGCCGCTCGTTTGCGTCCGGGGCGCTCGTCGAGCTTCCCGTTCGAACCGCTTCCGTTGCCTGTGCGTTGCGAAGACGCTCTTCGAGCGAATCGATCCGCGCATCCTCGGGAAGCTTCGTGCCTTCGCCGGTCTCTTCTTCAGCCATGAACCCGTCTCCCCAAGATGTGCGCCAGCGCCATCGAAGGCGGGCGCAAAAGGCAAGGAACATGGCGGCGTCGAGCCCGCCAAGGCGCGGCCCCTTTATGAAGGGGCGCGTTGTTAGTCAACCGCCGATCGGGAAGTCTGCGTCCCTTCCCGAGTGGTCACCTTGGTTCAGGAAGCGCAATAGTCGGGTTGCGGCGCCGACTGGCCAGCACCCCGGCGATACCATTTGCCGTCGCCAAGTTGGTATGCCTCGCCGACCGCGACCCGCGCAAGCAAGGAACATCCGGCGGTGATCCCGACATCGTCAGGTGCAACGCCCCGTTGCCGCGCAAGACCCGAATATAGAGCGCGGCGCTTGATGTTGATAGCGTTGACCTGCTGGCGAAGTGCGGGCGATGGCGGCACTGCGAAGCCCAGATATCCGTCGAAGCGTTCGCCGACCTGACCCGCCGAGCGGGCCTCCGTAATCGCCGACGCGATTTGGGCCGAGGCGGGCACGGCGAGCATTAGGCAGACAAAAGCGACAAGCCGACGCATCAGCGCGCGCCTCCACCGCTGGGCTGCTGCGGGAAAACATCCGGATTCTGCTGGATTAGCTGGTCGACGTCGCGTTGCAGGCGAACCAGGACTTCCTGTTCGATCTTGACGTTCAGGTTGATCTCGATCGGCTTTTCCGGCGTCTTGAGACTGATGCAGCTGCTGGTTAGCGGCACCAATGCCGCCAGGGCGGCGGCAATCCGCATACGGTTGGGACGATATGTGGTCATTGGCGTTCCTCTTTGCTCGTCGGGTCGGCGCTTGGCGGCGTCGTTGAAATCTCGATTTTCTGGTCGACCGGCGTCTGGGTCTGGGTCTGCTCTTCGTCCTTGCGGCGCACTTCGGTCGCGATCCCGGGGATCTGGTCGAGCGGAACCGGCAGGACATCGCGGATCACCGTGCGCGGATCGCGGACGCTTTTCGCCGTCGCGATAAGCGAACGGAAAGGTCCGCGAATGGTAACATTGAACTTGAACGGAATGCTTCTCACGATGCGCTTCACGAAGCGCTGCGTGCCGGTGTCATTGCCAAGTGCGACCTGGTCGATGGTCAGCCGGGTGGCGAATTCGCCGGCAAGATCGCCGTCAAGGCGGATCACCATATTGTTGAACCGAAGCGACTTGAGTGCGTCAAAGGCCAGCCCGCCGAAGAAGCCGAGGTTCGCCTTGTTGATCGCGCCTTGGTAGGAGAGCGTTCCGCCACCCGCCCTGCTTTCGAGCCGTCCGCCAACGATCCGGCCGCCTTCGTCGTCGAAGATCATCGGCAGCGCACCGTCGAAGATACCGGTCGCCTTGAGATCGTTGAACTCCAGCGTGCTGACGAACGTATTTGCGTCGAGTCCGACCACGGTGAAGGTCAATCTTTTGGGGGTCGACTTAGCGAAATTCAGGACGGTTTCCTCAAGGACCAGACGCCCGCCCATGAACGGCCATTCGCCGCGCTCGATCTTGACCAATTGCCCCGGAAGGATCTGGTATTTGATCTGGCCATCGACGACCTCGATACCCGGGTTCAGGCTGTTCACCGCAAGTACTTGACCTGGCTCCGTCACCAGGCCGAGCAGGTCGGTGAACCGAACCGTCGTCGACAGGCCGGTGACGGGACCGAAGGCGGCAGCGAGGTCCATGTCCTTGGTGGAGAATTCGCCGGTCGAGGTGACGGTACCATTGCCGCGCCAGGCGATCCTGCCCTGTCCACTGACTGACCCGTCGACCAGCGCAATGACGCCTTCGCTTAGGCGCGTGATCTGTTCAGGCTGCAGCCCCCGGCGGGCGAACTGGATGCCGGGCACGTCGAGCACCGCACCACCTTCGCCATTGGACAGCCGGTGATCGATCGACACTTTGGTGACGACCGCGCCATTGGCCGGAGTCTTCAGTGTCGCATCGGCGCGGATCAGGTCGCCTGAAAGCCGGAACGCGAGATCGTCGGTGAGGAGGGGATAGAAACGCGGCTGTTCGGCAAGGTCATAAGCGGTCGCCGATGCGTCGATGGCCAGCGCACTGCCCCGGAATGCCCATTTGCCTGCCGCCTTCTGAAGTGCGACCGGCACCTTTCCGATAATGACATCGGCGTCCGCGAAATTGCCAGCGGCGCCGCCCTTGACCAGTTGGCCCGACAGTCGTCCTGCGTTCGCCCGAACCGGTGCATCCGGGTTGCCGAAGCGGGCAGCAAGCTCGGTTGCGTCGAAGCGATTGCCTTGCCCGAAGCGGGCCTGGTTTGCCGTCAATGCAAAGGGCGCCTTGCCGAGCCGGCCTGCGAGCCGAAGATTGCGGGTCGATGCGCCAATCTGGACCGGGCCGGTGCCACCCTTGGCGACGATCGCGCCTTTGGTGGCGCATAACGGCACCCGCGCGGCACCGAGCCTCAGCGACCCCGCGGTCAGACTGGTGAACCGCGCGTCGATGCAGCCGCGACCGAAGGCGAACCCACCGGCTGGCCCGCCGATCCTTCCGTCGATCGGGATTCTTAGCCCGGTCACGCGTCCACCCGAAAACGGCCCGTCCAGAACGGCAACGGTTCGCACATTGGTCGTCCCATCGGCAGCGGCGCGGAACATCACCGGGGCAAGCGCAAGCCGCGCGCCACCGGCGGCATAGGGCTGGATCCGCGCCTCGCCGCTCATCGGCCCGCCGCCGCGCGGTTGGTTGAGTGCGATGTCGGCACGGGGAAGTCCGCCGCCGCCGGTCGCGATCCGGCCATCAACGCGCAGCCGCCCCGATGGCCAGTAATAGGTAATCCCGTCACCGCCATTCACCAGAATTCGCGCACCGCCGGGCCCGCGCGCGTCGGCGGTCTGGACGCGTACGCCGCCGCCGCCCGGCAGGTTGACGAGGACGAGCTTGCCGCTGGCATCGAACCCGCCCGCAGTGCGCCGCAGCGATGCGGCGATCGCCTTTGCGATAGGACCTAGCGGCGTCCCCTCCGCACCATCGAGGGGTCCGGTAAGCTGGCCAACCATAGAAGGCGAGAGAGCGGCGCTATTTGCATCATAATTCGCAGTGAGTGCCAGCTGCCCCTTTGCCGGCCAAAGTCGGTAATGACCCTTCAACCTGGTCCCGTCGGCGAAAATCGACGCCAGCCGGGCACGCTGTGCAGCGAGATCAAAATCGCCCTGCGCATCCTTGGGATCGCCCTTGAAACCGATATTGGCGACCAGATTGGCAAGGCCATTGGTGCCCGCAACCAGCGACACGACCTGAAGGCGCCCCTTGCCATCGAAATTGTCGAAACCCTCGCTAAACCTGCTGTCGATCTCGAGCCGTGGTTTTTCGAAAGCCAGTCGGCTTTTCGGGCATGCGAAGCGATCCGCCGCCACCGGGCCGATGACACGCGGTCGGCGGGCGTCGATCGCCAGTTTGACCGTCGCTTCCATCCCCTGGACAGCGCAAGCGCCGATATCGAGCGATGGCCCGACGGCGGCAAGTTGTCCGCGAAAACCACCGGTCAGGTTTCCGATCCCCGCCACCGCAAAGCCGAGCGGCCCGTAAGGCGTCTTGAGCGACAATCGAGCATCCGACACATCAACCGCGACGTCGGGCAGGCGGAATGGCTTACCACTTGGCGCGGGAAGCAATTTGTCGATCTCGCCCCACGTCACTTTGCCGGATTTGAGCAATTCCCCACGCAGGCGAACGCCGCGCGCCACGACGCGATAAACCTGGATGCTGCCGTTCCATTTCACCCGCATTTGGATTTTCGCATAATCGGCGGTGAGGTCGGGGCGCTCCGGATTGCCGATCGTCACGTCGCGGATGATCTGGTTGTGCAATCCGATCCGTTCGACCGTGTAAGTCGCGCGAACGCCGCGACGTTCCAATTCCTGCTCGATGAAATGTTCCGCAATCGGGCGACGCTGGATCCACGCAGCGGCAAGCAAGACCAGCACGACACCAAGCAGCAGCAACGCGACGAACAGGATCGGACGGCGCCGCCGCAGCGGATTGTCCGCAGCGAGCGTCAATACGCCCTCCCCATCCTCGTCGTGCCCGCTAACCATCCCGTCCTTAACCCGTCGTAGCCAATGCCGTTCCACCATCGACACGAACCGATTGCACGAAGCGTCGCGCCTGCCTAGCGTTGCGCTGCTCGGTCCCACCCCAAATGGGGGAATATCGTTTGGCCGATACGTCGCCTGCGCCTTCCGGTCACCGTGCCGGTCTTTGTCAATGCTTGTTTGATGGCGGTGGCAAGGCGCTGCTCGATCACGAATTGGTCGAATATCTCCTCGCGCTGGCGATCCCGCACCGCGACACCAAGGCGCAGGCCAAGGCGCTGATCGCTTGGTTCGGCGGGATCGGCCCGTGGCTCGACGCCAAGAACATGCTGATCGCCAACGAGGCGATGTAGACCGGCAGCGTCGACGAAGCCTCGATCCACGTTCACGAAGTCATCGCCCGCGCCATTGCTTTGGGCGCTACCGCGATCATCATCGTCCACAATCACCCCAGCGGCGACCCGAGCCCGAGCAAGCAGGACATCCGCCTGAAACGAGACCTGATCGACGCCGGCCGCCACATGAAAATCGCCATTCACGACCATGTCATCGTCGGCGCCTAAGGCCGCACCAGCCTGAAATCGATGGGCCTGGTCTAGTCGCGGCCCTGCGCACCTGCGCCGAGCTTAGCCCGCTAAGATGATCGCCGCGACCTCATCGACGCTGCCCGCCACCAGCAGCGAATCGCTGCCGACAATGCCGACCTTGGTCTGCCCGTTTTCATGCTCGCGCAGCCACGCGATGTTGCTTGCGACGATAAGATAATTTCCGCCACGTGACGGTAGCGAGATGAATTTCATGCGTCGTCCCCTTGGCGTGAGGCTTGCGTTAGCGTCAAGACCTCTCGACGACGTTAACGAGCACCGTTCGCCCCGTTGCGAGCAGCCGTGCCTCCTGCTAGCGCCCGCCGCCATGGTTCCACGCTATTCCCGCCCCGCCATGACCGCCATCTGGTCATCCGAAAACCGCTACAAGATCTGGTGGCAGATCGAGGTGTTCGCGGCCGAGGCGATGGGTAAGATCGGAATGATCCCCGCCGACGATGCCGCGACCATTCGCGCGGCCTATGATGCCGATGTGCTTGGCGCCATCGACGTCCCCGCGATTGACGCCATCGAAGCGGTGACCAAGCATGACGTCATCGCCTTCCTGACCTGGGCGGGCGAGAAATTGGGTCCGGAACGACGCTGGCTCCATCAGGGCATGACCAGTTCGGACGTGCTCGACACCAGCCTTGCCGTTCAGCTTAAGCAATCCGCCGACCTGCTGATCGAGAATCTGGGCGCGCTGCTTGACGTTCTCAAGCGCCGTGCCATCGAGCACAAGATGAGCCCGACGATCGGGCGCAGCCACGGAATCCACGCCGAACCCGTCACCTTCGGCCTGAAGCTAGCGCAGGCCTATGCCGAGTTCGACCGCAACTTGACCCGGTTGAAGGCGGCACGCGACGACATTGCGACCTGCGCGATTTCTGGTGCGGTCGGCACTTTCGCGAATATCGACCCCGCGATTGAAGCGCATGTCGCCGAGCAACTCGGTCTCTCCCCGGAGCCGACCAGCACGCAGGTCATTCCGCGCGACCGCCACGCGATGTTTTTCGCCGTGCTCGGAGTCATCGCAAGCTCGATCGAGCGGTTGGCGGTCGAAGTGCGCCACCTCCAGCGCACCGAAGTGCTTGAGGCGGAGGAATATTTCGCGCCCGGCCAGAAGGGCAGCAGCGCGATGCCGCATAAGCGGAACCCGGTGCTGACCGAGAATCTCACCGGCCTTGCCCGCGTCGTCCGCGCCGCAGTCGTTCCCGCGATGGAAAATGTCGCGCTGTGGCACGAACGCGATATCTCGCATTCGTCGGTCGAACGGTTCATTGGCCCTGACGCCTGCATCACGCTCGACTTCGCGCTGGCCCGGCTGACCGGGGTGATCGACAAACTGCTGGTCTATCCCGAACGGATGCAGCGCAACATGGATCGGATGGGTGGCCTCATTCATTCCCAGCGCGTGCTTCTCGCTCTAACCCAGGCCGGCCTCAGCCGCGAGGACAGCTATGCGCTGGTCCAGCGCAACGCGATGAAGGTGTGGGGAAGCGACGGTCAATTGCAATTGCTCGACCTGCTCAAGGCCGATCCGGAGGTGACCGCAAAACTGGACGATGCCGCGCTCGAAGACCTGTTCGACCTCGGCTACCATCTCAAGCGCATCGACGCGATCTTCGAGCGTGTGTTCGGCGCCAACGGTTGAACGCGCACGCACATTTGCGCGAGTGCACCAGGTCCGCCCACGATCGCGTCGATGCGGCGTTCGGCGGCTACGACCTGTCCGACCCTATCGATTATGCGTCCTTCCTCAGCGGTCATGCCGCCGCCTTCCTGCCGATCGAGGAGGCGCTCGATCGCGACGGTGCAGCGCACTTCCTGCCCGACTGGAACGGCAACCGCCGCGCCCCGCTTCTGGCTTTGGATCTTGCCGATTTGGGGGTAGACCATCCCGCCGCCGCCGCGGCACCGTCGTTCAACAGCGATGCTGCTTTGCTCGGCGCGCTTTATGTCATCGAGGGATCACGGCTTGGCGGCGCGATGCTTCGCCGCCGCGTGCCGCCCGGCCAGCCATCGCGATTCCTGTCGGCAATCCACTCACCAGGCCGCTGGCGCGGCTTTGTTGCGACATTGGAACAGAGCCTTTATTCAAACTCACGGTTGCACGATGCGACTGCTAGTGCCTTGCAAACCTTCGCTTTATTCGAACAGGTTGCAGTCAGGAGTGTTGCGTGAGCAAATCTGATCCTTCCCTTCGGGTTGACCTGACCAATTGCGATCGCGAGCCGATCCATTTGTTGGGCGCGATCCAGCCGATCGGCTGCTTAATTGCGGTCTCCACTGATTGGTACGTCCAGCGCGTCTCGGCCAACATCAGCCAATTCTTCGATACGTCCCCCGACCAGTTGGTCGGCATGCCAGTCACGAGCCTGTTCACCGGCGATGCAATTCACGCTTTGCGCAACCGCCTTGCCCTGCTGCGCGGCCAGGACTCGGTCGAACGACTGTTCCGGGTCACGCTGACCGAAGGCGGGGCTCCGTTCGACGTCGCGTTGCACATGAATGGCAGCCAGGTCGTGATCGAGCTCGAACCGTCGACCGAACATACTTATGGCGACGCCACCGGCACCGTGCGCGGTATGATTGGACGTCTCGACGGCGCGCGGGATATGGCGGCGTTCTTCAACGAAGGGGCCCGGCAGATCCGCGCCCTTACCGGTTTCGATCGGGTCATGGTCTATCGGTTCGATGGCGACGGATCGGGCGAAGTCGTGGCGGAGACTGCCAAAAGCGGAATCGGCAGCTTCCTTGGTCTCCATTATCCGGCATCCGATATTCCCAAGCAGGCGCGCGAACTTTACAAGCGCAATCTGCTCCGGGTGATCACCGACATTGACGCCGACCCGGTGCCCATCGTTCCGCCACTCGACGAAAACAAGCAGCCGCTCGACCTGTCGCTGTCGGTGCTTCGGTCGGTGTCGCCGATTCACGTCGAATATCTTCGCAACATGGGCGTTCGCGCCTCAATGTCGATTTCAATCATCGTGGAGGGCGAGTTGTGGGGGCTGTTCGCCTGCCATCACTACGGCCCGCGCTGCCCCAGTTTCGAGCGTCGCTCGGTCGCAGAGCTTTTCGCCCAGATGTTCGCGATGCGGATCGAAAGTCGATTGCGCCAGCAAACCGTCGACTTCGAACGGCGCTCTCGCGGCATATCTGATCAATTGCTCGGCGCCGTCGCGTCCGACGAAACCCTGCTTCGCGATCCCGAATGGCTATCCGACATCCTGACCAGCGCAATCCCTGCCAATGGTGTCGGGGTCTGGATCAACGGCAATTACGCTTTTTCCGGGCAGACCCCAGATACCGGTGATTTCGCACGGATCATCAAGGCCCTGCACGGCACCGCTGCAGGACGGGTTTTCGCGACCGACCGGATCGGCGATCTCCTCCCCGAAGCGTCGAATTTTTCGTCACGTGCGGCGGGCATGCTGTCGATCCCGATCAGCCGCAGCCCGCGCGATTATGTCGTCCTGTTTCGCGAGGAGCGCGTACGTTCGGTGCGATGGGCGGGCGATCCGCACAAGCCGGTCGAATTCGGCCCCAACGGTCCGCGCCTGACCCCGCGCCAGAGTTTCGAGGAATGGAAGGAAACGGTCGAAGGCCGTTCCGAGCCTTTCTCCTCATCCGAACTTCGCGTTGCCGAAACACTGCGCGCGACGCTGATCGAGATCGTGCTACGTATGTCCGACGAAGCGAGCGTCGAGCGGCAGGCCGCGTCGGATCGGCAGGAATTGCTGATCGCGGAACTCAACCACCGCGTCCGAAACATCCTGTCGCTGATCCGCGGCCTCATCCGCCAGTCGAAGCCGCCCGAGGGCGCATCGATTGAGGATTTTGTCTTTACGATCGATCAGCGCGTTCACGCACTTGCCCGAGCCCACAACCAGATCACCGAAGATCATTGGGGCCCCGCACCGCTCAAGTTGCTGATTGACGCCGAAGCTGCCGCCTTCCTGACGACGCAGCAGTCGCGTATTTCAACCGAAGGCGACAATGTCCTGCTCAATCCGCAGGCCTATTCGTCGATGGCGCTAGTCATCCACGAACTGGTTACCAACAGCGCGAAATATGGCGCGTTAAGCGACGGCGGGAAGGTCGAAACCTCGTGGAGCCGGGACAGTCACGGCTCCTTGATCATCGACTGGATTGAAAGCGGCGGCCCGCCGGTCACGCTACCGACCCGCAAGGGTTTCGGTACGACGATCATCGAACACAGCATCCCGTATGACTTGGGCGGCAAGTCGGAGATCGAATATGCTCCCGAAGGATTTCGCGCACGATTCACCATCCCCGACCGCCATGTCGCCGAGGTAATCGTCGAACCACATCGGAAAGTGGAAATTCCGGTCGGTGAATCGACGCCTGTCCCGACCCGGGCGGACATGCTTGCCGGACAACGCGTGCTGCTCGTCGAGGACAGCCTTATCATCGCGCTCGATGCCGAAGACATTCTCAGACGTCTTGGCAGCAACAATGTGTGGACCGAAGGCACGGTTGCCGGCGCGATTTCCGCCATCGAAACTGTCAAGCCGACGATGGCGATCCTCGACATCAACCTTGGCGATACGACCAGTTTCGCGATCGCCGACCGGCTTGACGAACTGGGCATCCGCTTCCTGTTCGCCACAGGCTATGGCGAGCAATCCAAGCTGCCAGACCGATACATGAGCCGGATCGTCATCCAGAAACCGTATACGCTGGCGACCATGAACCGGCGCCTTCCGGAACTGCTTGCCGAAGACGCCGTGAAGTAAGCTTTACCTCAGGCTTTTATAGACTGCTTCCGCGAAGGCATCGGCGCTGACGAACGCGTCCTTGACCTCATACGGGCGTGCCGGATTGGCGGCCTTAATTTGCTCCAATGTCTTGCCCGCCGTCTTTGCGGCTGCAATCTTGCCACGGACATCCTTGAGCATCGCGACATAAAGATTTAGGTCGGCGCGGGTTGCAACTGGGCCATGTCCGGGGATGATCCGTGTCGCATCGTCGGAGAGCGCAAGGCCCTTTTCCGCCGCTGCGATCAATCCGTCGATCGTCCCGCCCGACGATAGGTCGACGAACGGCAGGCTGACCTTGTTGAAAAAGGTATCGCCCATGTGGAGGACGTTGGCTTTGCGGAAACGGATCAACGAATCGCCATCGGTATGCGCGTCGGGCACATGAATCGCTTCCAATTCGTCGCCGTTGAGATGGAAGGTAACGCCATCGGCGAACGTCAGGACCGGCAATGCCGCCTTCGGGCTGGCCGGCGTTTTTTGGCCACCACGAACCTGCTCGACCGCCATTCGCGCGCGGACATTGTCGTGGGCGACTATGATCGTTCCGGTCTTGCCGAAATTCTCGTTCCCGCCGCTGTGATCGCCGTGCCAGTGGGTGTTGATGACGAAGGTCACCGGATCGCTGTCCAGCGTCCTGACGGCGATCGCGATCTTGTCGCTCAGCGGCGCGAACTGGTCGTCAATCAAGACGTTTCCATCCTCGCCATAACTCAGGCCGATATTGCCGCCAGCGCCGAACAGGACAGCCACACCGGGCGCAATCTTCTCGATCTTGATTTCGACCTTCGAAAAGTCACGCTGAGCGCTTGCTGGCGCCGCAATCAACATCCCACCGGCTAATCCGGCCAAGCCTATCATCAGTCCACGCATCACTCGCCTCCTGTTGTCAGGCCGCGCGGCAATGCGCGGCGATCATCCTTCGAAAAAATCTTTGATCCGGCTGAAAAAGCCCTTGCTAGCAGGGCATTCATCGCCAGTTTCCGTATCGCGGAACTGAGTAAGGATGCTCTTCTGCTCCTTGCTCAACTTAGTTGGTGTTTCGACCAAGATACGGACCGTCATGTCGCCGCGACCGCGGCTGTTGAGGATACTCATGCCGGCGCCGCGCTGACGCAGTGTCTCGCCCGACTGGATTCCGGCCGGGATGGCGATGTCAATTTTCTGGCCGTCGATCCCCGGTATCGTGATCGACCCGCCCAGCGCCGCGCTGGTGAAGGTGATCGGCGCTTCGGCGACCAAACCGGTTCCGTCGCGCTGGAAGATCGGGTGGCGCTTCATATGGACGAACAGGTAGAGATCGCCGCTGGATGCGCCGCGAAGCCCGGCTTCACCCTCGCCAGCAACGCGAATGCGGGTTCCTTCATCAACACCTGCGGGAATATCAACGCTGATCTTGCGCCGCTTGATCGCGCGACCATCGCCGTCGCATGACGCGCAAGGATCGGCAACGACCTCACCCGCACCGCCACAATGCGGGCAGGTCCGCTCGACAACGAAAAAGCCCTGCTGTGCACGAACTTTTCCCGCGCCGTTGCAGGACCGGCAGCGGGCTGGCTTCGCTTCGCCTTTCGATCCGCTGCCATGGCAAGTGTCGCAGGCAGCGAGTGCTTCGATCTGGATCGACTTTTCGGCCCCTGAGAACGACTCCTCCAGAGTCAGGTCGAGGTCGTAGCGCAGGTCGCTTCCGCGGGCGGCATTCTGGCGCTGACCGCGCGGGTCCATGAATTCGCCGAAAATCGACGAAAAGATATCGGAAAATCCGTCGAATCCCGCACCGCCGAAGGGATCGCCACCGGTGCCATTCTGTTCGAATGCGGCATGGCCGAACCGGTCGTAAGCAGCGCGTTTCTGTGGATCCTTAAGGCATTCATAAGCCTGGGAGATCGCCTTGAACTTGGCCTCGTTCTCCTTGCACCCGCCGGTTCGGTCGGGATGGCATTCCATCGCCAGTTTGCGATAGGCCGATTTGATCGTCGCGCCGTCGGCATCGCGCGCGACGCCCAGCATCTCGTAAAAATCTTCGCGGATCACAACCCGTCCCCACTCGTGACAAAGGGCGCCGCCCGACGATCGGTCGGCGCCCTCGTCATCATCCGCTTACGCTTTGTTTTCGTCGTCGACTTCGGAAAATTCGGCGTCGACCACATCTTCATCCGCAGGCTTGGCTTCGGCCTCGGCCTCGGCCTCGGCACCATCGGCGCCCGGCGTCGCATTTTCGGCCTGTTGCTGTTCGTACATCGCCTGGCCAAGCTTCATCGCCGACTGGGCGAGCGCATTGGTCTTTTCGGTCATCGCCTCGGGGTCGCCGCCTTCGACCGCGCTCTTGGCTTCGGCCAAAGCACCTTCGATTTCGGCTTTCACTTCGGCCGAAACCTTGTCGCCATGTTCAGCAAGCTGCTTTTCGGTAGAATGAATCAGGCTTTCGGCCTGGTTCTTCGCTTCAGCACCGGCACGGCGCTTCTTGTCCTCGTCCGCAAATTGCTCGGCTTCGTTGACCATCTTGTCGATGTCCGCGTCGCTCAGCCCACCCGATGCCTGGATCTTGATCTGCTGTTCCTTGCCCGTGCCCTTATCCTTGGCATGGACATTGACGATGCCATTGGCGTCGATGTCGAACGTGACCTCGATCTGCGGAACGCCGCGCGGCGCAGGCGGGATTCCGACCAGGTCGAACTGGCCAAGCACCTTGTTATCCGCCGCCATCTCGCGCTCGCCCTGGAACACCCGAATGGTCACCGCATTCTGGTTGTCGTCGGCGGTCGAGAAGGTCTGGCTCTTCTTGGTCGGGATCGTCGTGTTGCGATCGATCATCCGCGTGAACACACCGCCAAGCGTCTCGATGCCGAGGCTGAGCGGAGTCACGTCGAGCAGCAGCACGTCCTTGACGTCGCCCTGCAGGACGCCCGCCTGAATCGCCGCGCCCATCGCGACTACTTCATCGGGATTGACCCCAGTGTGCGGTTCCTTGCCGAAGAATTGCTTCACGACTTCGCGCACCTTGGGCATCCGGGTCATGCCACCGACCAGGACCACTTCATCGATGCCCTTGGCATCGATCCCGGCGTCCTTGAGCGCCTTACGGCAAGGCTCCAGGGTGCGTTCGATCAGGTCGTTGACGAGTTTTTCCAGATCCGTACGCGTGATCGTTTCGACCAGATGGAGCGGCGTGGTCGCGCCGCCTTCCATGCGCGCGGTAATGAAGGGCTGGTTGATTTCGGTCGTCGCAGCCGACGACAGTTCGATCTTCGCTTTTTCGGCCGCTTCCTTCAGGCGCTGAAGCGCGAGGCGGTCGGTGCGAAGGTCAATGTTTTCCTTCGCCTTGAACTTGTCGGCCAGGAATTCGACGATCTTGGCGTCAAAATCCTCACCACCAAGGAAGGTGTCACCGTTGGTCGACTTCACTTCGAACACGCCGTCGCCGATTTCCAGCACCGACACATCGAACGTGCCGCCACCAAGATCGTAGACGGCGATCGTCTTGCCTTCGTTCTTGTCGAGGCCATAGGCCAGCGCCGCCGCCGTCGGCTCGTTGATGATGCGCAGCACTTCGAGGCCCGCAATCTGGCCGGCGTCCTTGGTCGCCTGGCGCTGGGCGTCATTGAAATAGGCCGGGACGGTGATCACAGCCTGCGTGACGGTCTCGCCGAGATAGGCCTCCGCGGTTTCCTTCATCTTCTGCAGGATGAAGGCGCTGATCTGCGAGGGCGAATAATCTTTCGCGCCGGCCTGGACCCAGGCGTCGCCGTTGGCGCCCTTGACGATCTTGTAGGGCACCAATTCGGTGTCCTTCTTGGTGATCGGGTCGTCGAAGCGGCGGCCGATCAGGCGCTTGACCGCAAAGATCGTATTGTCGGGATTGGTCACCGCCTGGCGCTTCGCCGGCTGGCCGATCAGTCGCTCACCGTCCTTGGTGAATGCGACCACCGACGGGGTGGTGCGCGCGCCCTCGCTATTTTCGATGACCTTTGGCGCCCCGCCTTCCATCACGGCGACGCAGCTGTTGGTCGTGCCAAGATCGATCCCGATCACTTTTGCCATAGTATTCAGCCCTCACGTTGTGCTTACCGTGCACCATGTAACGCGGTGCCCGGGCATTGATGTTTCGGAGGCGATATAGGTGGGGAGTTTCGCGCGACAAGGCCTTCAGGCCACTAGTTAAATATCCACCTTTGGGCTTTAGGTCGCTGACAATGGAAACGCTCGCAACCGGAAACTGGCTCGATTCCGCCCGCGCACGGCGGGTCGCATTCGTCATGTTGCTGGTCACCGTCGCTACCATCGCCTGGGTCGCAGCGACCGCGCATGGAACGCTCGACTGGCGAGGCCGACCCCTCGGCACCGATTTCAGCCAGGTCCATACCGCCGGACAGATGGTTCGCGACGGGCGCGTCGCCGATGTCTGGGATTGGCCAAGTCATTTCGCGGTCCAACGTGCGGCCCACGGCTCGCAAACGGTCGATGTTTATGGGTGGCATTATCCGCCCCCGTTCCTGTTATTGGCGACGCTGCTCTCGTTCCTGCCTTATGTCGCTGCACTCATGTTGTGGCAGGCGGCAACGCTCGGCCCGCTCGCAATCATGGCTCAGCGCGCCCTCGGGCGACGCGACGGCTGGCTTTTCGTTGTCGGCGCCCCGGTGACCCTCATCTGCCTCGTTCACGGCCACAACGGCTTCCTGACCGCCCTGTTGCTCGCCGGCGGACTGCTTCTGCTCGACCGAAGGCCGATTGCGGCAGGACTGTTGTTCGGTGCGCTTGTCTACAAGCCGCAATTCGCCCTGGTTATCCCGCTGCTTTTGCTCTTTGCGCGGTCGTGGCGCGCCATCGCCGGGGCTGCTCTGTCCAGCCTCGGCCTGATCGGCCTGACCCTCATCCTTTGGGGCTGGCCAGCCTGGCAGGCCTTTCTCGACAGCTTGCCGCTGACCCAGCATATCGTCATCGAACGGGGCGACACCGGCTGGCAGAAGATCATGTCGACCTTTTCGGCGTTGCGCGCATGGGGATCGCCGGTCGGTTCCGCTTATGCCGCCCAGGCGCTTGCGACGACGACTGCTATTGCCGCTGTTTGCCTGCTCGCCCTGCGCGCCCGGCCGCTGGTGCGCAACGCCGCGACCTGTGCTGCCGTCCTGATCGCGACGCCCTATGTGCTCGATTACGACTTTGTCGTCCTCCTGCTCGGCGTCGGATTCCTTTGGAAGGACGCGCAGGAACATGGCTGGCAGCGTTGGGAAAAGAGCCTGTTGGGCTTGGTCTGGATCACGCCATTGTTCGCCCGGCAATTGGCCGAAGCGACCACCATTCCGCTTGGTCTTGCCACCGCCTACATCGTGCTTGCCTTGTCGGTCCGCAGGTCTGGACTGCTTACGGCATTGCCATCCCACCGTTCACGTGAAGCGTCTGGCCCGTGACATATCCGGCTTCTTTCGACGAAAAATAGGCGACCGCCGCACCAATGTCTTCGCCCGTTCCCATCGCGCCGGTGGGGATTTCGAAAGAATCGCATCCTTCTGCGCATCGGTAAGCGCGTCGGTCATCGCCGAGGTCATGAACCCCGGCGCCACGCAATTGACGGTGATTCCGCGGCTCGCGACTTCCTGCGCAAATGCCTTCGACATGCCGATCAGCCCGGCTTTCGACGCGACATAATTGGCCTGTCCCGGATTGCCGGTGACGCCAACGACGGACGTAATCGACACGATCCGGCCGAAGCGCGCACGCATCATCGGCTTCATCGCTGCGCGCATCAGGCGGAACGCGCTTTCTAGGTTGACGGTGATGACGTCGGCCCACTCCTCGTCCTTCATCCGCATTGCCAAATTGTCGCGGGTGATCCCGGCATTGTTGACCAGGATGTCGAGCTTGCCGAGCCGGTCGACGGCGGCCGGGACCAGCGCATCGACCGCCGCCGGGTCGCTCAGGTTGCAGGGCAATGCGACGACCTTGTCGCCATAAGGTGCAACGAAATCGGCGAGCTTGCCCTCGTTCGACCCCGATGCCGCTACCGTCGCGCCGCGCTCGACCAGCGCGCCCACGATGGCGCTGCCCAGTCCGCCGCTGGCGCCGGTTACCAGCGCGGTCATTCCCGTCAGATCAAACATCACCCGATTTCCTTCGCGATTGCTTCGATATCCTCGATCGTGACGACGCTGGTCACCTTGGCATCCGGCGCTATCCGTTTGACCATCGGGCCCAGCACCTTGCCGCCCAGCTCGACGAATTCATCGACCCCTTCAGCGGCCATGTTGGCGATGCTTTCGCGCCAGCGCACCATGCCGGTGACCTGCTCGACCAGCTGGTCCCGGATTGCATCGGGATTGGCGGCGGGCGCGGCGGTAACATTGGCGTAGAGCGCGACGACCGGCGCAACGATTTCGACCCTGCCTAGCGCTTCCGCCATCGCATCGGCGGCGGGCTGCATCAACGAACAATGGAACGGCGCCGATACCGGCAAGGCGATCGCGCGCTTGGCGCCCATTTCCTTGGCCAGCGCGATCGCCCGATCAATTGCACCCTTATGGCCCGACAGCACGACCTGCGATGGATCATTGTCATTGGCTACATCGCAAACCTCGCCTTCGGCGGCGGTCGCGGCGATGCGCCTGGCAAGATCAAGGTCGGCGCCGAGCAGAGCTGCCATCGCGCCCTCGCCAACCGGCACCGCGCGCTGCATCGCCTGACCGCGCAGCTTGAGCAATGTCGCCGTCGTCGCCAGGTCGAACGATCCCGCTGCGGCCAGCGCTGTATATTCGCCAAGGCTGTGCCCGGCGACATAATGTGCGGCCTTGTCCAGCGCGACATTGCCCTCGCGGGTCAACGCGCGGAACACCGCCATCGCATGCGCCATGATCGCGGGCTGGGCATTTTCGGTCAGCTTGAGATCATCTTCCGGTCCCTCGGTCATCACCCGGAACAAATGCTGGCCGAGCGCCTCGTCGACCTCGCCAAACACGTCACGGGCCGCCTGGCTTGCATCGGCCAACGCCTGGCCCATGCCGACCGACTGGCTGCCTTGGCCCGGAAACAGGAATGCGCGCATCATGATCCTCTCGATTGTTGCGCGGCGGTTAAGCCGCGATCCGACGATTGCCAACCCCGCGCATTGCTGCAAAGCCATCTGACATGACCGACGAACCGCTCCCCCCGCCCGTCCCCGCAAGCCAGCGGCTCAACCGTTTCATGAGCCTGGCGATGGTCGTTGGCACCGTCATTGGGTCGGGCATCTACCTGCTCCCCGCGACGCTTGCCAAATATGGCCCCAACATCGTCTTTGCCTTCCTGGTCACGATTGGCGGGACCATGTGCCTCGCGCTCACCTTTGCGAAGCTTGCCGCGCGGATGCCCGGCGGCCCGTTCGCTTATGTCGGAAAGGCATTTGGCGATATGCCGGCGGCGGTGACGTTGTGGAGCTATCTGGTATCCCAATGGACCGGGATTGCCGCCGTCGCCCTTGCCGTTGGCGGTGCGCTTGGGTTCATCGTCCCGGCACTTGGCAGCGGGATCGGACTGGTCCTCACCGCGCTTGCCGTCATCGCCATCCTGTTCGCGATCAACGCCAGCGGCATCCGATCGGCGGGCAACGTCCAGCTGGTTACCACGCTGATCAAGATTATACCGTTGCTGGCGGTTATCCTGCTCGTCCTGGGCCGCGTTGTCGGCGGAACTCCGGTCGAACCGCTCGCGCCGGTTCCCGTCACGCTTGCCGGCATCACCGCGGCGGCCGCGCTAATGCTATTTTCGCTGACCGGGTTCGAGGCCGCGACCGTCACCGCCAACGTCACCGAGGATGCGACCCATACCGTCCCGCGCGCAACCATCATCGGCACCGGCTTCGCCGGCATAATCTATCTGGCTGCAACCCTTGCCGTCCTGTGGCTCCTGCCAAGCGCGGTGGCGGGCCAATCCAGCGCGCCATTCGCGGATGCCACTGCGCCCCTTCTCGGCGAGGTCGCGGGCGCGTTCGTCGCCGCAATCGCCGCGATCAGCGCCTTTGGAACCTGCAATGCGCTCGTCCTGCTTTCGGGCGAGGTCGCGCGTTCAATCGCCGCCGCGGGCGACTTGCCGCCCTTCTTCGCCCGCGCCAATCGCAGCGGCGTACCGGTCGGCGCGCTTGCGGTCGGCTGCAGCCTTGCGGCGCTGCTCGTGCTGGCCAGCAATTCGGACAGCTTCGTCCCGCTTTATATCTTCATCACCTTGCTTTCGGCCGTGGCGAGCCTGGTCCTTTATGCCGCCTGCGCCGCCGCCGCGCTGAAGCTTCGAGTGGGAAGCGTCCTGCTCGCGCTCGTCGCGCTGGTCTATTCAATCGCAATGTTCTTCGGTGCCGGCTGGGAAGCGACCAAGTGGGGCCTCGTCCTCGCGGCGCTTGCACTTCCGATCCGCTTCTTCAGTCGGCGGTTCTGGCCGACCAGCCCGGCGGCGGCGGGGTCAACCGCCGTGCCTCCGGGATAAACGCCCGCAGCTTTTCGGCAAAACTGCGCAGACAGACTTCGCTTCGTCCCAGCGGGCCGGGGCGATAATGGTCGCTTTGCATCCCTTCCTGCACGCGGCTGATCAGCACCGTGTCCTCTCCGTTCACGCGCCGGTTGATCCGCCAGTTCAGATACCGCGCTGCTCTCATCTCCCGCCGCGCATCGGGAAGCGCGTAGCTTATTTCGCGAATGACGCTGGTCGTCGGCCCGGTCGGGATCCACTGCATGAAATCGACCTGGTCGGGGTAAATGTCGAACGCGACGCACGGGAACAGCTTGTAATAGAGCCATTTGCGCTGGTGACTTTCGGGCAGGTGATCGACAATGGGAAGCATCGCCTGATACGCCCGTTCCGACACATTCGCCGACGCATCGTCGCGTAGCTCGCCCTCCATCCGGTCGACCCACCCCTTGGCCTCGATGGCATAGCTTTTCCCGAACAGGCGGGTCAGGCCGGGGTGCCCCACCGGGATATGCAAATGATCGCTGTAATTGTCGGCAATCGTCTTCCAGTTCAGATCGCGCGGACGCAACGTCACCCGCCCAACCGCCTGCAATTCCTCCAGCCGGTACGGCGCGATTTCGTCCTCGTAAGGTGCCATCATCTCGGCAACCGAGGGCAACCCCTCCTCCAGACGGACGAACAGGAAACCGTGCCATCGTTCCAGTATGACCGGGAACAGGCCGTAATCCGCGCTTGCGAAGTCGGCATAATCGCCCCGCGAAGGCACCCCGACCAGCGTACCCTGACGGTCATAGCTCCACGCATGGTACGGGCATGTCAGCACCTTTGCGCAGCCCTCGAAGCCATCGACCAGTCGCGATCCACGGTGCCGGCACACGTTGGCAAAGGCGCGAACGACCCCGTCGTCGCCCCGCATCACGATCACGCTGCTTCCCGGCAGGTCGATGCTGCGCCACGCGCCAGCCTCGGCAATCTCGTTCTCGTGGCATACTACCTGCGGCGCGGCGCGAAGGAAGGCGCGCTTCTCGGCCTCGAAAAACTCGGCGTCGTGATACAGCCAGCCCGGAAGGCTCAGGTCGGCCTGCGAATCGCGGACCGGTTCGGGACGAAGGGCGTTGCTGGCCATCGCCCGGACTTGCCATTCGCGCGCATTTGAGGCAATGGGCCGCCAGCCGCCCGGGCCCTGCCCAGGCGGCGAACTTGTTTGAACGACAGCCGGAGGGGCGTTTCGCATCGTGCGGGCGTCAGCGATCGGCCAACATAGGTGCTTCGAAACATGCCGCTTTACGAGCATGTTTTCCTTGCGCGTCAGGATCTGGCTCAAGCCCAGGTCGACGCGCTTGCGGAAAACGCAACGAATGTCCTGTCGGAACACGGCGGGAAGGTCGTCAAGACCGAAACCTGGGGCCTCAAGAGCCTCGCTTACCGAATCGCAAAGAATCGCAAGGCGCACTTCGTCATGCTCGAAGTCGATGCCCCGCCGGCCGCACTGGCTGAGCTGGAGCGTCAGACCAGCATCAACGAAGACGTCCTTCGTTATATGACGATCCGCGTCGACGCCCATGAAGCCGGCCCGTCGGCGATGATGCGTCGGTCCGACCGTGATCGCGAACGCAGCGGCACCCGTCCGCCGCGCCGCGACGAAGAGCAGGAGGCTTAAGCCATGGCCCGTGCATTTTTCCGCCGCCGCAAATCCTGCCCGTTCTCGGGCAAGGAAGCCCCCACGATCGATTACAAGGACGTCCGCCTTCTCCAGGGCTTCGTCTCCGAGCGTGGCAAAATCGTTCCGAGCCGCATCACCGCGGTTTCGGCCAAGAAGCAGCGCGAGCTGGCCAAGGCGATCAAGCGCGCCCGCCACATCGGCCTGCTTCCCTACGTCGTTAAGTAAGGAGCCGGACCCATGGATGTTATCCTGCTCGAACGCGTCGAGAAGCTCGGCCAGATCGGTGACGTCGTCTCCGTGAAGACCGGTTTCGCACGCAATTTCCTGCTGCCGAACAAGAAGGCGCTGCGCGCCAATGCCGCGAACAAGAAAGTGTTCGAGGCCAATCGCGCAAAGATCGAGGCCGACAATGCGGATCGCCGCGGCGACGCCGAAAAGGCATCGAAGGATGTCGACGGCAAGTCGGTCCAGCTGATCCGCCAGGCATCGAACACCGGCCAGCTCTACGGTTCGGTTTCGGCCCGCGACATCATCGAGGCCCTCGACGCCGAAGGCGCCAAGGTCACTAAGAGCCAGGTCGTTCTGGATCGTCCGATCAAGGCGATCGGCGTGCATGACGTGAAGATCGTCCTGCACCCCGAAGTCACGGCGATGATCAAGATCAACGTCGCGCGCTCGCCGGAAGAAGCCGACCTCCAGGCCCAGGGCGTGGACGTGATGGCGCAGATGTTCGAACGCGAAACCACCGGCTTCACCGAAGCATTCGATCCGAATGCCGAACCGGGCGAACTACCGACCGACAACGACGCAGAAGCCGCTGGCGACACGCCTGCTGCCGATGCACCCGTTGCCGAAGCAGCGACCGACGAAGAGGGCGAGGCCCAGGCCTAACCCCTTCGCGCTGCAAGGTTTGAAACAGAAAATGGCCGTCGGGAGCGATCCCGGCGGCCTTTTTCCTGCCTCGGAATTCAATCAGGCAGTTTTGGCGAGGAAGTTCTTCTCGAAGGCGATGGTCTTGGCAAAGCTGGGCCGCGCCAACATTCCGCCGACATATTTCGCTAGGCGCGGATGCCGCTCTGTATCCAGCGTAACCCCGACATGGTCGAGGTTGGCGAACGGACTGGCGATCGCCAAGTCCGCGATGGTCAGTCGACCGCCAACCAGATGATCCTCATCGCCGATAACCCCCTCAAGATAGTCGAGCAGCGGGGGCAGTTCGTCGCGCTCCGCCGTGTCCGCCGCTTCCAGGTCGCCGTCGCGGCCAAGGAAACGCGGCGCCACCACACGGTTGAAGAACATCTTGCCCATGCACCCGACCACCAACGTATCGGCGAATTCGTCGAACCAGATTGCTTTTCCGCGTTCTTTGGGATCATTCGGGATCAGTTCCGGCTCGGGGTGCTTTGCCTCCAGATAGTGGATGATCGCGCTGGAATCGGCGAGCAGATAGCCGTCGTCGTCGATCGCCGGCATCTTGCGAAATGGGCTTGCGGCACGAAAACCCGGGTCGGGATCGCCGATCCCGGTCGGCTTCAAGTCGAACGATATGTTCTTTTCCGCGCAATAAGCCATGAGCTTGCGTACGAACGGCGACAGGCTGGAACCGTAGAGGATCATGGCGGACGTCCTTGCTGAACGATGACGCTATCGCGTCGGGGCGATCCGGTAATAGTCGGCTATTCGGTCGAGCGCGAGGGTCAACACCGATTTGCCTGCCCGCGCTGGCCAGCCCAACGCCCCTTCGGCATCGCGCATTCCCTCCCCTGCGCAAACCACCCGCCACAATATGTCGGACTGGCCCGGCCCGGCCTCGGCCAGTGCCGAGTCGAAACGCCGCTTGGCTTCGATCTGGACCATGCTTGCCTGCCCTGCCGCCGACGATCCGCCGGGCGACCGGGCGACCGGCGCGCTGTCCCACGACATGGTGACGCGCGGCGATAGCGACGCCCGTTCGTAATCGATCCACAACCGTTCGCCCGCGTCATACTGGCGCTGCTTCAAATGGCCCCACGCCAGCAGCCAGCCGAGCGGACTTTCGGCCAGATTGATCGTGACCGACCGCGACGGTCGGCGGATGCCCCGCTTCGATCGCGGCCCCTCGCCCTCGTCGATCGCTTGTTCCACCAACATCCTGCCGCCATTTCCGATCCTTGCCTCCATCGCCTTCGATTCGCTCAAAGGCTTGCCACAGCGGAGAATCTGTAGGATGGTGGAAAAACCAGATGGGTTAGTCGGGGGACATCGAATGATCACGCGCATCCGTGAAGTCCGCAAGGCCAAGGGCCTGACGCTGGACGATGTCGCCCAGCGCTGCGATCCGCCGACGACGGCGCAGACCATCGGCCGCTTGGAAACTGGTACGCGAACCGTATCGGTGGGCTGGCTCAACCGCATTGCGGACGCGCTTGGTGTCGATGCCGCCGACTTGGTCTATGGGCCGCAGACCAACGATGTCGCGGTCGCCGCCGTCCTGACCGCGAGCGGACAGGCCAATGCGCCGAAACGAAAAACCATCGTCGTCCCGCCAAAGCCGGGCGCCGGTGTCGTCGGCATGACGGTCGCCGCCTCGGTCGGCGATTATCGCGCGGGCGATGAAATCTGGTGCGAGCCGCTGGCGGCAGAAAACTATGCCCGCGCACTCAACCGCGACGTCCTGGTCCCCCGCCCCGCCGGTCGCTTCCTGTTCGGCCGCCTGATCGGGCGCGAAGGTGACAAGCTCCACCTCCTCCCCCTCGGCGCCGGCGCCCGCCAACAAGTCCTCACCGATCCGCCGTGGATCGCCGTGGCCAGCAAATTGGTCCGAACGCTTTGAGCGCGCTTCTTGCAATTGTCGGGGCGGTTGCGTTGATTTCTGGGACTGCCGCCCAAGGCGCCGACCTGCCGAGCAGCGCTGAGGTCCGGCAGATTACCGACCGGGCGATGACAGCAACCGGCGCAAAAGGTCTGGCCATCGCCGTAATCGATTCCGGCCACGTGCGATCGATCCAGGCATTTGGCGATCGCAACGCGAAGGGCGATCCGCTGACCGTCGACACCGTCATGTACGGCGCGTCGCTTACCAAGACCTTATTCGCTTATCTGGTCGTCCAACTCGCAGACGAAGGGAAGATAGACCTCGACAAGCCGATCGCAGCGATGCTCCCCAAGCCTTTGCCGGAATATGGTCGCTATGACGACAACAAGATGGGCGACTGGGGCGACCTCAAGGACGATCCGCGCTGGGCCGCAATCACACCGCGCATGGCGCTGACCCATTCGACCGGATTTCATAATTTCTCATTTCTTGAACCGGATCAAAAGCTTCGCATCCACTTCGATCCCGGGACCCGTTATTCCTATTCGGGCGACGGCATCATCCTGCTGCAATTCGGGATCGAGAAAGGACTTGGCATAGACGTTGAAAAGGAGCTTCAGGCCCGTTTTTTCAAACCGCTCGGGATGACCCGGACTAGCCTGAAATGGAATCCCGTTTTCGCATCCAATCTGGCCGATGGTTGGCAAATGGATGGCAAAGCCGTCGCGCATGACGAGCGCAACTCGGTCCGCGCGGCAGGATCCATGGACACGACGATCAAGGATCTCGCGCAGATGGTCGCCGCAATGGTGCGCGGCGACGGATTGTCCCCCGAAGCCGCCGCTGAGCGCTTACGTCCGCAACTGCCCATCGATACGATCGCGCAATTTCCGCCGCTCCTTCCGCCGGCAGCGCCCGACCAGCGGATTGCGGGACTGTCGGCGGGTCTTGGCGTGGTGACGTTCGACGGCCCGCAAGGTCGCGGTTGGTACAAGGGCGGACACAATGACGAAACCGGCAACATGCTGGTATGTGTCGAGCAATCGAAGCGTTGCGTCCTGATGCTGGGCAATGACGTCCGCATCGAGGCGGCCTACGCGGGCATCGTAAGGAGCATTCTGGGCGAAACCGGTGTGCCGTTCCAATGGGAGTATCACGGCCAATACGGCTTTTAGTCTTCAACGAGACTGCTAGCGTGAGGCCTTACTTGCCTGCAACTCCTTGCGGGTCAGCTTGCCGTCATTGTCGCGGTCATAGCGCGCAAACCGTCGGTTCGCCGCCTCGCGAAATTCGACCGGCGTGATGCGACGATCAAGATTGCTATCGGCCATCGCAACTGGCTGGGGGATGTTGCCCGAGAAAATCGGTAGGCGGGAACCGTCGCCTTCTATGCGCGATGCGCTTTGTGCATTTGGCGCAACGACGACCGAGATGTCTTCTTTTCGTCCAGACGCCCCGCGCGGACCGCTTTGCCTTTGGACGCGCGCATAATTGCCAACATCGCTTCCAATGGCGCGAAGTGCTGGTGGCGCGACGACCCGTTCATATCGTTCGATCTCGTCCGCGTTGATCAAAAGATCTCCGTCGACGTCCAATTGTTCGAAGAAAAAATCGGCATCCCTGACCAGTTCCAGCCGCGAAATTGCTCCGTCCCCATCTAGATCGGCCTGTTTGAACCACCGTTCAAAGGCATCGACGCCACCTTCGGCGCGGAACGGCTCACCCATCACACTGACATAGATTGATCCGAATTTTGGAGGCTTGCTTTTGGCGGGGAGAGCCTGTGCTGACGCAAGGGAACCCATCGTAACGATAAGCAGAATGAATCCGCGCATTGAGACCTCATTTTCCTCAAAGGCCAAGATTACCAAGAGCGCCCGTTTTGATCTCCTCAACGTGGCGCAATTGTGGCTGCCTGACGAGGAGCATACGAGAGGGAGCGCAGATGATGCGGAGCAACGCACTCTAGCCAATCGAAAAGTAGTAGAATTCCGGCTTGGGCCAGCACGGTGCAGCGGCCAGATTCGAGTTTAAAGGCGATGGAGAAACTGGGTCAGGCTTGCCGCGCGCGCCATGTCATGGCAGGGCGCTTCTCGAGGGCGCTTAGCTCAGTTGGTAGAGCATCTCGTTTACACCGAGAGGGTCGGCGGTTCGAGCCCGTCAGCGCCCACCAGTGCCCGCATCAATTGTCTTCTCCGACGACCTTCGCGATCGAACTCGTCGCCTTGCGGTTTCGGATCTCAGCGCTGCGGGCGGAAGTGGAAGCGATGATCCAACCTGCACAATCCATAGCGCAGGATATTGAGGTCCATTCGAACCGGGCCGAATTGCGTTCGCCCTGGTGCCCGCTGCAGCCCCGCCATCACCAGCAGGATTAAGCGTGGAAATCCGGAAGAAAGGGCCCGACCCGCGGCGCTGTCCAGCCCGCAGTTGCGCAAAATCCGGGGTTAAGGAACGCGGGTTTGCCATAGGCCAGCGGCAATCCATCGGGACCATCCACACGCCCCCCCGCCGCAAGGAGGATCGCATGGCCTGCCGCCGTATCCCATTCGCAGGTCGGCGAAAGGCGCGGATAAATGTCGGCCAACCCTTCGGCGACGGTGCAGAACTTGAGGCTGGAGCCAACCGAAACATAGCCGCATTCGGGGCCGATGGCCTCGGCCAGATAATCGGCCGTGGCCTGATTGAAATGCGATTTCGACGCGACCGCATCGCGTTCGTCACCTAGCGGACGGGTGGCGATGGCGATTCGGCCACGTTCGTCTTCAACAAAGGCCCCGTCCCCGACCAGGCCGCCCCATAATCGATCGATCGCAGGCTGATAGACGATTCCCAATTTGGGTATGCCGTCGTGGATAAACCCGATGTTGACCGTATAATCGCTGCCGCCGCGCACGAATTCCTTGGTTCCGTCGAGTGGATCGACGAGGAAGTAGGTATCGCCATGCGCCGGAATCCGTCCTGCTGCCACTTCCTCTTCCGCGATGATCGGGACGCCCGGCGCGGCGACCTTCAGCGCAGCAAGAATGATCGCCTCGGCCGCGCGATCGCAGACCGTGACAGGGGATCGGTCGCTTTTGGTCTCAACTTCGACTCCGGCATCAACGAGCCGCAGGATTTCCACGCCCGCCGCGCGTGCCGCGACGACGCAGGCCTCGACGAGGGCGACGTCGCTCATGCCTGTCCCGGCAGATTAAGGCTGCCGGCGCTCAAGCTCGAAACCAAGATTAACGCGGCGCCATGCGAATACCGCCGTCGAGGCGGATCGCTTCGGCATTCAGATAGACGTTCTCGACGATGAAGACCGCGAGGCGGCCATATTCTTCGGCCATGCCGAGCCGTTTCGGGAACGGCACCTGCGCGCCAAGCGCATCCTGGACCTGGGGAGGCATCATTGCGACCATCGGAGTTTTGAACACCCCGGGCAGGATCGTGTTGACGCGCACGCCATCGTTCATCAGGTCACGCGCAATCGGCAGCGCCATTCCCAGCACGCCACCCTTTGACGCGGAATAGGCGGCCTGGCCGATCTGGCCATCCTGCGCCGCAACGCTCGCGGTGTTAATGATCACGCCGCGTTCGCCATCATCGTTCAGTGCATCGGCCTGCACCATTCCGAACGCCGAATGCGAGATACAGCGGAATGTCCCGACGAGGTTGATTCCGACGGCCAGTTCGAACTGATGCATCGGATATTTCTTGCGTTCGCCGGTCGCCTTGTCCTTGCCGACCGTTTTGACGGCGTTGGCGACACCGGCGCAATTTACCAGAATCCGTTCCTGACCGTGGGCAGCTCGCGCCTTGTCGAACGCGGCGGCAACCTTCTCATCATTGGTGACGTCGACTTCGCAGAAAATTCCGCCGATTTCCGCCGCGACCTTTTCACCGCGGTCTACGTCGCGATCGAAGATGGCAACCTTTGCGCCTTTTGCGGCAAGAGCACGCGCGGTCGCTTCGCCAAGTCCCGATGCGCCGCCCGTGACCACTGCGGGGGTTCCGTTGATGTCCATGAAATTCTCCTCGTCATTACCGCGACAACGGGTGTCCAGCTTTCCGATTGTCTAATGAGAAAGCCGCCCCCCCGATCAACCCCGGTTCGGCCATTTTTCGGCAATCAACGCGCAGGTGCGATCACCGCGCAAGCAATCCGGTCGCCGCTATTGCCGCTGGGATCGGTCTTGTAATCGTCCGGCCCAGCATGAATGACCAGTGCGGTGCCGTCGGCATCGCCCATATCGGCGACCTTGATGCCGGTCAGAGTCAGAACCTGGTTTAGCGATCCCTCCTCCTTGATTTCGACGTTGGGCAGGTCACCCTTGTGCGAACCATTCGGATTCTCAGTGCCATGCTGCTTGGATTCAGGGTTCCAATGACTGCCGGCTGTTTCGAATTTGGGGCCGTCACACTTGCCAACGGCATGCAGGTGTATGCCATGAACTCCAGCTGGCATCGCCGTCCCGGCCAGTCGGAGGAGCGCGCCGTCCGGCCCGTCTTCGACGGTTACGCTGCCCAGAGGACTGCCATCACCAGCAGCAAAACTGATGGTTTGCGAGGCGGACCGGACTGCCGCTGCGGCGTTGCTTGCATCCGAAGCCTGGTCGAGGACATCATTTTCCATCGTGCTGTTGAGATCCTCGGTCACGGCTTCGTTGCGGCTGCACGCGCCCAGTGCGAGGGCAGAGACGAGCATCAGGGTTGGCACGACACGCATGTTTATTCTCCTGTTCAATGACGGCTTCGCTGCCACCCTAGCACGCAAGCATCAGGAACAGCGGACTTATTCGGCGACGATAATTGCGAGCACGGCATCAACCGCGACCTGACCTCCCTGGCGCGCGGACAATTTAGAAACGATCCCGTCGAACGGCGCCCTCAGACCATGCTCCATCTTCATCGCCTCAAGGGTCAACAAACGTTGCCCCTTGACAACCTTTTCACCTTCAGCAATTTCTACGCTTGTTACCTTACCCGGCATCGGTGCCAGGATTGCCCCGTCACCGGCGGCCGCACTGATGCTGCCTCGCGTCGAAAGCGCGAATTCGTGCGCCTGCCCCTCGGCAAACACAACGACGCGATCATCGTCGCGAAAACCACTGACTTCGGCAATGTCCCCGTCTTCAGAGAGGTCGACGACACGGAAGCTTCCGATGGCGCCGAGCGCGACAGACGTTTTCCTTTCGGCGTTGAGGCGGAAACCGGCGAGGCCGGCGTCCTCGGCGTCAGGGTCGGCCAAGGCGACGGCCGCGGCCCCGCGCCAGACAGGCTCGCTGGCATCTACGTCGGGAACAAGCTGGTCAATCTTTCGGCCGATGAATCCGGTGTCGAGGACGGCGTCGACGAAATCGTCGTCGAGCAAGGCGTTGAACAGGAACCCGGCATTGGTTTTCACCGGCCACACCTCGACCTCATCGAGAATGGCGGCGAGTTCGTCGATCGCGCTTTCCCTGTCTTCGCCCCAGGCAACCAATTTAGCGATCATCGGATCGTAGAAGGGCGAAATCGAATCACCTTCCTCGACACCGGTCTCGATCCTACCTTTAAAGTCAGGTGCATCCGGGCCCAGATCAAAATGTTCAAGCCGACCGATGCTGGGTAGAAACTCGCGGGCTGGATCCTCGGCATAGAGCCGCGCCTCGATCGCGTGACCATCAATCACCAATTCGTCCTGCGAACAAGGCAGTTTCTCCCCGCTCGCGACGCGCAATTGCCATTCGACCAGGTCCTGACCCGTAATCTCCTCGGTCACCGGATGTTCGACCTGAAGTCGGGTGTTCATTTCCATGAACCAGATCCGGTCCGCCCTCAGCCCTTCGCTGCCGTCGGCGATGAACTCGATTGTTCCCGCCCCCTCGTAATTCACCGCCTGCGCCGCGCGGACTGCAGCTCCGCAGACCGCCGCGCGGGTGGCCTCGTCCATACCCGGGGCCGGGGCTTCCTCGATCACTTTTTGGTGGCGGCGCTGCAACGAGCAGTCGCGTTCGAACAAATGGACGACGTTCCCGTGGGCATCGCCGAACACCTGCACCTCGATATGGCGCGGGCTCTCGATCCATTTTTCCAGCAGCACGATGTCGTTGCCGAAGCTTGACGCTGCCTCGCGTTTGCAGCTGTCGAGCGCGTCCGCGAAATCAGCCGCCGCGTCGACCTTTCGCATGCCCTTGCCGCCGCCACCCGCAACCGCCTTGATCAACACCGGATAGCCGATCGCGTCGGCTTCCTTAGCAAGGCGACTGGGCGATTGATCATCGCCGATGTAGCCGGGCGTCACCGGCACGCCAGCTTCGGCCATCAGCGTCTTGGCTGCGTCCTTCAGGCCCATTGCGCGGATCGAATCCGGCTTCGGCCCGACCCACACCAGCCCGGCGTCGATCACCGCCTGCGCGAAATCGGCATTTTCGGAAAGGAAGCCATAGCCTGGGTGGATTGCGTCGGCTCGCGAAGACTTGGCCGCCGCGATGATCTTGTCACCGACCAGATAGCTCTCGATCGCGGGCGACGGCCCGATGTGGACGGCGTCGTCCGCCATCCGCACGTGCAACGCCTTGGCATCGGCATCCGAATAGACCGCGACCGTGCGAATGCCCATTTCGCGCGCCGTGCGGATGATCCGGCACGCGATTTCCCCGCGATTGGCGATGAGAAGCGAAGCAATCATTGGCCGGGACATCCCGTCGTTCGGCTGGAGAAAGTGAGATTCATTATTTTCCACGCACCGTCCTGACGAATCAGATCGAAATGATCAGTTCCGCAGGCAGTGGTCTTGCCGTCCTTCTCGATCGTGAATGCCGCCCAGACGAGAGCGATGTCATCGTCGAATGCGATTGTGGGATCGGTGATGCGCTCCCTAAATCCATTGCCGGGCTTCATCCGGGCCGCATATTCGATCCAACTCTCCCGCCGAAAAACGCGATTCCCGCTGGCGAGCGAGCCGACCGCGACGACTCGGCCCTCCGGATAGACATGACCCAGCAGCGCCTCCGCGTCCTGGCGTTCGAGCGCTTCGAGAACCGCATTGATAGGCCTCATGATCGCGGCGCGATCATTGGCCGAGACGGTGGGTGCGATTGCCAATGTGGCGGCGATCAGTCCGATCATGGTCGTTACATCCTGAACACGCCGAACGACGGGCGTTCGGGGATTGGCGCGTTGAGGCACACTGCGAAAGCAAGGCCCAGCACATCGCGGGTTTGCGCCGGGTCGATGATGCCGTCGTCCCACAGCCGCGCAGTCGCGTGCCACGGGTTGCCCTGCGCCTCGTAATCGTCTCGGATCGGTTGCTTGAAGGCCTCGGCTTGTTCGGGCGTCCACTTGTCGGCATCGCGGTGAACGGTCGCCAGCACGCTGGCCGCCTGCTCCCCGCCCATTACCGAAATGCGCGCATTGGGCCAGGTGAACAGGAATCGCGGGCCGTAAGCGCGGCCAGCCATGCCGTAATTGCCGGCGCCGAAGCTTCCTCCGATCAGGACGGTAACCTTGGGAACGCTTGCGGTGGCGACGGCTGTGACCAGCTTGGCACCGTGCTTGGCAATGCCCTCCGCCTCATATTTGCCGCCGACCATGAAGCCGGAAATGTTCTGCAGGAACAGCAGCGGAATGCGGCGTTGGCAGGCCAGTTCGATGAAGTGAGCGCCCTTAACCGCGCTCTCGCTGAACAGCACGCCGTTGTTGGCAAGGATCGCGACCGGCATTCCGTGGATGTGCGCAAACCCGCAGACCAGGGACGGACCGTAGAGCGCCTTGAACTCGTGAAACTCGCTGCCGTCGACGATCCGGGCGATGACTTCATGCACATCATAGGGCGCGCGGACGTCTTCAGGGATAATCGAATAAAGTTCTTCGGGATCGTATTTCGGCGGACGCGGTTCGCGCGTTTCGATCCCGGCGCCCGCTTCCCCGCCCAGGTGAGAGACGATGTCGCGCACGATGGTCAGCGCATGTTCGTCATTTTCGGCCAAATGGTCGACCACGCCCGACTTGCGCGCATGAAGGTCGCCGCCGCCCAGAGCTTCGGCGCTGATTTCCTCCCCCGTCGCCGCTTTCACCAGGGGCGGGCCGGCAAGGAAGATTGTGCCCTGTTCGCGCACGATGACGCTTTCGTCGCTCATCGCCGGGACGTACGCCCCGCCCGCGGTGCAGCTGCCCATTACGCAAGCGATCTGTGCAATGCCTTTCGACGACATTTGCGCTTGGTTGAAGAAGATGCGCCCGAAATGTTCGCGGTCTGGAAACACCTCGGCCTGGTGCGGCAGGTTTGCGCCGCCGCTGTCGACGAGATAGATGCACGGAAGGCGGTTTTCGGTCGCAATTTCCTGCGCCCGCAAATGCTTCTTGACCGTAATCGGATAATAAGTGCCGCCCTTCACCGTGGCGTCGTTGCACACAATCATGCACTGCCGACCTGACACGCGGCCAATCCCAGCGATCATCCCGGCGCCGGGCACTTCGCCCTCGTATAGGTCGCAGGCCGCCAACTGCCCGATCTCCAGAAACGGCGAACCCGGATCGAGCAGGCGTTCGACGCGTTCACGCGGCAGCAATTTCCCGCGCGCGACATGGCGCTCGCGGCTTTTCTGGTTCCCGCCCACTGCCGCCTTCGCGACATCGCCGCGAAGCCGTTCCGCAAGCGCGCGATTGCGGGTGTCGCGGGCTTTCGCCTCGTCGCTGTCGAGGTCGATGCGGCTGTCCAGGATCGGTGCACTCATCCACCCTCGCTAGCGTTTGGTAGCCCGCTTGCCTAGCTGTCGCGGCCTTATTGCGGACGTTCGGCCCGCGCCTTGACATAGCCGATCACGGCGGCACGTTCGGCCGGCGTCAAATATCCGAAATGACCTTTGCCGACGAGTGTCATCAAGCCGAGGTCGGCGCGCGTTTTGCCTTTTCCACTGGTCAGCAATTCGGCAAGTTCGGCGTTCGAATAAGTACCCGCGACATCAAGATCGGGAACCGAAACACCCGGGCTGAAATCGGGAATCCCCGTCAAATCTGGACCATGGCATTCGGCGCAGGTTGCGCCCGCGATATAGCGTCCCCAGGCCAGCTTGGGCCCAAGGTCGACCGGATGCTTCGTGCGGAATTCGGTCATGTAATCGGCAACGGGTTTGAATTCGCCTTTGTCGATTGCCGCTTTTCCAGCCGGAGTAAAGGCTGGTGGCGGCGTCGGATCGCCGGTCGCCGGAACGGTGCGAAGGAATGCGATCAGCGCGGTCATGTCGGGCGCACTGAGCCTCTGGAACGTTTCTGACGGCATGATCCACATGTCACCCCTCACTGGATGCTTGCCGGTGCGAAGCAACGCTTCCAGCTGCGCGTCGGTCATCGTCGGGATGGTTCGGGTGAGGTTCGAGGCGTACAGTTTTCCAAGCTGGGGCGAATTATCGTTGAACCACTGCCCTTCCATGGTCGGAGTGTGGCAGCCACGGCAGCCCAAGACATGGGTAAGGCGGTCGCCATGTCGAAGGACCGCCTTGGGATCGATCGATGACGCCCCTTCAAACGTCAGTGCCGCCGCAACGGCGGGTGTGGCCTCCTCGGCTTTCGAATTGCACGCCGACAGACTGGCAACCGCCAGCACGAAGACAAAGCTGCGCATGGCGCCCTCCCCCTGGCGAAAGTCTACGCGTATCACGATTCGGAAGCGAAACGAACTTCTCAGCGCCCAGATGAAAGACAGCATGATTTATGCTAGGGTGCGGCAACGCGAATAGATCGATGGAGGGCGTCTTGACCTATTGGAAACTCAAGGGTCGCCAGTTGGTGAACTGCAGCTGCGACTATGGATGCAATTGCCAATTTGGCGGGCTGCCGGACAAGGGTCATTGCCATGCCGTTTTCGGGATGCAAATCGACGAAGGTCATCACGGCGACGTCGATCTTTCAGGCCTCAGGATCGGCGCAATATTCAAATGGCCCGGAGCGATCCATGATGGTCATGGCGAATGTGTCGCCTTCGTTGACGAGAATGCAGACGAGGCCCAGCGCGGCGCATTGCTGTCGATCATGACCGGCGTGGATACCGACCCGATGGCAACCATGTTTGCGGTGTTCTTTTCGACCGTGGAAACCATGCACGAACCAATGTTCGTGCCGATTGAATTTGCGGTCGATGTTGAAGGCCGCAAGGGCAAGATGATCATTCCCGGCCATGTCGAAATGGAAGGCGAACCGATCAGGAGCCCAGTCGATGGCCGAGAAATTCGCGCGCGGATTCATCTGCCCGACGGATTTGAATATGAGTTTGCAGACATCGGTTCGGCCTCCAGCAAATCGACCGTGCCCGTCGCCCTCGAATTGTCGAAAAGTTACGGCCAGTTCGCCAATCTCAACTTGGACAGCCACGGGGTCGTCCACGCCTGATGTCGCGACCGTCGGAGGTCGTATTTCGGCGTCACCGCATTGTGACGATCGTCGCGCTCGCTTTACTCGCCGGACTTTCCTGGGCGTGGGTACTGGCAGGCGCCGGGATGGACATGAATCCATCATTCAGCTGGTCGCTATTCCCGCATCGCAGCTCAGGAATGGCGATGCAGATGGCGTGGGATCTGCCGCGCCTTCTGCTCAATTTCTCGATGTGGTTCGTCATGATGGTGGCGATGATGATCCCCGCAGTAGCACCCGTTGCCTTGCTTCACGCGCGCGTCACCGCAAAGGCACCCCGGCACTCACCGTCGACCGGCCTGTTTCTTGCCGGTTATCTCATCGTGTGGGCTCTGTTTTCATTGGTCGCGGTGCTGCTGCAGCTCGTGCTGGAGACAGGCGACGCAATGACCGCGATGGGCATGACGCTATCCAATCAATGGCTTGCTGGAGGAGTTTTGCTTGCGGCGGGCTTTTACCAACTCAGCCCGTGGAAAAATACGTGCTTGTCGCATTGTCGGAACCCGGCCGAATTCATCGCCCGCCATCATCGTTCCGGCCCGCTCGCGATGGGCATCATCCACGGCAGTTATTGTGTCGGCTGCTGTTGGCTTCTCATGCTGCTGTTGTTCGCAGGCGGGATCATGAATTTGCTTTGGATCGCTGCCCTGACCCTGATCGTCGCCGCTGAAAAACTGCTCCCTCATGGACGCGCGGTCGCGCGCGTTGGCGGCGTGGTATTTCTTGTGTGGGGCGCCGCGATCCTGATCGCGGGTTAGGCACCGATCAATTCGCGGCCGATCAGCATTCGGCGAATTTCGTTCGTTCCCGCACCGATGTCGAGCAACTTGGCATCCCGCATAAAGCGTTCGACCGGCCAGTCTTTGGTATAACCCGCGCCGCCCAATGCCTGCACCGCCTCGCCCGCCACCTTGAACGCGCTTTCGCTGGCAAGAAGGATCGCGCCCGCTGCGTCGAACCGCGTCGTCTTCCCGGAATCGCAGGCGCGCGCGACCTGGTAAACATAAGCTCGCGCCGAATTGAGTGCGACGTACATGTCGGCAACCTTCGCCTGGATCAGCTGAAAGCTGCCGATCGCCTTGCCGAACTGCTTGCGCTCGCGAACGAATGGGATGACCACGTCAAGGCACGCCTGCATGATTCCAAGCTGGATTCCGGCAAGCACCGTGCGCTCGTAATCCAGTCCGCTCATCAGCACACCGACGCCGCCATTTTCCGGGCCCATCACGTTTTCGACCGGCACGAAGCAATCGTCAAACACCAGTTCGGACGTCGGGCTTCCGCGCATCCCGCACTTGTCGATCTTCTGCCCGATTGAAAAGCCGTCCATGTCCTTTTCGATCAGAAAGGTAGTTATCCCGCGGCTGCCATCGCCGGTCTTGGCATAGACCACCAGCGTGTCGGCATAAGCGCCGTTGGTAATCCAGAATTTGGTGCCGTTAAGCCGGTATCCGTTGCCCGATTTCTCGGCCTTTAACTTCATCGATACGACGTCGCTGCCGGCGCCCGCCTCGCTCATCGCAAGCGCACCAACATGTTCGCCGCTGATCAGCTTGGGCAGATATTTTGCCTTCTGGTCGTCATTCGCCCAGCGCCGGATCTGATTGACGCACAAGTTGGAATGCGCCCCGTAGCTGAGTCCAACCGACGCTGAAGCACGCGCCACTTCCTCCTGCGCCACGACATGCTCGAGGTAGCCCAGGCCAAGCCCGCCCCATTCTTCCTCGACGGTAATTCCGTGTAGCCCCAATTCGCCCATCTGCGGCCACAGTTCGGCAGGGAAGCGATCGCTCTCGTCGATCTCGGCGGCGATCGGCGCGATCTTGTCGGTCGCGAAACGCTGCGTGGTGTCGCGGATCGTGTCCGCCATCTCGCCCAAATTGAAATCCAGGCCTGGCATGTCACTCATCAAAATCTCCTCGGAACCGCGCCTAGCATTGGCTTTCCAAGGGTGACAAGCGCCCCGTCAGCGTGCGGACGGCGGCGGCGCGGTCAGCGGCCGCACCGCTCCGCGGTGACAGGTGAAGCAGGTGACCTTCGTGTCCCTCCAGTCCTTTACCGCGAAATCCTGCTCGTTTATGCGCCGGACCAGCAACATCATTGCGCGCGCAGCCTGCTTTTGCGGCTTGGCTTCGGACGCGAAATCCATCTTGCCCTGTTCGCCGGCATGACAATGCGTGCACTTGACTCCAAGAGCGGTCGAATAGCCCTTCATGACTTCGATCAGACGTTCGTGCGGGATGTCCTTGGGGAGCACTTGGAGACCCGGATGCGCCACCGACGTCGGCTTGGCCGGATCATGCGCCCAAGCGGCGGCGGCAAGGAACAGGGCGCTTGCGGAGGCGAGCGCGGCGGTGCTTGCTCGGGGTACGATCATAAACGCAGCCTATTCCGCCGCGCGGATTTGAACAAGCAGCCTGCGCGGCCTATGTGCCCATGCAACATTAAGCCGATTCCAACGGAGTTTTCCCAATGTCCGATCCTGTCGTCATCCTCTCCTACGCCCGCACACCGATGGGCGCGATGCAAGGCGCGCTGGCCGATGCCAGTGCGACCGATCTGGGCGCAACCGCGGTCAAGGCGGCGGTCGAGCGCGCGGGCGTATCGGGCGACGACATTGACCGCATCTACATGGGCTGCGTTCTTCCCGCTGGCCTTGGCCAAGCGCCAGCACGCCAAGCGGCGCTGAAGGCGGGCCTGCCCAAATCGGTCCAGGCAACGACTGTCAACAAGGTTTGCGGCAGCGGCATGCAGACCGTCATTATGGGCGAAGAGGCACTGAGGGCCGGCAATGCAGAGGTCATCGTCGCGGGTGGCATGGAATCGATGACGAACGCGCCATACTTGCTCAAGAAGCACCGCGGCGGCGCGCGCATTGGCCATGACACGGCTTACGACCACATGTTCCTCGATGGGCTGGAAGACGCCTATGAAGAAGGCCGCGCGATGGGCAGTTTCGCCCAGTGTACCGCCGACGAATATCAGCTGACCCGCGAACAGATGGACGATTACGCCATTGAAAGCCTGTCGCGCGCCAAGACTGCGATCGACAATGGCGGATTCAAGGGCGAAGTCGTCCCCGTCACCATCAAGAATCGTGCCGGCGAAACCATCGTCGATACCGACGAAGCGCCGGGCCGCGGTCGCCCCGACAAAATTCCGCAGTTGAAGCCCGCTTTTGCCAAGGAAGGCACGATCACCGCCGCTACCAGCTCATCAATCTCGGACGGCGCCGCCGCCGTCGTGCTGACGACGAAGTCGCAGGCCGATGCAAAGGGTCTGAGCCCCGTCGCGACCATCGTCGCGTCCGCCGCCCATGCTCAGGAACCCGCTCAGTTCACCGTCGCTCCGATCGGGGCGATCGAAAAGGTGCTCAAAAAGGCTGGCTGGAGTGTCGACGACGTCGACCTGTGGGAAGTCAACGAAGCTTTCGCCTGCGTCGCTATGTTCGCGATGAAGGACCTCGGCATCGGGCATGACAAGATCAATATTCACGGCGGCGCGACCGCACTGGGTCACCCGATCGGCGCGAGCGGCACCCGCATCCTCGTGACCCTTCTTAATGCACTGAAGCACAAGGGCCTGAAGCGCGGCGTTGCCAGCCTGTGCATCGGCGGCGGCGAAGCGACCGCGCTCGCAGTTGAGCTCGTTTAACCGAACAACTCGATGATCGGGCAAGGTCCGTCCTGCCCGTTCTCGCAATCGTCCGCCAAGCGGACAAGGGATTCGCGAACGTCGATTAGTTCGGCAATACGATTGTCTAGCGCGTCGATGCGCGAGCGCGCGATCTCGTGAGCCCTTGCACGGTCGGTTCCGGAATTCAGAACTAGGAGCTCGCCGATTTCGGCGAGGGTGAATCCGCCTGCCTGCGCGCGCCTGATGAACCGAAGGCGGGCAACATCTCTCTCGTCGTAACGCCTAATTCCGCCGGCACTCGCGGGAACACTCATCAGACCTCTGCGCTGGTAGTAACGAACGGTTTCGACGCCGACCGATGCTTCCATGGCAAGACCTTTGATGGTCAGATTCTGCATGCTTGACTCCGTACCATGGTACGGATGCCATAATGCTGCGGATAGGTGAAAATGAACAGGAAAATCACATGACCTTCAACCAGAAAAGCCTCACTTCGAAGACCACGAAGACGGCAACGCTCTACCGCATGGTGATGCCCGACCATTTGTGCCCATCGGGGCTGAAGGCGCTCCATTTATTAAAGTCGCAAGGCTTCACGGTGGATGACCATCACCTCAAGACGCGAGACGCAACCGACGCCTTCAAGACCAAGCATCAGGTCTCGACCACGCCTCAGGTCTGGATCGATGGGGAGCGGATCGGCGGATACACCGACCTTCGCAAGCATCTCGGACGCCCGGTCCGGCCAGCGGATGCGGTCAGCTACGTTCCAGTCCTCGTGCTGTTCACGATGACGTTGCTTGCGGCCCTGGCGACGTCAACCAGTGCCTTCGGGACACCGCTGACCATCCGGGCCGGCGAATGGTTCATCGCATTTTCGATGATCATGCTGGCAATGCTCAAGCTGCAGGACCTCGAGAAATTCTCGACCATGTTCCTCAACTACGACCTGCTGGCGCGTCGCTGGGTGCCTTACGCTTACCTCTATCCCTTCCTTGAGGGGGGTGCTGGCGTCCTGATGGCTTCGGGACGCCTCGACGTGCTTTCGGTCCCAGTTGCGCTGACGATCGGCTCCATCGGCGCAGCAAGTGTTGTGAAGGCTGTCTATGTTGATCGCCGCGAACTTAAATGCGCCTGTGTCGGCGGATCGGCCAGCGTTCCGCTTGGGTTCGTCTCGCTGACCGAAAATGTGATGATGGTCGCGATGGCAATCTGGATGGGGCGCCATCTGTTTCTTTGACGCAGGACGGCCGCATTCGCCCCTGCATCGATAGTCTGTTACGAGTCCGATCCCTCAACAGAGGGAGAGTCGATGTGAAGAAACTGATCCTGCTTGGCGCAGTCGCCATACTCGCGGCGTGCAACACCAAGGAAGCTCCGCCTGCCGACAACGCCGTCGTTGCTGATGATATGAATGTCGCTGCCGACGCCAACGTCGCCGGTGCTACGATGACCCTGCTCGGATCGAGCTGGGAGTTCACTCGCGAGGGCAAGCCAATTCAGGAATCCATCGATTCCAATGGCAATTACATCGCGGTGTCGGGCGCCGAGCATATCGATCACGGCACCTATACGCAGGTCGACGGCAAGCAGTGCTTTACCAGCGCAATGACCAAGGAAGGGCAAGTTTGCTGGACTGCCCCGGCTCAAATGGAAATCGGCAGCACTGCTGAAATTACCAGCGACAAGGGCGAAAAGTTGACCGTCACGCGTGTCGCTTACGTTCCGCGCGAGATGTAACCTGCCAGCCACTGGCATTTCCTTTTGAGGGCGGCGGGAGCGATCCTGCCGCCCTTTTCATTTGAACCGGCAATCGATCGGAGCGCCCATCGAGCGTGTGTCGACCATAGAAAAACGGCCCCGGATTTCTCCGGGACCGTCGTTCGTATGCTCAGTCAGTTAAGCCTTAGCCGCGTTCCGGTTCCGGCGGCGGCGGCGGCGGCGGCGGCGGCGGCGGGCACATGTCCGTCGCCAGGATCACCGAACCGTCGGCGCAGGTCTGCGTTTCCGGCGGAGGCGGAGGCGGCGGGGGCGGAGGCGGAGGTGGCGGAAGGGCCTCCTCTACCGGCGCACCGCCGAAGCGGAAGCCAAGACGGATACCGGCACCTTTGCGGTCACCAGCCTCGCCCCACACGGCGAGCATCGGGCCACGGCTAGGTTGGCCGCCAAGGCCACCCTCAACGCGGACCCACGTGCCCTTGCCGCTCAATTCGAGGTTGTAAGCGCCAGCACCGTCGAACAGGGTGATCTGACCGTCGCCATCGAACTCATGGTAGACGGTCGCATCGATATATGGACGCCAGCCGCCACCGAAGTAGGCACGTACCCCACCGCGTGCGCGGGTCGAGGTAAAGCTGTCGTAATCGTAGCCGAAGCCAAATGCGGCGATGTCATCGATCTTGGTGCGAACATGGCTGAGGCCCGCATTGAGATCGAGGACTGCCGAGCTGGCAGTGCCGAAGCGATAGCCAAGCGCGATATCGCCGCCGAGCGAACGACCGTCGGTCGAGACGCCGTTGAACGGCCCATCCTCGAAGTCGATGTCATAGCGATCGTACTTGACGAGCGCTTCGCCGTGGAAGCCTAGCTCCCCGCCGAACTGGCCATAAAGGCCGATGTTCCAGCCCTGGGCGCTATATTCGGCGCGACCGTCGGCTTCGGCTTTCTCCCAGCCGCCGGTCAGGCCGATGCGTCCGCCGCCAAGCCCGAAGTCGACGCCGCCCTGGATACCGTATCGCGTGGTTTCCAGCTTGTTGTTGGCGTTGAACTCGCGGCCGCCGATGACCTGCGTGTCATTCTCGCCGGCCTTGTCGATGCTGCCGTAGATCTGGGCCCAAAGACCAAAACCATTGCTGGCAAACGGAAGGCGGGTCTGGGCGATGACTTCGTCCGCGCTCTGATACCACATGCCCATTGCCAGATTGTTCACTGCCAACGGATCGAACGCCGACTCATTCGGCGCAGCGGTGAAGAAATAATCCGCCCCGGCCTGCGTGATTGCATAATCGAGCAGCGGATTGGTCGTGCCCGTCAGGTTGCCAAGCGTAAACGCGCTAACCGAAGCTGCCGTTGCATCGACCACGCGAACATTGGTGTCGAGGAACGTGAGGCCAAGGACGTTGACGTCGACACTGGTCAAACCGCCAACCGAACCGGTCAGCACGAGAAGATCGGCAGCAAGGTCGCTTGCGTCAACCTGGAGGGTGCCGCCGCCGACGTAGGCGCTGTTGATGGTCAGCGTGTCGTTGGTGACGCCGTCCTGCAGATCGATCACGCCGGTCGCAGTGTTGGTGAACGATGTCTGCCCGGTGATCGTGCTCGCACCTTCATCGGCGAAGATCCGACCCGAGTTGGTGAACGCGCCCGCCGGAGCGGTGAACACGCCCGCCGCAAGATCCAGCGTCCCGGCGTTGCTGAAGGACGTGAAGCCCAAGAGGCCAGCAGATACCGTTCGTGTCGATCGTGCCATTGTTGACGAACGCAATTGCCGGACCCGTCAACGTGAAGGTGTTGAGGTTGATCCGGCCGTTCTGGGTGAACGTCTCGAGGTTCAGGAACGACGAGTTGCCGTTGACGTTGATGATGCCGCCGACATTGTTAGTCAGTGTGTCGGCGTCCGCGCCGAAGTCGATCGACGAGCCCGCGGCCAGATTCAACGTTCCGTTGTTCGTGGTCGAATCGACCCCTGCGCCAAGGTCACTGACCCCGGTGGCATTCCAGATTCCGCCGGTGTTCACCGTGACGGTTTGGGCGAGGGCGTTGCCGACAACCTTGCCGTTTACGATACCGCCGGTGCGAATGGTCAACGCGCCGGCACCGTTTTCGAAGACGACCGCGCCGACTGTCCCGTCGTTAACCGTGCCATCAACGAAAACATTGGTTCCTGTGACGGAGTTCAAGGCCAGGCCCCATCCGCCCGTCGAGGTCACGCTGGTGCCCGCATTGACGGTCACCTGACCCGAACCACAGGATTGCGTGTAAACGCCAGAGTTCGTGGCAGCGATGTTGCCGGTCACATTGACGGTGACATTACCGCAGCTGGTGCCGTTGTTCGTCACGGCGTTCAGACCATTCACCAGTGAATCGATCACCCCGCTATTCACCAGCACTGATCCGTTGGTGGCCTCCGCATAAATACCGAAATTATCGGCCCAGGTCTGGCCGCCGGTATTTGTGACCGTTACCGCGCCATTGGCGTTGACGGCATTAATCCCGATATTCGTCCGTTGCCCGACATTGCCGACCACGCCGGTGTTGGTGACAGTAATCGTTCCCGCACCGCCGGTGCGGGTTACGTCGATGCCGTCGCCCGCTGTCGTATTGATCGCGGCAGCGTTGTTGACGATGATGTTGCCGGTGCCGTTGGTGGTCGCATTGATGCCGTCACCAACCGTATTGATCCCGGTGCCCGCGAGCGTTCCGATATCGATCGTTCCGGTAGAAGCCGCGTTATTAATCGTCGCGCTGATGCCGACCAACTGCGCCCGATCGACCGTATTCCCGATTGCCCCGGCATTGTGATCGATCGTGATATTGCCGGTGCCGGTCGAGTTGACGATAATGCCGTTCTGCAAATCGCCGACACCAACGCTGTCCTGGATGCCATTATTGCTGGTAATGGTGACGTCGCCGGAACCGGCCGTCGTAACGTCGATCCCGTCGCCGCCCGAAGCGTTCACACTGTTGGTAACGAGAGTAATCGCACCGCCGTTCGGGTTGGTAGCGCTGACGTTGATTCCGTCACCGGCGTCCGCGCGAACGCTGCCGCCGATAGTCGCGGTGAAAAACCCAGTGCCCTGAAGGACAACACCCATACCGTTGCCAGTTCCGAGATTGAGAATATCACCTGCGCCCTGGTAAATTACGTTGGTAGGGCTGTTAATTGCTGCCAGGACCAGCGCGCCACTTCCTGGCACGAAGGCAGAAGCATTTCCGAGATTCATCTGAATGACGCCGTCATTCGTGAACGTGAACGTGCCGCCCGCAGGCGATCCGACGCCTGCATAGAGGCCAAACCCGTCAACGAGGGCGCCGGCCGTGACAGACCCCGTGTCAAGATTTAGCAACGAGGAATATGCCCGATCATTGGGAGTGTTCGCTGGATACAGCGTGTCGGTGGTAGTGGTGTTGCCGCAAACGACGCTGGTCGCGCCGACAACGCAGGCCGCCATCGCCTGCTGCGGAACGAGGGCACTAAGGCCGACGCCCAAAACCGCGCCTCCAAGCAAGCGGGCGCGAAGAGTGGTTCGATTCATCTGTGGTCTCCCTGTTGGCGGCCAGCAACACAGACGCGTGAAATGAGCGCACGTGTCGCTAAGTCTCTCGACACAAAACACTATCGAACCGGAAAACGCAATCCAGATTGTTTAAAAAAATTTCGTTGCCGTAGCGGAACCTAGTCGTCGATCTGTTCGTTAGTGTCGGTTCCATAGAGATCATCCCTAACCATCCATCCGCGCTTTTTTCCGATTGTCACGCGGCACCAACGATCTTCGCATTTCTCGATCCGCCCGACCACGCCAGCCTCGGCTAGAAAAGCGGTGCGGCTAGCGTCGGCGGGTTTCTCGTGGATCGCCCGCGGTACGCCCGGTTTCACCATGAATGTGCGGGTGGAGCTCATCAGGCTGACCAGCATCCAGCCCTTTTCGCCGTCCGGATCCTCGATCAGGCGCCAATTGTCATAGACCTTGAGCACCCGCACCGGCAGGTCGCGGCGCTGGTAGAGCCACATTCCGGGATAGTTGCGTCCCGGCCCCTTGCGGACCATTGCCTTGCCGCTGGAAATCGAGGCCCAATAGGGCACCGCTTTTTCCTGCGCCGACGCGGGGACCGCGACCGCAAGTGCAACTATAACCGCGAGTGCCCGAACTGCAATCATGCCCCGGTCAGGATCCGATCGACCAGCTGCTTGACGGTCGGAACGAACCCGTTCGAATAAAAGGGATCCTGCTTGAACCGGTAAGCGGCATGGCCCGCGAACATCAGGTTCTCGTCGACCGGGCCGCCGTGGGCAATGTCCTGCAACGTTTTCTGGATGCAGAAGCTACGCGGATCGGCGAGGCGCCCAGTGGTGTTCTTTTCATTATCCGCCCATGACGAGAAACTGCATTGCGACAGGCAGCCCATGCAATCGGCCTGATCCTTGCGGATCCACTTCATCTCCTCGGGATCGACGAATACCAACGTATCGTCGGGCGTCTTCATCGCTTCGGTGAAACCGGCGGCATGCCATTCGCGAGCGTGTTGCAGATCGCCCTTGGTGACATAATAATTCTTGCGCGTGCCGACCCCGACATCGAGCACGAATTGGTGGTCGCCAATTTCTTCCTTGGTGAAAGCGATCTGGCGGTGGCTGCGCGCCTCCAGATTGCGCAGGAACGGGTTAAGGACTGCCGACGAATAGAATCCGGTCGGCGAGAATTTGTGCAGCAATACGTCGCCGTCGTCCAACTCCATCAATCGCGATTTCCACGCCGCCGGGATCGGGCTTTCCTGGGTCAGCAAGGGCCGCGTTCCAAACTGGAACATGATCGCCCCAAGATCGGGATTGTCGATCCAATTGTCCCACTCGTCGAGCCGCCAGACACCGCCGGCCATCACGATCGGGACCGTGTCGGCGATACCGCCGTCGCGCATCACGTCGCGCAATTCCTTGACGCGCGGATACGGATCCTGCGGGCTGCGCGGATCCTCGGCATTCGACAGGCCATTGTGGCCCCCGGCGAGCCAGGGATCTTCATAGACGACGGCGCCAAGCAAGTCGGGCACCTTGGAATAAGCACGCTTCCAGAGCGCGCGGAAGGCGCGGCCCGAACTGATGATCGGCAAATAATTGACGCCGTAATGCGCCGCAATCTCGCTCAACCGATAAGGCATGCCAGCGCCGCAGGTGACGCCCGCGACCATGCCCCTGGTGCGTTCGAGGACGCCTTCGAGCACGCGCTGGGCGCCGCCCATTTCCCACAAGACGTTGATGTTGATGGCGCCGTGGCCGCCAGCAAGTTCGTAAGCCCGCTCGACCTGCGCCACGGCGCCGTCGATGGCATATTGGACCAGCTCCTCATGGCGTCCGCGCCGGGTCATTTCCTGGTAGACCTGCGGGATGATACGGCCTTCTGGATCGTAGCTGTCGGCGTTGACCGCGCTGACCGTCCCGATGCCACCCGCCGCCGCCCAGGCACCCGAGCTCATGTGGTTGGTTGCCGAGACGCCCTTGCCGCCTTCGACCAGCGGCCACACTTCGCGGCCGGCATATTGAATGGGCTTCAGGCCCTTGAACACACATTCTCTCCCGATATTTTGCCGACCCTATACGAATGGCCGGTCGCTTTGGCTGCAAAAATCAGCCGATGGGCTGAAGTACATAATCGAGTGCGATGTCGACCGCTGGGGCCGACTGCGTAATCCGCCCGACACTTATATAATCGACGCCAGTTTCGGCGATTGCGCGGATCGTGTCGAGATTGACCCCTCCCGACGCCTCGAGCGGAACGCGGCCGGCCACCAAAGCGACAGCCTCGCGCAGGGTGGCAGGCGGCATATTGTCGAGCAGCAGGCGCTGCGCACCGGCACCCAGCGCCGGTTCGATCTGGTCGATCCGATCGACCTCGACCTGAATCTGGAGCCCGGTATCAGCGGCAACCGCTGCCTTGACGGCGGCCTCGACCGATCCGGCGACGCCGACATGATTGTCCTTGATTAACACGCCATCGTCGAGCCGCATCCGGTGATTTTCCGCGCCGCCCATGCGGGCCGCATATTTGTCGAGCAAGCGAAGGCCGGGGATCGTTTTTCGGGTATCGAGCAAGGTTGCACCGGTTCCCGCGATCGCATCGACATAGCGCCGTGTCAGGGTCGCAATCCCCGACAGATGTTGAAGCGTGTTGAGCGCGGAGCGTTCGGCCGTCAGCATCGCCCGCGCATGGCCCTCCAGCGTCATCAGCACCCCGCCTGCCGGAAGTTGGTCGCCGTCCCTGACATGGCAAATGATCTGCACTTCGCGGTCCAGGGTGCGGAAAAAAGCGACGGCAAGATCCAGCCCCGCGACGACGATCGGCTCACGGCAATTCATTACCGCCTTGAAGCGCGCGTCGGCATCGATCGTCGCATTGCTGGTGACGTCGCCGCCCGAACCCATATCCTCTGCCAGGACGCGGCGGACGAAATCATTGAGATCGAAGTGCGTCAGCGCTCCGGCGTCTTCGTCAACCAAATCGGCACTTGCCATTCCTGTCTCCCCTATCCCCCTCCCCTAGGTGACGGTGAGGGGGTCCGACAAGCCATCATGCGGCCCATCACGCCGCGCTATCGACGCTTTCGCTGGTCACCGTGCGCCAATGATCGCCGTCCTGCCGGAAGCGTTGTCGGTCGCCTGATGCAAAGCCCTTGCCTTGCCAGGTCTGCACGGTCAGCAGGACGTCGCGGCCGTCGATGTCGATTCGGTTGAAACTCTGTTCCTCGTCGCGGACCCGGGTCGATGTTGCGGTGCCCGCCTGGATGACCAGCGCCGGTCCCGCCTTGGTCGCGAGTTCGCGAGCGCTGTGGGTCGAGGCGCGGTGATTATGCCCGGCGAGCAGCAGGTCAACCCCGGCATCGGAGATGGCGTCGAGCGCCATTTCCTGACGCCCGACCGCCTTGCCGAGCACGCCGCTGTCGTCGACCGGAAGCGCAAACAGCGGATGGTGGGTGACCAGGATTCGCGGGACATCGCGCGGGCTCGTGAACGTCGCACGGATGAAGCGCACCTGTTCCTCATTAATGCGGCCGTCCTTGAAGGTGAAGGAACGCGCCGTGTTAATTCCAAGCACCGAAGCCCCGGGCAGTTCGTGATGGGGGCATAAGCTCTCGTCGATGTAGCGTTTGTATCGCGTCAGCGGCGACAGGAACCGGCGAAGCACATCGTAAAGCGGCACATCATGGTTGCCGGGAACCGCAAGCACTTCGAAGCCGGCATCCTTGATCCGCGTCAGGAACGCGCATGCCTGTTCGAATTGCTCGGTTCGCGCGCGCTGGGTGAAATCGCCGGAAATCACGACGAGGTCGGGCCGGGTCTCGGCAATGCGCTCCTCGACGGCATTGACCAGTCGTTCGTCATGCGCACCGAAATGAAGGTCGGAGAGATGGACTAAGCGAGTCATATATTCGGCAACGCCCGGGCGATTGCTTTCGCTCCCTCCTCTCGTCATGGTCGGGCGATGGACCGGACCGATGCCAATAGCGGTACGCGCGATGTCGCGCAGCGACTGCGCTTCGATGTTGCCGCGCTCGAACGATGGTTTGGCGACCATGTCGATGGCTATGCCGGGCCTCTATCGGTTCGCCAGTTCAAGGGCGGGCAATCGAACCCGACTTACCTGTTGGAGACGCCGACGCGATCCTATGTCCTGCGCCGCAAACCGCCGGGCAAATTGCTCCCCGGCGCCCACGCCGTCGAGCGCGAAGCCCGGGTGATGGCGGCGCTTGGAACCACCGGTTTCCCGGTTCCGCATATCCATGGACTTTGCGAAGACGACAATGTGATCGGCACGCCGTTTTTCGTCATGGACATGGTCGAGGGACGCATCATCTGGGAGGCCGCCTTTCCCGGCCTTACCAGTGCCCAACGCGCCGCGCACTTCGACGCCATGAATGCCACCATCGCCCGGCTGCACAGCGTCGATCCTAACGCGGTCGGGCTTGGCGATTATGGTCGCGCGTCCGGCTTCGTCGAGCGCCAGCTGAAACGATGGTCGACGCAATATGAGAACGACGTCGAGGCGGGCCGTGTACCGGCGATGGATCGGCTGGTCGGCTGGCTTCGCGATCATCTGCCCGACGATCCCGGCGACAGCCGCGTCGTCCACGGCGACTTTCGCTGCGACAACATGATTTTCGCGCCGTCGCTTGATCATCCGGAAGTAGCGGCGGTTCTCGACTGGGAATTGTCGACGCTTGGCGACCCGGCGGCGGACTTCGTCTATCATTTGATGATGTATCGGATGCCGGCCGGGATTTTCACCGGCTTGAAGGGGCTCGACCTCGCGGCCCTCGGTATCCCGTCCGAGGAGGAATATGTCGCCGCTTATTGTCGGCGGACCGGACGCGATGAATTGGCCGACAAGGATTATCTGATGGTCTTCGTGATGTTTCGGCTCGCTGCGATCCTTCACGGCATCAAGGGCCGGGTTGCGCGCGGTAACGCCAGCAGCGCCCATGCGGTTCAGATGATCGATCAACTCGAACCGCTCGCCGACCTCGCCTGGTCGGAGGCTGAGCGCGCCGCACTCTAGGCGAAAAACTGCATTTCCTCGCCTTTTTGCTCGGTTACGCTTAATCCGCGTCAACATAACGAGTCGATAATGGTGGCGAGGGTCACTTGCGGTGAGGGAGGGCACACGCCGCTTGGATATGCCGACGAACAGGAGACGGGCGCCCGCGGCAGCGGCGACGGCAGCGATGCGCGGCTGGGCCGACGTTCGCGCCGATATCGCGCGCGTCCCGAAAATCCGCAGCATTACGACGATCATCTTTCTGCTCATCGCGATCGTCATCGCGCGCTTCAGCTGGGCGACCCCGTTCACCGTCGTCGATCCCAAAACCGGCGAGCGGGTCGAGCGCACCTTGTTCCTGTTTCCGGATGTCGAGCGCGGACTCTACGACATGCGCAATTCGGTCGCGACCCTGATGGTCCGCAAGACGCCGCAGGATCCGCGCATCCTGCTGGTCAGCTTCACGCCCGAAACCCAGGTCGCGACGCGTGAGCGATCGCCGCTCGATCGTACCACGCTGGCCCGCGCGTTGACCAACCTTGACGAAATGGGGCCCAAGGCGATCGGGATCGACATCCTGATCGACCAGCCCGAGCCCGACGACCAACTGTTGATCGATGCGCTCAACGCAATGAGGACTCCGGTCTGGCTCGGCTATGCGACGGTGCGCCACAATCCGGAGGATATGTCGGCGTGGCAGCAGGAGTATCTCGATGCATTCCTGGCCAGGATCACCAACCCAAAGGTTCGTCCGACCTCGATCAAGACGGCTGCGGGCGGCGAAGACAATGTGGCGCGTGAATGGCCGGTCCAGCCGCGCGACCTGCCACCATTTATGCCCGCTGCACTTTCGGAGCGGGAAAGCGCCAAATATTTTCGCGGAAGCATTCAGTATCGCGCACCTCAGAACGACGAATATCCGGTGTTCAACAACCTTCCGATCGACTTGTTCGCAACGCCGGAAGCAAGTTTCCTCGCTGATCAGGCCATGGGACGCATCGTCATCATCGGCGGCGATTTGCCGGACAATGATTTGTTCGAAACGCCCCTGACCAAGGCAACCGGAGAATCGATGGCCGGAATGAAGGTTCATGCGACCATGCTTGCGCAGGCGCTCGATGGACGAATGCCCGGTCGGGTCGGCACGCTCGGTCTGTGGCTGCTCGCCATTTTCGCGGTGCTGGCAGGAAGCTTCACCTCGATGGTCGAAGTCCGCCCGGTGATGTTGAGCGCGATGATCGGGGGCCAGTTGATCCTGTTCGGTGCCGCACCCTTCCTGCTCGAAGTGCGCGGAATCGATACCTACGGTCTGCCCGCGTTTGGCTGGATCGTCGGATGGCTGCTCGCCTATCTGGCGACCGAGGCGATCGTGAAGGCGATGGGCAGCGAACAGAAGCAATATGCCCACAGCGCGCTCGGCAAATACCTTCCGAAGGACATCGCCAGCATGATCCTGAAGGACCCGGCGCGTATGTCGCTGAGCGGGGAACGCCTGCCGATCTACACCATGTTCACCGACATCCAGGGCTTCACCAGTTTGAGCCACACCATCCCGGCCGAGACGACGGCATCGATCCTCAACGCCTATCTCGACGGGATGAGCGACATCGTCCTTCAGCATGGCGGGACAATCGACAAATTCGTCGGCGATGCGGTCGTCGCTTTCTGGGGTGCGCCGATCAGCCGCGACGATGACGCCGACCGCGCGTTGAGCGCCGTCGTCGACATGATGAAGTTCACAGCGGAATTCGGCAACTCGGCACCGGAACGGGCATTGCTTGGAAGAACCAGGATCGGCCTTCATTTCGGTGAGGCGATCGTCGGCAATTTCGGCGGCGAACGGCGTATCCAATATACCGCGCTGGGCGATGCGATGAATACCGCTGCGCGCCTGGAAGGCGCAAACAAATATCTGAAAAGCACGGCCCTCGTCAGCGACGAGGCGCGCGCGGCGATGACCGACCAGGACATTTTTCGGCCAATGGGTCGAATCACTTTGTCGGGACGGTCGACCCCGATCGTGGTGTGGGAACCAGCACCCCAAATGGAAAATGACGTCCGTGCCAGGTTGGTACAATTATGGCGCAAGTACGAGACGGGAAGCCGGGAGGCGCTACAAGACATTGAAGCTTTGGCTGCAATGTATGATAATGATGTAGCTTTATCTTCTTTGGCATGTCGGCTGCGCGAAGCCGGACCCGGGGGGAGCTTCGTGTTAGGAGAGAAATGATGAGAAATTGGACATTCGGGCTTTGCGCTTTGGCCTTGGCGGCGGGATCGGCGAGCGCGGCCGCATCGGTCCTGGTCGTTCGGTCAAGCGGACCTTCCGCGAAAATCTACGCGATGGGCAAAGCCCTGCCGGACAACAGCAAGATCACGCTGAAAGCCAATGACAGCGTCACTTTGCTCGATTCGCGCGGCACTCGTACCCTGCGCGGCCCGGGCACGTTCGATGTATCCGTGAGCAGCGGCGGATCGACGTCGGCGCTTGCCGCTTTGTCGGGGTCGACCGCGTCGCGGCGCCGGGTCGGTGCGACGCGCGGCGGCGATGCAACCCGCGGTGCGCCGACCGGTGCGACAGCAGGCCGCAATATATGGCAGGCCGACATCAGCCGGTCGGGCAACGTGTGCATGGTCGATCCTGCCGATGCCGGGCTTTATCGTGCCGATGCCGACACCGCTGCGGTCGTCGCAATCCGCGACATTACATCGGGCCAGTCGACAAACGTGGAATTCGCGGCCGGACAACGCAACGCATCATGGCCGGATAATCTGGCGATGGTCGCCGGGCACCAATATCAAATCGCCAACGGCAAGCAGAAGGTCACGCTTACCGCACGGTCGATGGGGGTTATTCCCGCCGGCATGGAAGGCCTTGCCCAGCGCCTGATCGTCAATGGCTGCGACGCGCAGCTCGATGTCCTCGTCGATACGCTGACGCCGCCAAGCGCTGGCTGATTGAACACTCGTGGACAAAAAAGCCCTCCCGTCACCGAGAGGGCTTTTTTATTGTAGCTTGATGCCGGACGTTATTTGGTCGGGAACCCGCGCCGTTCGAGCAGCGCCTTGACGTCGGGATCGCGGCCGCGGAACTGGCGATAGGCTTCGGCCCGGTCGGTTTCGTTGCCGGTCGACAGCAGGATCAGGCGGAACCGGTCGGCGATCGCCCGATTGAACGGATCGCCCGTCTCCTCGAACGCCGCCCAAGTGTCGGCGTCCATCGTTTCCGACCAGAGGTAGCTGTAATAGCCGGCCGAATAGGCGTCCGACGAGAACAAATGCCCGAATTGCGGCAAGCGGTGACGCATCACCGTTTCCTTCGGCATCCCGATTTCGGCCAGCGCCTGCTTCTCGAACGCGTCCGGATCGATTACGCCATCCTTCTTGGTGTGCAACTTCATGTCGACCAATGCCGACGACAGATATTGCACCGTGTCATAGCCCTGGTTGAACGTCTCGGAAGCTTCGATCTTCTTGAGCAGCGCCTCGGGCATTGGCTCGCCGGTTTTGTAGTGGCGCGCGAACTTTTCGAGCACCGGGCGGGTCATCAGCCAATTTTCATTTACCTGGCTCGGATATTCCACGAAGTCGCGCTGCGATCCGCCGAGCGATGGATAATAGACGTTGGTCAGCAACGCATGGATCGCGTGGCCAAATTCATGGAAGAGCGTCTCAGCATCATCCTTGGTGATCAGGACGGGCTGTCCCGCCGCCGGCTTGATGAAATTGTTGTTGTTCGAAACAAGCTTGGGGCGACTGCCGAGCAGCCCCGATGAATCGCGGTATCCGGTTGCCCACGCACCCGACCGTTTGCCCTCGCGCGCATAGGTGTCGAGGTACCACAGACCGATCAGCTTGCCCGTCTTGGCATTAGTCACCTCAAACGTGCGAACGTCCGGGTGCCAGACGGGAACCTTGCCGGTGTTCTCGGAGAATTTCAGGTCGTACAATTGCTCGGCCGACCAGTGCATCCCGTTGACCAGGTTGGACAGCTCGAAATATGGTTTGATCTCGTCCTGGCTAAGGTCGTATTTCGCCTTGCGGACCTTCTCCATATAATAGCGATAGTCCCACGGCTCGATCGACCGGACGCCGTCCTTCGCCGCGAACGGCTTCATGTCGGCGACCTCCTCACCGACGCGTTTCACCGCCGCCGGCCAGACCCGCATCATCAGATCCATTGCGCGATCCGGCGTTTTGGCCATCGTGTCCTGCATCCGCAGGTCGGCGTGGGCTTCGAAGCCGAGCAAATGCGCGCGATCGGCACGTAACTTGACGATCTTGGCGATGATCGCGTTGGTATCATTGGCATTGCCGTTGTCGCCGCGATTGACGAATGCGCGCCAGACTTTTTCGCGAAGGCCACGGTCGCTCGCAAAGCTCAGCACCGGGTCAGCGGCCGAACGCGTGTTTCGGATAGCGTAGGGAGCACCAACGCCTTTGTCCTTCGCAAGGGTCGAAGCAGCATTGCGGATATCCGCCGGCACGCCGTTCATCTGCGCCTCGGTCGCGACGGTCCAGCTGCCTTCGTCCTTCAGCAGGCGCGAGCTGAATTCGCTGAACAGCGACGACAATTCCTTGTTCATCGCCTTCAACTGGTCCTTCTTTGCCTCGTCGAGCTTCACCCCGCGGCGAACCAGACCGTCGTAAGTACGCGTCAGGATCCGCATCTGCTTGGCGTCGAGGCCGAGGCTGTCACGCTGCCCATAAATGGTCTGGACGCGCGCGAAATACGCCGGATCGAGCGAGATTTCGTCAAATGCCGACGACAGCAAGGGCGACCATTTCTTGTCGAGCGCCTCATATTCGGGCGTCGACATATTGTCGGTCATCACGCTGAACATCCTCAGCACGTTGCTCAGTCGCTCGCCCACCTTGTCACTCGCGACGATGGTGTTGGCGAAGGTGGGCGGCGCGGGATTGTTGGCAATGGCGGCGGCTTCACGCTTCAGCTCGTCGATCCCGAACTGGATCGCCTCGTCGAACATTTCGGGCTTGACCTGGTCCCAAGGCGGAACCCCGCCATAGGGGCCCGACCAATCCTTCAGCAGGAGATTATCCGGAACCGGGACCAGCCCCGCGTTGTCGGCGCCGGTCGTCGCAACTCGCGTCACGTCGGCAACGGCGAGCGCTTCCTGTTTGGGCGACACGCAACCAGTCATTGCCAGACCGGCAACGCCGGCCATCAGAAAATTCTTCATTTCTCTCTCCTGCTCGGAAATCTCTCTCTAGGACACTATAGAAAGGGTGGTGAACGCTGCGCAACCGCACCCTCGACGAACGGTCATCACCCTCGACGGGCGCATCAACCAAGGATCGACCCGGCCAGCGCGATCAGCAATTTGGTGTCGATCGCGACGCCTTCATCGCGTTTGGCCGCAACGAAGGCAGCCATCTCCGACAGTGCCACGAGATGGACCTCGATAGACTCTTCGCTTTTGGTGCCGCCGGGCGCAACGCCGAGCATTTTCACCAGCGTGAAGCTTTCCGCGACCATCCCCGGCGAGGAATAGAATTGGCCGATGGTCTCGACGCCGGTCGCGGTGAATCCGGTTTCTTCCTCAAGCTCTTTCAGGGCCGTTTCCGCGACGTCGAAATTGCCTTCGTCACCGACCAGTCCGGCAGGCAGTTCGAGACATCGGCGGCCAAGCGGTGGGCGGTCCTGTTCGACCAGGATGATCTTGGCGTCATGATCAGCAAGGATGACCACCGCGCTCATCCCGCCAACGCGTTCGACATATTCCCAGCTTCCGCGCTGGACCATGCGAAGGTATTTGCCTTCCCACTTCGTTTCGGGCGTTTCGCTCAAAGCTCGATCAGCTTGTCGGGGATTTCATTCATATCGGTGCCGCTCTGCGGGAAATGCGCACCCAGCACCGTGCCGATCAGGCCGATCGCAGCGACGATGCCATCGGCCGGGCGCCCTTGCCTGACGTCGGTGATCAATGCGGCCATCGCCTCGCCCCAGGTTTCAGGCGTGGTGACCGCGGTAATCGCCTCATCACCGACGATTTCGGCGCGATGTTCGCCCATCGACAAATAGATGAGAATACCAGTGCGCCCGACGGTACGGCGCTCGGCTGCTGCCTTGAACAGCATGATCGCGCGGCGGCGCACCCGGCGCGTCTTGGTCGATACCGGAGTCAGCGCCAGCCGAAGCGGCATCCAGCGCATGATGAACAGCACGACGAGAAATTTGAGCAAAGCGAAGGTCAGCAGCAGCAGGAGCAATTGCTGTGTGCTCGGCGGCGCCGTCCAGCCGAACAGCAGGCTCCACCACCAGTCGAGCTGCTTCGGAAAGGCCGCGAACCAGGCGATGGCCAGGAACATCACGCCGATCGCATAATGGAGGCCGACGTCATGATAGGAATCCGATCGGTCGGCAGTCATCGCGATGATCTCACCCGATGTGCCCGCTTCCGCCGCGGCAATCGCGGCGCTGACCGCGTCATGATCCTGTTCGGTCAGTACGATCACCAGCTGCCCCCTGCCCCGCCGCCGCCGAACGAACCGCCACCGCCGGAAAATCCACCGCCGCCGCCCCATCCGCCGCCGCCGCCACCGAAGCCACCGCCGCCGAAGCCGCCGCCGCGACCACCGCGCGAGGCCCGGCTGATCGCGTCGAGACCCCACAGGATGACCAGCGGGTCAATCCCGCCGCCGCGACGACTGCGATATTTCTTGCCACCGCGACCGGCCGCACGGGAGAGCCCGCCGATAATCATGAAAAAGACGATGACGATAAAGATGACCGGTATGAAGCCGACATCGTTGCTATATTCCGCCGGCCGCACCTGCGCCGCATCCTTGGCCCGCTTGGCAGCGAGCTCCGGCGGCAACTCAAGCTGTTTGATGACCCCGTCGACACCTGCACTGATGCCGCCGGGATAATCCCCTGCCTTGAAGCGCGGCAGCACATCGCTGCGAATGATTTGCCCGGTAACCGCATCGGTCAGATAGTCGTCGGTGCCATAGCCGGTTGCGATCCAGACTTTGCGCTCGGCCGGTGCGACCAAGAAGATGACGCCGTCGTCTTTCTGCTCGTCGCCAATCTTCCATTCGCGCCCTAGCCGCGTGGCATAATCGACCGGTTCGAGCCTATCGAGGCTCTTAACCGTGGCGACGACGACCTGCCGACCGCTGCGAGCTTCGAAATCCTCGAGCTTGCGCGTGAGATCGGCCTCCTGCGGCGGCGCGAGCAGGTCGGCCTGATCGACGACGCGCCCGGTCAAAGCAGGAAATTTCTGCGCCGTGACGGGCGAGACTGCGACCAACATCGCCAGCCAAAATACCGTCACCATGCGCGTGAGCACGCTCATGCCCGTTCCTTCATCGGCCCTAGTGGGCACTGCGAAAAGACTAGCTACTGAAATCGACGTCCGGCGCCTTGTCGGCCCCGGCGGACGCCTGGAAGGCTACCTTGGGCTTGGCACCGTAGAAAATCTTGGCGCCGATCGCGTCGGGGAAGGTCCGGATAGTGGTGTTATACGCCCGGACCGACTCGTTATAATCGCGGCGCGAGGTGTTGATCCGGTTTTCGCTTCCCTCGAGCTGGTCCTGCAACGCCATGAAGTTCGCGTTGGATTTGAGGTCGGGATAAGCTTCCTGGAGCCGCTGGAGGGGGATGATCGCCTGGCTGACCCGACTTTGGGCGTCGTTAAAGGCCTGGACCTTGGCGGGATCGCTGAGGTCCGCAGCGCTGATCTGGACCTTGGTCGCGTCGGCGCGGGCCTGGGTTACTCCGATCAGGACACTGCTTTCCTGTTTGGCATAGCCTTTCACGGTTTCGACTAGATTGGGGATCAGGTCGTTGCGGCGCTGATAATCGGCCTGGACGTCGGCAAACGCCTGGTTGACCTTTTCCTCGGCAGTCGGAACCGAATTCAGTCCGCAACCGGCCAGGCTCAGCGCAGCAATGGGCGCGAGCAACGTCATACGAATGAGAGCAGTCATCTTTTCCCCCTTAACAAAAGGTGCAAGGATGGACGTAGAAAGTCGCACTCCGACTTTCAATGTGCGACAAAAATAAGGGGAAGACGATGCTGAGCGAATTCAAGGCATTCATCGCCAAGGGGAATGTCATCGACCTGGCGGTTGCGGTGATTATCGGCGGCGCGTTTGCGACGATTACGGCAAGCCTGACCGGCGACATCATCATGCCAATCGTCGGCGCGATTTTCGGCGGCGCGGACTTCTCCAACTATTTCACCGTGCTCGGCACCATCCCGGCGGACTTCAAGGGCAATGCGGCAAGCTATGCCGACCTCAAGGCAGCTGGCGTCGCGATGATCGGCTGGGGCCAGTTCATCACCGTGCTGATCAATTTCCTGATTTTGGCGTTCATCATTTTCCTGATGGTTCGGCAAGCCAACAAGCTGATGCCCAAGGCCGAGGAAGCGCCGGCAGGCCCGACCGAAGTCGAGCTGCTCACCGAAATCCGCAACGAACTGCGCAAGCGCGGCTAATCAGGCGGCGCGATCACTTAGGGCGGCCGCTCACTTGGGGCGGCCGCTATACCCCGCTGCCTTGCGAAGAGCGTCGGCGTCCATCACATAGCCATCGCTGACTACGGTCATCACCCGGCGCAACGCGCCGAGGTCCTTCGACACATCGCCATCGACCAGCATCAAATCGGCTTCCTTGCCAATTGCAATTGAGCCGGTGCGCTTGTCCACGCCGACCATCCGTGCCGGAACGATGGTTGCGCTTTGCAGCGCCTGCGCCTTGGTGAAACCGGCTTTCTCATACAATTCCAGTTCGCGCACGATTTCGATCCCCCAACCGTCGGTTCCGGCGACGATGGGGACCCCAGCTTTGTGGAGCGCCGCAAGCAAGTCGACCATCTTGGCATAGCTTTTGGCGTAATCGGCGCGGGTGTAGCCCTCGACCAAAGGATAGCCCGCCGCCTTGAACGAACGGTCCAGCACCGGCGAGATGATTCCCATGTAGGGAGCATAAGCGGCCAGCGGCGTGCCGCCTTCCGGAAGGAAGCTGGTTTCGAAGATGACCAGGGTCGGATCGACATAGGTGCCGCGCTGTTTCAGTTCGGCAACGAAGGCCTTCATGTTGGGCGAAGTGAGATCGACGTCCTTGGCATATTTGGCCGGACCTTCGAACCTGGCCGCCGTATTGGAACGGTCGACAACATCCTGCGGCATCGCCTGCATCATGATGAAATTGAGGTGGGTGACCTCGTCATAGCCCGCCCGAACCGCGTCGATCGGTCGCATGGTCGCGGGGACGTGTCCGCTGACATGGAGGCCCAGGCGATGTGCATAGGCAGCGCCCGGCTTGATCCAGTCAGGATTTATCGACGTGTAGAATTTTACGCCCCACAAACCGGCCTGCTTGACCTGGTCGACTGCCGCCAACGTCTCGGCCTCGCTGCTCACCGTGATCGATCCCTGCGCGGCAAGCGCATCCTTCTTGTCGACGATCGCCTGGATGAACGGCTCGCCCATCAGCAAATCGCCGCTGGCCCGCCGCTTGGTGGCGTCCACCGCGCGCTCCAGCGTGGTGCCGGGGCTTCGGAAACTCGTCATGCCGTTGGCCATGTTGGCCAGCACGTCCCAATCGTCGCCGATATGCATGTGACTGTCCCAGATGCCTGGCACCAGCGTCTTGCCCTTGCCATCGACAACGCGCGCGCCGGCCGGTGCCTTGATCGACCCTGCCGGGCCGATGGCCGCGATCTTGCCGTTGGCCGACAGCACGGCCTGATGATCGACGAAACGTCCGTGGTCGGCATCGAAGATGCGGACATGGTCGAACAGGATCGGCGCCTTGGCCGCTTCGGTCAGGAAGCGATGGGCAATCGCCCTGGTTTCCTCGGCGGTCACTTTTTCCTGCAGCGCCATCATGGCCTTGGCGTTGGCGGGAGATTCATATCCGGCGGGGAAAAGGGAGATCGTGCCGACATCGGCGAAATAGCGGTTTTGCTCGTCCAGCCAGACTGGATAGGGCGACGCCAGAATACCGCGGACGAAGGCCAGCCGGACCGTCTTGGGCCCGTCAGGCCCGGCAATCGAGAGCGTGGGGCCAAGTGACAAAGTGGCATGACCGCTCGGCAGCAGGTCAACGCCCTTGTCGCCCGCCGCGACCATGCGGTCGACAAGGATCTGGTTCGCAAGACCGATGCCCCCGGCCGGGAGATAATACCCCGTCTTTCCGGACGAATTGCCCTTGTCGGCAAGGCTGCTCCAGACCGCCTTGTCGCCATCGATCGCAAAGGTTTCGGCGGCGTCGCCGTTGGGCGTGATACCGCGCACTTCGATCTTGACCGGCAAGCCGTCGCTGCCCAGCGTCACCACTTCGTCGGTTTCGGTAATCCAACCGCGAAGCGACTGGCTGTGGCGATACGCAATCCGCCCATCGGGCAAGGTCCAACGCCACATGTCGCCATGCTTGCCCGATTCCGACACCACCAGATAATGCGCCGCACCGGCCGGCGGCTTCATCAGACGATCAGCGCTCAACGGCGCTGCGGCGACTTTCGTTGTGTCTTCATGCGCGCTTGCCGCCATTGGCAGCGATGACATTCCGGTCAGCAGGATGGCAGCGGTCAGGATCGGTCGGTTCATGTTTATTCCCCCAAGGTACGGCGTTGCTGAAGTGCACAGGCGAACAATGAACCGGCTTAGCGAAGCCTGATCAACGTCTCCGGAGATCGTGTCGTGGTCGGCGATACCTGCCAGGTCAGGACCCGGCCCGCAGGTCCGCTTGTCGGCCCGTCTTCGCTATTATTGGTCAGGATCTCACCATCGGTGACAATGCTGAACTTGCCGTCGGCGCGCATCGGTTCGCCGCTATTCTCGGCCTTGTTGCCCAGGTTGAGCATCTTGGCACGCGCCGCAAAGGGTCCCTCGCCGCCGGTAAGCGCGGGGGCCGTCACCAGAATTGCGCCGTCGGCACGGCGACGGATGGCGATGAAGGGCAGGACCAGGTCGGTTTCCGGCATGATCGGAAAAGCGAAGTCCTGGTTCAGCGTGCCCTGGAAATGATAGTCAACGTGATAGACGCCCTTGCCGACATACGTAACACTTCGCCAACCGGCATATTTCTTCAACGTCTCGGCAAATTTGCGGTTGGACGCGTCGTCACTACCCGGCAGCCCGAAAACCCGGGCCATCTCCTCATTTTCCGTGCGCTTGGCCGCCGCCCGCTCGGCTTCCTTCTTGGCAAATGCGGCCTTGAGCGCGGCGCGCTCGGCTTCGGTGCAGTCGCGGTCGTCGCCGTCTCCTTCAAAACGATCGAGGCTAACAGTGCCGTCGGTCTTGCAATGCGCCTTGTCGTCGGACCATGGTTCGGGCTTGGCGTTGTCCGGCATCGCGAACAGGATTTCCCCCTTATAATCGAGGGTGAACGTTCCGTTTTTGCGAAGGTCGATGGTCGATGCAAACTTACCCGGGCTCCACAGGCAACTTGCCAGAAAGAGCGGCGCTACGATCGCAAAACACGGTTTTCCGATATGAAACATCCCGACCCCCCGCTCAGTCGGGGAGGCATGTAACCTAGTTTAGTCATTTTGGGAAAGTGGGAGGCTTCTGTTGCCCGGTGCCTCCCGTACCGCTGGAATCCCCTTCTGTTGCCCGGCGGGGTCCAACCGCGCTTTTGTCTTAGTAACTTATGACCGTGAGGCCGTCAGTTACGCAGCAATAGCAAGAGCCTCATTATCGTTGGCACTTGTGTGAATGAGCCGTCACGGTGGTCTCATACCGATCGGCAACCTGGCCTTTACCGCACTCGTCGATCCTGTTTCGCCCCCATCAGCAACGGCGGAACCCCGCTCGTATCCGCCGCTGCTGGTGGAGGCGCCGGGGTACTGCCCCCCGGGTCCGAAATGCTTATTCCACCAAATCATCTACCGACATAGCCGCCGATGCTTGCGCACCGTCGGCACGCCATAGATACGCCTTCGCGCCGCAACCTTCAAGAATTGACAAATATGTCCGGACGGGGGAACCGTTACGGCGACGAACGGTTGGAACGGGTCTAAACATCACGTGATGGCCGCTGTCGTTACGAAACTAGGGGATTGATAATGAAGAAGATTTCTTTCGCACTCGTCGGCGCTGCCGCACTTGCACTCGCTGCTTGCGGTGGCCAGGGCGACGATGCGCTGGGCGATAATGTTGCTGATGCGGCGGACAATGTTGCCGACAACATGGAAGCAACGGCCGACAACATGACCAATGGCGTCGCTGCCGATCAGCTTGAGAACCAGGCCGAAGCCATCCGTGAAGAAGGCGAAGCCAAGGAAGAGGCGATCGACGCTGCCGACGTCAATGCGGCTGCGGTCAACGCAATGTAATTCGACTGGCTGCCCTTCGTGGGCGGTCGCTCGGAAGGCCGGTGTCCCTCGGGACGCCGGCCTTTTTCTTTGCCCCGCATATCCCTAGGTCGGGACAATGGACGAAGGCGCTATTCCAGCTGCGACGTTGATCGTGATTCGCGAAAGAGGCGCTGTTGGCCCCGAATTGCTGACGGTGACTCGTTCCAAAGGCATGGCATTTGCCGGCGGGGCCATCGTATTTCCTGGCGGGCGGATCGACCCCGACGATCACTGGATCCGCCATGCCGACATGGATGATTCCGCTTCGCGCATTGCCGCAATTCGTGAGACGATCGAGGAGAGCGGAATTCCGGCCGGCATCCGAAACCCGCCCTCTACAGAAAAAGTTCTAGCAATGCAGGATGCACTTCATGGCGGTGCGCAGTTCCCAGATTTGCTTTCGAACCATGGCCTTGAACTCGATCTGGCCGCTCTGACGCCATTTGCGCGTTGGAAACCTGCCTTCAAGCATGCCCGCGTGTTCGACACGCACTTTTACCTGACCCGCGCTCCGGACGGCGACTGGATCCCGCGATTCCAGCCCGGGGAATGCGAGGCGGTCGAATGGATGAGCGCGTTTGAAGCGCTCGACCGGATCGAACGCGGTACTGCCAGCGCGATTTTCCCGACCAAGCGCAATCTGGAAAGGCTAGCGCGCTTTACGTCCTTCGACGAGGCCGTTGCCGATGCGACGCGCCATCCGGTCGAATTGATCACTCCCTGGGTCGAACGGCGCGGCGGCGAAGATCATGTCTGCATTCCCGAAGGGCTCGGTTATCCCGTGACCTCGGAACCCCTCGCCAGCGCCTTTCGTGCCTAAGGCTACATCGCCCGGTTGGGCTCGCCGCTTCGTCCTGCTCGCCGTATTGGTCTTCCTCGGACTTCTTTCCTGGCGCGAATATGATCGCCAGATCCGCGAGCATCCCGAGCGTTTTCCGTGGACGACGCTCGACTTGGCGGATCCGGTGGGAGCGTTCACCGCGGCAAAGCTGGCGTCGCTTGGCAACGACCCGCAGAAATGCTTCGCCCTCCTCGCCAATGTCGGCGATCGCGATCGCCCTACGTCGGCAATGGTTGGCCGAACGGCCGGGTGCGGCTTCGTCGATGGCATGACCCTTAGCCCCGACGGTCCTGGATCTCTCAGCTATCGGCCGGCCCCGTTGGTAACGTCTTGCCCGGTCGCCGCTTCGTTGCGCCTGCTGGAACAGGCGATCCAACCCTCAGCGATCCGTCATCTTGGCAGCAAGATCGCGCACATCGAACATTTCGGAAGCTATTCCTGTCGGCGAATCAACGGCGCGGACGACGGTCCGTGGAGCGAGCATGCGACCGCCGACGCGATCGACATTTCGGCCTTCGTCCTCGTCGACGGCCGCCGGATATCGGTGCTTCGCGACTGGGAAGGCAGGACCGACCGACGCGCGTTTCTGCGTTCAGCGCGCGACGAGGCATGCCGGCTATTCGCGACTGTGCTGTCGCCCGATTACAACGCTGCGCACCGCGACCACCTCCATCTCGATCAGGCATCACGCGGCGCAATGTGCCGCTGAGCAAAGAAAAAGGGCCCGCGCCGAAGCGCGAGCCCTCTCATCACCGCACGAGGCGGCAAATTCTTATTTCAGATGATTCGAAAGATGCTTGTTCATTTCGAACATCGTGCAGCTGTCCTTGCCGAAGACCTTCTTCAGCTTGTCGTCGGCCAGAATCTCGCGCTTGTTGGCCGGGTTCTGCAGATTGTTCTTCTTGATGTGATCCCACACCTTCGAAACGACTTCGCTACGCGGCAGCGGCGCCGCTCCGACGATTGCAGCGAGATCCGCCGACGGCGTCACCGGACGCGCTAAACCACCACCTGCTTTACGACCTGTTGCTGCTTTTGCCATTTGTTTGGCCCTCCTGTTGATTTCGCCCTTTGGTAGAGCGCGTTTCGGATGGCATTGCAATGCCCGCGCAAGAGGGAATTTCCGATTTGTGACAATCAGGAAAATGGCACGATACGGTTCGCCGCATCATGACCGATGTCGGCACGGCCCCCGAAGACAATTCCGGCACGGCTACACCAGTCGCTCACGATGCCTTCTGCATCGCCTGAAAAAATCGGTTCGTTTTCAAGCACGTCGCTTACTCTGCCGAGACGCAGTCTGCGCACTTGGCGAACCGACGCAGCGCCGGTAACATGGAACATCGTCCGGTCGATCCGGTAGAGATGTTCGCCAATATCCTCGATGATCAGTTCGCGACCGGCAAAGTCGGGCTCCAGACTTGTCCCCAAAAAATTCGACAGGACGGTAAGGTTGAAGGCGAAGGCGAGTCCATCGAGGTCCGGCTCCGTCCCTGAGTCGCTGCGCTGCACCATGAAATCCAGCGCTCGCGTGACCGCCGCATCCCCGCCGGTTCGAAGAACATCACTCGGCATCGGTCCGTGCGCGACGGCCAGACCCGCCTTGTGAAAAGCGGCAAGCAGGAAGCCGGCATCGCTATATCCCAGGTAGGTCTTATGGCCCGCCGCTGCGGGTAGATCTCGTACCGCCGCCTCCGCGATCCGGTTCGACCCATAGCCGCCGCGCGCAAACCACACCGCGCCGACGCTGTCGTCTGCCATGACCGAACGAAGCGCCTCCAGTCGCTCGTCATCCGGCCCTGCGAAATGACCTTCGCTCGAAAAGCATTGCGGATGAATGACCAATTCGCAGTCGCCCCGCGAAGAGACGATCGCCGCGACGGCATCGGCCGCTTCTCGGTTTAACGTGCAACTCGGTGCGACGACCGCAATCCTCATGCCTTACCCCATTTGCAAGCGCTGCTTTTGGCCATAGGGCAACGGTTATGGCAACAACCACTTTCTTCTGCGGGATCGGCGGCAGCGGCATGCTCCCCTTGGCATCGATCGTTCGCGCACGCGGCGACAAGGTTGCAGGATCGGATCGCTCGCTCGATGCCGGACGACTTGCACCAAAGTTCGACTATCTTCGCTCGCTGGGCATTGCACTCTTTCCGCAGGACGGCAGTGGTTTGTCCTCCGACATGCGCCTCATCACTTCGGCCGCGGTGGAAGAAACCGTCCCCGACGTGGTTCGTGCCCGCGAACTGGGGATTGAACATCTCACCCGTCCGCAACTCCTCGCGGCGTTGCTCAACGATGCCGACAAGAGCATCGCGATCGGCGGCACCAGCGGTAAGTCGACGGTGACCGGCATGGTTGGCTGGATATTGCACGCCTGCCATCGCCAGCCGACGGTGATGAATGGTGCGGTGATGAAGAATTTCGTCAGTCCGTCGGCACCATTCGCTTCGGCATTGGTCGGCGATCCGGAATTGTTCGTCGGCGAGGTTGACGAGAGCGACGGCTCCATCGCGCTCTACCGGCCAACGATTGCGGTACTGACCAACGTCAGCCTCGATCATCACTCGATGGACGAATTGCGCAGTCTGTTCGGCGCGTTTCTGGCGCGCGCCGACACTGCGGTGATCAACCTTGACGATCCCGAAAGCCGGGCGATGGCCGATATCTTGCGGGCCCCCTGCGGCTACGGCTTCGACAGTCCCGGTGCAGCAATCAGCGGGCGCGGCCTCGTCCTGGGCGCCGACCAGTCGCAATTCACCGTCGAGGTGGAAGGAGAGACGGCCGACGTCACCCTTCCCGTCCCTGGTCGCCACAATGCCTCCAACGCGCTTGCCTCGATCGCCGCCGCGATGGCGCTTGGCCTCCCGCTGGCCGATGTCACGGAGGCGCTTGGGCGTTATGAAGGGCTGAAACGCCGACTGGAGACCGTCGGAAGTGCCAATGGCGTCACCGTGATCGACGATTTCGGGCACAACCCCGACAAAATCGCCGCGACCTTAGCGACGCTGACCGCTCAGCCCGGCCGCCTCTTGATGATGTTCCAGCCGCACGGATTCGGCCCGCTCGCCAAGATGGGCGATGAACTTGCCGCAACCTTCGCCAATGGCATGCGCGACGACGACCGGCTGTATCTGCCCGATCCGGTCTATCAGGGCGGCACGGTCGACAAGAGCCGCGGGTCCGACTGGCTTGCCGCGACCATCGTCGAAAAGGGCGGCAATTCGATCCACCTGCCGCTCCGCGCGGCGATCGGCGATGCGCTGCTCACCCAGGCCCTGCCCGGCGATCGGATCGTGATCATGGGGGCGCGCGACGATACGTTGAGCGATTTCGCCGCGGAACTGGTCGCCGGGCTCGCCCGCAAGGAATGAACCGGCGCCTGTTCCTCGACCTCGACGGCGTCCTCGCCGATTTCGATGCCGGGGTCCAATCGCTGCTGGGCATGAGCGCCGACGAATATCAGGCTACGCACAGCGTGCGCGATTTCTGGTTCCAAATCCGGCGGGCCGACGAATTCTACAATCGCCTGCCCGAAATGCCCGATGCCAGGGAATTGTTCGATGCGGTTGCGCATCTCGAGCCCGTTGTCCTGACCGGTCTGCCAATTGGCAATTGGGCGGCGCCGCAAAAGCGGGCGTGGGTAGCTCGGCATTTCCCCGGCACGCCGGTCATCACGACGATGGCGCGCGACAAGCATCTCCACCTGATCGGTCCCGACGTGCTGGTGGATGACCGCGACCGATATCGGTCGGCATGGGAAGATGCAGGCGGCCATTTCGTCCACCATCGCGACGCACGCACCTCGCTATGCGCGCTGATCGACCTCTTTCCGTCTGTCAGGTACGATTAAGCGCTCAGGCAGCAGTGGCGACGTCCACCTTTTCCACCCATTCCGGCCAGAATACCGGGTCGCGGGTCGACCATCCCGGCGCGGTTGCCGCGCCTTCGCTGATCGACTGGAGCAACAGGCGCCGCCGGTCTGGATGAAGATGCGGCAATGAGGCGGCGGCGCAAAATGCGGCCGGCAACCACGGCCGGACGCTCGAACCAAGCAAGCGTTCGTAAAGGAAACGGAACGACGCAAAGCTGGGAAGCCGGTCCTGCCCCAGGTCGAATGCGGCCAGCGTGACCATCATTCCCATGAATGGCTCGATCATGTCGAGGCCGCTGTCATCGGGAATTTGCAAACGAAGGTGTTCGAGCTGCTTGTAGAAACGCGATTGCGCGCGGATCGCTGCGCTTTCCAGTTCGTCGCGGGCCCAGGTGTCGATCGGATCGCTGCGCCCGTAGGCGACGTCGAGCGCACGGCGGATATAACGCTGGGTCGCCTTTGGAAAACCGGCGAATTCCTTCATCTCCGCAATCAGCAAAGCGCCACCGGCAGGCTGACTGGTTCGCGTCGTCATTGATCCCACTCCTTATCCTTCAGGTGGAGATCATGCGCCGCATCTGGTTGCGAAACGCTTAACCTTGTTTCCACCCCCCGTTCATATTGAATCAAAGGCTTAGGCGAAGGACAAGGACAATCGCCCGGCGGTGGTCACATCGCCGGCGACTGTCTCATTTGTGCAACGTAACAAGGTGCCCGGGTCAACTACTCCGGAAAGCCGGACGATGGCGCGGGCTTGTCGGAGCCGGGCTGGGTTGCGCTGATCGGGTCAGAGGCGTCCATGGATTCATCCGATCCGACATCCGTTTTAGAATCCGGATCGTTTGGATTTTTCTTCAATTTCAACTCCAGCTCACGGTCCGGGTCTGCCGAAAGCGTCGGGCCATTGTCATTTGCCTGCCCGCTTGCGGATGCAGTTTCGTTTTGGTCGTCCATTGTGGTTTTCCTCGGTTGGATTAACAGCGAAACGAGCAAAAGCGGCGACACGTTCCGTCCGCCGTTTGCCGATTGTTCGACCGGCGGTGTCCGCCTTTCTGCCAAAGGCCGGGCGGCGGATTGCACCGAACCGCGGATCGGGCCTAACTCGGATCATGTCCGAGAACTCGCTTGCACCCTTCCATTCGTCCGTTCGCCGATTGGCGTTTGGCCCTGCGCTCCATCCTTGCGTTCTGGGCCCTGTACCTGCTGACCGTCGTCGCGCGGGCATTTCTTGGGTCCGACCCGTTCACCGTGATTATGAACAAAAGTCTCACGATCGCGATCGGGTTAGTTCTCACGGTTTTGATCTATGTCGCCGTTGCCCGTCTCGCCGTTCATTCCAGTTGGCGCCGCCGCGCGATCATCGCCCTGACTGCTTCCTTCCTTGCCGCCGTCGCAATGTCGGGCACCATGATCGTCGCCGAGCGCCATATGGAAAAGCCCGACGACGAAATGCAGGTCATCAGCGAAGAAGGCTATACGATCACCGACACCGGCAAACGGGTCATCATCGACCGCCCCGGCAAGGACAGGGTCGAGGTCACCTGGCCCGGAATCAACAAACTGGAGCCATGGATACAGTTTCGGGTCGCCGCAGACGGCACCGTCGTCTGGTTCTTTTTCTTTGGCGCCTGGTCGGCTTTTTATCTCGCACTGGTCGCACAAGGCCGCACCCATCAACTCCGCGATCGCGCCGCTGCCGCCGAAAAGGCAGCGCAGTCCGCCCAAATTCGCGCGCTTCGTTATCAGGTCAATCCGCACTTCCTTTTCAACACCCTCAACTCGCTTTCATCGCTGGTCATGACCGGTCGCAACGACAAGGCCGAGGAGATGCTGCTCGCGCTGTCGACCTTCTTCCGGTCCAGCCTGTCGCTCGATCCCAGCGCCGATGTAACGCTCGCCGAGGAAATCGACCTCCAGAGGCTCTATCTCGACATTGAGATGGTCCGTTTCCCGACACGCCTCAAAACGATCATCGACGTGCCTGACGACGTCGCCCACGCCCGGTTGCCGGCGCTCATCCTCCAGCCGTTGGTCGAGAATGCGATCAAATACGGCGTTTCGAAAACCCGCGACAAGGTGACGCTGACGATCCGCGCCGAGCGCATTGGCGAAAAGCGCCTCTCGCTGCGTGTTACCAACAGCGGACAGGCCGACCCCGGCCAAAAGCCGGCGCGCAAGAGCCAAGGTCTCGACGATCACGGCACCGGCGTTGGCATCGCCAACGTCTGCCAGCGCCTTGAGGCGCGATATGGCGGCCTGGCCACCTGTGATTTTGGGCCTCGCGCCGAGGGCGGCTATGAAGTCCACCTGACCCTTCCGCTGGAACCGCGCGATGGATGACGAAAATCTTTCGGTTTTGATCGCCGACGACGAGCCATTGGCGACGGAGCGACTGCAGTTGCTTCTAGCCCGCCAGGGCGGGATCGACCTAGTCGGTACTGCAAGCGACGGCGAGGCAGCGATGCGGATGGCCGAGGCGTTGAATCCGGCGGTGGTCCTGCTCGACATTGCGATGCCCGGCATGGACGGAATCGAAGTTGCGCGCGCGCTGGCCCGAACGCGGCCGTCGCCTGCGGTGGTCTTTGTCACGGCGTTCGACCAGTTTGCAGTCGCGGCGTTCGAAGTCGCCGCCGTCGATTATCTGATGAAGCCGATCAACCCGACGCGGTTGGCCGAGGCGCTCGATCGCGCGCGCCAGCATTTGCGCAGTCGCGACGATCATGACGGCGGACCGCAAGCCCGTGAAGAATCGCCATATCTGGAGGAATTCTGGGCATCGGATCGCAGCGGCCTCGTCCGGATCGCCGCTCGCGATATCGACCGTATCACGGCCGAGCGCGATTATATGAGATTGCATGTCGGCGCGCGCAGTTGGCTGATTCATCATTCGATGGCGGCACTGGAAGAGGAACTCGATCCGGACCGCTTCGTCAGGCTTCATCGATCGTCGATCGTGCGGCGAGATTTCATTGCGGGATTTTCGCGCAATGCGTCGGGGCGCTGGGTGGCCCGGCTTGCCGACGACAACGAGCAGCCGGTCGGCCGCCTTTACAATGACCGGGTCAAGGCCATCGCCGGCCGCTGATTGCGCGGCTGCGCCAGCGACCGGCGGAAAACCCTACGCATAAGCCATGGCATCGTCAGAAACATTGGCGACCGCGTCATTCGCGGTCGATGCCGTCTGAGTTACGGTCGGAACGGTTAGCATTGCCGAACTGAGGACAGCGGCAAGGGCAACGATCAGTTTCATCATGCATCTCCACTTTTGGTTGCGACGCAGAAGATCCGGGGTCCCCTCGGGGAAAAGGGCGGATACCCCCGCGTCGCCAATCCTTGATAGGGACGGGGCGCAATTGGGGAGCGGTGCTGTAGACGAACGCCTTTTCCGTTTGGACGAAGGACGGGTGCTATCGACGAATGCACGTGTGCCGACCACCAATCGACCGGCGTTGGTCAGCCATTGTTAATCCTGCGAACGCTCCCTTCCGACCGCACCGGTCACCGCGACGTCCATCGTCACGTTACCCAGCGTTCGGAAGATATCAGGCAGGGTTTCAACCGCGATCAGGATCGCAAGCGGCTCTACGGGCAATCCCATGGCAATCGCGATCGGCGCAATCGAGGTGACGAAGCTGAGCTGCCCGGGCAGGCTAACCGCCCAGTAGCTGGCAACCGATGCCATCGCGATTCCCGCCGTCAATTGCCATGCGCTCAGATCCGCGCCGACCCAATAAGCGACGTAAATGGCAACGCCGATATTCATTGCCGGACCGGTGGCGCGAAACAGCGCGACCGCAAGTGGCAGGGTCACGTCGCTATTCTCTTCAGGCAACCCAAGCTTTCGTGCGGCGCCAACCATGGCGGGTAACGAAGCAAGGCTTGACTGCGTCGAGATCGCGACTGCCTGCGGCGGCACCATGGCGCGCGCAAATTCGCGCAGGCTCCATCCGGCAAATATCATCGCAATCAGGTAGGCAACCAACGTCAGGATAATGCCAAGGATCGATACCAGCACGACATAATGCAGCACGGCACCGAACGCCGACCCCCCGGCTCCCGCACCCAGCGCAAAGGCCAGTGCGAAGACGCCAATCGGCGCAATCCACAAGACCCAGCCGATCATCACCAGCATGGCTTGTTCGATCGCCTGGAAAAACCCTGCCAACTGGTCGCGGCGAACCGGTTCGATCCTGGTCATCGCCACTGCGAAAAAGGCCGTGAAAATCGTCAGCGGCAGGATCTGGTCCGCTGCCGCCGCCGCGAAGATATTGCCGGGAACGATCGATCGGACGAAGTCCGTCGCCGTCGGCACCGACGCGCTGGTCGCAGCCTTGTCGACCCCGGCTAGGCCGGTTCGAAGTGCCTCCGCGGCACCATCGGGTAACGGAAAGGCCTGTAGCAAGACGGGCATCATCAGCCCGCCGAAGATCGCGCTTGCCGTCAGGACGACGGCGAACCAAAGGATCGACCGTCCCGCGATCCGGCTGCCTGACGCCGCGCGTGCTCCCCCAACGATGCCGCTGACAAGCAACGCGATGATCAGTGGGATGACGGTAACTTTGAGCGCATCGAGCCAGACGCCGCCGATCGTGCTTGCCCAGCGGATCGCCGGATCACGCCAACCATCACCAACCATCGATGCGCCGACCCCGGCCAGCAGTCCCAAACCCAGCGCAGCCAGGATTCGCCATCCCGAAACTGCCTTGACTGGCGCAGCCGCCACTTGTGTTTTTTCACTCATCATGCCGACGCTAGCGAGGGCCTTCTCGGAAAGAAAGCGGGCGCTTGAGGAAGCCGCGGAACCGGCCGATCCCGTTTGACGTTCCGCCATCATGGCGTTCACCCAACTCGATCCTCCCGTCCCGCTCCACGTCGTTGATCGCGGCGCCGGTTTCGCCATCGCGGTGATCGACTATGGGCCGGAGTTCGATCTGCTCTGGGTCGTCGGCATGGATGACGGCGGCGAAATCTGGTGCGTCCCGAACCCGCAGGTTCGGCTTCAGGCCAATTGGTCGATGGGCCGAACCAAGAAACATGCGTCCGGCAAAATCAGCTCGATCGCTTAAACCCTTATCCCTTCGCCATCTGATGGACCAGTTCGATGGCGAGATGTGCGCTCAGCGCGGCGCCTTCCTGCCAAAGGCCGACATAAGAAAGATGCTCGCCGGCAAACACGATCGGCCCCTCGGGCCTGAGCAATTCGTCGTAACGCGCGCCGCGTTTGCGTTCACCGAAATCGTCGCCGATCGCGCCCACGCCCTGCGAATGTTCGACCTGGCCCCAATTGATGGCGACGCCCGGTCCAAGCAGGCGCGACTTGCCCGGATGAAGTGCCTCGACCGAAGCGCGCGCAATGGCAATCTGCTGCGCAATCGGCTTCGCGACGAATTCGTCCGGATTGTCTCGTCCGGTCCACCCCGCAACATAGGCGCCGACCAGGACGCCGCGTTTGCGCCCGATCCCGCCTGACGGATACATGACATTCTCGTTCAATCGATCGGTCCAGGCATTTCCGCCGTAAATGCCCTCCTCCTCCCAGAACCGTGGCGCGTCGAACGCGACCTTGGCGCTGGGCAAATAAGGGATGCCCTTCAGTGCTTTCTTTTTGGCAGGCGAGAAATCATTGGGAATCCGCTCGAGCAGGTGGCCAGGTAGCGTGACCACCGCAAAGTCGGCAATCGTCGCCCCGCTGCCATGTTCGATCCGGACGCCAGCACCGTCGCGGCGGATCGCAGTTACCGGCACGCCGAGGCGAACCATCGGCTTGACCTGTTCGTAGATTGCGGCGGGAAGCCGATCCATGCCGCCGACCGGTTGCAGCATCGTCGCCTGCATGTCGTTGATCGCTTCGAACACATAAGGCAGCCCGATCGCCCGACCAGGGAGCAGTTGCTTCATCGACAACGGGTCGATGGCCTTTCCTGGCGTGTCATAGCCGCCCGGCCATCGCGTGAAGCCCGATGCACCATTGGGTCCGTAGGCACCCTTGTCATCGAGCCCGCCCCAGAAACCGAGGAACTGGCGAAACGCGTCGCGCTCGACCTTGGGCATAACGGCGTCAAGCGCACCCTTGCCCATCGCACCGCTCAGCAATTCGGCGATCCGACCGTGCATGTCGAATACCATCTGGCGTTCGCGATAGACCTTTCCGCCAAAATCCCAGCCGGTTGCCCGATTGGTGTTAATATAAGGCTCCAGCGCGACGCCGAATCGTTTGGCATAGCCCAGGATCGCTTCGTGACTCGACGGAAGCCGCGCCGCGCCGGCATTGAAATAATTTCCGTCGGCGAAGTTTGTAGCTTGCGGCGGGCGGTCCTTCTGGACGATCAATTCTTGCCCGCGGATCGTCCAGACACGGCCGCCAACCCGTTGGCGTGCTTCCAGCACCGTTACTTCGAACCCGGCCTTGGCCAGTTCATAGGCCGAAATGAGGCCGGCGACACCGGCCCCCAGGATGACGACCCTTTTCCCGGATCCGCTGCCCGGCGGAAGCGAGAACCCTGTCGCTTTTGCCGACCCTGGCGACAGCACGCCCAGCGACTGGAGGGCGGCAAGGCTTGCCCCTGCTCCGCCGATATAACCGAGCTGGGCAAGCATCGCGCGCCGCGTCAGTGTCATTGCATCTCCCCCTGTGCGCCAAATTACCGCCGGGCGGCCGTTACCTCGATTTCCACCAGCCAACCCGGATCGACCAGCCCGGCGACCTGCATGGTCGATCGCGCCGTCTTTTGCGGCTGATCTTTCGTTCCGAAGAAAGCGGAATAGCCACGCATCATGCCGACAAAGTCCATCCGCGCCTCGCCGGGTGGCGCAACCAGGAAAACGCGCATCATGACGACGTCTCCCAACCCCAGCCCTTCGGCCTTCAGGGCTTTGTCGATCTTGGTCAGTACGGACCGGGTCTGTGCCTCGGTATCGCCGAACCGTTCCACCGTCCCTTTCGGCGCGGCCTCATCGATGGCGTCGGGAACGGTCCCGCTGACATAAACCAGCCGCGAACCCGCAGGTAACGACACACTCGCGGCTATTGGCGATTGTTCGGGACCCGAACGACGGATGGTCTCGGGCGCGGCGGTTACGGCCAACATTGCGGCAATCATCAGGATATTTGACATGGCCCCCTCCTTCGTCCCCACCGGCATAGCATGGCCGATCATCCGCGCCGAGTCATGCGCGATTGGCGGCATCCTGACACGGCTGCCATTGCGATTGGTGGTGACGCGGGACTAGAAAGGGTTATGCAATACTTCGCCAAACTGATCGCGATTCCGTTTGTCGCGACCCTGCTTGTCACCGACGCCGCCGCCAAGCGTGCGCCGGTCAAGGTGACCGTCAACCTGACTAGCCACCGCTTTACGCCGGGTCCGATCTATCTGGCTGGCGGCGTTCCGGTTCGACTGACGCTAGCCAACCCCTCTGGCGAGTCCCATGAATTCAGGGCACCTGAGTTCTTTTACTGGTCGTCCCTGCGCGGCAAGGTGCCCGAGGGCATCGTCAAATTGAAGTCGGGCGAGCGCAAGACGTTCGTCCTCACTCCGCGACGGGGTACGTACAAGTTGCGGTGCGGTCGATTTGGGCACTCCTTTCTTGGCATGAATACGACGATTATCGTCCAGTGACCGGACACATTGAGGGCCGTGGGCGTTGATTTCCTGAACACCAGCGATCGCTTGTGAAAAAGGGGAGCCCAAGATGAGTATTTTCAGCAAAATCCGCGACAAGATTTTTGGTAAGAAGCAAGAAACGACCGTCGACGACCTTCGCGATGCCGGCATGCTCGACACTCCGACCGCGACCACCGCTGCACCGTCGCCCGCGCCGACCCTTCGACAGGTCGATGTCGAGCAGGTACTGGAAGCCAAGCTGGCCGAAAAGGGCAGCCCCGACCTCAATTGGCGCAGCTCGATCGTCGATCTCATGAAGCTTCTCGACATCGATTCCAGCCTCGACAATCGCAAGGAACTCGCGACCGAGCTCGGCTACACCGGCGAGAAGAACGGCAGCGCCGAGATGAACATTTGGCTGCACAAGGCAGTCATGACCCAGCTTGCTGCCAACGGCGGGATCGTCCCGGCCGGGCTGACCGACTGATTTTTCTGTGGGCGGGTCCTAGATCCGCCCGCAATCGCTTTGCGCTGGGCGCCCGGCGAACCGATCCGCGATCCAGTCGATAGTTTCGGACTGGCTGTCCTTGGCGCTCGTCGCATGGCCGCTACCCGCGATATCGATCCACCGGACCCGGTTTCGGTTTCGGCATAGCGCCCTTGCGTGGGCGCGGGTCACCGCTGGCGACACCAGGTCATCCGACGGATTCTGGGCGATCAACAGCGGCACCCCGGTAATGCCAACGCTGGGGCTGTTTCGCCGCGCAAGCCCCGCCCAAGGCGACTGTCGGGAGAGGTCGAGGGACTTCCAGCGCGATTGCACCGTAAGGATCCCGAGCACGGTCCCAAGCTTGGGCTTGGAATGAAGTTCGATACAATTGTTCTGGGCTAGGCGGGTCATGATCCCGCGGGTCTGCACATTGCCGAACGGAGTCAGCGGCGCGCCATAATGGCGGTTCCAGCTATAGCCAATATAGGCGGTGAAGAACGCCTTGACCGTCTGGTTCTTCGCTTCCTTCAGGTTGCGCAGCAAATCGGTCGGCGGCGCTGCGGCGGCGGCCCCGACCAGGGTCAGCTCAGGCGCATATTGGCGCGAACGCTGCGCCGTCCACAGCGCCGCATGGCCGCCCTGGCTCTCTCCCCAGACTGCATAGCGCTGGCCCGCCGCGGCGCCGGGGATTGATCGCGCCGCCCTGACCCCGTCGACGACGGCGCGCGCGGTGTCGTCACCGACCAGAAACGGGTGCGCGCCGACGCTACCAAGTCCGGCATAATCGGGCGCAACGACGACGTAGCCGCGCCGGACTGCCTCCAGTCCTGCGGTCACCTCCCAAAAGTTCTGGCTTTGCGACGGTGCGCATTTCGACACCACGCCCCATGTCCCATGGGTCCAGGCGAGCACCGGTCGCGGTGAGGGCGGAATCGCCTCGCGCGGGGCGACCACCATGCCCGTGACCTGAATCGGACGATTGCGCCCATCGGTTGTCCAGTATCGGACCTTCCAGGCCTGCATCCCGCCGGGGGCGTCGACCACGGGATCGGCAGCAATCAATGTCCCGGGCCGTTGCTGTGCGGCGGACGGCGAAGCGGTGACTGCCGCCAATGCCAACGTGGTGGTAACCAGAAATGGCGCTTGCATCGCTTTCTCCCGGGAGTCGCAAGGAACCGGTGCATAGCCTTGCACCGACACGACCGGTTGAAAAGTGCCGATTGTCGATTGGGAAGGCGGGTCGCACAAATGTTGGCGGCTGTGCGCGCCGTGCCGGCGATCGACACTATCGGCGCCGGGTCCGCGCCGCCATCATGCCCGAAAACAGTAAGGGGGCCGGCATTGCTGCCAGCCCCCTCCTGCGCCGAGACATGGATTTGCCGGTGTTCGTCAGCTTGATGACCCGAAGGTCTCCTGCTCCTCGATCCTTGCGCACCAGCTCAGGTAACGCTTCCCGCCCATAGTGGTCCACAAGGAACCTCACTTTTCGTCCACTCCGCAATCCGAAGATCGCTTTGCTTCCGACCAGCTTCGCGTCCGTCCGAAGACTTCTCGCGCCATGGTGTTCTGCGGCCTTCTTGGGCTAACCCCCTATCACGTGGCTTGTCCTCCTGGGGAAGACCGCCCTCGCGACAGCCGGGATTAACTCTTCCGGCGCCTCTGACCGGCTGGTCCGAAAGTCCTCGTTGGTGGTTCGCTGCGTCATCGCTCCGAAGAGCAGTTCAGCTTCGAACCCGAGGGGCTTCCATCGCCTGCCGGCGGAGATCGGTCTTTCGTCCTCTCCTCACCTTCCTGCCGTTGCCGACGCTCTGGGGAGGCGGGGACTTCCGTCCCGATCACAATTGGAAGTTGGCGCACGTTTCCGAGTTCGCGCAAAGCGGAAAATGCAGCGTCAGGCCTGTGGATAACGGGGATATTGCGCATAAGTCGGGAAACATGCGGTGGGATTCCCCCATTCCAGCCGATTCGAGCGTCCCAATAAAGATTGTCGCGGCGATCGCAAGCCGCGCCCCCTGCGCCGGGCGGTGCAAAATTTCGGGTCCGATGCCGCACCCATCGCCCGACGTCGCGCGTTTCACCCTCGTCCACCTCACTAAAGGAGTATCCCAATGTTCGGGAAGAATGACGAACTCGCCACCATCAAGACTCTTACCTCGACGCTGAACGACAGTGTCAACGGCTATCGCGAAGCCGCCGAGAATGTCGATTCGCCGGAGCTCAAGCAGCTCTTCACCCAATTCGCCGATAACCGCGAGACCGCATCGACCGGCCTGCAGGCCGAAGTGCGCCGCATGGGCGGAGAGCCAGATACCGACGGCTCGACGCTGGGCGGCCTCCACCAGAGCTGGCTCGACCTCAAGGCCGCAGTCACCGGCCGCGACGACAAGGCCGTCATCAACGAAGTCGAGCGCGGCGAGGATTATCTGAAAGAAAAATTCGAAGCCGCCCTCAAGACCGACGTCTTTGATGGCGAAAGTCGCGCGGTAATCGAACGCGCTTATGCGTCGGTCCGCGAAGGCCATGACCGGGTCAGCGCGCTCAAGCACAGCTTCGACGCACGCGATTAACCCAGCGACGCCCGGCGATCACCCCTTGTCGCCGGGCGTCATTTTCCTGCGGAGGCGCTCTCTTGCCCGCGATCGGCACGTTCCCTAGATGTTCACTGTGCCCGACTCCCCCCTCCCTGCCAGCGATCCGGCGTATCTGACCCGGCTCAACCCGCCGCAGCGGGAGGCCGTGCTGACCACCGAGGGTCCCGTCCTGCTGCTCGCCGGCGCGGGGACGGGAAAGACCGCGGCGCTGACTGCCCGCCTCGCCCACCTCATCGCGACCCGTTCCGCCTGGCCCAGCGAGATTCTCGCCGTCACCTTCACCAACAAGGCCGCGCGCGAGATGAAGGAGCGCGTCAGCCACATCTCCGGCGGCGCGATTGAGGGAATGCCGTGGCTCGGCACCTTCCATTCCGTCGCCGCTCGGATGCTTCGCCGCCATGCCGAACTTGTCGGCCTGCAGAGCAATTTCACCATTCTCGACACCGACGACCAATTGCGCCTCCTCAAGCAGCTGATCGTCGCGTCCGACCTTGACGAGAAACGCTGGCCCGCACGCCAGCTTGCGAGCGTCATCGACCGCTGGAAAAACCGCGGCTGGACCCCGGCGCACATCGACGCGGGCGAAGGCGAAGCCTTCGCCAACGGGCGCGGACAGGAACTCTACGCCGCCTATCAGGAGCGCCTCAGAACCCTCAACGCCTGCGATTTCGGCGATCTGCTGCTCCACATGCTGACCATCTTGCGCACCCACACCGACGTGCTCGAAGATTATCGCCGCCGCTTCAAATATATTCTGGTCGACGAATATCAGGACACCAACGCCTCCCAGTACGACTGGCTGAAATTGCTGGCCGAGCCGCGCCGCAACATCTGCGTGGTGGGCGATGACGACCAGTCGATCTATTCCTGGCGCGGCGCCGAAGTCGCCAACATCCTGCGCTTCGAAAAGGACTTTCCCGGCGCCGCCGTCATCCGCCTCGAACAGAATTACCGTTCCACCCCCCACATCCTGGGTGCCGCCGGCGGCCTCATCGCCAACAACAGCGGCCGCCTCGGCAAGACCCTGTGGACCGAGATCGACGCGGGCGAGAAGGTCAAGGTGATCGGCGTATGGGACGGGCCGGAGGAAGCGCGCCGCGTCGGCGAGGAAATCGAGACCCATGTCCGCCGCGGCGGCACCCTCGACGATGCCGCCATCCTCGTCCGCGCCCAGTTCCAGACCCGCGAGTTCGAGGAACGCTTCATCGCGATCGGCCTGGCCTATCAGATCGTCGGCGGCTTTCGCTTCTACGAACGCGCCGAAATCCGCGATGCGCTGGCCTACCTTCGCCTCGTCGCGCAGCCCGCCGACGACCTCGCCTTCGATCGCATCGTCAACCAGCCCAAGCGCGGGCTTGGCGACAAGGCGGTCGCCACCGTCCACCAATTCGCGCGGCAGACCGGACAGCCCCTGCTGCTCGCCGCCGCGCAGATCCTCGACACCGACGAGCTTCGCGCCGCCGCCCGCAACAGCCTTGCGCGCTTTGTCGGCGACATTGCCCGCTGGCGGACGATGGCGAGCGAGCTGACCCATCCCGAACTCGCCCGCATCCTGCTCGACGAGAGTGGCTACACCGCCATGCTCCAGGCCGAACGCAGCGCGGAGGCTGCCGGTCGCCTCGAAAACCTCGCCGAGTTGACCCGCGCGATGGAGGAATATGACAGCCTCGGCGCGTTCCTCGAACATGTCTCCCTCGTCATGGACAATGACCAGCGCTCGGACGAGCCCAAGGTCACCATCATGACCATCCATGCCGCCAAGGGGCTGGAATTCAAACAGGTCTTTCTGGCCGGATGGGAAGAAGGCGTCTTCCCGTCACAGCGCGCGATCGACGAAGGCGGGCTCGCCAGCCTGGAGGAGGAACGCCGCCTCGCTTATGTCGCGATCACCCGCGCGCGCGAACAGGCGACCATATTGCACGCCGCCAATCGCCGCATCTACGGCCAGTGGACCAGCAGCATCCCGTCGCGCTTCGTCGGCGAATTGCCCGAGGAACATGTCGCGGCCGAAACCACCATGTCGGGCGGCGAAAGCCTGTGGCGCGCACAATGGAGCGAACATTCCGACCCCTTCGCGCACCTCGCCGCCGCCCGAAGCGACCGCGCCTCAACGCGTGGTGCCGGGTGGCAGCGCGCGCAGGGACGGTTCGACGCCCAGCCCCAGCGCGTGATTGAGGCCAAGGCCTCGGCGGTGTCGCTGGGCAACAAAGGCCGCGACGATCTGAGCGTCGGCATGCGCGTGTTCCATGGCAAGTTCGGTTACGGCGCGATCACGGCCATTGAGGGGAATAAGCTCGAGATCGACTTTGAGAAGGCGGGCGCGAAGAGGGTGTTGGATAGTTTTGTGAGCCTCAATGCCTCATGATTTTGTAGCCCAATCGGGATACATATTGGCCATGGCCAAGTGACTCGGCTGAAAGAGGTGATGCTGCTGCTCATCGCCAACGACGCCCCGCTGGGCCCCGAATGGCTCGATCATCCGCTGAAAGGCGAATGGGCTGGCTATCGCGAATGCCACGTGGGCGGCGATTTCCTACTGATCTACGAAGTCGATGACAAAGCGGGCGAAGGCGGCGCGATCGCTTTCGTGCGCACGGGCACCCACGCAGACCTGTTTCAGGAGGGAAGTGAGAGCGTTGGGAACTATGATGCAGGACGGAAGCCACCGCGTCGCGCGTTGAACCGCTCTCCCGAAGCTTAATAGCGCCTCCGGCTACGCCAGTCGCGGACCGCCTGGTTGGCGATGTCGCGGAGCCGGGAATTGCACTGGTTGCCCAGCGACTGGATGTGATTTCCACCCGTCGTATAGATGTAGGTGCAGTTGGTGCCCCTCATCCGAACGCTGATCCGGTTGCCGGTCACGCGAAGGTCGGGCCGCGCATAGTCGCTGTTGCCGTAACCCGGACGATTACTGCCGCCATAGCTGTGGTCGCGAAAGGCGCGCTGGGCATAGGACCGCATCTGGCTGGTGCACCGCCCGGTATCGTGAATCCGGTTGCCGTCGCGGTTGAAGGTGACGATGCAGCCGTTGCGCAGGTCCACGGTTCCCCAGCCGCCGTTGTTGATCCGGACCCGCGGTTCCGCCGCGCCCCACCCCGGCTGGTATCCGCCGCCGGGATAGCCGGGCGCGTAATTCGGATTGCCGTATCCGCCGCCGCTCAGCCGCGCGCGCACCGCAGCGTCGGCGACCCTTCGGTCGCTGCTGTTGCACGGCTGGGTATCATAGGTCCGGTTGCCGTTGCGGTCGTAATAAACCGTGCACGGGCCAGGGAAATGTACTTCCCATGTGCCGCCCGGTCCGGATCGGACATCCTGCGCCGAGGCGGGCGACGCGACCAGCGCGGCTGCCATGCCGGCGCTACCGATAGTGACAATGCGCGCAATCGATATCGTCATGTCTTCTTCTCCCTGCCAGTTGCGTAACCGCCGCTCCGGCCAATGTTCCGCCCGAACAGCATATGCCAAGTCGCCGCGAAGCCGAAATTTTCGGTCGCGGTCAGCTCGTGGATTCCTCGCGGCACGCCAAATCACCCTTGCCGGGAACCGAGAATGTCGCTTCGCGGCCCTTGATCCAGAACACCCAGGGCTGACCTTCCGATTGGCCCGCGTAGCGCGCACCCGACCCACTTGCGGATTGGCCCAGCGCCATGCTGCGGTCAGCCCATTCCAAATAGACCACGCCGGGGTCGGTTTTGATGAAGGTGGCCGCGATCCCCGCGTCGATTCCATCGCAGGTGTAGGACAGCGGGCCGATCGAAAGGCTTGCCGGGTCCGCGACGCGTGCAGCCATCGACAATTGCCGCATTTGGTGAATCCGCTGCGCATAGGATGTCGTCACGCACGGACGAAGTTCGTCGGCTTTCCAGCAATCGTCGCGGCCCTTGACCCATCCACGTTGGCTCGCCGTCAAGGCCGCCAGCTCATCCGCCGGAAGAGTCTTGTCGGCGACGGCAAGCGCATGGACCCGCGACAATTCGCGATCCATCGCGGCCAGGACACCATCGGCACAGACAAGCTCTTGCGCCTGACCATCCGCGCGGCTGCAATCGAAGCTCGGCTTCGTCGATGTGTCGCGCGGAGCCAATGCCTGGATCGCTGGAACGGCGGCATTTGCCGAAGGTTCGGGCTCTTTATCTTGGCACCCCGCCAGCAAGATCGCGATGAAGAAGATCGAACGACGCATGGCGATACCCCCAAGTCGATGACGATGAGGATATCATTTCATGGCAGCAGGGGTTTGGTCAACGCGCCGCGACGTCTCCGGAATTCGCGTCGTCCTGCGTCGCGACAATATCTTTCGGCAGCGCCGCTTTCCCGTCGATCTCCAACCAATCGCGAAACGGCAAGCGGTACAGCATGTCCATGACCTCGAATTCCAAACCGCCAGGCTGCGAACTATTGCTATTCCAAAGCGCAACAACGCCACTCTTCAGCTTGGGATCGAACAGGATCAGCGAACGGTAGCCATTCACGCCGCCGCGATGGCCCACAATCCGGTGACCAGCATAGGTATAGGAACGCCAGCCATAGCCATAATAAGGATTATCGAGCCGCTCGAGAAACTTGCGCAGGCGGCGACGTTCGTTGGGGGTTGCGACCAGCGGGGCGTGGATCTGCTGAAGCACGGCCGGCGAGAGCACATCGGGCATCCCGCCCATCTGGGCGATCATCCACAGAGACATGTCCTTGATATTGCTGTTGACCCCGCCTGCAGCGGGAACGCGATAATAAGCCTCGGCAAGATCCAGCGGACGGCGACCAACACTGTGCGGTCGCGCCCAGCTCCTGGCGCTTTCCAGCCCTTCGCGCGTGACGCTAGCCGACGTCATCCCGAGTGGGCGGAATAGTTGTTCGACGACAGCATCGCGATACAATTTGCCGGTCGCCATTGTCACGGCTTCGCTGGCCGAATCGAACGCGATATTCTGGTAACTCCAACAGGTTCCGGGCGCACAAAGCGATGCCAATGTTGCATAGGTCTGCCGGATCATCGCCGGGCTATCGCCCGCCTCCAGCTTGTCGTCATAAGCGTTCCGATAAAGTCCCAACCGATGGCTCAGCACGTCACCCAGGGTTGCGACCTGCTCATTGCCGCCGGGTAATTTCAGTGTTCGTGAATAGCGCGCGATCGGCGCGCCAAAATCCAGCTTGCCTTGTTCGACCAGCTTGCCGGCCATTGTTCCGGCCACCCCTTTGGAAACAGAAGCCCAGCGAAATACAGTTGAAGGCGTGACCTGGTCGCCCGACCCTTGCTCGGTTTCCCCATATCCGTGGAGAAATGTTATCCGACCATTTTCGACAATTCCGACCGCCAGGCCGACCATGCTCGGTTCCTGCGACAATCGCTGAAGTCGGCGATCGAACGAGACGTAATCGATGTCACGTCGATTGGCGGTGGATACGCTGGAAAGCGCGACGATATTGCTTGCGCCTCCACGTGCCTTTGCCGGCGTCTGGCTATTTTCCGGACCGACGCCAATTGCAATGATACCGAGGACCGCTAGCGCGCACGCGCCAAGACCCAGCTTCCACACTCGTTCCAACCGATATTCCTCCCGCCGATCAACACTTTGCCGACTGGCGAGCGGCGCTCAAGCCGGGAATTGCGCGAGTGCGCCGAAGCGACTCAGCCGAGAGACGAACCGTGAGCGTCTGGCATTCTTTCGTGCGCCAGATTAAAGGCTCGACGAAGGAGCGACGATGCCATTCCTCAAAATTCTGTTCTGGATCCTGGTCGCAGTTCTCGCGATCATCTTCGCCGTTGCCAATTGGGGCGACGTCACATTGATCTTGTGGGGCGAACTCCAGGTGTCAATAAAATTGCCGTTCCTTCTGCTCCTCGTTGGACTTTCGGTATGGCTTCCAACGTGGCTCGCTATGCGCGGCAAATTGTGGCGGATGGAACGGCGACTGGCGGTTGAAAGCCTGACCCGATCCGTACCTCCGCCCGCCCCTGCCCCGAACCGCGAAGAAGATCCCTTGAGATGACTTCGCCGATCTTCGTCGCGATCGACACGCCCGACATTGCCGCCGCCAACGCGCTCGCCAGACAGGTTATGGCGCACGCTGGCGGACTGAAGCTGGGGCTGGAATTCTTCTGCGCCAACGGACCACAAGGGGTTGCGGAAATCGCCGCGCTGGGCGTGCCGATCTTCCTCGACCTGAAGCTGCACGACATTCCCAACACCGTTAAAAAGGCCATCGCGGCCCTGGCGCCGACCGAGCCTGCCGTGTTGACGGTGCATGCCGCTGGCGGGTGTGCCATGCTGGAAGCCGCCAAGTCAGCCGCGTCGCCGAACACCAAGGTCGTCGCGGTAACCATGCTGACCAGTCTCGACACCGCCGACCTCGAAGAAATAGGGGTAAGCGCAAGTTCCGAAGACCAGGTTCGACGGCTTGCGAAGCTTGCGCGTCGGTCGGGATTGGACGGCATCGTTTGTTCGGGCGCCGAAGTGGAGGCAGTCCATGCCGAGTGGCCGGACGGCTTTTTCGTTGTACCTGGCATTCGCCCGGCAAGCGCCGACATTGGCGACCAGAAGCGCATTGTGACGCCCCGCGATGCGCTTGCGAGCGGCGCAAGCATGCTCGTCATCGGCCGACCGATCACCGAAGCCGCCGACCCCGCAGCTGCCATTGCAGCGATCGCGGAGTCGCTGTGACTGGACATCGAGCGTGCCAGCGCGCTAACCGCCGCGCGACCATGACAAGAGGCATCGCATGAGCTGGCTGAGCCGCGTCCGTAACACCATCCCGTTCCTTCCCAAGCGCCAGACGGCCGACAATCTCTGGCACCGCTGCAAGAAGTGCGATGCCATGGTGTTCAACAAGGAATGGGAAGACAATCTGTATGTCTGCCCGCGCTGCGACCACCACGACCGGATCGGACCCAAGCCGCGCTTTGAACAGATGTTCGACAAGAGCGGATATGACATCCTGCCATCCCCCGAAGTCCAGGAAGACCCGCTGAAGTTTCGCGATACCAAGCGTTATTCCGACCGGATCAAGGCCGCGCGCGCAGCCACCGGCGAGCGTGACGCGCTGATCAACGCCAGGGGCCTCATCGGACGGCGCCGTGCCGTCGTCGGGGTGCAGGATTTCGCCTTCATGGGCGGATCGATGGGAATTGCGGTCGGTGCCGCGTTCGTTGCGGGCGTGCAGGCGGCCATCGCCAACAAATCACCCTACATCCTGTTCACTGCCGCTGGCGGCGCAAGGATGCAGGAAGGCATCCTGTCGCTGATGCAAATGCCTAAGGCGACCGTCGCGCTCGCCGAATTGACGGAAGCGGGCCTGCCCTACATCGTCATCCTGACCGACCCGACGACCGGCGGCGTCACCGCAAGCTACGCGATGCTGGGCGACGTTCAGATCGCCGAGCCAGATGCTTTGATCGGGTTTGCCGGTCAGCGCGTCATTGAACAAACAATTCGCGAAAAACTGCCCGAAGGGTTCCAGCGCGCCGAATATCTGCTCGACCACGGAATGATCGACATGGTCGTCAAGCGCCACGACCTGAAGGACACGGTGGCGCGGCTGATCGATTATCTGGTTCCCACGAAGGGGCGCGGCAAGAAGGCCGCCTGATGGTCGATTTCGCGCGTTCGGCCGACCCGGCGGTCCAGGCCGAACTGTCGCACCTGGAGTTGCTGTCGCCCGGCGCGGACGTGCTTGGACTGGAACGGATATCGGCGCTGCTCGACGCGCTCGGCCGGCCGCAGGACCGCCTGCCGCCAGTATTTCACGTCGCCGGAACCAATGGCAAAGGGTCGACTTGCGCTTTCCTTCGCGCGGGATTGGAGGAGGCCGGCTATTCGGTCCACGCCTTTACAAGCCCGCACCTCGTCCGCTTCAATGAACGCATCCGGATCGCCGGGAGTTTGATCGAAGACCAATGGCTTGCCGACTTCCTGCGCCGGGTGCGCATGGTCAGCAACGACATCCGCCCGAGTTTTTTCGAGGCAACGACTGCGGCGGCGATGCTGGCGTTTGCCGAAAACGATGCCGACGCCTGCGTGATCGAGGTCGGGCTGGGCGGACGGCTGGACGCCACCAACATCATCGAACGCCCGCTGGTTTGCGGGATCGCAAGCATCGGGGTCGATCACGAGGCATACCTTGGCGCACGGATCGAGGGGATTGCGGCCGAGAAGGCCGGGATCGCCAAGCCGGGCGTGCCGCTGGCCGCGCTGGCCCAACCCGGCATGGTCGAGGCGGCACTTGCCCGGACGGCGGCGGAGCGCGGGAGCCCGCTGCTCCTGGAGGGTCGCGACTGGCGCCACGACGCATCGCTGCAGCCGGCGATGGCCGGGGCGTTCCAAGTGCGCAATGCGAACCTGGCTTGGGCGATGTTACAGGCGCAGGAGCAGTTTTCGGTGGATCGCGCCGCCTTTTTGCGCGGGCTTGCCCGGGCAAGTTGGGCGGCGCGGTTGCAACCGATGGCCGACGGGCCGCTAACCAAAGGTGTCGAAACCTGGGTCGATGGCGCGCACAACGAAGACGCGGCGCGCGCGCTTGCTGCCGCACTTGCGGAACGGGGGGCGATGCACCTGGTCCTTGGCTTCCTTGCAAACAAGGATGCCGATGCGATCGTCGCCCTTTTGAAGCCCGTGGCATTGTCACTGACCTTTGTCGCCGTGCCGGGGCACGATTGCCACGATCCCAACATACTTACCGACCGGCATGGCGGGCGGGCGGCGACCGGTCTCGACGCAGCATTGCGCGACATGCCCGCCCCGCGGCTCATCGCCGGGTCGCTATACCTAGCGGGAGACGCGTTGGCGCAGAACTCGGAGCAGCCGGACTAAGTCACTGGCTTGGGCGGTGGTGCGGCCACCGGCGAGTTCGGCGCGGGCGTCGCCTTCCCCCTCGATTCCAGCGGTGCCCATCGATGAATCGACCAGCCCGGCGCGCATCATCCACCAGAATAGCAGGACACCGGGAACCGCAGCGGCGGTCGTCAGGAGGTAGAAGTTGACGTATCCCATGCCCTCGATCAGCGCGCCCGCGCTCGTCCCGGTCAGGAACCGGCCAACCACACTGGCCGCCGCCGAGATCAGCGCGAATTGCGATGCGGTGAAGCGCAGATCGCAAAGGGCCGAGAAATAGGCCACCACCGCAACCCCGCCAAAGCCGCTGGCGGCATTTTCGAACCCGATCGCCGCAGCCATGCCCAGATTAGAATGACCGGCCTGCGCAAGAAGTGCGAAGCTCAGGTTGCTGACGGCCATGAGGACAAGGCTGATCAGCACTGACTTCTTCATGCCCAGCTTCGTGTAAGCGATGCCGCCGATGAAAATCCCGATCAGATAGGCCCAGAAACCGATGCCCACATCGTAGATCGCAATCTCGTCATTGGTGAAGCCAAGGTCGTCGAACAAAAGGCGAAGAGTCAGGTTCGCAAGCGTGTCGCCGATCTTGTGGAGCAGGATGAACAGCAGGACGAGCAGCGCGCCTCGGCGGCTCATGAATTCGACGAAGGGTTTCCACACCGAATCGGCAACCCGCGACAAGCCCGGCTTGCCCTTGGGTTCGCGGTGTCGGGTCGGCTCGCCCAGCACCAATGCGGTGATCATTGCTGGCAGCGCAAGTGCGGCACACGCAAGATAAGCCGCTTCCCAGCCCGACCGGGCCGCAACGATCAGGGCAAGCGCGCCGGCACCCGCCGACCCGATCCGCCAGCCGTATTGGCTCATCCCCGAGCCGACGCCGAGCTGGCGCGGCTCCAGCGCCTCGATCCGGTAGGCGTCGATGACCACATCGAAACTAGCCCCGGCGATTCCGACCAGGATCGCCGCAGTTACGATGGCCCCGATGCCGGCGGTCTGCGGATCGACAAAGGCAAGATTGGCGACCGCAGCGATCACGGCGACGCCGGTGACCAGCATCCACGACACGCGCTGTCCCAAGCGACCGAGCAGCGGGAGGCGCACACCGTCGGGAATCCAGGCCCAAAGGAATTTGAGGTTGTACATCAGGAAGACGAGACTGAAGGCGGTGATCGTCGACTTGGTGATACCGTCTTGGGCAAGCCGGGTAGTCAGCGTCGCGCCGATCATCGCGTAGGGAAAGCCCGAGGAAATGCCCAGAAACAGGGCGGCGAGCGGCCCAGCCTCCGTATAAGGACGAAGCCCTTCGGGAAGTCGGGCGCGCCAGCCCGGAGAATCGTTAGTTTGAGTTGCCGCCATCATTTCACTCCGGTTCGATTGCGCGCCATGCTAGCAGCGAAAAGCAGGCTGGATAGTGGCTTGTAAAAACTGATTTATGAGAGCAAATTACGTTAATGAATGTGCCCCGCTTCTTGCAGCCGACACCCGGCCAGATGGCTCTGGCGGACGCCCTGATTCGCGGCGAACAATCGCTTGGTGATGGCATGTCGGTGGTTCCGGCCAGCGCCTATATCGACCCCGACCGATTTGCCGCCGAGCAGGAGAAGGTCTTCGCACGGCGGCCCTTGCTGCTGGCGCCTTCCGCGCTGCTCCCCGATCGTGACCGCGCGGTAACCCACGACCATTATGGTGTGCCTGTGATCATTAGTCGCGACCGCGATGACAAGGCGCATGTCCTGGCCAACGTCTGCCGCCATCGCGGCACTCGCCTGCTCAGCGCCGATGACGAGGAGCCGCTTCCCGCAACACGGATCATTTGTCCCTATCATGCCTGGACGTACCGTTCCGATGGCAGCTTGTTGGGCTTGCCGCGCGCCGAATGCTTTCCAGGCCTCGACAAGGACGCCCATGCGCTGATGCGCTTTGCGACCCATGAATGCGGCGGACTGATTTGGTTTTCGCGCAATCCCGACGAAGATTTTTCTGCAATCGAACCGGTGTGCGAAGATTTCGACGCTTTCGGGGTACGCGACCATTTCCTGTACAAGCGGAAGACCCACCGGGTCGCCGCAAACTGGAAAATGGTCATCGACGCCTTTCTCGAGGCATATCATGTCCAGCGGCTCCACGCCTCGACGATCGCAAGCTTCTTTGCCGACGGGATTACCGTCGCCGACCGGATCGCGGAGCATCAGCGTGCGGTCGTGGGCCGAGCCGATTGCCTTGCCGATGTCGACACCAACGATTGGCAGGCGCTGCGCCGCGCGGTTACATTTACCTATCACCTGTTCCCCAACACCATCGTCGTGGTCAGCCCCGATTACATCAACATCATGGTCGTCATGCCGCAATCGGTCGGCGAATGCCTGGTCGAGGATTTCATGCTGATTGCGGAAGAGCCGCAGACCAATGAGGCGGAGGCACATTGGAAGCGCAGTTGGGACCTGCTTGACGGGGCGACCTTCGCAGGCGAGGATTTCGCGGCGGCTGAACTTTGTTACCGCGGACTGGTCAGTGGCCTTCAGAAGGAAACGCTGCTCGGAACGCTGGAGGCCGGGCTTGCCGACTTCCACGCCCGCATCGATTCCTACCTCTAATCTTTCTCGTCACCGATTGGCGATGGCTCGCCGCGCAGCGGATACAGCGTCAGCCCTTTCGGCGGCATGCAATCTTCCCCCGCGCAATGCTTCTCGATCGCTTCCAGAGAGGCGCGCATCGTTTTTTCGCGATAGGGCTTCAACAAGCAGCCGATGGCCATTTCATGAGCGTTGTCCGGCGGATGACCGGTAACGAACAACAATGGGATGCCGCGACGGTTGGCCTCGTCGGCGACGTCCAGCCCGGTCCGATCACCGCGCAGGCGGACGTCACTGAGGATGAGGTGCACCTCTTCGGTCTCGAGAGTCGCCAACGCCGACTCGAAATCGTCATGCGTCGCCACGACCTCGTAACCGGCGTCCTGGATCATCATTTCATTATCAAATGCAGTCAGCGGCTCATCCTCAATGATGAGGACTCGCTTGACGCGGCGCTTGCGCTTCCCGAACAGCATGGAAACCCCGTAGGACGAACAATGTGAAGCCGCAACGAACGAAGCGCAGTCCGGTGCCCGCGCGCCAACAAAAGTCTGGCCCGAAAGGTCCGAGCACACGACCCGAGCCTCGCGAAGATGGCCCGCAGCGAATTGCGAAATTGCTCGCAAGGGCCGGCATCGCCTCGCGCCGCGAGATCGAGCGAATGATTGCTGACGGTCGAATTTCGCTCAACGGCGAGGTTCTGACTACGCCCGCGACGCTGCTCGACGATATCAGCGGCGTCACGGTCGATGGCAAAGCCGTCGAAAAACCCGGCGCGGCACGACTGTTCTGCTTCTACAAGCCGACCGGCACCTTGACTGCCGAGCGTGACCCTAAGGGGAGGGCGACGATCTACGATCGGCTTCCTCGCGAATTGCCCCGCCTGATCCCGGTCGGTCGCCTCGATTACAACACCGAAGGGCTGCTGTTGATGACCAACGATGGCGAGCTGAAACGGCAACTCGAACTTCCGAAGACCGGCGTTCGCCGGGTATATCGGGCGCGGGCGTTCGGCACGGTCAGTCAGCAGGACCTGGAGGCATTGTCGGAAGGGATCACCATCGACGGCATGCATTATGGCTCGATCGACGCCAATATGGAACGCCGGACCGGCCGCAATTGCTGGATCGAAATGACCCTGACAGAAGGAAAGAATCGTGAAGTCCGGCGCGTGCTCGAACATCTCGGGCTGCAAGTCAGTCGACTGATAAGGACGGCTTACGGGCCGTTTACGGTCGAGGACATGGCGCCGGGCCAGATTTTCGAAGTCGGCCGCGAAGATCTCTTCCGATTCCGCAATAGCCTCAAGTGAGGGTCATCGCCGGAAAATGGCGGGGTCGGCCTCTGGTTGCGCCCGCAGGATCGGAAACACGCCCAACCGCGGACCGGGTTCGCGAGACGTTGTTTTCGATGCTGACCAGCCGGATGGGATCGTTCGAAGATCTGTCGGTTGCCGATCTCTATGCCGGTAGCGGCGCGCTTGGGATCGAGGCCTTGTCGCGCGGCGCATCGCGGTGCCTGTTCGTCGATCGCGACCGCGCGGCCGTCAATGCGATCCGCGCCAATCTGGAAAAGCTCGGCGCCGCTGAGATCGGCGAGGTAATTGGCAGTGCGGCTGAACGCCTGGCCCCGGGACGTCAATTCGCCGTAATCTTTGCCGACCCGCCGTATGATGCCGGGCGTGGGGGCAAGGTCGTCGCCGCCATTGCCAAGGCGAATTGGCTTGCGCCCGGCGGCTGGCTGGCGATCGAGACAGCGCGTCAGGAATTGGTGGAACCGGGTCCATATGTGATTGAGGCCGAGCGCGACGTGGCGCGCGCCCGGCTCACACTGCTCCGTTTCGCTTAACCTCGCTTGTCGGCTGCTTCGGCCGCCGCTTCCTTTACGGCCTTGAATTCCTGGACCAGCCGGAGGCCGATTGCAGCCGCCGCAGCCTTGCCAGCATCCTTGACCGCACGACTGTTGGTTTTCCCCGACGTGCTAGAAATTCCTTGGGCAATGGCGGCAACGGCAGCCGACGCACCGACAGCAATCAGATCGGAAACGATCGGATGTTCGGCAAGCCTGGCAAGGGCATCGACGCTCGGATTGGCCTTCTTGCTAGTCTTAGCCTTGGATTTCGCCTTGCCGCTGGTCTTTGCCTTGACGGTGATTTTGACGCCGTCCTTTGGCGTTTTCGCCTTTTTCCTGGCTTTCGCCGCAGTTGCCTTTTTCGCCATGCTTCATCCCTCCTGCTCGCGCCTCAGGCAGCGCTGTCTAGTCGCCTCATGTCGTCATCGCGAAACGGAAGCGCAAGGGCGCAGGCTTCCTCGCGCGTTCCGTCGAGCCACGTGCCCGCTTGCGATGGTCGAAGCATCACCGGCATCGCCTTAGGGTGGACGGCGCCGACGATTTCGTTGGGCATGCACGTCAAGAACGCCATGAACGGACCACCCTCCCCGGGCCGCCAGATCCCGGCGAAGGCGAACAGGGGATCGTTCTGACCGGTCAGCCCGAACCAGAATTTCGTTTTTCGGCCGGTCGCCGGATCAGGCTTTTCGCTCCATTCCGAAAAACGGGTTACCGGTACCAGGCAGCGCCGATCCGGTCGATCGAGTGCAGATCGCCAGAACGGGCTGGCGAGGTTTCGGACATTGGTCACCGGCCTTCCCTTGGCAGCGACTGGCCCTGGAAAACCCCAGGTCATGGTGTCCAGTCGAAGCCCACCGCTTTCGCCGCGTCGCAGAACGGGCGCAGTCTGCCCGGGATAAATTTCGTCGAAGGTAGGAAGATTATCGCGATCGCCCTCGAACGGGCCGAACAGGCGCTTCATTTCATCAACCGTCGCGGTCATCGAATACAGATTGCACATCAATTCGCTCCCACCGCCCCAACTGCCCATTCATCTCGTCGTTAACGCGACTGACTAACGTTAACTACCTCTCGCCAGGTCCTCTGCAATCGGCCAGCGTGATCCTAATGTTTTTAGCGTACGGAGTTCGCAACAATGCGGAAGACCCTAACTGCAATGACCATTTTCGCGCTCGCCGTCCCGGCGCTGCCAAGCGCTGCCAGTGCACATGGACGTCCCGAATATTATCAAGGCAAAACATGGCGTGATTCAAACGGTCGCCTGCGTTGCAAGCGCCCAAACGGTACGACCGGATTAATCGTCGGTGCCGCCGGCGGAGCCTTGATCGGTCGCGCTATCGATACCCGCGGGGAACGTGCCACTGGCACAATCCTGGGTGCGGCAGCCGGCGCGCTTATTGGCCGCGAAGTAGAACGCGGTCGGGTACGCTGCCGCTAACACAAGTTTGACCCCCCGGCCGGCATCCAAAACCCACCCCTCCTTCAGCATTGGGTGCCGGCCAACTTCGTTCCTACCGAATAACTGTATTGACACGCTAACACACCTTCCGGTACGGTAGCTGTACAGGAGGGATAATCCATGATCAGTCAGTTTGATCTCGACGAAGCGGTCGCGTCCGGCGCGTTAAGCGCGGATGCCGCCGCCTCGCTTCGCAATTTTGTCGAGGGACAGCGATCCCTGCCCGCCGTTGATGAAGAGCATTTTCGCCTCGTCACCGGCTTCAATGATATTTTCGTCACCATAGCAGCGGCAATCCTTCTGTTTGCTGTCGGCTGGATCGGTCAATCGATCGGTGTCGGATTGGGTCTCAGTCTCCACGAAGCGGTCGGCGACGGCCCGAGCCCGCTTGCGCCACTGGCCATTGCGGCCACTGCTTGGGGGCTTGCCATATTCTTCACCGGCAAGCGTCGAATGGCCTTGCCTTCCATCCTTCTACTGCTCGTTTTCGTGGGCGGAGTTTTCATCGCGACCGCCTTTGGTCTCGCCATGGCCGTCGGTGAACCCGCCGCAGAGAATGAAGCGCTCTATGCTGGCCTGATCGGAAGTGTCAGCGGGATTGTCGCCGCGGTCACCGCCTGGGTGCACTGGCGTCGCTTTAAGGTTCCGATCACTGTTGCCGCCGGCGCAGGAGCAGTGGCTGCGATCGCTGTTGGGATCGTCGTCGCAATTATTGGCGGGAACATCGAACAATCCCAAAATGTCATCCTGACTGCGGTCCTGCTATTGGGCATCGGGGTGTTCCTGTTCGCGATGCGCTGGGACTCATCGGACCCTGCGCGGACGACCCGGCGCAGCGACGTCGCCTTCTGGCTTCATCTGCTTGCCGCGCCGATGATCGTCCATCCGGTCTTCACCTTGCTCGGTCTCAATAATGGCGAAGCGACAATCGGCGAAGGTGTGTTCGTCGTCCTGCTATATGCCCTGCTGGGACTGACCGCCTTGGCGATCGACCGCCGTGCGCTGCTGGTCTCTTCGCTTGCCTATGTCCTGTGGGCATTGCAGTCGCTGTTCCGGGAATTCGGCGCGGTCGAGCTGAACATTGCACTGACGGCGCTCGTCATCGGCTCGTCCCTGCTGTTGCTATCCGCCTTCTGGCATCAGGCACGTGCAGCAGTCGTTCGTCCATTGCCAGCTGGATTGCGTGCCAAATTGCCCCTGGTCGACCGGCAATTCAGTCCCGTACCAGCCGCATAAGTCGACGCTCGACGGGGGCCAGTACGACCGTCAGGTCATCGCCCCGCTTGAGGATGACGCCATGCTCGGAAACGAGCGCGAACGCCCCCTGCTTCAGCCGAAGCTGGGGGCGTTTCTCAATCCGGATCTCGGGCCGTTCGGCATGGCGGCGGAACGCGCTGAAACAGGCCATGTCGCGCGTGAAATCGATCGCATAATCGCGCCAGTGTCCGGCGGCGACCATCCGTCCGTACAGGTCGAGGATGCGGGTGAATTCCTTGCGGTCGAATGCGGTGATCGCGCGCCGCTCCCCGGGCCCCGGGAAGGGCGCGATGACGCTCAAGCTCGCTTCGCCTTCGGCTCGGCCTGTTGGCGGGCTTCACGCAAGACCGCGATTTCACGCTCTAGTTCGCATAAGCGGGCAAGGACCGGGTCGGCGATTTCACTGCACGGCGTGCCGTACGGCATGAAGCCCGCTTTGGCCTCGGTCGCGTCAACCAGTACCGGCTTTGCGGGAATGCCGACCATCGTCGCGCCCGGCACCACATCGCGCGTTACGACGGAGTTCGCGCCAATCTTTGCCCCCGCACCGACCAATATCGGTCCGAGCACTTGTGCGCCCGACCCGATCACCACGTTGTCGGCGATGGTCGGATGCCGCTTTCCCGGTATACCGTCGGCAGGGTTGGTCCCGCCCAGCGTCACGCACTGGTAAATGGTGACGTTGTCGCCGATCTCGGCGGTTTCTCCGATCACGGTGAAGCCATGGTCGATAAAGAAATTGCGACCGATCTTAGCGCCGGGGTGAATGTCGATGGCAGTGATCGCGCGGGCAAAGTGGTTGACCAAGCGCGCAAGGAAGAACAACTCTCCCCCGAACAGCCAGTGCGCAACGCGGTGCAGCCCAAGCGCCCAGACGCCCGGATAAAACAGCACTTCCCAGCGCGATCGCGCGGCAGGATCGCGGGATTTGACCGAATCCAGATATTCGAACAGCGCTTGCACGCGCTTCTCCTTTTATGCCGACACAATTTAGGCACGCTCAGGCGCAATTGCCAGCGGGCCGATGCACGATCGTCGGCGGTCGGCTTGCACGGTCCGGCAACCTCGGCCAAAAACGATCGTTCATACGCGAAATAGTGGGGGATTGTCTGGGCGATTTCGAGCCGCTTTATTCGCTTGCGGGCTTCCTGGTGGGAATGTTGGTCGGCCTGACCGGCGTTGGCGGCGGTTCACTGATGACCCCGATCCTAGTCCTGATGTTCGGTTTTCACCCGGCAACCGCCGTCGGCACTGATCTGCTTTATGCGTCAGTCACCAAAACAGTCGGTACCGCTGTCCACGGTAGCCGCAAGACCGTCGATTGGCAGATCGTCGCGCGGCTTGCGTCGGGAAGCATCCCGGCCGCGATCATCACGCTTTTCATTCTATCTCGCGTCGGCGGTATCGATGAGAATGCGGTGCGGGTTCTCAACCCCCTTCTGGGCGCGACGCTGCTCGCGACAAGTATCGCCATTTTCTTTCAACCGCGCATCGTGGCGTGGGCGGCACCGAAACTGGAGAACGTACCGGAGCAAAAAAGAACGCGGCGGACGATCATCCTCGGCGCCATCCTCGGCGTCTTGGTCTCGACCACCTCAGTGGGCGCCGGCGCGCTCGGGATAACAGCACTACTCGTTCTCTATCACAATCTGCCGATCGCGCGCATCGCGGGGAGCGACATCGCCCATGCCGTGCCGCTGACACTGATTGCCGGAATAGGCCATTTGTTCATCGGAACAGTCGATTTTGGTCTGATGTTATCACTTCTGGCCGGCTCCATTCCCGGAATCATCGTCGGGAGCCTGCTCGGCAGTCGCGCCACCGACGCACGCCTTCGTCCGATCTTGGCGATTACCTTATTGGTGGTCGGTATCCGTTTGCTGTTTTAGTGGAGTGGTCATCATCGTAAAAAACGATTAGCATTCGGCAATCTTAGCGAGCCAATCAATGAGCGTGCATCTACCAACGATCAAGCAATTGCAATATTTGGTCGCGCTTCGACAGCACGGCCATTTCGGTCGCGCCGCAGAGACTTGTTATGTCACACAATCCACCTTGTCGGCCGGTATTCGGGAACTTGAGACCCTGCTTGGCCTGACGTTGGTCGAACGGACGCGGCGCGTGGTGCGCTTTACTTCTCTGGGCAGCAGGATCGCCGATAAGGCGGTAAAGGTACTCCGCGAGACGGAAGAATTGGCCGACCTCGCACGGGCCGAGGGCAAGCCGCTGACCGGCGAGTTGCGGATGGGCGTGATTCCGACGATCGCCCCGTTTCTCCTTCCGACTCTGCTGCCCCGCCTGCGTACCCAATGGCCCAAGCTGAAACTCTATTTGCGGGAAGAAACCAGCTCGGCGGCGTGCGAAGCACTCCAGCGAGGAAAGCTCGACTGTGTCCTACTGGCGATGCCTTATGCATGCGGGGACGTTGATAGTGCGGATTTGTTCAATGATCCGTTGCTGATTGCCTTTCCAGATTCCGAAGCGCCCGCCGATCGTCCAGTCAACGCGAACACGCTCGATGAAGATCGTTTGCTCCTCCTGGAAGATGGCCACTGCCTGAAGGATCACGCTCTCTCCGCCTGCAACCGTCCCGGCTTGCGCGCCGATGCCGCAATGCTGGGCACCTCGTTGCACACGCTGGTCCAGATGGTCGACAATGGCCTTGGACAAACCTTCGTTCCGCAAATGGCGATTGATGCGGGAATCCTGAACGGCACGCGAGTCACTGCTCGGCCGCTCGAGTCAAAAGAAGCATTTCGACGGATTGCTTTGGCCTGGCGCCGCTCAAGTCCGCGCGAGGAAGAATTCCAGCTGCTTGCGGCGACCTTGCGGGAAGAGGCCCGCCAGCTCGATTAGTCCATGTGGCGAAGGCCGACCCGCAGATAGTCGTAGCCGGTGATCAGCGTCAGCGCCGCTGCTAGCCAGAGCGTGGCGATGCCAGTCGAATGGACCCACCAAGTTTGCGGAAATGCGCCGCCGAGGATCAACGCGCCGAGAGAGACGAGTTGCAATGTCGTCTTCCATTTCGCGAGTGCGCTGACCGGAACCGAGACGTTGAGCGGACCGAGGAATTCGCGCAACCCCGAAACAATGATTTCCCGAAGCAGGATAACGAGCGCAGGAATCACCGCGTAATCCTGCAGGATCGGGGGGGCATCGTCGGCGCGGCGCGACGCGATCAGCATCACGATCACCGCAGCGACCATGATTTTGTCGGCGATAGGATCGAGAAACTGGCCGAGTCTGCTGATCTTACCCTGTGCACGCGCCAGGTATCCGTCGAAATAGTCGGTGATCCCGACGATGCAGTAGAGCACGAAGGTAACGAGATAATCGACCGGCGTCGGCTTCCACAAAAGGAAGACAAGGATCGGAACCGCGAAAATTCGTGAGAGCGTTAGGATGTTGGGAAGGGTCAGCATGATGTTTGCCGGTCGTTATAGGAATTGGAAGCAGACGCAAAGCTGGCTATCGCAGGGAACAGCGCAACCGATGGAAAGGCGCCATACGCCTTGATGCAAAATGTAACCCACCTGCTGCGCACCCGGAGGTTTGCCCCGATTTTCGGCACGCAAGCGCTCGGCGCATTCAATGACAGCCTGTTCAAACAAGCAGTCGTACTTTTCGTCACATATCAGCTTTACAGCGATCCGACGCGGGAAGCGCAATTCAACGCCATTGCGCAGGCGCTTTTCATCCTGCCGTTCTTTATCCTGTCGGCGGCAGCCGGACAGCTTGCTGACGTCCGTGACAAGGCGCGGATCATTCGCGTGGTCAAAGGCGCCGAGATCCTGATCATGATCGTCGGTGGACTGGGCCTGTGGTTCGCCAATGTCCCGCTGATGCTTGCGGCCGTCTTCGCAATGGGGATCCACTCGACGTTCTTTGGACCGATAAAATATGCGATCCTCCCGCAGCATCTAGAACCGGATGAAGTCCTCGGCGGAACGGGACTTGTCGAAGCGGGCACCTACCTCGCCATCCTCGGTGGAACGATTGCCGCGGGGGCGCTTGCCGCCAGTCCGAAATTCGCGGCAATCGCCTGCATCCTCATTGCGTGTGTCGGGTTGGCTGCTGGTCGACAAGTGCCGCCCGCACCGCCGATGTCGAATGCCCGACCGCCCGACTGGCATATCTTTCGCGCCTCATGGCGCCTCGTCAGCGATACGATGCACGTCCCTCGCCTGTTCCTTGCGATTTGTTCAATTAGCTTCTTCTGGACCATTGGCGCGGTCCTGATCATCATCTTCCCACCTCTGGTGAAAAATGTTCTTGGCGCGAATGAGTTTGTGGCCAGCCTGTTCATCGCGATTTTTTCGGTGGGCGTGGCGATTGGGTCGGTGGCGATCAACCGGCTTTTGAAAAGCGAAGTTTCCGCCCGCTACGCGCCGGCGTCGGTTCTGGCGATGGCTGCGTTCGTCATCATGCTCGACTTCGTATCGCGATCGTGGGCGGTGGAAAACGGCGGCGAACTGATCACCTTGGGTAATTTCCTCTACCAGCCCAGCGCCCCGCTACTCGTCATCGCCTTACTTGGAATTTCGGTGACTGGCGGGATGTTCGTCGTTCCGCTTTACGCGTTCCTGACCACGACCGTCGAACAATCGGAGACGGCACGTACGGTCGCGGCCAACAATATTGTGAATGCCGGAGCAATGACGATCGGCGCTGCAATGGCGCTGGCACTGACCAGTTTCGGATTTGGCCCCAATGCGCAGTTGCTGCTTGTAGCGGCGATGTGTTTCGTCAGCGCCTGGATCGGCTGGAAACTTCATCTCGCTTGCGACTGAAGCCAGTCGCCAGGCTCCTCAGGCCAGATACACCGACATGAAGATCACGCCGCCCATGAAAAAGGTCGCGAACAGCCGCAGGTCGTCCGCGAGGGTCGAGGATTTCGTGTCAGGTTTGGCATAAGCCGCACGCGCGACCGATGGTCGGCGTCCAAAGTTGTCCCGAGTGCGATACGAAAGGCGACGAAGCGGCTGCATTGGAAAACCTTAACGCAATTTTTACCATGTCCCTCAACACCTGATTTTTGAATGCGGTTCCCCATTCGTCCCATGACGGGACTTTGTTGTACGATTTCTAGGAATGTCGTGAGTCAGGAAGCGTGACGGACGCGGCTACTACGTACCTGATTACTCTCGTCCGCAGAAATCGGTCGATCGAGCAATTGGACCGCCTGATTGGCATTCATTGCTTTTCCGAAATACCAGCCTTGGCCGTAGGCGCACCCCAGTCCGAGGACGGCAGCATGGGTCGCTTCATTCTCGATCCCCTCAATGGTCACCGGCACCTTAAGTGCGCGCGCCAACTCCGCCACCGCACGAACGATCGCGGCGCTTTCCGGATCGGATACGATCGATGCCGTGAATGACCGATCGATCTTGATCATGTCGAATGGCAGCGAGCGCAGGTGGGAAAGCGACGAATAGCCGGTCCCGAAGTCGTCAAGCGACAGGCGGATCCCCTGGTTCTTCAGGCTCGTCGCAATAGTACGCGCCAAGTCGAGATCCGAGAATAAGGAACTCTCGGTGATCTCGATCACCAGGCGATGCGCCGGGAAATTGGCTTCCGCCAGAAGCCGTACAAGGCGTTGCGCAAGCCACGGATCCGCCAATTGAATGGGCGAGATGTTTACCGACAGGGTGAAGTCTCCGGGCCATGCCGCCGCCGTATGCAGAGCGCTTGCAATGACCTGTTCGGACAATCGCGAAATCAGGCCATGCTCCTCGGCTACCTGGATGAACACTTCCGGCAAGACAATTCCACTCAGGGGGTGATTCCAGCGGGCCAGGACTTCGAAGCCATGAATTTGACCGGTCGACAAGTCGACCAGCGGTTCGAAAAACGGCAGGAATTGATGATGCTCCAAAGCATAACGAATGCCCTGTTCGATTTCGACATGAGCGAGAAGCGCCCGCTCCATCCCGTCGTCGAACCAGATCGGACGCGCCGCGCGCGCACTCCGCGCACGTTCCAGCGCGATGTCGGCGCGTCTAAGCAAGTCCGGAAGCGGCGTGTCCGCCGCATCGGCCTTGGCAATGCCCGCATAGGAACCGACTTGCAGCATCTTGCCATTGATCTCGAAAGGTGCCGTCACCAGTCGCAGGATCGAAGTCGCCGCAATTTCGACTTCGCCGGAATTCACATCGTCGATAGGCATCGCAACCGCGAACTCATCACCGTTCAAGCGAGCGACAATTGCGTCGTCAGGAACGAGGTCCGCAATCCCTTCGGCAATGCGCTTGAGCAGCGCGTCGCCGCATTCGTAACCGTGGCGGTCATTGATCGCTTTGAATCGATGAAGCTGGATCGAGATGACAGCCATCGACCTGGCATCGGCGGCCAGCGCATCGCGCATCTCCTCACCTCGATCCGCCAGTCCCTTGCGATTGGCAAGGCCGGTGATGATGTCGGTAGTCGCAAGATGAGCGGCGCGACGTTCAGCATCAATCCGTCGCTCCTCCTCATTCTGCAGATCGGCGAGCCGCCGTAATCCCACAATGATTAGCGCGACGTTTAGGACGACAACGATCAACGCCGCTTCCGGCGACAAGTCGCCGACTAATTGCGCACTGCTGAAAAACCCGATCGCGTTCGTAATGAGAACGAGGGTCGCCACCACAAGGATGACCGAAACCAACAGCTCGGGTTGAGACCGACCTGCAGAACGGAAGCGACGCAAATCGCCAAGACGCGAATTAGACAATCCCACGGCGCTTATCTTAGGCGTCAGACTTTAACAAATCCCTCCCGAGATCCAGTCGCTGGCCGGCCATTCCTGGTGCGGACGGCGGGACTCGAACCCGCACGCCCATTGGGCAGAAGATTTTAAGTCTCCAGCGTCTACCGGTTCCGCCACGTCCGCATGGGCCGGCAAGCCCCTATTCGGCGTTGACCTCGCCTAAATTCAGCCGCTCGCGCATTTCTTTGCCTGGCTTGAAGTAAGGGACGCGCTTGGCGTCGACGTCAACCGCTTCGCCAGTCCGAGGATTGCGCCCGACGCGCGCGTCCCGTTGACGGGTCGAAAAGGCACCGAAACCGCGCAATTCCACGCGCCCGCCATTGGCAAGCTGATCGGTGATGTTGTCGAACAGCGCTGTCACGACACTTTCGATCTCGCGCTGCGTCAAATCCGGAAAATCCTCACAAAGCTGGTGAACGAGCTCCGACCTGATCATGCAATCCCCCAATGGATGAATTTCGCGCGTCTCGGCATCCCCCACGGCGCCGCAGTCTCGTTGCTGTCAGGTAAATCGCGCGTACGCAAGCACTTCCGGCCGTTTCGCGTCGGAAAATCGACCGACGGCCAACACCCAAAGAAAAGGACGCGGCAGGCAAATAAGCCCGCCGCGCCCGATCGCTTCGTCATTCAAATGCTGCTGGATTTACTCGCCAGCGTCTGCCTCGGCCTCAGTGACCTTTGCGGCCTCATCTTTCGCAGCTTTTTTCTTGGCAGGCGTCGGCCTTCTCAGCCTTCTCAGCCTTCTCAGCCTTCTCAGCCTTCTCAGCCTTCTCAGCCTTCTCAGCCTTCTCAGCCTTCTCAGCCTTCTCAGCCTTCTCAGCCTTCGGCTTCGCGGCCTTTTCGCTCTTCACTGCCTTCGTGGGTTTTTCGGTTTTGGCTTCTTTGAGGGCGGCGCCGAGGATGTCGCCGAGCGATGCGCCCGAATCCGAGGAACCGTACTGCTGGACCGCCTGCTTCTCTTCCGAGATCTGCAGGGCCTTGACCGAGAACGTGGGCTTCTTCGAGCGATCGAAGCCGGTGACCTGAGCGTCGAACTTCTGGCCGACCTGGAAGCGTTCCGGACGCTGTTCGTCCCGGTCGCGGCCCAGATCGGTGCGCTTGATGAAGCCGGTCGCCCCATCGTCGCCAACCTGCACTTCGAGCCCGCCATCGCGAACTTCGAGGACGGTGACGGTGACGGTTTCGTTCTTGTTGACGCCGACGCCGGCGCCAGCCTTGGCGACACCGCCGCGTTCGAGCTGCTTCATGCCCAGCGAGATGCGTTCCTTTTCGACGTCCACGTCGAGCACGACGGCCTTCACCGTTTCGCCCTTGTGATGGAGGCCAAGGGCATCTTCACCCGACACGCCCCATGCGATGTCCGACATGTGAACCATGCCGTCGACGTCGCCCGGAAGGCCAATGAACAGGCCGAATTCGGTCGAATTCTTGACTTCGCCCTCAACCTCGGTGCCGACCGGGAACTTGTCCGCGAAATCCGACCACGGGTTGGACTGGGCCTGCTTGAGACCGAGCGAGATGCGACGCTTTTCGCTGTCGACCTCGAGCACCTTGACTTCGACTTCTTGGCTCGTCGAGACGATCTTGCCCGGATGGACGTTCTTCTTTGTCCAGCTCATCTCCGACACGTGGACGAGACCCTCGATGCCCGGCTCGAGCTCGACGAAGGCGCCATATTCGGTGATGTTGGTGACGCGGCCGGTGAAGGTGCCGTCGACAGGATATTTGGCCATCGCGCCATCCCACGGATCCGATTCCAGCTGCTTCATGCCGAGGCTGATGCGCTGGGTTTCGCGGTTGATTCGGATGATCTGCACCTTGACGGTGTCACCAATGTTGATGACTTCGCTGGGATGATTGACGCGCTTGTAGCTGATGTCGGTGACGTGCAGCAGGCCGTCGATTCCGCCGAGGTCGACGAACGCACCATAATCGGTGATGTTCTTGACGACGCCTTCGATGACCTGGCCTTCAACCAGCGACTGGATGAGACCGCTGCGCTGTTCGGCGCGGGTTTCTTCGAGGATGGCGCGGCGCGACACGACGATGTTGCCGCGGCGGCGATCCATCTTCAGAATCTGGAACGGCTGGGCAATGTCCATCAGCGGGGCGACATCGCGCACCGGACGGATATCGACCTGGCTGCCCGGGAGGAAGGCCACGGCACCACCAAGATCGACGGTGAAACCGCCCTTGACGCGGCCGAAGATGACACCGTCGACGCGGTTGCCGGCTTCATGTTCCTTTTCCAGCGTATCCCAGGCGGCTTCGCGGCGGGCGCGATCGCGGCTGAGCATGGCTTCGCCCTGGGCGTTTTCGACGCGGTCGACAAACACTTCGACTTCGTCGCCAATCTTCAGTTCGGCCTTCTGGCCGGGCATTGCGAATTCGCGAAGCGGGACGCGGCCTTCGCTTTTGAGACCAACGTCGATGACGGCGAGGTCGTTTTCAATTCCGGTAACGGTGCCCTTGACGACGCGACCTTCGAAAGGCTCGTCCTCTCCACCGAGTTGTTCATTGAGCATTGCCGCGAAATCGTCGCGGCTCGGGAATGCCGTAGAGGCCATGTGTATAGTCTTTCAACGATGCGAAGGCCGCCAGCCACACACCTGCGCGGCTTTCCAAGGCGGACTTGGCCAGTCCAAAATCGCCATCCCGACCCCATGCCGGAACAGCGCCCGAACCAATGCGGCGTCGACGGCGGTCAGGTTTCGAACAAGCAGACGAGCGGCCGGGAGCAGGAACGCTCAAACCGGGGCGCGAATGCCAGTCGATGTGACAGGCCGCCGGCGGTCACACCAGCCGGACGGGCGGGCGTATACAGGCAAAGATGGCCGAGGCCAAGGGAGGGATTGCGCGAGCAATCGCGAGCTTGGATCGAAAGCGGCGCGGGGCGGCCCGCGCCGTTAATCCTGTCGCGCAGGGCGCGCAGGTCGGCCGGGGCTCGTTGGCTCTTCGCCTAAGCCCCCGTTTCCTGCGGAAACGCTCCTTAGGCTTGGCAACTCGCTGCTTAAATGACCTCGTCTTCGTCGAGGTCGATGTCGTTGAAGGCGGCGCTGGTGATGGTGCTGAGCCGCTCGGCAGCGGTTGCGAAGACCTTGACATGGGCGATGTGCATTAAGGCGTCGCCCTGGTTGACGACGGGCAGGTTGGTCTTGCCGATGATGACCCCGTCGATCGGCGAGGTGACGCGCAAATTGGTGTCACCGAACGGGCCGGAAACGATGCCGAGCAGCTCGCCCGCCTCGACCCGGTCGCCGCTGCCCTTGCGGGCGCGGAAGATGCCGCCTTCGGGCGCGCGGACCCAGGTCGTGCGGCTCGACCGGATCGGGTCGGCGCCGACCAAGAGGCTCTTGCCGCCGGCCATCATCCCGATCGACGCCATGACGCGCAGGATGCCCTTGACGCCGACGCGGATCGCAAGCTCGTCGAAGCGCAGCGCCTCGCCGGCTTCGTAGAGCAGGACTTCGACCTGGTTGGCGGTGGCGGTTTCGCGCAGCGATCCCTGACGCATCGGCGAGGTGATGATTGCCGGCGCACCGAAGGCGGCGGCCAGCTCCTCCGCCTTAGGGCGGGCGTCGCTGATCCGGATCTGCGGTAGGTTGGTACGGTGCAGCGCAGCGGAATGCAGGTCGATACCATATTGGCAGCGCTTCATGATCTGCTGGGTGAAGACATGGGCCAACTGCGCCGCCAGCGATCCGTTCGGCGACCCCGGGAAGCAGCGATTGAGATCGCGGCGATCGGGCAGGTAGCGGGTGTGCTGGATGAAGCCGAAGACGTTGACGACCGGAACGACGATCAACGTCCCGCTCAACGTGCGCGGCGAAATCTTGCCGAGCAGTCGCCGAATGATCTCGACACCGATGATCTCGTCGCCATGAACCCCCGCGCTGATGAACATCGCCGGACCCGGGCGGGCACCGTGGAGGACGCGAACCGGCAGGTGCATTCCGGTGCGGGTCGACAGCCTGCTGATCGCCAGATCGACCGTCGTCGCGCTGCCTGGGCTGGTCGCCACGCCGCCAAGCTGGAAGTCCTCGACCGGTGGCGAATCCCCGCCGCCGAGGCGCTTCTTATCCTTTGCCACGGGTCTTGGTTTTCCCGATTTCGGCCTTGTTGGCGAGAAATTCGATGATCCGTCCGGCGACGTCGATCCCGGTCGCCCGCTCGACCCCTTCCAGACCCGGTGAGGAATTGACCTCCATCACCACCGGGCCGTGATTGGCGCGAAGCATGTCGACGCCGCAGACGTTCAGCCCCATCGCCTTGGCTGCGCGGACCGCGGTCGAGCGTTCCTCGGCGGTGATCTTGATGGTCTCGGCCGAGCCGCCGCGATGCAGGTTGGAGCGAAAATCGCCCTCCGCGCCGGTGCGCTTCATCGCCGCGACGACCTTGCCGTCGATGACCAGCGCGCGGATATCGGTGCCGCCGGCCTCCTTGATATATTCCTGGACCAGGATGTTCACATTGGCGCCGCGAAACGCCTCGATCACCGATTGCGCCGACCTCTTGGTGTCGGCCAGCACGACGCCGATACCCTGCGTCCCTTCCAGTAGCTTGATCACCACCGGCGCACCGCCGACGACGTCGAGCAATTGCCCGGTCTGCTTGGGATCATGGGCGAAGGCGGTGACCGGCAATCCGATCCCGTCGCGCGCCAGCAATTGCATAGAGCGCAGCTTGTCGCGCGACCGGCCGATCCCGACGAACTCGTTCAACGGATAGACGCCCATCATCTCGAACTGGCGAAGGACGGCCAGGCCGTAAAAGGTAATCGACGCGCCGATCCGCGGGATGACGGCGTCGTAGGCGTCGCCCTTAATTTCCTTGCCGTCATAATGGATGGTCGGGCGGTGCGATGTGATCTGCATGAAGCAGCGCAATGTATTGAGGATGTCGATCTGGTGGCCGCGTGCTTCGGCGGCCTCGACCAGTCGGCGGTGGGTATAAAGGCTGGCATTGCGGGCCAGCATGGCGAATTTCATCGCGGGTTTCCCTTCAGAATTTGGAGACACCAGACGGCAGGAGCTTAAGCCCCCTTGCCCAGCAGGAATGAACGACCGGAATCGATCAGGAAGCGCTTGCGCAGCGCGGTTCGCCCGACCAGCATCGGGTGGAGAAGATCCTTGCGGTCGGTCAGCGTAACCTCGGCGAGCTGTTCGATATCGCCGATGCGGACCCTGGTGCGGATGACGGGACGGCGTTCAATCCCCCCGTTGGAACTTTTGACGGTCCGGATTCCGGCCAATAGCGCTTTGCATCTGCCAGTGCCGGATGCTCCGCCAACGGCGGAATGATCGATCTCGAACCGGACCCAATCGGATCCGTCGTCTTCGACAAAAGGTGCGATGTTCGCGACATGGAGCGCCGAAGTCCGGGCGCCGGTATCCATCTTGGCCCGCAGGTTCGTGACGCCAAGGTCGGGCAGCTGGACCAATTCCCTCCAGCCGATGATCTGGCGATTGCGAACCCTCTTGCTCCTGTCCCTCTTTATCCGGGCAAGTCTCGGGATCAGAAATCCAAGGCCCAGTCGGCGACAAAGCGCCGTACCCGACAATGCCTGCCCCTCGCAGTCCGGTCAACCTAGCGCCAATCCTCAGAATTGGAACAGGCCAATCCCCAGTCCAAGCTGCAGCATCGCGATGACGTTGAGGTAGGTAGAGAAGGGTTCCTTTCGGGACTTGTGACGAAAAAGGTAGCGCGCGAGGAATGCGCCGGGCGTCCCGCCAAGGAACGCGAGCGTCGGCAGGTCCGCTTCGGGAACTCGGCGCACGCGCTGGATGGCCCGTTGTTTGTCCTGCCAGAAACGGGCGACGGTCCAGAGATTCACACTCGCCACCCACGCGGCGAACAACCCAATCATCGAATATCCGTAACCAAATCGCGCGGACGAACGAAACAATATCGGAACCGCGACGGATGAAAACATGACCGAACGATTTATGGCGGTAGTGACGTTTTGGGTGCCGACTGCCGGCCGGATCAAACGAGCGCGAACCTCCGATTCCGATCCGGGCGTAGCCAGCGACGCTCAGGCGTCTTCCAGCTTGCGGGCGACAAGGCGGAGCGCCGCGGCGATGGCGGCTTCGACGTCAAGATTGCTGGTGTCGAGTTCCAGCGCGTCGGCGGCTTTGGTCAGCGGCGCCGATCCGCGCGCGCTGTCGCGCTCGTCGCGGCTGCGGATGTCGGCCAGCACTTCGTCGAAATGGGCGGTCATGCCGCGCGCAGTGATTTCGGCGAGGCGGCGGGTCGCGCGCACGTGCGGCGTCGCGGTGACGTAGAGTTTCACATCGGCATCCGGCGCGATCACGGTGCCGATATCGCGCCCGTCGAGGACGGCGCCCCCCTGCTGGGCGGAAAAGGCGCGCTGCCGGTCGAGCAACGCCGCGCGAACCGCGGGGTAAGCGGAGATCCGGCTGGCCAGCTTGCCGATCGTCTCGCTTCGCAATTCTTCTTCGTCGGGCGAAATCTTGTCGATCTCGTGACAGGCGCGGACGGCCTCGAACTCGGAAGAAATGTCGCCGCCGAACCGGAACAGGCTGAGCGCGACCGAACGGTAGAGCATTCCGGTGTCCATGTGCGGCAGTGCATAATGCCGGGCAAGCGCGCGGGCGATGGTCCCCTTGCCACTTGCGGCGGGGCCGTCGACGGCAATCACGAGGGGAAGCGCGGGGCTGGACATGAAGCGCCGCTTTGACAGCGTGCCTGCGCTATGGCAAGGCGCCCGCCGAATGGCTGTGCGCCGCCAGGCGCGACAGCAAATCACAGATTTACCAGACTGGAGTATTCACCATGGTGAAGGCCGAATGGGGCAGCAAGCGCACTTGTCCCAAATGCGCGACCCGCTTTTACGACCTGGGCAAGGAAGACCCGGTGACCTGCATCGAATGCGGCACCGAATTCACCCCCGAGCCTGTCCTGAAGTCGAAGCAGCCGCTTCCCTTCGAGAGCAACCAGACGACCAAGGAAAAAGAAAAGGCCGATAGTGACCTTGGTGCCGAGGATCTGGAAATCGACGAGGACGAAGAGCCCAGCGCCGACGACGAAGTCGACCTGTCGACGGGCGACGACGACCTTGGCGTCACCAAGTCGGACGACAAAGACGACAACAATTAAGTCGGTGCGTCGCCAGTGGTGATTTTTGAGGTTTGCAGCCCCGACAATCACCGCTAAAGGGCGCGCCGGACGATGGGGCCGTAGCTCAGCTGGGAGAGCGCTGCAATGGCATTGCAGAGGTCAGGGGTTCGATCCCCCTCGGCTCCACCATCATCCTGAAAGGGCGCTCTTCGGGGCGCCCTTTTCGTTGCACGACGATCAGTCTAGTCGCTTTCCGGGTCGCTGGCAGACAAACGAAAGGCGGCGGCACCTTTCGGTACCGCCGCCAGCCGTTCGTAACGATCGAAAGAAGCTTAGAGCTTGTTCGAAACGTTGTTGAAAGTGCCGCCCAGCTTCGTGCCGATGCTGGTCATTGCGGTGATCGCGGCAACGGCGATGAGCGCGGCAATAAGGCCGTATTCAATCGCGGTGGCACCTTCGTTATTACGAATCAGCTTAATGAATTTCGCCATGTCTGGTCTCCTAGGTTCCATCAATCGGGGTCCACTCCCCACCCGAGACACCTTTTCTGGGGCGCTTGGGTTAGTCCCCATTTCGCCTCAAGAGATTGAGAAAAGTTTAAAACGGCGGCCTAATCCTCCGTTAACCAGCAATTTTCTGGCGGCTCATTCCTTGAACAGTTCCTCGAGGGCGCGGCCGATTTCGCGTAGGGCGCGACTTGGTTCGCTCCATTCCGGCGGAAGCGGGCTTAGCGAATCGGGTTTGGGCGGCAAGGCAACGCGCGGACGGAACGGCAATTCGGGGCCACGGCGACCGTCGACCACGACCGCGCTGGCCATGAAACTGCGCCACAGCTGGGCCGCCGCCGTCCCACCGGTCGCTTTGCCAAGCGACTTGTCGTCGTCGCGGCCGACCCAGACCCCAACCACTAGGTTGCCGGCAAAGCCGATAAACAGGGCGTCGCGATTGTTCTGGGTGGTTCCGGTCTTGCCGTAAGTCGGGATGCCCAGCGCTGCTCGGCGCCCTGTTCCCTTGTTGGTCGCATTCCACAGCAGGTCGAGCATCGGCGCCCAGTCGCGATTGCGATCGAGCGCACCGCCGCGCTGGAAAAAATTGCCGAACCCGGCGTCCTCGGACCCTTCGGGGCTCAAGCCGACCGGCCGAACCGGATAGCGACCGCCGGCGATGGCGGCATAGGCCGAGGTCATCTCGATCAGGCTGACGCCCGCCGTTCCCAGAGCCACGCTGGGCGAATCGGGCAAGGGCGAGCGGATTCCGAGTTCGCGAGCGGCGCGAAGGACATTGTCGCGCCCGACCCGTTCCGACAGGCGGACGGTGGCGGCATTGCTGGACCGCGCGAATGCCTCGCGCAAGGTGATCGAGCCGCGGTAGACGCCGTCGCTGTTGGCGGGCGACCAGCCGTCGACCGTGATCGGCGAATCATCGATCATGTCGTCGGGCGTATAACCGGCACGCAGGGCGGCGAGGTAAACGAACAGTTTGAAGGCGCTGCCCGGCTGCCGGCGGGCCTGGGTGGCGCGATTGAAGGGCGAGTTCTTGTAGCTTTTGCCGCCAACCATCGCGACGACACGGCCATCGGGGCGCATCGCGACCAGCGCGGCCTGGGCATCGCCGATCCCAGCGTTGGAAATTGCGCGGACGGCGATTCGCTGGAGGTCGGCGTCGAGCGTGGTCGGCACTTTGACTTCGCCAAAATCGGCTTCGAACTTCTGGCTTGCGGCTGGGGCGACCCAATCGGCGAAGTAGGTGCCGGTCGGGACTTTCCGGCGCCGCGCGACCGGGACTGCCGATCGGCTCGCGGACGCCCGCGACTGGGTGATGACGCCGGTATCGGCCATCGCCTGGAGGACGAGTCGGCTGCGCTTCTGCGCGCCCTTGAGATTACGGGTCGGGGCAAGTCTCGACGGTGCCTGGACCATCCCGGCAAGCATCGCCGACTGGGCCAGCGACAGGTTTTCCGGGGTGCGATCGAAATAATGCCGCGCCGCCGCCCGCAGACCGTAAACGCCGTCGCCGAAATAGACCGACGAAAGATAGCGCGAGAGGATTTCGTCCTTGGTCAGCCAGCCTTCGAGCCAGAAGGCGATGATGACTTCCTGCGCCTTGCGCTTCAGCGAACGATCGGAGGACAGAAAACTGGTCTTGGCGAGCTGCTGGGTCAGCGTGCTGCCGCCCTGGCGGACACCCCCCGCCTGAAAATTCGTCCACATCGCCCGCCCGATGGCGCGTGGATCGACCCCCCAATGCGACCGGAATCGACGATCCTCGATCGCGATAAAGGCCTTGGGGGTCATCGAATTCAGCTTCGCGACCTCGACCGGCTCGTCCTTGATCGCGCCGCGGCGTGCAATCGGCTGGCCTTCGCTGCTGACGAGCAGCATGGCGGGGTCCTCGAGCGGCTCCAGCGCACGGCCGAGCGGCGCGGTGAAGACCAGCCACAGCAGGGTGACGAGGATGATCGCGAAAAAGCCGTAGGCGATGTAGCGCCATTTGCGGCGGCGTGGCCGTGGCGTTGCACTATCGTCCTGCGGCGGCAGCGTCGCTCCGCCGAACGGATCAGGCAAGTCCTCGACATTTCGGCCGCCGCGCTGCCAGATGATGTCGCCCTCGCTCATGCCCTCTTTATCCGTCCGCCAATATTCACTGCCTTATATGTGTAAAACAGTTCGACTCTCATATCCAGATGCTTGATGAACCGTGCCAGAACGTTAGGACTGTGACCATGGCCGCTGCTCCCCTCCGCGTCTCGATCGGGCTGGTTGTCGCTGCGGCGCTGGCCTTGTCCGGTTGCGGCAAGCGCGAGCCTGAACCGGTCGACGTGATCGTCATCGACAACGCAAAGCCGCAAGTCGTGGACGCCGCCAACGGACCGCTTTCGCCCGCCCGGGCGGTTGCGATGGGGGCAATGGCGCAAGGCCTGGTCCGGTTCGACGCCCGCGGGGAAATCGAGCCTGGCCTGGCCGAGCGGTGGAACGTCAGCGACGACGGGATGAGTTACATCTTCCGCCTGGCCAAGCTAAATTGGGCCGACGGGCGCAAGGTCACCGCCCGCGACGTCGCGCGTTCGCTGAATCGCCAGATCCGATCAGGCAGTCGTAACCAGTTGAAGGACACGTTGGGCGCAATTGCCGAGGTGGTCGCGATGACCGACCGGGTAATCGAGATCCGGCTGACGGCCCCGCGGCCCAACCTGCTGCAAATTCTTGCCCAGCCCGACATGGGCGTTCTGAACGGCGGCATTGGGGCCGGGCCATTCATAATTGACAAGGAAAGCGCCAGGCAGAGTGGGATTGGAACGCTGGTCCATCGCCAAGTCGTGATCGACGGGCCCGACATTGTCGATCGCGCGCGGATCGATTCGGCGACGGCGGCCAAGGCTATCGACCTGTTCGTCCGCGGCGAACGCGATCTGGTGCTTGGCGGGACGATTTCCGATCTGCCGCTTGCGAAAGGCGCCAACTTGCCGCGCGGCTCCCTTCGTTACGATCCGGTAATCGGCCTGTTTGGACTGGTCCCGGCACGGGCGAAAGGCCCGGCCAGCGACCGCGACGTTCGACGCCTGCTCAATCGGGCCATCGATCGCGACGCACTGGTCGCCGCCGTTGGCGTCCCCGGGCTGACGGCGCGCGCAACCATCCTCCAGGCCGGGCTCGATGGCCTGTCGCCGCAAGTCCAGCCGACCGCGCTTGGTGCGAACCCGGCCGACCGCTTGCGCATCCTGACCAACGAAGCCGATCGGCTGTTCGCCGAGGCCGACCGCCCGACCATTTCGATCCGCCTTCCGGACGGGCCGGGCGCCGACTTGCTGCTGGCGCGTTTGCAGGCCGACTGGGGCGCGTTGGGACTGACCGTGAAGCGCGCCGACAAAGGCGGTCCGGCCGATTTCCAGCTGGTCGATGCGGTCGCGCCGACGACGTCGCCGGCATGGTTTGTCAGGCAATTCCGCTGCGGCAGTGTCGCGATCTGCTCGCCTGCGGCCGATGAACTGATGAATTCGGCCCGCGCCGCAACGGTCGGCGTCCAACGTGCCGCATTGCTTGCCGAGGCGGCACGGCTGCTGGACGAGCAACAGGCGTTCATTGCGCTGGCGGCGCCTATCCGCTGGTCATTGGCCGCAAGCCGCCTGAGTGGGTTCTCCGAGAACAAGTCGGCCCGTCATCCGTTGATCGGACTGACGCGCAACCCCCGCCGGGAAGGTCAATGATGGTCGAGAAAATGAGCCGCCGCCTGCCGATGCCAAATCTGTCGAATGCGCCCAAGGACGTTCGACAGCGGGTCGAGGCGCTGGAGGTCATCATGGAACGGATGTTCGATATCCCCGGGACAAATCGCAAGGTCGGGCTGGACGTGATCATGGATTTCGTGCCCGTCGTCGGGCCGACGATGGCCGCGATCATCGGCAGTTATCTGGCCTGGGAGGCGCGCAACCTGGGCATGTCGAAATGGACGATGGCGCGGATGGCAAGCAACATCGGCGTGGACTGGCTGCTCGGCCTGATCCCGTTCGTCGGCGCGGTGCCCGACTTCTTCTTCCGATCGAACACCCGAAATTTGCGCATCATCTGCCGCCACCTCGACAAGCACCATCCCGAAACCGGGGTGATCGACGCATCCGGAACGAGGGTCGAATGAAGTCACGGTGGCTTATTGCCACGGCCCTGATGCTGGCGAAGCCGGCGACGGCGGCGACCGACCTTCAGGCGATGGACGGGGTCTGGCAGGGCACAATCGGAACACTCCCGGTCCGCGCCTGCTACGACGCGGGGGAATATCGCAGCGAGGGTCGGTATTTCTACGTCAGGAATTTGACGACGATTCCGTTGATTGCCGACCGCGACAAGCCCGGCGAACTGACCGAAGGCTGGGCCGACGACAAGGACGTGGCGCGCTGGACGATCGACGGAATTTCCGGCCACACGCTTGCGGGCACATGGCGGGGTAAAAAGCGGACGCTGCCTATCCGCCTGCGCCGGATCGCCTTCACCACCGACGAGGTTTTCGACCGGGCTTGTTCCAGCCTCGCGTTCGTCGAACCGATCGTTGCCGCGGCCCGGATCGTCCGCAGGACCGAGCGCCTCAACGCCGTCCTCACCGCCGAGCAATGGACGCTGGCCTATCCCGATGACAGCGTATCGGTCGAAAGCTTCCAACTGCCCGGCACCGGCGCGGCGATCGACGCAATCAATCGGCGCCTTCGCGAGCCCTTCGAGAATTCCGAAGAAGGCTGGGCGTGGTGTCTGCGTAATACCGGGTCATTCGGCGCCGATTACCATTATTCCATCGAACCGACGCTCGCCACGGCACGCTGGCTGGCGGTGAAAGCGTCGAACGACAGTTTCTGCGGCGGCGCGCATCCAAATACCAGCAACGTCGCCACGCTGTTCGACCGAACGTCGGGGGCAATCGTCAACCTATTCGACTGGTTCGCCCCGGCCGCCGTTCGCCGCACAACCTACGAGGAAGGAACGACAGTCGACACGCTCGGACCAAAGCTCCTGCGCCACGTCGCCGGCAAGATCCCCTTCGCCGAACGGCGCGAGGAGGACTGCCGGCCATCGGTCGAGAGCGCGACCACGTGGGACCTCGCGCTGACCGAAAAGGGCATCGCGTTCACCCCCAACCTGCCGCGTGTAATGATGGCTTGCGGGGACACTGTCGTCTTGTCGTGGGCAGAACTTTCGCCCTATCTCAACGCCGCCGGCAAGCGCGAAGTCGCGGCGCTGAGGGCGGAATCGACAAAGCGCTAACGCCGCCCCGCTTTTCGCGCGTCGGCGATTTCGGCCTTGAGGTTGCGATAGTCGAGCGCACCATCGGCGAGCGTTTCGCCAACCAGGAAGGCCGGGGTGCCGACGATACCGGCAGTATCGGCAAGCGCCATATTATGGTCGATCAGCGCGTCGATCGCCTTGCGCCGGACCTTCAGGTCGCGCTGCAGTCGCGGCCAGTCGATCTTTGCGCGGGCGGCGGCGGCGCGGATGGTCGCGTCGGTCAGGCGACCCTTGCCGGTCATTAGCGCATAGTGGAAGGCGTGGTGGCGGTTCTGGAAGGACGCCGCGATCGCGACCCGCGCGGCGTCGTGGGATTTGGGCGAGATGCTTGGAATGTCGCGATAGATCCAGCGAATGCGCGGATCCTCCCGCATCACCCGCGCGACATCGGGGGTGTAGGCGCGGCATTGCGGGCATTGATAATCGAAGAAATAGACGATGGTGACATCGTAGCGCGCAGGAACGCGGGCGGGCGCGAGGCCGGGCTTGAAGAAGTCCGATTTCTGGACCTGCGACTGGGGCGAGACCATCGCATCGCTCTCGCTGCGCTGCGCCGAGCTGGCGGAGGCGAGGAGAAGCGCGGGAACGAAAAGGGCAAGACGCATCGACATCAGGATGCTCTGGCAAGGCGGGCATGACCCGTCAATGAATGAGGGCGGATTGCCGGGCGCCGATTTGCCGCTAGGCTGTCCGCGATGACAATCCTTCCCTCGCGCCTTGCGCTCGCCGCCGGCCTTGCCGCCTGTTCCTTCCCGCTCGCCGCGCAGGTCGCGCCTCCGGCCCCGGTTGCGATGGCCCCCGCCGGGGTCGACGACGCCCGCCTGCGCGCCTTGTACGAGGGATATGCGACCTGGACCGCCAGGGAATATGGCGCGATCTGGGGCGAGGATGGCGATATCGAGGAGGCAGGCTACCTTGCCCGCGCCGACGCCGCCAGCGAACGCCGCCGCCTGGCCTATCGCACCGACCTGCTACGCAAGCTGGACGCCATCGGGCTTGCCAACCTGTCGCCGTCCGAGGCGATCAATGCGCAAGTGCTGCGTACCACGCTGGAGGCGCGGGTTGCCGACGGCCGCTTTTCGACGTGGGAAATGCCGGTCAGTTCGGACAGCAATTTCTGGACCTATCTCGACGAGGGCGGCACTCTGGACAATGCCGCCGCCTACCGGCGCTATGTCGCCCGAATGCGCGACATCCCGCGCCTGTTCGGCGAGGAAATGGCCGAGATGCGCAAGGGGATGAAGCGCGGCTTCACCCCGCCGCAGGTCACGCTGCAGAACCGCGAAAGCTCGATCGCGTCCTTTATCAGGCCGGTCGCCGACAACGCCTTTTACGCGGCGTTCAAGGCGATGCCGAAAACGATGCCGGCGGTTGAGGTGGAACAATTGCGCGCCGAGGGCCGCGCCGCGATCGAGCAAGCGGTCGTCCCCGCTTACACCAGACTGCTCGCGTTCTGGACGAAGGAATATGTGCCGGGGGCGCGGCAGACGGTCAGCGCGCGTGACCTTCCCGACGGCGATGCTTTCTACCGTGCCCAGGTCCGCGAATATGTGACGCTCGACCTGACGCCAGAGGAAATTCACCAGACCGGCCTGTCGGAAGTCGCGCGGATCACGGCGGCGATGGAGAAAGTGAAGGCGGAGGCGGGCTTCACCGGATCGATGGCCGACTTCCTCAAATTCCTGAAAACCGACCCGCAGTTCATCGCGAGAACGCCCGACGAGTTGATGGGCGTCGCTTCCTACGTCGCCAAGCGCGTCGACGGGAAGCTGGGCGATTACTTCGAGATCCTGCCGCGCCGCCGCTTTACGATCATCGAGGTGCCGCCGGCCCTTGCGCCCTTTTACACCGCGGGGCGCGGCGGATTGTCGAGCTGCCAGATGAACACCTACAATCTGCCCAGCCGCCAGCTTTACAATATCCCTGCGCTGACGATGCACGAATGCGCACCGGGCCACAGCTTCCAAGCCGCGCTGGCCGAAGAAGGAAGCGCCCTGCCCCGCTTCCGCCGCAACCTCTATTTCTCCGGCTATGGCGAAGGCTGGGGCCTCTATACCGAATATCTCGGCAACGAGATGGGCATTTACCGCACGCCGTACGAGAAATTCGGGCAGCTGAGCTACGAGATGTGGCGCGCGGCGCGGCTGGTCATCGACACCGGGATCCACCGTTACGGTTGGACCCGCCAGCAGGCCGTCGATTATCTGTCGAGCCACACGGCCTTATCGTCGCATGAGGTTGGCACCGAAGTCGACCGCTACATCAGCTGGCCGGGCCAGGCGCTCAGCTACAAGATCGGCCTGATGACCATCCTGCGCCTTCGCGCCGAGGCCGAGCGCGGCATGGGCGGAGACTTCGACATCAAGAAATTCCACTCCACCATCCTCGGCCTGGGCGCGGTGCCATTGCCGGTGCTGGAAAGCGAAGTGCGGCGCTTTATCGCGGAGAGTAAGAAGGGGAATAGCTAGAGTCAGCAATCGACCCATTTGCAGACATTGGCTTGGCGTGAAATAGGCCCCTATGCAGCTTGTTGCACTCATACTCGTGATGCTGGCCAGTGCCTGGCTCATCGTCGTAGCTTGGCTCATGTGGAATCGACCTCATGATTGCCTACGCTGGCTGAGCCTTATGGCCTCCACTTGGAAAATTAATGTGACAGAATTGGGCTTGAGAGCGATCGCTGGCGGAGCCCTAATAGTCAGATCGGCTTCATCGAAGGCACCAGACGAATTGGAAATTGTCGGATGGTTTGTTCTTGTCAGTTCAGTCGTTCTTTTGCTGACCCCGAGAAATTTGCATGCCGCGTATGCGGTTTGGTGGTCTAAAAAGATGTCGCCAAGGTTTGTGAGGTCAATGGCACCTATAACTGTGATTTTCGGCCTACTGCTAACTTATCTCGCGATCTGAACCTTTGGCCGCTTTCCACCCATTCCTGTCGCCAAATCGCTAGAGTCAGCTTTCGACCCATTGCCGACGTAAATCCGCGTGCCATACGAACCATGCATCGCGCCCTCACAAGCTCTTGATCACATCGCAATAGCGGCAATCAGGGATCGGGAAGCGACTTGTCGGATAGAACCTCAAGCCAGGTACTTTCGGCGCGACTTTCCCTGCTTTTGCCATGCACTCTCGCCGCTCAATCCCTTCCAATAAGCTCTCGCAATAGGCCACTAGGTATTGCTGGAGCGGACGGTCTCGATCTGCCTGATTGACGAGCGCATTGAGCGCAGCCTGAGCTTCAGAGCCCCGCCTCAGCTGGAGCAGGAGATTTGCTTCGATCACCCTTGCGATGAAAGGTAGAGGCCCGGCAGTCGCCATCTTCTCGAGATGGCGTAGTCCAGTTTCCGGATTCTCTAGCCTCTCCGCACGCAGCGCCATGTGGAAGTTCCACGTCCACTTTATGCGTCGCAAACTTAGGCGAGGTGGATTGTAGCTCATGTCTTTGGATGCATAACTTCTGGATCGCTGACAATGGCGCATCCTACTAGTTGCCCGGCGACAGAACACGACCCATTGCTGACATTAAGTGCCTATGACAGATTGATTCATGCGCTGGCTCCACATCCCTTTTTTCGTTCTTCTGATCGCGTGTCAGCCCGACACCCCCGAGATCGCCAAGGGTTTGCCGTCAGATGTGGAAGACGGAACGCGAATTTTTGATCGACGCGTGAAAGCTCAATTTCCGGTTGGGAGCGATGAGCAAAAATTACTCGCCGAGCTGAGCCGACAAGGCTTCAAGAGAAAGCTCTTGGATGGCTACGATGGTGTCCGAAGCACAAACTACGCTCGCGGAGATGCAATGCGAACATACTGGACCGTCCACTGGTGCGAGCGGCGGGGCAAAATTACGGAGGTCTGGGGTGTCTATGGGCGCGGCTATCCATTCAGCTAGAGAGTCGGATTTCCATTCAGAATGGCCGGTGGCAGCAATCGACCCATTGCGGTCATTAGGAGCGGCGCTAGGCTGGATGGATGGAAGACCCAAAGTTCTTCGCGATCGCTTTCCCATTCTTATTCGTAGGGATGTGGCTCGCAGTTGGAACCATGCTCGGCTTTATTTCTGGCTGGTTCAATCTGCAGCAATGGTATGACGCCCCATCTGAGAAGCCGCTTCTGAAGCTTCGGGGACAATCGGGCTCAATGGGTCTAGGCGTTTCGTTGGGCGGCATTCTGACCCTGAGCGCCCACCAACGTGGACTCGGTATACGGAATCTGGCGGATTTTTGGCCCGTTTCAACGGCCGTTCCTGGTGCCTTGGAATGAAATTGAAGCGACGCCTTCAAAGACCTGGTTAACGCCGATGGTGAAACTCAGTTTGGGCAAGCCCGCAGTTGGCTCGCTGAAGATCAGCGCGAAGAGCTGGTCGAGACTAGTCGATGCCGCCGGCGCGGCTGTCGGCCCAAGCATTTTGCTGGCACCGCGGGTCAGCAACACATCAGTTGCGCGCGGAATGTTGCTTGAATGGCTTGCGATAACGGCGTTTGCTGCAACATTTTTCTATTTTGGGCCGCGACTTGCCGGCGACGTCAAAGGAATGCCCTTGGAACTCTGCATCGCCTTTCCAGCCGTAGCGTTCGGAATCGCGCAATTGGTCAGATATGCCCGTCAAACCTGATCGGCGCCAATGTCAGCTTTCCACCCAAAGCTAACTCTAGGCGCGGCTAATCGCCGCTCAGCTTTGGCCGGCCGACGTCGCCCTGCCCCACCGTATGCCCCGCCATGTCGAGCATTCGGGTCAAAGGCTTGCGCGCCGCGTCCATCAGTTCGACGCTCATTTCGATCTGCGGTTTGAGATCGCGCAGCGCGACGTAGAGTTTTTCCAGCGTGTTGAGCGCCATGTACGGACACATGTTGCAATTGCAGTTGCCGTCGCCGCCGGGCACGCCGATGAAGGTCTTGCGGGGCGCCGCCTTTTCCATCTGGTGGATGATGTGCGGCTCGGTCGCGACCAGGATGGTGTCGGCATCGGTCGTTGTGCAAAATTTCAGGATCGCGCTGGTCGACCCGACCATGTCGGCATGGTCGATGATGTGCGGCGGGCATTCGGGATGCGCCGCGACCGGGGCGCCGGGATGTTGCGCCTTCAGTTTGAGCAATTCGGTCTCGCTGAACGCCTGGTGGACGATGCAGATGCCCGGCCACAGCAGCATGTCGCGATCGAACTTGCGGGCCAGGTAACCGCCAAGATGTCGATCCGGGCCGAAGATGATCTTCTGGTCCTTGGGAATCTGGTCGAGGATCGCCTCGGCACTGGACGAGGTCACGATGATGTCGGACAGCGCTTTCACTTCCGCCGAGCAATTGATGTAGGTCAGCGCGATATGGTCGGGATGCTTGGCGCGGAAGGCCGCGAACTGATCGGGCGGGCAGCTGTCTTCCAGGCTGCAGCCGGCTTCCATGTCGGGGAGGATCACAGTCTTTTCCGGGCTCAGGATCTTGGCGGTTTCGGCCATGAAGCGCACGCCGCAAAAGGCAATGACATCGGCATCGGTCGCCGCCGCCTTGCGCGACAGGTCGAGGCTGTCGCCGACGAAATCGGCGAGGTCCTGGATTTCCGGTTTCTGGTAATAATGGGCCAGGATGACGGCGTTGCGTTCCTCCTTCAGCCGCTTGATCTCGGCAAGCAGGTCGAGGCCCTTGAGGCTGGTCGTCGGTGCGGTCACTTCGTCTCTCCTGCGCGGCGCGCGGCCGCTTCGTCCAATACGTCTTTTACCGAGCGGCTGACATCCCAGCGCTCGTCGGTCTTGCGGCCCTCGCCAGCATAGCGGACCTCGACTGAAATATCGCCGATCCCCGATGCCTCGAGCGGCAATTCGAGCAATTTGGCAATTCGCTGGCGCCCTTCCTCGCGCGCTCTGGCAAGGTTGGCAGGTTCGTTCGCGGTCGCTTCGGCCTGCTGGTCGGCAAGCCTGACCGATCGCGTGACCAGCGCCTGGCTGGCCTGCCGCGATACCCACCACCCCTCCATATTGCCCATCTTGCCCTTGGTCAGGTCGATATTTGGTTCGGCGACGCGAACGTCGGGGATGGTCACCAACAGGCGTTTGGCCTGCGGGTCATATTTGGCATCGTCGAGCGTCAGGCCGGACAGGTCGACGAAATAATCGACCGAAAAGGGCAAGGTGCCGTTGAGCTTCGACTGGAACAGCGCGCCCTGATTGACGCTGGTCACGTCGATCGTGCCGTTGACCGCGGCAACGCGAAGGTCGGTCTTTCCGGCGAAGGTGGTGGCGATGACTCGGGCAATGCCCTGCGCGGTGGCGATCTCCTCCGCCCGGCGTTTGTCCTCAGCGACCTTCCAGCTCCACCCCGCAATGAGCGCGAGCAGAAGGATGGCACCGATCACCTGGCCCAGCGTTTTGCGCGAAATGTTCAGCCCGCCCTCCATCGTTCCTCCTCATGATGAACGAGCCCACGCCGTTCGAGGTCCATCAAATGCGCGGTGACCGATCCGCCGGCCGCCGGGACCAGCCGCGGATCGAGTCCGGGATAGGCCGCCGCGACAATTGCCGGCACCTCGGCCAGCCCATCGCGGACCAGACGCAGTATCTGCTTGTCGCGCTGCATCCGGTGGCCGATCAGCCCGCGCAGCAATTGCTGGGGATTGGTGATTGGCGGGCCGTGGGCAGGGTAGAAAATGACGTCGTCGCGCTGGCGGAGTTTTTCAAGGCTGGCCATGAAGTCGCCCATGTCGCCATCGGGCGGCACAACCACGGTGGTCGACCAGCCCATAACATGATCGCCGGTAAACAGGCTGCCTTGGTAAGCATAACACAGGTGGTTCGATGTGTGGCCCGGGGTCGCGACCGCGACGAACCTTGTTCCGTCGGCAAAGTCGATCCCGTCCCCGTCCGTCAGGACCCGGTCGGGTGCATAATCGCCGTCGAAGGCCGCATCGGCGCGCGGGCCGACCAATTCCAGGCTGAGCGGTGCGCAGCCGACAATCGGCGCACCGATGCGCTGCTTGAGCGGAGCCGCAGCGGGGGAATGGTCGCGGTGGGTATGGGTGCAGGCAATCGCAAGCACCGGCCGTCCGGCAATGGCGGCAATGATGGCGTCGACATGGTCGTCCATCGCCGGGCCCGGATCGACGACGATGACCTCGTCCTTTCCGGCCAGATAGGTCTGGGTCCCGGTATAGGTGTAAGGCGATGGATTGTGCGCGAGCAGGCGGCCGACGCCCGGCGCGAGTTGTTCAAGGATGAAATAAGGGGCGTCCACGGCATTGCCTCTGCCACGGACGCCCCCGCCACGCAAAGGGCCGATGTCGGCCCTTCCCGCCGCTTCGAGCTATTGGCGCGTCTTGCGGTCGAGCCGTTCGAGCTCGGCTTCGGCTTCGCGCATCCCGGCACGGGCCGCTTCCATGCTGGCGCGCATGGTCTTCCGGTCAACAGATGCGAGCGCATTGCGGGTGATCTCCTCGATGTCGATCGCTTCGACCGCCTTAAGGCTCGCCCGGACCGTCGCCTTGATCGCTTCGGGATCCTGACCCGCCTTTCGAATCTCATCGGCATTGGCGTCGATTTCACGCAATGCCTCGGCGCGGGCATTCGCCAGGTCACGCGCCATGCTGGCATGATCGACGCGAACCTCGGCCATTGCCTTTGCGATCTCGCGATCGATTGTGGCGGTATCGACCTTGGCCAATTCGGCTCGCGCCTGCGCAATCGAACGGCGAATCTCCGCGCGCTCGTCCGGGGTCAATTCGCTCCATTCCTTTTGCTCGCTGCGAACCATGATGCGATCTCCTTTGCCAGGTGCAACGGGCGCGACCGAAGCAATCGTTGCAATCGGCGCCATTGGCGCTTTCGGCGCGAGTGGCGCCATTGGTGCCTTGACGGCGGACGGCGCGGCTGGCGGTGCAGGCGGTGCCGGGACGTCGACATATCTGGTGGCCCAGGTCGCGGTCAGCGGCAGCGCAAGGGCAATCGTTGCAACGATCAGGGTCTTGCCGGCGATCCGGCGGCGCGGGTCGGGAGTTACGAGCATGGTCTTCAATCTCCTTTGCAGGGTGCTTGGTCGATCGAGCGCGCCGGAAAACAGCAGCGCCCGTCCCGAAGCGGCCTTGGCAATCGCCTGTCCGTAGACAGCGCGATCGTCGGCCTTGGCGTTGTCCAACACCCGGGCATCGCACGCAGCTTCCTGATCGAAGCGGAAAGCAGCGTGGGACATCCAGGCCAGCGGGTTGAACCACTGGAGGCAAAGGAGGACATAAGCGAAATGGTTGGCAATCAGGTCGCCCGCGCGATGGTGGGCGAGTTCATGGTCGAGCGCGAGCCGGCGCTGAGCCGCGTCGAAACGCTCGTCGAAATCGGCGGGAAGCGCGATGACCCGGTCGATCACGCCAAACGCCAGCGGCCCGCGCACGGCATGACTGCGAACGACCCGGATCCCGTCGAGCGAGGCAATCTGGACGCCATCGACCAGCACGGCGCGGCGCTGGCGGGCGTAAACGAGGGTTCCGCGCAGCAGCATGCCGGCGGCGCCAAGCAGCCAGGCCGTAAGCGCGAGCCCCGTCCAGCCACCCACGCGCTCGAACAGCGCCGGTTCGGCAAGCGCCATCGCATAAGGCTGGTGCAAGGAAACGCCGAGCGGCACCGAAGGGGCGATGTTATGCGTTGCCGCCGGCACCGTGTGTTCGACCGTCGTGGTCAGGGTCGGCATCAGCAGGCGCGCCGCCGGGATCAGCCACAAGGCATAAGCGACCCCTGCACCGAACCGCTGCCGGATCGGCTCACGAACGACCAGCACCAGCGCCATCAACAGCGAAGTCGCGACGAAGGTATCGAACAGCCAGGAGGTCATTGGCGAAGCTCCTTCAACAGTGCCTCGATCGCGGCGAGATCATCCTTGTCGATGGTCTCCCCTTCGGCGAGTTGGGCGAACAAGGGTGACAATTTGCCACCGAACAGGCGATCGACAAAGCGCCGCGATTCATCGGCGACATAGGGATCGCGCTCGATTGCCGGCGAATACAGGAACCGCCTGCCATCCTTGGCTGGCGAGACGGCCCGTTTGCCGAGCAGGCGGGTCAGCAGGCTTTTCACCGTTGCAAGCGACCAGTCGCGGTCCGCGGGGATGCGCTGGGCAATGTCGGTGGCGGTCAGTGGCTGGTCGGACGACCAAAGCACCTCCATCACTTCCCATTCGGCATCGCTGAGACGTTTTTCCACGACCTTTTTCCTCATTGACGATTACAGGCGTAATCGATTCGATTACATCTGTAAACGATAAAAAGGCGCTTGCGGAATTGAGTCCCGCAAGCGCCTGGATTTTCTAGATTTTCCCACTTATTTTTTTGCGTTCAGCTCCGCAATTCTCGCTTCGATCTTCGCAATGACCTGTGCCTTCAGGTCCGGGTCCATATCCGAGTCCTTGTTCATTTCGGCAATCGCCTTTTGCAGTCCTGCAGCGGCTTCGGCGGGATCCTTTGACTTGGCACAGAAGACCATCTTGGCTTTCTCTTCCTTGTCCTTCGATTTGGCCGAACCGGCTTCGATCACGGTCAATTCACCCGGACAATCGATCTTCATTTCCTTGCCGTCGTTCCAGGTCGCGCTCTTGGTGCCGTCGCCGTCATTGTGGATGATGATCCGTTTCTCAACGGTGCGATGTTCCTTTGTAGGCTCATCGGCACTGGCCGGGGCGGTGCAGGCGATTCCGGCAAGCGCGAGGCCGCCGGCAACGCCGAAACCGGCGAAGCGCCGAAGTAATCCATGGTTCGTATTGAGCATGATCAATCGTCCTTTCAGTTCATCGAGGCTGGTGAGTGCGCAAAGCGAGCGCGGAATGGCATGCGCGGCGCTGCGCAAGATGGTGTCGCCATAGGCGGCGACATCGACCGCACCGGGCGTGGCGAGCACACTGGCGTCACACGCCGATTCCATGTCGCGGCGGAACGCGCCGAGCGCCAGATAGGTGAGCGGGTTGAACCACAAAGTCGCAGCGCCGAGCAAAGCGGCGGCGCTCGCCCACAGGTCGCCGCGCCGGTGGTGAAGCGCTTCGTGAAGCATCGCGATCTGCTGTTGTTGGTGCGTAAAGCGCGTTTCGAAATCGACCGGAAGCAGGATCCGGCGTCGGATCAGTCCAGTTGCCGCCGGTCCTTCGACCGCCGACGTCATCAGGATTTCGCAACCTTCGATGGAACCGCCGTAGGAGCACCCCGCCGAGAGCGCCCGACGCAGAAACATCATGTGGCAGATCAGGTGATAGGTCAGGAACAACGCGGCACCAACGGCCCACATGACGGGCCAGCGGTCCAGGTTGGTCGCAACCACGCGAGTTGCAGGCTCGATCATCAATGCCCAGTCGACGGCGCCCGCCGGGGTGGCCGCTGCGGGCACTGCAAATTGGGGGAGCTGCGGCATCACCAGTCGAATTGCCGGAGCAAGCCACAACGCATAGGACGCGCGGGCGCCAAACATTCGCCCAACCGGCCGGCGCACCAGCAGCACGATCGCGACCAGCACGGACGCCGACAGCAGGTTGAATGCGAGCTGGCTCATTTCTTGAGCTCCCTCACCAAAGCTTCGAGCTCGGCGAGATCGTCGGTGCTAAGGTCCCTTCGCGCGGCGAGCTGGGCGACGAGCGGCGACAGGCGGCCACCGAACAGGCGATCGACCAACCTTCCGGCTTGGTCCGCGGCAACGGCGTCGCGGGCGACCAACGGACGATAGAGGAAGCGGCGGCCTTGCGCCTGGGTCTCCAGCGCGCCCTTGTCGACGAGCCGGGACAGCATGGTCTTGACGGTCGTCGTCGACCAATCGCGATGCTCGGGAATGGCTGTGATAATATCGCTAGCGGCGAGCGGTGACGTGCGCCACAGGACCGCCATCAGTTCCAGTTCGGCATCGGAGAGTCGGACATCCTGCTTCATACGACTACAATTGTAGTCGCAGGATGAATGGCTGATGAACGAGGCTTAGCAGCGCAATCCGTATGGACCCACCCTGGCGGCGACATTTCCCCTGGAACCGGGCGGAAGCAATTCGATTTCCACCTTGCTGCTTGATACACCCTTGCACAATTCGCCCGGCAATTTGACGCGCACCGACTGGCCGGGCTGCATCGCCGTGAGAAGCACTTCGCCGCGCTCATCGCCGCGACGACGGAAGCGGAGCGTACCACCCGATTCCAGTCCTTGCACGGCGCTGACGACCAGAATGGTATTCTGTTCAAGGAAATCGCATGTTCCGCCACTCCCTTTTTGTCCAAACACAAGGCATTTCACCTTGAACGCCATCGACTTTGGCGGCTGGTCGACCCGGGCCGTTGCACCCGAGGATGACGCCGCCCCACTTGTCGCCGCTTGATTGTTCGTCGCTTTCTTCGGCGGGTCGAGCGAGGGCAGCACCGACGTCTCGTAGCGTTCCGGCGGCATGTTCAGCGGCGTGCCAAGAGACCCCTGCCCCAGATTGATCGGGGCCTTCGGCCGGGAATATTTCTCAATCTCGAGTCCCAGTTGGGCAATCAGCTCAGCCTTGGCAGCCGGGGGCATCCGCCTTGCTTGCAGCTCCGCAATTGCCGCTTCCAGTGTCTTGACCCACTCGGCGTCACTTGCGTCGGGGTTGGAGCAGAGTTTGACACGCGTCGTCCGTTTCTTGACCGGGTCGATCTCGATCTCGGCTTCGAATTTGTGGTTGCTGCATTGGGCGATCAGCGCCTCGCGCTCCGGCGTAGCGCCTTCGACGACATCGCCTTCCGGCGCAGCCTGGGTCTGGGCGGCATCGGCCGCAGTCGCAGTTTCGGACTGTGAGGCGGAATCCTGGGCTGCTGCCGGAAGCGCAATGATCATGCTCGCCGCCAACAAGATGCGCTTTGAAATCGCCAACACTGCCTCCCAAACTGATAAACTGGCCCGCCTGCTATCGGCGGCGTGGTGAATTGCGCTTGAACGATGGCCGATGATCCGCGTCAATCGCGATACCCAACCGAAACATGTCGGAATTTTTTACGATCAACCGAAACATGATCGTCATGAAAAATCATTTTTCCGCAGGTTTTCGGTGTTTTTTGTGTTTGGCACGGCATATGCATTATTGATTGCGTCCACTTGGTTCCACAAACCAAATCGAAGGGCGGCACAAGGTTTCTGGTCCCGGTGCCGCCCTTTTTGATTCTGTCAAACGCGCGGTGGTTATTCGGCCTTGGCGACATCCGAGACCATGGTCTGCAATTCGCCGTTTTCGAACATCTCCATCATGATGTCGCTGCCGCCGACGAACTCGCCCTTGACGTAGAGCTGGGGGATGGTCGGCCAGTCGCTATAGCCCTTGATGCCCTGGCGGACTTCCTGGTCCTGCAGCACGTCGACGCTTTCAAACGCGACGCCGAGATGGTCGAGGATCGCGATCGCGCGGCTGGAAAAGCCGCATTGCGGGAACAGCGGGCTGCCCTTCATGAACAGCACCACGTCGCTGCCTTTGACGATGTTATCGATCTTTTCGTTCACGTCGCTCATTCATGGTCTCCCGACGGCACGAGGGTTTCCAGTTGCAGCGCGTGCAACTCGGTCCCCATCTTGCCCTTCAGCGCGGCATAGACCGCCTGGTGTTGTCGAACTCGGCTCATCCCAGCGAACGCAGGGGAGATTACCCGGGCGGCATAATGGTCGTTGTCGCCGGCAAGGTCGCGGATCTCGACCACCGCGTCCGGAAAGGCTGCGACGATCATCGCCTCGATCTCGCTCGCGGCCATCGGCATCAGTTGGTCTGTTCGATAATCTGGCGGCGCGCCTCGACCAGCTTGTGGCCCAGCTGTTCGCGAATGGCGGCATCGTCAATCTCGATCCCCGCCGCAGTCAGGTCACCAAGCACCTTGCGGATAACGTCCTCGTCGCCGGCTTCCTCGAAATCGGCGCGGACCACGTCCTTGGCGTAGCTTTCGGCCTCGGCTTCGGTCAGTCCCATCTGGCGCGCGGCCCACTCGCCAAGCAGGCGATTGCGGCGCGCGGTGATGCGGAACTGCATTTCCTCATCGCGGGCAAACTTGGTTTCGAAGGCGCGTTCGCGATCGTCGAAAGTTGTCATCGAAAATTCCTCTTTGGTCTCTTGTCCGCCAGATAGGGTGGCGCGGGCCGTCAGTCCAGTTCGACAACCAGCTTGCCGATGGCATTGCGGCTGCCCAGCGCCTCAATTGCGGTGCCTGCCGTGTCCAGCGTGTAGGTCGCGCTGACCAGCGGATTGATCTTGCCCGCCGCCCACAGGTCGAATAATTCGGCGACGTGGCCGGCATTCGCCTGGGGATCGCGCGCCGCAAAGGCACCCCAAAATACGCCGCAGACGTCGCAGCTTTTCAGCAAGGTCAGGTTGAGCGGCAAGCGCGGGATTCCGGCCGGGAAACCGACGACCAGATAGCGCCCCTCCCACGCGATGGAACGAAGCGCTGGTTCGGCATAATCGCCGCCGACGGGATCGTAGATGACATCGGCGCCATTCTTGCCGACCGCCGCTTTGAATGCCTCGGCCAGCGCCTTGGACGCGTCCTTGTCGAACGGCCCGCGCGGATAGACGATCGCGTCGTCGGCGCCCGCCGCTTTGGCCGCGGAAGCTTTCTCCTCGCTCGATACCGCCGCGATGACCCGGGCGCCCCGCGCCTTGCCAAGCTCGACTGCGGCGAGGCCGACCCCGCCCGCCGCGCCGAGCACCAGCAAGGTGTCGCCGGCCTTCAGATGCCCGCGATCCCACAGCGCATGGATCGAGGTGCCGTAGGTCATCAGCAAAGCTGCACCCTCGGTGAAGCTGCGCGCGTCGGGCAATTTATAGGCGTTTCGCGCCGGAACGACCGCTTGTTCGGCAAGCCCGTTCCAGCCACACGCGCCGATCATCCGGTCGCCCACCGCCCAGCCTTCGACGGCGTCGCCGACCGCAATCACCTCGCCCGCAATTTCGCCGCCCGGCGCGAACGGCCGGGGCGGCTTGAACTGATATTTATCCTCGATGATCAGCACGTCGGGATAATTGATGGCGCAGGCGCGAACGCGGACCAGCAGGTCGCCGGGACCGGCGGCGGGCGCGGCGATGTCGCCGATGACCAGGGTGTCGGGCCCGCCGGGGGCGTTGCTGAGCAGGGCTTTCATGCGGATCTCCTAGGGTTGGGCATAATCGAGCACCTCGGCGGCGGTCATGCCGTTATAGGTGGCACGGGCAAGATCGCGCGTCTTGTCCGCATTGTCGCCGAACCGTTTCCCGGGGGGCGACGTGATTGCGCGATCAAAGGCGAGCCGGTCGCCGATCGCAAGGTCATTGCGAGCGACCGCACTGGTGGTCGCAAAGGTTTCCGCCGACGTCCCGTCGATCCGCGTTTCGGGCGCCGCGCCGCAGCCGGCGAGCGCGATCGACGCGGCAACGGCGATCCGGATCGTCAATCCTGGTAATGCGCCGTGGTCTTCGACCGAACCTCGTCCGCCGTGACCCCCGGCGCCAGTTCGACCAGGCGGAACGGGCTGTCGTGGTCCGGCCGCTGGAAGACGGCGAGGTCAGTAATGATCATGTCGACTACGCCCTTGCCGGTCAGCGGCAGGGTGCATTCGGGAATGAACTTGGGATCGCCGTTCTTGGAGACATGCTCCATCACCACGATGATCTTCTTGACGCCCGCGACCAGGTCCATCGCGCCGCCCATGCCCTTGATCATCTTGCCCGGGATCATCCAGTTGGCGATGTCGCCGCCTTCGGAAACCTCCATCGCGCCCAAGACGGTCAGATCGATATGGCCGCCGCGGATCATCGCGAAACTGTCCGACGAGGAGAAATATGACGAGCTGTCGAGCTCGCTGATGGTCTGCTTGCCCGCGTTGATCAGGTCGGCATCGACTTCGTCCGGATAAGGGAACGGGCCGATGCCGAGCATACCGTTTTCCGACTGCAGGGTCACTTCCTTTCCAGCCGGGATGTAATTGGCGACCAGCGTCGGAATGCCGATGCCCAGGTTGACGTAATAGCCGTCCTCCAGCTCCTGTGCGGCGCGCGCGGCCATCTGGTTGCGATCCCAGCCCTTCGCGATGTGATCATGCGCGGTCATCATGCGCTCTCCCGCTGGCGGGTCGTCGTGAATTCAATCTTCTTGTCATACGGCGCGCCAAGGACGAGCCGGTTGACGTAGATCGAGGGCAGATGGATGCAATCGGGGTCGAGGCTTCCGACCGGCACGATTTCCTCCACCTCCGCGATGCAGACTTTGCCGCAGGTCGCGGCAGGCTGGTTGAAGTTGCGGGCGGTCTTGCGGAACACCAAATTGCCCGCCTCGTCGGCCTTCCAGCCCTTCACGATCGACAGATCGGCGAAGATGCCGCGTTCCAGGATATAGTCCTGACCGTCGAAATTCTTGACTTCCTTGCCGTCCGCAACCTGCGTTCCGACGCCGGTCCTGGTGTAGAAACCGGGGATTCCCGCGCCGCCTGCGCGCATTCGTTCGGCAAGCGTGCCCTGCGGGCAGAATTCGACTTCGAGTTCGCCCGAAAGATATTGCCGCTCGAATTCCTTATTCTCGCCGACGTAGGAAGAGATCATCTTCTTGACCTGCCGCGTGCGCAGCAGCTTCCCGATGCCCTCATTGTCGATCCCGGCATTATTCGAGGCGAAGGTCAGGTCCTTGACCCCGCTGTCGCGGATCGCATCGAGCAGGCGGTCGGGAATGCCGCACAGCCCGAAACCGCCGGCGGCGATCAGCATCCCGTCCCGAAGGACATCGTCGAGCGCGGCGGCGGCGCTTGGATAAATCTTGTTGGCCATGACCGCTCCTTAAGTAAGCGGGTCGGTACCGGCAAGGCGGTTCACGGGCGAATGACGACCCCGGCGCGCGGATCGGCCCGGCCCGCGACCGCCTCACGATAAGCCTCGATCGCAGCGTCAGGCCCGTCGCGGACGTCGAGCCGGAACAGCATCTTCGCATCGCCCAGGAAATGGGTCCATGCCGCCGCCAGCCGGTCGAGAAGCCCGTCGGCACCCCAATCCTTGTTGCGCTTGTCGATTCGGGCCGGGGCGAAGAAGCCGGTGGCCGGGACGCGCTCGCCCGGCCCCGAATCCCAGTGCGCCTTGCCGACGATCAGGGTGAGCTTGAGTGCGTCGCCGAAATGGTGATGGAGCGCCGCGGTCACCGCCGCGTCGCCAGCAACATCGACGAAAGCTGTGGCTGTCGAAGGGTCCAGCGTTTCGATCGCATCGTACAGCACAAGTCTGTCGTAGATTCCGGTTTCGGCCAGAAAGTCGCGACCGCGCGGCGAGGTCAGGCCAACCAGCTTCGGATGTCCGGCGCGCTGGCGCATGGCATGGGCGAAGCCGATCGAGGTTTTCGACGATGCGCTTGCGACGATGACCTGCGATGCGCCAAAATCGCCCTCGTCCTCGAACTGGTCAGCGATCAGCCAGCCGGTCAGGTAGAGCGGCCGGAACACCGGCCACCAGTCATGATCGGCTGCGGAATAATCGCCCAAGGCCGCAACCCGCAGATAATGATCGTAGACCGACGGCATCCCCGCGCGGTGCGGCGCGACGTCAATGAAACCGCTGCGATTGACCCGGCCCGGAGTCAGTCTGACGCGCGAGGCAAGCGGGAAATATCCGTAAAGTTGTTCGCCCACCGCGACCCCGTCGGCGGCGCTCTTCGTGACCGTGCCGAAGCCCCAGACCGGTAGCCGCCCAGCACCGCCTTCGGGCGAAAAGAAGTCCCAATAGCCCTTGCCATTGGCGAACAATCCGACCGGCTTGCCAAGTGCGGCGTAGGTCACATTGTTGGCGGTCATGGCGTAACAATCCAGCTGCACCTCAACCTCACCGTCGGCAAGGGCGCCAGCGCGATCCTCCACGATCTGCGCGGACCCGATGGAGTCCCGGTCGATATCGATGGCCCAATGAGCCTGCCCCATGTCGCGTCTCCTCGCCTCGCCTGCCCCTCGATTGGGCAATGGCCAGCGCCGCGTCAATCAAGGGCTAGGCAAAAACCCATTGCCACATCGTGCGACCGGGCACGAAGGTGAAGGCACCCGCGATGACCAGGGAGCCAAGGAAGAAGTTGCGAAGATGCTTCTTGTGCGCGTCGATCTTGCCTTGCCGGGCGGTGATGATCGCCTTTGGCACCGCGATGAACGTCAGGACGGTGAACAGGTGGATCCAGCTGAACTGGCCATCGTTCACGTTCCGGATGAAGACGGTGGCGATGGCCGTCGTGAACATCAGCGACAGCCAGATCTTGCCAAGCTGCTTGTGGCGCGCGCCGCCCTTTTTCGACAGTAGCACGTAAGCACCCAGCGGAAGCGCCGGGATGACGGTCGCCAAATGGACGATCAGCGCGATGTCGCGAACCCACGGAGTTGGCGGGGCGTAGCCGAGCAAAAAGCGCAAGACCGCGTACAGCGAGAGCGCGAACAGCCCCCCGGCCGTAAGCGCGATCGCCACCCGGATGGCGGGCGACAAATCGAATTTCTGACGTGACAGTGCAAAGGCAGGCATAGTGGCAAGTCCCCGGTAATGGCGTGTTCCCGACATCCTGGCCGATGTCGCTTGGCCGGCAAGTGCGCCTGAGCTAATCGGACATTGGTTTCGTGAACGGTGCGCCGGGGACGGTTGGCGAAGCGCGAACAGGCAAGGGGAAGCAATGTCGGCAGTTCGCGCAACGGTGATCGAGATCGCGATCATGATTGCCATCGGCCTGCTGCTCGCAGCGCTTGGCCCGTTCGGAAGCTTCACCGAAAGTTTCGCAGCGCGCTTGCTCTACTGGGTACCGACGGCCCTCATCGGCTATGCGGTCTTTCGCCCGATCACGTGGATCGCGGGAAGGTTGGCCGACTGGCTCAACCTGCCGATGATTGCCGCAACCTATGTCGGCGGACTGGTCGCCGCGGTGCCCGGCACGCTGGCCATCGCGATGTTCGGCGGTTTCCGTCCGTCACGCGGCGCATCCTTCGAGGCATTGTTCGACCTGTATCTCAACGTTTCGCTGGTCGGGCTGGTCATCGGGACCATCTTCATCCTGGTAGAGCGCCGCCGCGGAACCGGCCAGGCCGTGCCCGACCACGCGCCAATCCATGACGTGAAAGACTCGAATGACGCGCCCGCCTTCCATGACCGCCTGTCGCCCGGGTTTCCGATCCCGGTCATCGCGCTGGAAATGGAGGATCATTATGTCCGGGCGCATGGCATTGGCGGGCGAAGCGAACTTGTCCTGCTTCGGATGCGTGACGCGGTTGCCGAGCTTGGCGCGGTCGACGGGGAACGGGTTCACCGTAGCTGGTGGGTCGCGCGCGCGGCCGTCGTTGGAAAGCGCCGCGCGGGCCGCAACTGGGTGCTCAGGCTGGACGGCGATCTGGAAGCGCCGGTGGCACGCGACCGCGTTCCCGAACTTCGCAAAAAAGGATTGCTCTAGTCGTTGGCGACCCTTCGAATCGCCGCGAGCGCATCTTCGCGCCGAGTCCAGGGCACAAAGAAATGATCGTGGTGGAATGCCGCGACGACGTTCGCGCTGATCCCGTCTTCCGCAAGTAATTGCGTCAAGTTCGCCGTTAACCCAACCGCGTCGAGACTGCTGTGCACGCCCAGCGAAATCCGCGCCCAATCGCCACCGACGCGTTCGACGATGGCGGTGATGCCTTCGTTCTCGCGGATCAAGGCGAACATGCCCTTCCCCAATCGTGGAACGTCAGCGACTTCGAAAGCATAGCGGGCGGTCGCCAATTCGGGCGACAGGTTGCCAAGCAGGCGGGCAAGATCATACTCGCCCGCCATTGCACTCAGCCGTTCAGTTTCGACAGTACGCCCTGCAATTGCATGGCGTTCGACATGTCGCCTTCGACCTTGAGCTTGCCGGTCATGAACGCCGTCATACCGTCGAGCTGGCCTGCCGCCATCGCCTGCCAATCGTCCCACGAAATCTTGATCGTGGTATCGGCGTCGCCGTCGTCCTCGGTGACGCTTTCTCCGGCGCCGTCCAGCATGATCGTGCCCTGATCGCCGAAGTCGAGCTTGACGCGCTTGCCGGCAAGCCAGGCCTGGTTTTCGTGCATCTTGGTCGCAAGTTCGGTCTTCGTCATTGCAGTTGTCTCCTTGGGATGACCTGACCTAGCGGCCCCATCTTTCATTCTCAAGGCGGGTTGGTATTCCCGCCGCGCGCTCCTATCTGGCTGGCATGACCTATGACGCAGACCTGAAACTGTTCATCGACGGCGCATGGAAGAGCGGTGAAGACCGCGACGCCTTCCCGGTCGTCAATCCCGCCACTGCCGAGACGATTGCCGACGTGCCGATGGCAACGAAGGAGGACCTCGACGAAGCGCTGGCCGCGGCGCAGCGGGCGTTGCCCGGATGGCGAACCACCGATGTCGAAAAGCGCGCCGCAATCCTCAAGAAGGCAGCCGCCCTCCTGCGTGATCGAAGCGCAGCGATCGGCGCGTTGATGACCCAGGAACAGGGCAAGCCGATCGCCGAGGCAAAGGCCGAAGTGATTGGCGCGGCGTCGATGTTCGATTGGTACGCCGACGAGATCAAGCGCGACTACGGTCGCCTGCTGGTCCGTCCGACCGGCCAGCGGTCCATGGTCATCCACCAGCCGGTTGGCGTCGTCGCGACGTTCACGCCCTGGAACTTTCCGATCTACCTGCTCGCCAAGAAGGTCGCTGCGGCGCTCGCGGCGGGCTGCACCGTCATTTCCAAGCCGCCCGAGGAAACGCCGGGCTGCACCGGCGCGGTCGCCCGTGCACTCGACGATGCCGGCCTGCCCAAGGGCGTCTTCCAGCTCGTCCACGGCGTTCCCGACATGGTCAGCCGCCACCTGATCGGAAGCGACGTCGTCCGCAAGGTCAGCTTCACCGGAAGCGTCCCCGTCGGCAAGCAGCTGATGAAATTGTGTGCCGATGGCGTCAAGCGCCTGACGCTGGAGCTGGGCGGACATGCGCCCGTGCTGATCTTCGACGATTGCGACCTTGAAAAGACGCTCGACATGGTCGTGCCGCAGAAATTCCGCAACGCCGGACAGGTCTGCGTCTCACCGACCCGGTTCACCGTGCAGGAGGGGATTTACGAGGCCTTCGTCAAGGGCTTCGCCGAACGCACCGGCGACGTCCAGGTCGGCAACGGCCTCGACGAGGCGACCCGGATGGGCCCGCTCGCCAATGCGCGCCGACCCGACGCGATCGACGCCTTGGTCCGCGATGCGCAGGCTAAGGGGGCGCGTGTCATGGCGGGCGGAAGTCGCGGCAACGAAGGTTTTTTCTTCCAGCCGACCCTGCTTGCCGATGTGCCGCTGGATGCCGACATCATGAACAATGAACCGTTCGGCCCGGTCGCCATCGCGCGTCCATTCAAGAACTTCGATGACGCCATCGAAGAAGCCAACCGGCTTCCCTTCGGTCTTGCCGCCTTTGCATTCACCGAAAACGGCCGCCGCGCCAATCTGCTCGGCGATGCGATCGAAAGCGGGATGGTCGGGATCAACACCTTCGCTATTTCCAGCGCCGACGCACCGTTCGGCGGGGTCAAGGATTCGGGCTTTGGCAGCGAAGGAGGCAAGGAAGGCCTGGAAACCTACCAGGTCGTCAAAGCGATCCACCAGGCCTGATTGCCGGCGGGCGGCAGCGCCGCCGCCTCACTGCGGAAAAGAGCGTTCGCGAAACGCTTCGCTGGCGGAGACGGAGGGATTCGAACCCTCGGTACCGCTAATCGCAGTACGGCGGTTTAGCAAACCGCTGGTTTCAGCCACTCACCCACGTCTCCGGCTTGCGACAGCGAGCGGGCTATAGAGGGCGTTTTTCGGCATATCAACCAGCGCTTTTGACACTGTCGAATTTGTTTTCCCGGCGACGCCCGACAAGCATCCCTGCTTCGAGCCGGACGCAGAGCGCAGAATAATAATCGTGAAGGAAGCCATAGTCGTCACCGTCGGCCGCAATCGCGGCTCGATCGCGAATGACCTGGGCGACCGACGCAATTGATTCGCTATTGCCGACCCGAAGCACTTCTTCGAGCGTCTGGAGCTCGTAAATGCCGTAGAGGCCAAGGGCGGCATCGCTGAAAACACGGCGTCCCAGTGCCGGATTGGTCTGGCCAAGATCGAATGACAAATCGGCCTTTCGGGTCTGGACCACCCAGGTTCCCGCGACCAGGTCGCCAATTCGCAGCCGGTCGCGATTGAATAATGGAAAGAACAGGAACAAGCCGCTCCAGATCAGCGACGCCAAGGTCAATGCGGTGTCGGCGGCGCCTTCCGCGGCCCGCGCAGCCAGAAAGCTGAGCGGCAGAAACACCTCGATTTCCCGCATGGCGTTGCGGGCGACGACCGCCGTTCCCGTCAGCCTGGCACCATCGCGGGCGACGACCCGCAGATTCATGAACCGCTTGCCCGGAGTCGCGCCGCGACTGCCCATTTCGAACAATACGAACCAGAAATTGCGGAGCAGGAAGAAGCCGATCAGCCAGATGATCGCAAATGGCTCACCACCGCCTGAAAGACCCATCAACGCCATCGCGATGGTGAAGATGACGAGGATGACAATGATCATCACCGCGTCGAGCATGAACGCGCCGGCCCGTGCGCCGGCCGTGCCCAGTTCAAGCTTGAGATCGACGCCTTCGGGTGTCACGAAACGGCGCCTCATCTTCTCGGCGATGTTCCATTCATTCATCGCTCGGACCTCCGCCGCGCCAAGCGTAGAAATAGGTCAGCCAGCCGCCGAGCATCAGCCCGCCAATGGCGAAGCGCATTCCATCGCTTTCGATCATCTGGCGACCAATGCCTTCCAGAATGCCTGCAACCGCGAGCATGATCACGGTGCCGAGCATGGCGGTCGCCGCCACCTTGCCCGCGCCGACCGCTGCATCCATTCGCGAAATCCGGCCAGGGAAGGCGACGGCGGTGCCGATCCGCATGCCGGCAGCGCCGGCGATCGCGATGGCGAACAATTCGGTCGTCCCGTGGATCGCCAACCAGCCGCTCAATTCGAATCCCAGTCCCTTGGCAGCAAATACGGCGTAGATCGCGCCGAGCATCATCCCGTTGTAGATGATCAGGAGCAAGGTCGGGACCGCGAAGGCAAATCCCAGGGCAAACGCAAAAATCGCAATCTGGCTGTTGTGGGTGAACAGATAGGCTGCAAACGTGGCCAACCAATTCTTCTCCCCGCCATACAGGGTCGAGCGGAGGTAAGCGGCCGAGGCCGAAGGATCGCGGCCACCGGCCAAGCCATCGGGGATGAAACTGTAAAACCAGCTCGGATCGGACCTGACCAGAAGGTAGGCCGCAACGGCGCCGGCCAGCATCAGGAAGACGCAAAGCCCCGTTTCGCGCCACAGGCTCGCGACGGCCCGCGGCCAGCCGACCATAAAGAAATTGGCAACCTGGCGCCGAGCCGGGGTCGGTACGCCGTAAATCTGAAAGTAAGCGCGGGTCGACAATTGCTCGAGATAATCGATCATTGCCTTGTCGAGGCTGGTGTCGCGCGCCACCGATAAAGACGACAGGGTCGTCCGATAGAGCACCGGAAGCGCAAGCAAATCGTCTTCGTCGAGCGACTTGAGCGATCCGCGCTCGATCAGCGAAACCAATTCTTCCATACGGCGCCAATCATCTTCGTGCGCAGCGCGAAAGCGGCTGGCATTGACCAGGGGCGCCGATGACGCGGGGGCAATGCTGCTCACAACAGGTTGCGCCGCTTGAGGTCGAAATAGCCGGCGGCTAGCTCGTCGGCGACTCGTTCATGATGGCTTTCGATGACATGGACGCCAAGATGTCGCAGACGACCGACGGTCAGGGCCCGCTCCTTCAGCAAGGCGGTGGCGGTGATCGCGCGGGTGACGTCGTCCGCTTCCTCCGGTTCACGGCCCTCCAATTCCTCCAATTCCTCGTCACGAAGCACGACGACAAGCACCAGATGTTTGGCGACCAGCCCCTTGACCGCCCGCACGAGAAAATCGGCGGACACCTGATCGGTGAATTCGGTGAACAGCACGATCATCGAGCGCCGATTGAGCCTGGCCGCCATCGTCGTCAGAGCAAAGACGTAATTGCTTTCCTGATCGCTGTAATCGATCCGCGCGGAGAGGCGCTTGAGTTCACCAAAGGCCCGGCTTCCAGCGACGATCCCGCTGGCAAGGCGCGGGCGCGAATCGAACGCCTGAAACGAAACCCGGTCGCCGCTCTTGAGGGCGATCCATGCGGTCATCAGCATCGCTCCGACGGCGCGATCGACACGCGGCATTCCGGCGACCGGTTCCGACATCTGGCGACCGCAATCGACCACGAAGACGACCTGGTTGTTGCGCTCGCTATGATATTGCTTGGCCAGCAATTTAACATGCCGTGCCGACTGGTTCCAGTCGATCGAGCGGCGATCCATGCCAGGACGATATTCGGCCAGGGCATCGAAATCGGAACCCTCGCCGCGTTGGCGCTGGCTCATCAGGCCGAGGTAGGAGTGACGCCGGTAAACTTCGGCGCCGCGGTCGCGAAGCGGTCGCGTGTCCGGCACGACGGCGATGCGCTCGTCGAGCTCGAACTCCTGCTGGCGCCAGGTCAGGCCGAGCGGTCCGGCCCAGCGCAACCAGGCGCGATCGACCAGGGCCTCACCGCGCCGGCGCGCGCTGGCAGACAGGTTCACCACCGCCTCACCGCCCGACAATTCGACGTCCGTCAGTCCATGATCGTCCAGTGCCAAGATCGCCGGCTGCGCGAGTGCCACTTGCGCGTGACGCGGCGGTGATGCCGCGCGCAATCGGACATCGATTGCCGCATCCCATGACTCGCCGATCCCTGCCTGCTGCGGAATCGTCAAAGCGAGCGCGGCCCGCCCGGACGATCGCATCGCGTCATAGGCGCACAGCACAAGAACGGCGATCGGCCAAAGCAGCGACCATGCCCACCGTTCCGGCGACAGTGCGGCGATCGCCAGTGCAAAGGGTGCACCGGCCACCGCGACCATCACCGCCAGGCGGGTCGGATAGATCAACGCGGGACCTCGATCCGCTCGATGATCTCGCTGACCACCGTCTCGACTTCGCGGCCGTTGATCTCGGCTGCCGGTGACAGGATGAGGCGGTGGCGGAGCAAAGCGGGAGCCAGTGCTTTGACGTCGTCGGGAACAACATAGTCCCGGCCGCCGAGCGCGGCGCGCGCGCGCGCTGCACCGGCGAGCATCGCTCCGGCACGCGGACTGGCCCCCAATTCAATCTCGGCATTGTCGCGCGTGCCGCGCACCAGCGCCGCGATATAATCGATGACTTCATCGACCAATTTGATCGAGGCGACCGTCGCGGCCGCTTCGCCAAGCGCCTTTTTCTCGACACATCGGCTCACGCCCCATCCGGCCGGGTCCATCGCTCCTTCCCGCGCGCCGTGGGACGCAATGATCCGCCGTTCTTCCTCGGCGGTGGGATAGCCGACCTTCTGCTTGAACAAAAAGCGGTCGAGCTGCGCCTCGGGAAGCGGATAGACCCCTTGCTGTTCGATTGGATTTTGGGTTGCGACGACCATGAAATGCTCGCCCAGATCGTGGGTCTGGCCATCGATCGTGACTTGCCGCTCCTGCATTGCCTCCAGCAAGGCAGCCTGGGTCTTGGGCGGGGTACGGTTGATTTCGTCGGCAAGCAGCATCTGCGTGAAGATCGCCCCCCTGGTGAGCGTGAACGTCGACGTCTGGAAGTCGAACAGGTTCGACCCAAGGATGTCGCCGGGCATCAGGTCGGGGGTGAATTGGATACGCCCGAAATCGAGCCCGATCGCGTGCGCGAAGCAATGCGCAAGCAAGGTCTTGGCGGTGCCCGGCGGGCCTTCGAGCAGGATATGGCCGCGCGACAGCAACGCCACCAGCATCAATTCGATCGTTTGGTCCTGACCGACAACGGCCTTGGCCACTTCGGCCCGGATCGCGCCGCCTACGGCTTGTACATTTGCCACTGTCACGCGAAATTCTCCTGTTGCCATCGATGGAGCGCCCGGGCCGCGAACAGCAGGCTTGCGGGGCTGGTTGTCTCGTCCGCCCGCGATGCGAGCGCCGAAAATGGATTGCCGCTGTCAAGCGCGTCGAGGCGTTCGATCACCTCGCGCTGCGTCAGGGATGGCGCAAGTCGAAGCCGGGCAGCGGCGCGATCGCGCACCGTTGCAGCGTAGCGTCCGCCCAGCTTGGCCTCCCGACCTGCCTTGCGGATCAGCGCGGCGCTATTGTCGACCAGCGCCGCCTTGCCGAATGCGATGGCGCGGCGGGGGCGGAGCGGCGCACCAAAGCGCACCAGCGCCTGCAGGCCGGCAAGCAATAGGGCCGCAGCAATTGCCAGCGTTACCGCCAGGAACGGAGGATCGAAGGCCAGCTTCAGCGGGCTCCGCGTCTTGCCGAGACCGTTGGCGGTGACGTCGAACATCAGGTCCCCATCCGAGTCGGCAGGCATCAGTTCGTCGAGCATCCGAAGCGCTGCATCGGCACTGGCGCGCCGCGCGATCCCGTGATTGTTGAGCAAATCGGGATCGGCAAGAACGTACACTTCCTCTCCCTTCACCTTGCCCAGCACCATTGCCCCTTGCCGATCGCTGAGCATGGGCGCGATTGTCGTGGAGCGCATGCTTTGCAGCACTTTGGGGGCGGGAACCGCGATTCCCAGCGACCCGGTCAGCATCTCCTGACCGGTGAGTTTCCGGTATGAGATTTGAAGCTTGTTGGCCGGTGCCAGCACGCGTTCTGGAACGGAATCGTCGAGCAAGCCGCCGACCAGGACCCAGCCAGGCTTCAGCGGATCGCGAGCGGTACTCCATTTCGGGAGGACGATCAGGGTGGGTGATTTTCTCCGATTGTCGAGGATGTCATCGAGATTGAAATTGGGGTCTTCGGGCGTGACCACCAGCAAGCCGCCATCACTGTCCGACCTGTGGTCGCGGACGATGAGCGGGAAACGATCCGTCGCTTCGGCCAAACGAACGAGCCCGCTGTACCCGGTCCCGGCATTGCTCAGGGCATGCGCACCGCCATTCTTTCCCGATTTCATATCCGGCGCATAGGCGCCCAGCACCAGCATCAGGATGAAGGCAAAAATTCCGATTGCGGCAATCAAAAGCGCAGCGCGGCGCGTGAAGGCGCCGCGCTGATCGGAACGGCCGATGGCAATCTCGCTCATGCGCGCCAAGCCTTGGCGAGCGCAAAGTCGGCATAAGCCACACGCGCTTCGGTCCAGTCCGGCTCGCCGATCGGCCGACCCGCGAACAGGCCGCGTTCGACGATGGCGGCAATGGTCCCGAACAGGCGTCGCGCATTGGCCGGGACTTCGTCGGCGGCGGCAAGTTCGCGGCTGGTGACTGCCGGCCGGACAAGGCGCGGGCGGCGGCGGGCGATGTCGTCGACCGAACGGAACAGGAGGTGGTGGACCGCGTCGCCGAAGCGCCCCTCGGCGGCAAGTGCGTCGGCCTCCTCCAGCCATTGGTGGACCGGCGCGGAATCGGGCTGCCAATCCTCTTCGACCTGGGCACCTGCAAGCGCCGCCCGATCGCGTCGCCATGGCAAACGCCACGCGCCACTGCGCAAACGAGTAACGACCAACCAGATCAGCGCTAGGACGACCGCTGCGATCAGCACCCAAAGGATTGCCTTCACCACCGGCAGGTCGGGAAGGAAACTATCGATCCACCTGAAAAAATGTCCGATTGGCTCGGTGACGTTACTGAGCCATTTTACAAACAGCTCGATCCAGGCGGGAGGTTTCGGCGGCGGCGGCGCTGGCGGCAGGCCGAATTGAATGCTCTTGTCCGCGAGCAAGCCATCGTGCGCCGTCGCAAGGTCGCGCGGCGTGGCCGACGCCACCTGCTGACCTGCACCTGAGATATGCCCCTCCCTACACCGAGCAACGCGACTGTACCCAACCGATGGCCATTCGCAACGGTGAATGCGGCCTCAATCGATGAACTGCCAGCCGATTGTCTCTCCGCCGTGGAAGGGGACGAGGCCGTCGATCTCCTGTGGAACATCAACCGCCGTCCGCTCCAGCGTCACCGTCGAAGTGTTCCGGGGCAGACCGTAAAAGTCGGCGCCATGATGCGAGGCGAAGCCTTCGAACCGGTCGAGCGCTCCGTCCTCGTCGAACGCCGCGCAATAGCTTTCGAGCGCGTATGGCGCATTGAAGATGCCGGCGCAGCCGCAATCGCTTTCCTTCGCATCGCGTGCGTGCGGCGCGCTGTCTGTGCCGAGGAAAAATTTGCAGCCTCCGGATACCGCTGCGGCGCGGACCGCAAGCCGATGCTCCTCACGCTTCACCACGGGCAGGCAATAAGCATGGGGACGAAGTCCGCCCGCGAACAACGCGTTGCGATTGAGATGGAGGTGCTGGGGCGTGATCGTCGCGGCGACATTGGCTGGTGCATCGGCGACGAATTGGGCCGCCTGGCGCGTCGTAATATGTTCCAAGACGATCTTCAGCGTCGGAAATTCGCGGACCAAAGGGGCAAGCGTCCGATCGATGAACACCGCCTCGCGATCGAACATGTCGACATCGCGGTCGGTAACTTCACCGTGGATGCACAGGACCATGCCGATTTCCTGCATGACCTCCAGGCAGGCGCGGATATTGGCAATGTCGGTGACGCCGCTGTCACTGTTGGTGGTCGCGCCCGCCGGATAGAGCTTCGCTGCAATCCAGCTGCCGTCACTGTGACCACGCCGCAATTCGTCGGGGGCGATGCTGTCGGTGAGATAGGCTGTCATCAGCGGGGTGAAGCCCGGGCCTGCCGCGGCCTCGATCCGCTTGCGATACTCGCGCGCTGCGGCGGCCGTCGTAATCGGCGGTTGCAGGTTCGGCATGACGATGGCGCGGGCAAACTGCCGGGCGGTCCACGGCGCAACGGATTGGAGCATCTCGCCGTCGCGCAAATGCACGTGCCAATCGTCGGGACGAGCGATGGTGATGGTGTCGATGGTCACAGAAAAATCCGTTGTCCCGAGCGAAGTCGAGGGGCGATGGTGCCGTACGTCTCGACTTCGCTCGACACGAACGGGTTTGAATTGCAGGCCAAGCCCCCTAACTCAGTCTCATGCCGCAGACCACCCTCACCGACCGCGCCTTGCTCCGCCTTTCTGGCGACGACGTCAGGGGTTTCCTCCAGGGCCTCGTCACCAGCGACGTATCGAAGGATCTTCCGGTCTGGGCCGGGTTGCTGACGCCGCAGGGCAAATGCCTGTTTGATTTCATCGTCTGGTCCGATCCGTACGGGGCGACCGACGATGTGCTGATCGATTGCGAGCGGGAGGCCGCGGAAGCCCTCGCCAAACGTCTCGGCATGTATCGCCTGCGCCGCGCGATCACGATCGAGCGCGAGCCGGATCTTTGCGTGCATTGGGCGCCAAGCGGCGACCAGGGGATGGCCGACCCGCGACACCCCGCTTTGGGTCGTCGATGGCTGGCCCCGGCTTCGGGCGAGAGAGGCGCCGATGATGACTGGCGGGCGCATCGCCTCAACCTCGGAGTTTGCGAGGGCGCTGCGGAACTCGGCGACCTGCTCTGGCTGGAATGCAATGCGGTCGAATTGAACGGCGTCAGCTTCACCAAGGGGTGCTTCGTCGGACAGGAAAATAGTGCGCGGATGAACTGGCGATCGAAGGTCAACCGGCGGCTGGTCGTCGTCGAGGGCAACGGCGCAGAACGCGTCCGCATTGCCTATCGCGACCTGGGACTGGCGGTCGTCCATGCGCGGGTCGATGCGGTACCCGATGACGCGGTCATCCCCGACTGGCTCGCAGCAAGCCTGACGAGATGAGCCTGCTGCTGATTGCGGCACTGCTTCAGCCGACCGAAGAAGCCATCATTGTCACTGGACGCGGGCTTCCCGATGAACCACCGGGCCAGCATCGCATCGTCCTGGATCGCAATGATCTGGACCGAAGTGCGAGCGGCCGGATGGAAGATATCGTGCGTTCGGTGGCTGGTCTGACCAGCTTCCGCCGGTCCGACGCGCGATCTAGCCATCCGACCGCCCAGGGCCTTACCGCGCGCGGGCTCGGCGGCAATGCTGCAAGCCGCTTCGCGATCGAGGTCGACGGCGTTCCGCAGGTCGATCCGTTCGGCGGCTGGATCAACTTCGTCGCCTTGGACCCCGCGCTGGTCGACCGGCTGATCGTGACGCGCGGCGGCAATGGCGGCGTGACGATGGGATCGGGCGCGATCGCGGGCGCACTTGCGATCGACAGCATCGCGGCAACCGAAGGCCGGCTGCGCGGCGGTCTATCCGCCGGGACACGCGCCAGCGTCGACGCCGATGCGCGATTGGGCGTGACCGTCGGCGCATCGAAATTGCTCGGCGGGCTGGCCTTCCAACGAGGCGACGGGTTCGCACCTGTCGTCGAGGCCGATCGCGGCCCGGTCGATCGCCGTGCGCCCTATCGGCAGACGAACGGACGGCTGCGCTTGCTCGCGCCGCTGGGCAGCGCCGAACTGCAGGCGAGTATCGCTGCATTCGACGACCGCCGCGACCGCGGGGTCGATTTCACCGACAATCGCGGTCAAGGCGTGGACGCGTCGGTGCGGTTGGTGGCGAAGGACTGGTCGCTCCTCGCTTATGGCCAGCAAAGGCGGTTCGAAAGCGGCTTTGCAAGCGTCGCTGCCGGGCGCGCAAGCGTCTCCCCCGCCCTCGACCAACATCGGGTTCCGGCCAGCGGCTTAGGTGCCAAGGCAATGTGGAAGCCTCGTATCGGCCCCGTCGCGGCGACGCTTGGCGCCGATGTCCGTTGGACCGGCGGCGAGACGAACGAACGCTATTTCTTTTCTGGAGGACGACCGACACGCGAACGACGTGCGCAAGCCGAAAGCCTGACGACCGGACTGTTTGGCGATGTTGCTTGGACCCATGACGGAACGACGCTTGGCGCAGGCGCGCGGATCGATCGCTGGGCGATTTCCGGGGCCTCATTGTTCGAAGGAAATATCGGCGGAAGCACGATCACCGACATCGCTTACCCAGACCGTGAAGGGACGCAATGGTCGCTTCGCGGCGGGATCGACCAGCGCCTGTCGTCCACGCTTTCGCTCCGCGCGTCGGCATACCGGGCGTGGCGATTGCCGACGCTCAACGAACTGGTTCGCCCGTTCCGTGTCGGGCCGGATGCGACCGCCGCCAATTCCGCGCTGGAGCCGGAGCGACTTATCGGGGTCGAAGTCGGCGCCGACTGGCGGCCAGACGACACGGCGCGCCTGTCGCTGACGGCCTTCGCCAATCGGATTCGCGGCGCCATTGCCAATGTCTCGTTGGCGCAAGGTCCGGGGGTGTTTCCAGGGGTGGGGTTTGTTGCCGCAAACGGGCTTTACCGCCGCCGAGAAAATCTGGACGCAATCGCATCGCGGGGGATCGAATTGGACGGCGAGTGGACGCGTGGCCGCTGGTCGCTCGGCGGGAGCGCGGCACTGACCGACGCCCGTATCCGCGACAACGGCCTCGCCGCTTTCCTGGATGGCAGACGCCCGGCCCAGGTGCCGTCCATCCAGGGCTCGGCACGCGCGACGTGGAGCGATCGTGGCCGACTTGCCGCGATCACGTTGCGCTATTTCGGCAAGCAGGCGGAAAGCGAGGGCGATCCCCAGCCCCTTCCCGCAGCATGGACGATTGATGCCGTCACACGACTCCCGATTAGGGGTCGCTTCTCGCTCGACCTGCGCGTCGAAAATCTGTTCGACCGGCGGATCCTGACCAGCATGCTTGCCGACGGAACGCGCGAGCGGACACAACCACGCACCCTGTGGATCGGACTTCGGCTCGACTAGTCGATCCGGGCGAACGCCCGGACCGGGAAAGTCCCCATGCCTTTCACCTTGGGTGGCACGGCCGAGAATCGAAAGTCGTGGTCGGCAAGCGCATCGAGGTTGGCCAGATGCTCGCCGATCGGGATGTCAGCGGCGAGAAGGGTCGAATGCACCGGGCGCGATCGCGTGCGCGTGTCGTCGATATTGTGGCTGTCGATCCCGACAAAGGCCGCGCCATTGTCGACCAGCCACGAAGCGGCGGCGGCGGTCAGGAACGGGTGATCGCTGAAATAGGCGTCGGTTCGCCAGTGCCGGTCCCAACCCGTCGCGACCAACACGGCCTTGCGGCGAACGTCGAAGCCTTCGAACGCTGCGACATCGATTGCCAATCCATCTATGTATGGCTGGCGAACAACAATGCCGGGCAGGTCGGCGAGAGAGTCCAGCGGCAGTTCGCTCAGGTCCTTGCCATCGGCATAACGGTGGAACGGGCTGTCGACATAGGTGCCGGTATTGGCAACCATGTCAATCCGGCCGATCTGGAAGCTAGAGCCATCGTCGTAATTTGCAGCCGAATCCGAGCGCGCCCAATAATCGCAGATATGCGGACCGGGCAGACCTTTGAAGGTGGTCATGCCCTCTTCGACGACGTGGCTCAGGTCGACGAAGCGGGCGCTGTCCTGATCTTCCATAATGCCACCATCCCGATTGCCGCCCAGATCACATTGAGCACCGCCGACGGCATCGCGCCGTGCCACCAGCCGTTGGCGATGAAGCCCAGCGCGCCGACGAAATTCATGCCCTGGTAGGTCACGCTGCGCGGCGCGACCTTCCCCGCAGTCAGCAGCGCGTACGCGCCGAGGATCAGCGCCGCCCCAATCCAGCCGACGATGTCGATGACCAGCGCGAACGTCACGCGGCGAGGTTACGCAAGACGTACTGGAGGATTCCGCCCGAGCGATAATATTCCAGTTCGTTGAACGTATCGATCCGGCAGCGCGCGACGATCTCGAGCGTGTCGCCATTGGCACGCGTCACCTTGACGGTGACGTCCTGACGCGGCTCCATGTCGGCAACACCATCGATGCTGAACGTCTCGCTGCCGTCGAGATTGTAGGTCGCCGCATTCTGATTGTCGTGGAACTGCAGTGGAAGCACGCCCATGCCAACCAGGTTCGAGCGGTGAATCCGCTCGAAGCTTTCGGCAATCACGGCGCGGACGCCGAGCAGGATGGTCCCCTTGGCTGCCCAGTCACGCGAACTTCCGGTGCCATATTCCTTGCCGGCGAGGACGATCAGCGGAATGCCCTGACTGGCATAGTCCATCGCCGCATCGTAAATTGCCTGAGTCTCGCCCGACGGGCCTTTGGTGAAGCCACCTTCAACGCCATCAAGCATGCGGTTGCGGATACGGATATTGGCGAAGGTGCCGCGCATCATGATGTCGTGATTGCCGCGCCGCGCGCCATAGCTGTTGAAGTCGGCCCGGGCGACCTGGTGATCGTTGAGGTAGCGACCGGCCGGACTGTCGGCCTTGATCGCTCCGGCCGGGGAGATGTGGTCGGTGGTGATCGAATTGCCGAACAGGGCGAGCGCCCGCGCACCGTCGATATCGGTCAGCGGCTTGGGCGTCATCGTCATGCCATCAAAGTAAGGCGGGTTGGCGATGTAGGTCGATCCGGCCGGCCACGCGTACGTATCGCCGCCGGTGACCGCGATCCCGCGCCAGCGATCGTCGCCATGATAGACGTTGGCATAGCGCGACTTGAACATCTCGCTGTGGACATGGGCGTCGATCAGTGCGCGCACTTCGTCGTTGGTCGGCCAGATGTCCTTCAGATAGACGTCCTGGCCGTTGTTACCCTGCCCGATCGGGGTCTTGTTCATGTCGGTCGTGACGCTGCCCTTGAGCGCGTAAGCGACGACCAGCGGCGGCGAGGCGAGATAGTTGGCACGGCAGTCGGGCGACACGCGGCCTTCGAAATTGCGGTTGCCCGACAGCACCGACGACACGACCAGATCATGGTCGGCAATAGCCTTGCTGAACGCCGGAGCAAGCGGACCCGAATTGCCGATGCAGGTGGTGCAGCCATAACCGACCAGGTTGAAGCCGATCGCGTTCAGATCCTCGCTCAGTCCGGCGGCGTCGAGATAGTCGGTGACGACCTGGCTGCCCGGCGCAAGCGATGTTTTCACCCACGGCTTGCTGTCGAGGCCAAGGGCGCGGGCCTTGCGCGCGACCAGCCCGGCGGCGACCAGCACGCTGGGGTTGGAGGTATTGGTGCAGCTGGTGATTGCGGCGATCATCACGTCGCCATGCCCGATGGCGAAGTCCTTGCCCTCGATCGGAGTGCGCTCCGCGTCCAGCGCCTTGTGGTAGGTTGTTTCCAGCTCGGCATTGAACATTTCGTCCACCTCGCTGAGGCGAACGCGGTCCTGCGGCCGCTTCGGCCCGGCCAGCGATGGCTCGACGCTCGACATGTCGAGATCCAGCGTGTCGGTAAACAACGGGTCGGGCGACGATGCATCGCGCCACATGCCCTGCGCTTTGGCGTAAGCGCGCACCAGTTCGATACGGTCGTCGTCGCGGCCGGTCAGTTTGAGATAATCGATGGTCCGGTCGTCGATCGGGAAGAAGCCGCAGGTCGCACCATATTCCGGAGCCATATTGGCGATCGTCGCTCGGTCGGCGAGGCTCAAGGCGTCAAGGCCCGGACCGAAGAATTCGACGAACCGGCCGACGACGCCCTTGGCGCGCAGCATCTGCGTCACGGTCAGCACCAGATCGGTGGCGGTAATACCTTCCTTCAGTGTGCCATCGAGGCGGAAGCCGACCACTTCGGGGATCAGCATGCTGACGGGCTGGCCGAGCATCGCAGCCTCGGCCTCGATCCCGCCGACGCCCCAGCCGAGCACGCCAAGGCCGTTGACCATGGTGGTGTGGCTGTCGGTGCCGACCAACGTGTCGGGGTAGGCCACGGTCTCGCCATTCTGGTCGTCGCTCGACCAGATCGTCTGCGCGATATTTTCCAGGTTGACCTGATGGCAGATGCCGGTGCCCGGCGGCACGACCTTAAAATTGTCGAAGCTCTGGCTGCCCCACTTGAGGAATTCATAGCGTTCGGCGTTGCGCTGATATTCCAGCGCGACATTGTCCTCGAACGCCTTGGGTGTGCCGAATTCGTCGACCATCACACTATGGTCGATGACCAGGTGCACCGGGACCTGCGGATTGATCTTCTGCGGGTCGCCGCCCAGATTCTTCATCGCATCGCGCATCGCTGCAAGGTCGACGACGGCGGGAACGCCGGTGAAATCCTGCATCAGCACGCGCGCCGGGCGATACTGGATCTCGCGATTGATCTTCCGCTCTTTCTGCCAATCGACCATCGCTTTCAGATCGTCGTTGGTGACGGTGACGCCGTCTTCGAACCGCAGCAGGTTTTCCAGCAGCACCTTCATCGAATAAGGCAGTCGCGACACGTCGCCGAGCAACTTACCGGCCTTGGCGAGCGAATAATAAGCGTAGGTCTTGCCACCGGCCTCCAGCGTCGAGCGGGTTTTCAAGCTGTCCTGGCCGGTCGGGATCATGATATTCCTCTTTGTACGAAGTCTCTGGCGCGCGGGCGCGCGAATGCTGGCGGCGCCCTAGCAAGGATGCGCCCTCAGGGCAAAGGGGCTAGAGCCAGCCCTTCCGGCGGGCGATCCAATAAGGAACGATCGCACTCGCCAGCATCGCGACCAGCGCGATCGGATAACCGTAGATCGAACGCAGTTCGGGCATATGCTCGAAATTCATTCCATAGATTCCCGCGATCAGCGTCGGCGGCATCAGCACGACGGCGACGACCGAAAATATCTTCATCACCAGGTTCTGCTGCAGGCCGATCATGCCGAGCGAGGCGTCGAGCAGGAAGGTCAGATTGTCGCCGACGAAATTGCTGTGGTCGTTGATCGCCTTGGCGTCGCCGGCCAGACTCTTGAGATGGCGGGCATCGGCCGTATCGGTCATGATCCGATCGGTCGACGAAAGGTAACCGAGCAAGCGGCTCGCGCTGACCGAGGCCTCCCTTGTCTTGGCGAGGATACGCTGCGCCGCGCCAAGCCGAAGCATCAGCACTTCGTAACGCACTTCGGGTGAACGGCGCGATGCGCGCGTGTCGTGCCGGAATATCTGCTGGCTGATATGATCGAGCTCTTCGGCCACTTCTTCGAGCCGGTCGGCAAGTCGGTCGATGACCGCATCCATCAGGCCGATCAACGCATCGAGCGGCGTCTCAACCTTGTCGGGGTCGCCATAGGCATGGTCGGCAAAGGCGATGAAGGGCGCCGGATCGACATAACGCAACGTCACCAGATGGCGATCGGTCAGGATGAAGCTGACCGGATCGACCGCCGGTGCTTCGGTACCGTTGCCGTAAAGAACGGACATCGTCATCACCGTCGCGTCGTCGCGCTCGTAGAGGCGGCTGGACGGCTCGATCTCCAGCATTTCGGTTCGCGTCGGGATGTTCTGGCCGATCAGTTTCTCGGCAAGCTTCTCCTCTTCCGGACTTGGATTGAGCAGGTCGATCCAGACCGCGCTCTCGGGAATTGCAGCTTTGGCCGACAGGTCGATCGGCGCAGGCGAGCAGGAAGGACCGAAGAGCCGCAACATCGCGGCGGGTGTTGCGCGAAGCGCAGTGCTTTGCAAGCGGTGATCGCCTGCTAAACATGGCGGCCATGCGTCGCTTTCCAATTCTCGCCTCCGTTGCGATCCTCATCGTCACGATCGTCACCTTGGTCGCAATGGGACGGCCGCCGATCTGCACCTGCGGCGAGATTGCGCTTTGGGGACCCGTCGGCCCGACCCAGAGCCAGATGCTGGCCGACTGGTACAGCCCGAGCCACTTCATCCACGGCCTGCTGTTCTACGCCTTATTGTCTTGGCTATTTGGAAAATGGCCCGCCGATCGCCGTTTTGTCGTCGCGCTTGGAATTGAAAGTGCGTGGGAATTGTTCGAAAACACACCCTTCGTCATCGACCGTTACCGCGAAGCGACCATGGCGCTGGGTTATACCGGGGATTCGATGCTCAATTCGCTCAGCGACATTGCAATGATGGCACTGGGCTATATGGCGGCGCAGCGCCTTCCGGTCTGGGTGAGTATCTCGCTGGCCGTCGGTTTCGAACTGCTGACGCTGGCCGTGATCCGCGACAATTTGACGCTCAACGTCTGGATGCTGCTCTGGCCGACCCACGCGATCCGCATCTGGCAATCGGGCGGATGAGCTAAATCCCTTGCCTGCTTGCTTTTTTTCGTCAAAATGCGCCGACTTTCCGTACAGGAGAAGCCGAGTGAAAGTGTATGTCATTGCCCCCATTGCGGTCCTTGCCGCAGCCGCACCTGCCCATGCCGGCGAAGTTTTCGGCGGGCTTTACGTTCATGACGTCAATACGCCGCTGACCAAGAGTGGGGTCGAAAGCGGCGTCGACCTCCAATTGGGATACCGTTGGGATCCGATCGGTGGCGGCAGGGGCGCGCAGCCCTATGTCTTCGCAGCCGTGAACAGCGCGGGGGACACCAATTACGCCGCTGCCGGAGTCTCCTTCAAATTCGGTGACCGGATTTATGCGCGCCCTGGCCTGGGCCTTGCCGTCCACACCGGATCGGCGTCCAATTTCGACAAGCCCGGCAACGGTCGAATTGAATTCGGCAGCCGAATCCTGTTCGCGCCGGAATTGGCGATTGGTGCACGGATCAGCGACCGGGCGAGCGTCGAAGCAAGCTGGGTTCACCTCAGCCATGCGCAAGTGTTCGGCAAGCAGAATCCCGGAATGGACGCGATTGGCGCCCGGCTGAACTGGAAGTTGTGATCGCCTAGCGACGCACCGCGTCGAGATTCTTCTTCGTTACCGGGGCCGCCATCTCGGCGACAGGGCGAAGCGTCGGGCTGGTTCCGGCGCGCGCGAATGCCTGATGTGCTTCCAATGAACGGGCGAGGACATTGCCGACGCTCCGGCGGTAATCACTGTCGAAGTCGCTGGATGTACGCAGTCGCTCAAGGTCGGCGGCTTGTCCATCGGTCAGCGCCGCGCTGGGCAAGAGATCGACCCGGCGACCAGCAAAACTAAGCTGCGAGCCTACGCCGCCCTGATCGGCAATGATCGCCCGTGCGGCGTCGCGAACACGGCTGCTCGATGCCCGCTGGAGGGCAAGCTCCGACGCGCGGATCGAGAACAGGCTGCTTGTGCTGGCCAGTTGCATGTAGATTGCCGGGGTCAGCGCCGCGGCCGTGCTTGGAAGGACAAAGGTGGCGCTCGGCGCGGGCCGTGGAGCGGAGGAACAACCGGCGAGTGCGGCGACCGTCATTGCGGTAAATGCCTTGAATCCCAGATTCCTCATCGTTCCTCCTGTTGCCGCTTTAGCGGCCCAACATCGTTTCCGGCTTCACCACGCGATCGAAAGTTTCTCCGTCAACAAGGTTCAGGTCGAGCCCGGCCTCCTTCAACGTCATGCCATTCTTGTGGGCGTGCTTGGCGATGTTCGCCGCATTGTCGTAGCCGATTTCGGGCGCAAGCGCAGTGACCAGCATCAGCGACTTGTTCATCAGGTCGGTGATCCGCGCCTCGTCCGGCTCCAGCCCATCGAGCGTGCGCGTCGTAAAGCTTTCCATGCCGACCGACAGGATATTGATCGAACGAATCACATTCGCGCCGATCAGCGGCTTGAACACATTCAATTCCATATGCCCCTGAAGGCCGCCAATGGTGCAGGCGACATGGTTGCCCATCACTTGGGCGGCGACCATCGTCAGCATCTCGCACTGGGTCGGATTGACCTTGCCCGGCATGATCGAACTGCCCGGCTCGTTTTCCGGCAACTTGAGTTCGCCAAGCCCGCAGCGCGGTCCCGATCCGAGCAGGCGAATGTCATTGGCGATCTTAGTCAGGCTGACCGCAATCGTGTTGAGTACGCCCGAAAGCTCGACCATCGTGTCATGCGCCGCCAGTTCGGCGAATTTGTTGGGCGCGGTGGTGAACGGCAATTGGGTGAGGTTGGCGACCTCCTTTGCAAAATCCGCCGCAAAGCCCTTGGGCGAATTGAGGCCGGTGCCGACCGCGGTACCGCCCTGCGCAAGCATCATGACGCGCGGCAGGCAGGCCTCGACCCGGTCAATGTTGGCGGCGATCTGCGCGGCATAGCCGGAAAATTCCTGGCCCAGCGTCAATGGCGTCGCATCCTGCAAATGGGTGCGGCCGATCTTGACGATATGATCGAAGCGCCTGGCTTGTTCGTCCAACCGTTCGTGGATCGTCGCAAGCGCCGGAAGCAACCGGCGATAGACGGCGATGCCCGCGGCGATATGCATTGCGGTCGGGAAGCTGTCGTTCGACGATTGACCCTTGTTGACATGGTCGTTGGGGTGAACCGGATCCTTGCCCCCGCGATTGCCGGTCAGTTGCTCGTTGGCGCGGCCCGCAATCACCTCATTGGCGTTCATGTTCGACTGGGTACCCGACCCGGTCTGCCAGATGACCAACGGAAATTGCCCGTCGAGATCGCCGCGCGCGACTTCGCCCGCAGCCTGCTGAATCGCTTCGGCGACATCGGCATCGAGAAGCCCGAGCCGTGCATTCACCCGCGCCGCGGCCTGTTTCACATAGCCAAGCGCGTGAACGATCTCGAGCGGCATACGCTCGCGCTCGCCGAACGGGAAATTGCCGATCGACCGCTCGGTCTGGGCACCCCAATAGCTGTCGGTGGGGACCTCGATCGGTCCGAAACTGTCGGTTTCGGTGCGGGATGACATGATCGTGGATATCCTTGCGCTATCGGGTGAAAAACTGGCGCAGCCCTAACCAGAGCGAAAAGCAGAGTCGAGGGCGGGTGACCGCCCGAATTGCCTACTTCTTACGGGTGAAGTCGACGTTGACGACGTTCGATCCATCATCGGCGGCGGGCGGCGGCGCGGGGACATCATTTTCCGGTTCGTCATGCTCTTCGGGGTCCAGCGGCACGGCACTGGCATGGAACTTCAGGCTGAAGTCCACCGCCGGGTCGACGAAGTCGGTCACTGCCTCGAACGGTACGACAAGGGTCGAGGGGACGCCGCCAAACGAAAGGCCAACGGTGAAGAAATCCTCCTCCACCCTGAGGTCCCAGAAGCGGTGCTGGATGACGATCGTCATTTCGTCCGGGAAGCGATCCGACAAATGCTTGGGAATGGTCACACCGGGAACGCGGGTCTGAAAGGTGATGTAAAAATGATGGCCGCCAGGCAGGTTTCCGCCCGAACTGGCCACTTCCGAAAGAACCCGGCCGACGACCGCACGGAGCGCGTCCTGGACGATTTCATCGTAGGGAATCAGGCTTTCGGGCGTGTCGTCGCTCATCCCTTCGTGGTAGCGATGCCCGCCAATCGGTCAAGCAGAGTCGCCCTTGGAGTTTCCAGATGCCCATCGATCACAAGCAGCCTTACGACGAGCACAATATCTTCGCCCGTATTCTGCGCGGGGAGTTGCCGAGCCAGAAAGTGCTGGAGTCGGATCACAGCCTGGTCATTCACGACATCAATCCGCTAGCGGCGGTCCACCTGCTGGTCCTTCCAAAGGGCCGTTACGTGTCGTGGGACGATTTTTCGGACAAGGCGAGCGACGCCGAAATCGCCGATTTCGTCCGGGTCGCGGCCGAAGCGGCGCGGATCGCCGGTGCCGAGCCACAGGGCTATCGGTTGCTCGCGAATGTCGGCAAGCGAAGCGGCCAGGAAGTTCCCCATCTCCACCTCCACATTTTCGGCGGGCAGCCGCTCGGGCCGATGCTGGCGGGGTAAGTCGCGCATCGCATTCGCATTTTCGGATTGCACCGCCGACAAAGCCCGCTAGGCTCCGCTCCCACTAGAGCAACGAGCACCCGCGCTACCGGCGACGGGGGCCTCCGCCAAGGGGATCTTCATGTTACTTGATCGAGTCAAACCGCTCGACGCCATTTTGGCAACTGCGGCCAAGAAATCGCTGCACCGCTCGCTCGGTGCCTTCCAGCTGACCCTGTTCGGGATCGGCTGCATCATCGGTACCGGCATTTTCGTTCTGACGGCAGCCGGCGCGCAAAAGGCCGGACCTGGCCTGATGTTGGCATTCGTCATCGCCGGTGCGGTCTGCATCGTTGCCGCGCTCTGCTATGCCGAAATCGCCGCAATGATTCCGGTCGCCGGATCCGCCTACACCTACAGTTATGCGACGATGGGCGAGTTCCTGGCCTGGACCGTCGGCTGGGCGCTTGTGCTGGAATATGCGATCGCCGCGTCTGCGGTGTCGGTGGGTTGGTCGGGATATTTTACCGGGACCATCCTCAATGACACGTTCGGGATAAATTTACCTGCCTATCTGACCGCAGGGCCGTTGGCGCTTGGCGGCGCACCGGGCGGTATGATCAACCTGCCCGCGATGATCATCGCCTTGCTCGTTACGTGGCTGCTGATGATCGGCACCAGCGAAAGCGCCAAGGTCAATGCCGTCCTGGTGTTGATTAAGGTCACCGCGCTGACCGTGTTCATCGCGCTCACCCTGCCCAAGATCGATACGGCAAACTTCAATCCGTTCCTTCCGGCCGGTACCTTCGGCGGCTTCGGCACCGGGGTCGGCGCGGTTGGTGCGGCGGCAACGATCTTCTTCGCTTACGTCGGCTTCGACGCGGTTTCGACCGCGGCGGAGGAAACCAAGAACCCGCAGCGCAACGTCCCGATCGGCCTGGTCGGATCGCTATTGTTCTGCACGGTCTTCTACATCCTGGTCGCAGCAGGCGCGATCGGCACCATCGGCGGACAGCCGATCATGGGTCCGGGCGGAATTCCGTTCCCGGCCGGTTCGGAAGAACTCGCGCGTCAGTGCGCGATGCCGCAATATGCTGACGCTCTGGTTTGCTCCAAAGAGGCGCTTGCTCACGTCCTTCGCCAGATCGGCTTCGGGACGATCGGCAACATGCTCGGCTATGCCGCCATTCTTGCGCTTCCGTCGGTGATCCTGGTCCTGCTGTTCGCGCAGACCCGCATCTTCTTCGTGATGAGCCGTGACGGACTTCTTCCGGAAGCATTGTCGAAGGTTCATCCCAAGTGGAAGACGCCCTATGTCGTGACCGCCATCACCGGCATCGTCGTGGCCGTCGCCGCCGCATTCTTCCCGGTCGGCCAACTTGCCGATATCGCTAACGCCGGGACGCTTTACGCCTTCTTCATGGTGGCAATCGCGGTGATGGTGCTTCGCAAGACCGATCCGCAGCGCAAGCGCGACTTCCGCGTACCGGCGTTGATGATCATTGGCCCGGCTACGGTGTTGGGCTGCCTGTTCCTGTTCCTTAACCTGCCGACAGCAGCAATGCTGATGTTGCCGGGTTGGACGATCATCGGGCTGTTCATCTACTTCCTCTACAGCCGCCGCCACAGCCACATGGGCAAGGGCATCGTCGAGGTTCCGGAACTCGATCCGAACGCGCCGCCGATCGATGCGGCGCCGCTGCCGGGCATTCCGGTCCCGGGCTCGCCGGAAGAACGCAGCTAGCGTCCTTTCCGCCTTCGACGGACAAAAAGAAGGGGAGGCTTTTGGGCCTCCCCTTTTTCGTGGGATCGGATCAATGAGATCAAAGGATGCCGGCGGCCAGCGCCTTCAAATCCTTTTCCGGACGCGCGCCATAATGCTGGATGACTTCGCCCGCCGCGATCGCACCCAGCTTCAGCGATTGCTCAAGCCCCAGTCCGCGCGCTTCGCCGGCCAGGAAGCCCGCCGCGAACAAGTCGCCCGCGCCGGTGGTGTCGATCAGCCGCTCGATCGGTTCCGCGGAAACCTGTGCCCGTTCTTCACCGCGAATGGCAATTGCGCCCTTTTCGCTGCGCGTCACGACCAAGGTCGGCACCTTGCCGGAGAATGCATTGACCGCCGTATCGAAATCATCGGTGCCCGCCATTTCTTTAATCTCGGCTTCGTTGGAGAACAGGATGTCGATCTTATTCTGCTCGATCAGCGCGACGAAATCGGCCTTGTGGCGCGAAATGCAGAAGCTGTCGGACAAGGTGAAGGCAATGCGGCGTCCGGCAGCATGCGCTGCCTCGATCGCTGCTTCCATCGCGGCGCGCGGCGCCTGCGGATCCCACAGATAGCCTTCGAGGTAGGTGATGCCCGACCCTGCCACCGCGGCCATGTCGACGCCCGCGGTCTCCAGCATCTGCGCCGCACCCAGGAAGGTGTTCATCGTGCGCTGGGCATCGGGGGTGACGAGGATCAGGCAGCGCGCGGTCGCGCCGACGTCGCCGCGCGCCGGGACCAGGAAATTCACACCCTGCGCTTCAATGTCATGGCGATAGATGTCGCCCAATTCGTCGCTCGCGACCTGGCCGATGAAAGCCGTCTTGATGCCGAGCGCGGCCAGTCCCGCCGCCGTGTTCCCGGCCGATCCGCCGCTGACTTCGCGGCCTGGCCCCATCTCGCCGTACAGGCGAACCGCCTCGGCCTCGTCGATCAACCGCATCGATCCCTTGTCGAGCCCTTGGTCGGTGATGAAATCATCGGTCGCGTCCGAAATGACGTCGACGATGGCATTGCCGATGCACAGCACGTCGAAGCGGGAAGCGGTCATGGAAGGTCCTGTCGTGAAGAGGAGGAAAAGTCGGGCGACCGCCTAGCCGCGACGGGTCGCCGCCGCAAGCTTGCCAGCCCGCCCACGCCTCGCCATGGTCGAGGGCATGCGCAAGATCCTGATCGCTTCGAATAGCCTGCTGCTCGCCGCCTGTGCCGCCGCGCCGCAGACCGCCCCGTCTGGCCCCAGCGTGCCAGTCACCACCGTCCATCACGGCGCGACACTGATCGGGCTGAGCGCCTCCGACCTGGTGACGCGCTTCGGCCAACCGGCCTTTCGCCTGAAGGAAGGCCCCGGCACCAAGCTTCAGTGGAGATCGACCAGCTGCGTGCTCGATGCCTATCTTTATCCGCGCCAGGGCAATCGCGGCGACGAATATGTCACCCATGTCGATACCCGCCGACCGAGCGGCGATGGCCTAGATTTCTCGACCTGTGTCGGCCTGCTCGCGCGCTAACCGTTCCATCGCCCAGCGCGCCGCATCGGCAACCACCGGATCGGGATCGGCCAGATGGGGCCGGACATGCGCGACCAGCGCCGCATCCCCGCCATTCCCCGCCGCGATCAGGCAATTGCGGACCATCCGGTTGCGCCCGATCCGTTTGATTGGCGACCCCGAAAACATCGCCCGGAACGCCGCATCGTCCAGCGCCAACAGGTCGGCGAGCCGTGGCGCGGCCAGTTCGGCACGCGGCAGGAAAGCGGCATTGGCGTGCGCTTCCTCGGCAAAGCGATTCCACGGGCAAACCGCCAGGCAATCGTCGCAGCCATAGATGCGATTGCCGATGGCCTCGCGATATTCGTGCGGGATCGGCCCGGCCAGCTCGATCGTCAGATAGGAGATGCAGGCCCGCGCATCGACCTGCCCGGGGGCGATGATCGCGCCGGTCGGACAGGCATCGATGCAGCGCGTACAGGTTCCGCAGTGGAAATCGGCGGGCGCGTCGGGGGTCAAGTCCAGTTCGGTGTAGATGATGCCGAGGAACAGCCAATTGCCATGCTCGCGGCTGAGCACATTGCTGTGCTTGCCCTGCCATCCGATCCCGGCGGCGGCGGCGAGCGGCTTTTCCATCACCGGCGCCGTATCGACGAACACCTTCAATGCCCCGCCATGACGATCCGCCAACCACCGCCCAAGCTCCTTCAGCGCCTTCTTGACCGTCTTGTGATAATCGCCGCCCTGCGCATAGACCGAGATGCGCCCGATCCCGCCCTCGCCCGCCAGCGCCATCGGGTCGCGCACCGGGGCGTAGCTCATGCCAAGGGCAATCACGCTGTTCGCCTCGGGCCAAAGGCCGCGCGGACTTGCCCGCTGGTGCTTGCGTGTCTCCATCCAGCCCATCTCGCCATGCCGCCCCTCGTCGAGCCACTGCATTAGTCGCGGCCCGGCGTCGGCGGCGGCATCGGCGCGCGCAAAGCCGCAGGCCACGAAGCCCAGTTCGGCCGCTTTTTCGCGGATTTCCTGTTCGATGGTGATTGTCATTTACCTTTTTGCCCTTAGCACGGTGGACATGGACCAAGGCAACGCCGTCGAGGCATCGAACCTCGTCAAGATTTTCGACGACACCCGCGCAGTCGACGGGGTCAGCCTGGCGGTCCCGTCGGGCAGCATCTACGGGATCCTGGGTCCCAACGGCGCCGGCAAGACCACCACGATCCGGATGCTGCTGGGCATCATCGATCCCGACAGCGGGACGCGATCGCTGCTCGGCCACGACCAGCCGCTCGATGCGGCCAGCGAGGTCGGTTATCTTCCCGAAGAACGCGGCCTCTACCCCTCGATGACGGCGCAGGACGCGATTGCCTTCATGGGTGCGCTTCGCGGCCTGCCATTGAACGAGGGCCGCACCCGCGCGGTCACCCTGCTCGAAGGTCGCGGACTCGGCGATTGGGTCAAGCGCCCAATTCGCTCCTTTTCGAAGGGTATGGCGCAAACCGTCCAGCTGCTCGGTACCATCGTCCACAATCCCAGGCTAATCGTCCTTGACGAGCCGTTTTCGGGCCTCGACGCGATCAACCAGGGCAAGCTGGAAGAGTTGATCCGCGAACAGGCCGATGCCGGCGTCACCGTGATCTTCTCGACCCATGTCATCGCCCATGCCGAACGATTGTGCGAGCGGGTGGCGATCATTGCCAAGGGTCATGTCGCGTTTGACGGCCGGGTCGATGAGGCGCGCGGCAAGCTTCGCCCGATCGTCCGGCTCGGCACCCGCGCGGCGGATGGTGCGTGGCGCAGCGCAATCCCGGCCAACGCCCGCCGCGAGGGCGCCGAATATGTCTTCGAACTGCCCGATGGCGGCCCCGAGCCATTGCTCAAGGCCCTGCTCGATGGCGGCGCGGGGATCGAGACGTTGAGCATCGAGCGGCCCGGCCTGCACGACGCCTTCGTCGCTATCGCCGGACAGGCGGCAGCCCGCGAAATGACCGGCGAAGGAGCCGCCGCATGAAACTCGACAAACTAATCCGCTCCGCCTTCGTCGTCGGCCGACGCGATTTCGTTGCGACGGTGTACAGCAAGACCTTCCTGTTTTTCCTGCTCGGGCCACTGTTCCCGCTGGCGATCGGCATCCTGTTCGGCGGCCTTGGTGCGCGGGCGGAGCGCGAAGCCCCGCCGACCACGGTCGCGGTCATCTCGCAAGCCGCCGACTTCCACCTCCTGCAGAGGGCGCGAACCCGGCTTGAGCCATTGGCTGGCGATCGCGGTTTCGTTGTCCTCGTCCTGGTCGCGCCCGACGGCGATGTTGCCGGCCAGCGCGACCGTTTGCTCAAGGATAAGGGTCGCAAGCTGCTCGGCGTCCTCGACGGCGGCCTGTCCGGCCCGCAATTCACCGGCGCGGTCAGCGCCGATGGCCGCACGGTGCGACAAGTCGGCATGTTCGTCGACGAGGCCCAGCGCATGAAGGCCGGAATGCCGGGCGCTGGAACCCCGCTGCGCGTCACCCTAACCAATTCCTCGGCAGGATCGCTTGCCGAACTTCGCGCCGTCACCGCGCGCGCCGGGCAATTCCTGCTCTTCTTCCTCACCGTCTTCCTTGCTGGCATGCTGCTCAGCCAGTTGATCGAGGAGAAATCGAACAAGGTGATCGAGGTGCTTGCCGCCGCAGTCCCGATCGACGCCATCTTCCTTGGTAAGTTGTTCGCGATGCTTTTGATGTCGCTGATCGGCATCGCTGTCTGGTTGACCGCCGGCGCGCTCGCGGTGCATTTCTTCGCGCCGCAGGGCATTGGCAGCCTGCCGCCGCCCGCGGTCGGCTGGCCCGCCTACCTGGTCCTGGCCTTCGTCTATTTCACGATGAACTATCTGCTGATCGGCTCGACCTTCCTGGGCATCGGGTCGCAGGCCTCGACCGTGCGCGAGGTCCAGACGCTGTCGATGCCGGTCACCATGGCGCAGCTCGTGCTGTTCGGCCTCGCCCAGATCAGCATCGGCCACCATGACAGCCCCGAAGGCCTGTTCGCAGCGATCTTCCCGCTGTCCTCGCCCTTCGTCATGATCGCCCGCGCCGCCGAGATCGAGGCGCTTTGGCCCCACCTCCTCGCCATCGCTTGGCAGGCGCTGTGGGTCGTCCTCATCGTCCGCCTGTCAGCCCGCCTGTTCCGCCGTGCCGTCCTGAAATCCGGCCCGTCCTTCCGCTGGCCTTGGCAACGCAAGGCGGCGTTTTAGGCGCTGTCGTCTCTTCTCCATCGCATCACCTCACTTCGCTAAAGATAACGTGTTGCGTCGATCACCTGAGGCCACCACCCAAAGCTGACTCTAGAAAAGCCTCCCCTACAGCCCGCCTGCCATGCAATCGTCCGGCCGAGCGCCTCTTTCTCAATTGTGCATTCTGGCGGTCAGTCCGCCATTCGCGCGCGCTGATCCGGCGCGAAGCTTTAGTCCGCACTTTCGGCCCGAAGACCCGCCGAGTTCCGAGCATTTAACGAACCTAAGCAGACGTTTTTCACGCCTTTCGGGATTGGAAGATCAGCCGTTGTATACGCCTTTTGCCTGGCGCGATGGCTCGGTCGTTCGGTGCGGCGCAGCTTACCAGAGTGGGCGCGTCGGACGGTGCTTGGTGCGGACGACTTCGCCCTTGATCAGTTTCGCCTTGAACCGTTTGCGCGCCGATTCTGCGCCATCGACGCTCATGCAGACCAGACGAACGCCATTGCTGCTCAGCGATTCGAGTGCGGAAATGCCGATGTCGAATTTTTCGCATTCGTTGCGAACCGTGCTCTCGGCCATGTTGAGCAGGAGGACGCGGCTCATGCCGACACCGGACGGTAAGCGCTGCGCGTAGCGAATCGTTGGTCGATCCGGCCGCGAATCGAGTGCGCGTCGTCGCGGTGACCGAGACGGCGCGTGGGCGTCTTTGCAACTTGTGCACGGTGGAGCGCGATCTGTTCGCGCATCAGTTCGAAATTAAGATCCATGAGTGATGGGGTGTCCTGCAGCAAAAGCGAGAGCGCGGGCGGTCTCTCAGTCACAGGAAGCTTTCGGGCTTGGAATTTCGTGTGATGAGAAGCTTCTAGCACGAAACTCGAACAAAGTCTCGTCGCGTCTCTCCACAAGCCGCGACAATCGCGGTAGAGCGCCCGCTATGACCCAACGCACCGGCGGACAAATCCTCGTCGAGCAGCTTCGAATCCAGGGCTGCGACCGTATTTTCACCGTTCCCGGGGAAAGCTTCCTCGCCGTGCTCGACGCGCTTCATGATGCGCCCGAAATCGACCTGGTGGTGTGCCGACAGGAAGGCGGGGTTGCCTATATGGCCGACGCCGACGGCAAGATGACCGGGCGGCCCGGTGTCGCCTTCGTCACGCGCGGTCCGGGCGCGACCAACGCGTCGGCGGGCGTCCATGTCGCCTTCCAGGATTCGACCCCGATGATCCTGTTTGTCGGCGACCTCGACCGCGCCGACCGCGACCGCGAGGGTTTTCAGGAAATCGACATGGCGGCCTTTTTCGGGCCGATCGCCAAATGGGCGGCGCGTATCGACGATGCAGCGCGAATCCCCGAATATGCGGCCCGCGCCTACCGCGTCGCGACCGCCGGACGGCCCGGGCCGGTCGTCCTGGCCCTACCCGAGGATATGCTTCGCGAGCTGGTCGACGTGCCTAATCGCCCGCTGGTCGCGCCGATCGCCCAGCCGCCCTGCGCGGGCGCGATGGGCGCGCTGTTCGACCTGCTCAAGGACGCGACCAACCCGGTCGCGATCATCGGCGGTGCCGACTGGAGCCCGGCAGCGGCGCATCATTTCGCGACCTTCGCCGTTCGCTACGGAATTCCGACTGCCGCCGCCTTTCGGCGTCAGGACGCCGTCGCCAACAGTTGCGCGGTTTACGCCGGTCAACTGGGGTACGGCCCGAACCCCAAATTGCAGCAGCGCATTCGCGATGCAGACCTGTTGCTGGTGGTCGGCGCGCGGATGGGGGAATCGACCACCGACGGGTATAAATTGGTCACCCCCGACCATCCCGACCAATTGCTGGTCCACGTCCACCCCGACCCCAATGAATTGGGCCGGGTGTATTGCGCCGATTTGCCGATCTGCGCCGACATGGGCGAATTCGCCGAGATGGCCGCCGACTGGCACGACCCCGACCTCGTCCGCTTTTCGGCTGGCGAAGAAGCCCACCGCGACTGGCTGTCATGGTCGGAGCCGACCGCGCGCGAGGGCGTTCGCCTTGACCTTGGCCCGTGCGTGAAGGCGATGCGCGAAGCCATGCCGGGCAACACCATTATCTGCAACGGCGCCGGCAATTTCTCGGGCTGGTGGCATCGCTACTGGCATTATGGCGTGATGCCGACCCAGCTTGCGCCGACCAGCGGGACGATGGGCTACGGCCTGCCTGCCGCGGTCGCCGCCGCAATCCGCTTCAAGGACCGCTCCGTGGTTTGCGTCGCGGGGGACGGCGATTTCCTGATGAACGGGCAGGAGCTGGCGACCGCTGCCCAATATGGTGCCGACCTCCTGGTCATCCTGGTCGATAACGGCGCTTATGGCACGATCCGGATGCACCAGGAACGCGACTATCCTCAGCGGATCAGCGGCACTCGGCTGGCAAATCCCGACTTCGTTGCTCTTGCCGAGGCTTATGGCGGTTGGGCGACGCGGGTTGAGAAGACAGCGGATTTCGCCGGAGCGCTGGACGCGGCGTTGGCGCGCAAGGGAATCCGTTTGATCCACTGCGTCACCGACGTCGAAATCATCAGCAACCAGACGACGATCGAGAAGCTCCGCCAGCAGGCCTGAGCGCACGAAAAAAGGGCCGCCCCGAAAGGCGACCCTTGATCATTCGAAGTGGCAAACGCTTAGATGTCGTCGCCGGCAGCTTCTTCAAGGTCGCCCTTGATATACTGCGCTTCGCCCTTGTTTTCCTGGGCCTTGCCTTCGGTTTCGATTTCCGGGTTGCCCGTCACGTCGCCGACAACCTGCTTGGTGTTGCCGATGGCTTCGTTGGTCATGCCCTTCACGTTTTCTTTGAATTCGCCCATTTTTACTCTCCTCTACTGGGGTTACGGAGCATCAACGGGTCAATGAGCAAACGGTTGCTCGGTTGGTCGCAATCGCATTCGGTTGGTCGACTAGATCAGTCCGGCAAGCGGGCTCGATGGATCGGCATAGCGGCGCTTTTGCATCCGCCCGGCAAGATAGGCCTCGCGTCCAGCCTCGACTGCCAGTTTCATGGCTCGGGCCATTCGGACCGGCTCTTTCGCCTCGGCAATCGCGGTGTTCATCAGCACCCCGTCGCAGCCCAATTCCATCGCTACGGCCGCATCGCTTGCCGTGCCGACCCCGGCATCGACCAGGACGGGGACGCTCGCGCCCTCGACGATCAGGCGGATCGTGACGCGGTTCTGTAGGCCCAGTCCCGAACCGATTGGCGCGCCCAGCGGCATGATCGCGACCGCGCCGGCATCTTCCAACTGCTTCGCGGCAATCGGATCGTCGACGCAATAGACCATCGGAAGAAAGCCTTCCTTGGCCAGCACTTCGGTCGCCTCCAGCGTTTCGCGCATATTGGGATAAAGCGTCCGCGCCTCGCCCAGCACTTCGAGTTTGACGAGGTCCCAGCCGCCCGCCTCACGAGCCAGTCGGAGAGTGCGGATCGCATCATCGGCGGTAAAACAGCCTGCGGTGTTGGGCAGGTAGGTGATTTTCTTGGGATCGATGAAGTCCATCAGGACCGGCTGCGACGGATCGGAAATGTTGACGCGGCGGACGGCCACAGTGACAATCTCGGCGCCCGACGCTTCGACCGCCGACGCATTTTCGGCGAAGTCCTTATATTTGCCGGTGCCGACGATCAGCCGCGACGTGAACGTCCGGCCCGCTACGCTCCACTGGTCAGTCACCGCTCAACCCCCGCCAACAAAATGGACGATTTCAAATTGGTCCCCGTCGACCAGCGCAACATCGGCAAGGGTCGATCGCGGGACGATTTCGCGATTGCGTTCGACGGCGACGCGCACCGGATCGAGCCCGAGCGAACGGACGAGGTCGGCGACGCTCCCAACGGCTTGTCGCATGGCCTCGCCATTCACGGTCACTTGAAGGGTGTCAGTCGCGTTCATTGTCGCTAGGGCAAATAGGAAGGCTCAGTCGCGAAGGCAAACATGGCGGTCATTTTCGTCCTGAACGGTCCCAACTTGAATCGTCTCGGTCGGCGCGAGCCCGAGATATACGGCTCGCAGACGCTGGACGGCATCGCCGCCGTCCTGAGCCGCCGCGCCGGTGAATTGGGCGTCGAGATCGACATTCGCCAGTCCAACCATGAGGGTCATCTGATCGACTGGTTGCACGAGGCCGAGGATTCGGGCGCGAAAGCGGTGATCCTCAACCCCGGCGGCTACGGACATACGTCGGTCGCGCTGCACGATGCGGTCAAGGCGATTGCGACCCCGGTCATCGAAGTCCACATCAGCGACCCCGAACAACGCGAAGCATTTCGCCATATCGACCTGGTCGCGCTCGCCGCGAACCAGGTGATCAAGGGACATGGCGCAAAGGGCTATCTGCTGGCACTGGACGAAGCCGCCCGGCTCTGACAGTGAGCGCGACAACAACGAAGCTAACCTTAGGGAATCCATGATGGCCGACGACAAAAGCGGACAGCCAATGCAGATCGACAGTGCCTTGGTCCGCGAGCTTGCGGAGATGCTCGCCGCCAACGAATTGACCGAGATCGAAGTCGAGGACGGCAATCGCAAGATCAAGGTGAAGCGCGAAGCGGCTGCCGTGATGGCCTATGCCCATCCGCCTGCCGCGGCGCCGCCAGCAGCAGGCCAATCGTCAACGCCTGCCGCGGACGCCGCGCCGATAGCGCCGGTCGATGCTGTCAAGTCGCCGATGGTCGGTACCGCTTTCCTGTCGCCAGAACCCGGCGCGACGCCGTTCATCAGCGTTGGCCAGCCGATCAAGGAGGGCGACACATTGATGATCATCGAAGCGATGAAAGTGATGAATCCGATTGTCGCGCCCAAAGGCGGGACGATCCAACAAATCCTGATTCACGACGCGCAGCCGGTCGAATTTGACCAGCCGCTTGTGGTCATCGGATAAGTCCGACCAATGCCGATCAAGAAACTGCTGATTGCGAACCGCGGAGAAATTGCGCTTCGCATTCACCGCGCCTGCCATGAAATGGGGATCGAGACGGTCGCGGTTCATTCGACCGCCGACGCTGAAGCGATGCACGTTCGGCTGGCCGACGAAGCGATCTGCATCGGGCCGCCATCGGCAACCGACAGTTACCTCAACATCGCCAATATCATTTCGGCGGCCGAAATCAGCCATGCCGACGCGGTTCACCCGGGCTACGGATTCCTGTCCGAAAACGCGCAATTCGCCGAGATCGTCGAGAGTCACGGGCTGATCTGGGTCGGGCCGAAACCCGAACATATTCGCGTGATGGGCGATAAGGTCGAAGCCAAACGCACCGCCGCCAAGCTCGGCCTTCCGTTGGTCCCCGGCTCCCCCGGACCACTCGAGACGATCGAGGGAGCACGCACGATTGCCGCCGAAATCGGCTATCCGGTGATCATCAAGGCGGCGTCGGGCGGCGGTGGTCGCGGCATGAAGGTCGTCGAGCAGCCCGAGCATCTCGAAAGCCTGATGATGCAGGCGTCGACCGAAGCGAAAGCGGCGTTCGGCGACAGCACCGTCTACATGGAAAAATACCTGTCCGACCCCAAGCACATCGAGTTCCAGGTGTTCGGGGACGGCGAAGGACAGGCAATCCACATTGGTGAGCGTGACTGCTCGATCCAGCGTCGCCACCAGAAAGTGCTCGAAGAAGCCCCCTCACCTGTCATCAGCACCGAACAGCGCGAGAAGATGGGCGGGATCGTTTCAAAAGCGATGGCCGACATGGGTTATCGCGGCGCCGGAACGATCGAGTTCCTTTACGAAAACGACGAATTCTATTTCATCGAGATGAACACCAGGCTGCAGGTCGAGCATCCGGTGACCGAGATGATCAGCGGGATCGACCTGGTCCGCGAACAAATTCGCGTCGCGCAGGGCGACGGCCTCAGCGTGCGGCAGGAAGACATCGTCCTCCACGGCCACGCGATCGAATGCCGGATCAACGCCGAGGACCCCGAGACCTTCGCACCCTCGCCGGGCCTCGTGAAGAATTTCGTTGCGCCGGGCGGCATGCACGTGCGCGTCGATAGCGGTCTTTATGCGGGCTATGTGGTGCCGCCTTATTACGACAGCATGATCGCCAAGCTGATCGTCTACGGGCGGACTCGCGAAGGCTGCATTCTCCGGCTGAAACGCGCGCTTGAGGAATTCGTGGTCGAGGGGATGAAGACCACCGTCCCACTGCAACAAAAGATCATCCGCGCCGACGATTTCCTGGAGGGCGATTACACGATCAAGTGGCTTGAACGGTGGCTGGAGGAGCAAAAGAGGTGATCCTCGCCGCACTCCAGTTTTTGCAGGCGGTCGCCGCTCTGCCGCCGACAACCCTGAACCTTAAGCCCGCAAAAGCGATTGCAACCGATTCCCGGGTGCTTTCCGGTTATCCGATGAGCGCCGATTATCCGCGCGGCGCCCTTGCTCGCGATGCGCAAGGCGTCAGTCAGATACGACTGAAGATCGACGTCGACGGTACCGCAAGCTATTGCCAGGTTTTTCGCTCAGCAGGCGATGCCGAACTCGATTCCGCGGCATGCCGGATTACCACCACTCGCACGCGTTTCGCGCCTGCCATCGACACTGATGGCAAGCCGACGATCCAATATGTGATCCTGCCCATCCGCTGGGCGATTGGAGAGTAGGATGAAAGCGACCATCTGGCACAATCCGGCCTGCGGCACTTCACGCAAGACCCTCGAAATCCTCGAAGAAAGTGGCGCCGACGTGACGGTGATCGAATATCTCAAAATGCCCTATGAACGCTCCCGGCTCGAACAATTGTTGCGCGCTACCGGGATGACCCCGAAGGACGCGCTCCGCACCCGCGGCACCGACGCCGAGGAACGCCGCCTTCCCGACGCCGACGATGACACCATCCTCGCCGCGATGCTCGACAATCCGGCCTACGTGAACCGCCCCTTCGTCGAAACCGACAAGGGTGTTCGCTTCTGCCGACCGCAAGACAAAGTTCGCGAAATCCTCTAAGAGGCGAGCGTGACCTCGCCTCTCGATCCGCGCCTGCTCCTTCGCGGCTATGCCAGCGGGATTTTCCCAATGGCCGACAGCCGGGATGCAGACGAGGTTTTCTGGGTCGAACCGCGGACTAGGGCGATCCTCCCGCTTGACGAGTTCCGCTGTTCCAAATCACTTGCCCGAACCATCCGACGCGAACGCTTCGCTGTAACCCGCGACCGGGCCTTTCATGATGTGATGACGGCATGTGCGGAGCGCGAGGAGACCTGGATCAACGCCGATATCGAGCGGGCGACGTTGGGCCTCCATGCGACCGGACACGCTCATTCGATCGAATGTTGGCGAGACGGAAAACTTGCGGGTGGACTATATGGTGTCCGGCTGGGCCGTGCCTTTTTCGGGGAATCGATGTTCAGTCGCGAAAGCGATGCGTCGAAAGTGGCCCTGGCATGGCTGGTCGCGCGCCTTCGCGTCGGCCGGTTCGCATTGCTAGACTGTCAGTTCATGACGGACCACCTCGCCTCGCTTGGCGCTGTGACCATCGCGCGAGAGCGTTATGTCGCGCTATTGTCGGCGGCGCTGGGGGCGTCGGTGGCTGACGGCGCCTCGGCACCGTCGGAATTGGCCGGTGAAGAAATTGCCCCAGTCGATCCGCCCGATTTCAATTTGCTCGACGTTCTGGTTGAATCGCCCTCGGAAGGCGGCGCGCCCGGTGCAGTCGGCCAACTCATTGTGCAGCTTTTGGGCCAGACATCGTAAACCGGATTCTCGACCACGTTGAGCGACGGACTTTCCTTATAAAGCCAGCCCGAGAAGGCACGAGTCCACAATTTGTCAGCGCGCTGGACATCGACCTGAACGAAGGCACCGGTCAGCCGCTCCGTTTCCCAAGGCGCGCTGGTTTCGCAGGCACGCAGGCGCACGATGACATCCTTCATTCGTACCGATTGACCCGGCTTCAATGTCAAATCGCGAACGATGCCGTTCCGTTTGTTGAGCAGCCCAAGGACCGCGATGCGATCGGCCATCGGGGTCGTGCCGATCTGGTCGACTACCGCAGGCAAAGCGACGACATTATCGACCTTGTTCAGATCTTCAGCCCCGCGATCGCACCCGGCGAGCAGCGCGAGCGAAAGCGCGAGAAGGGCAATGTTGCGGATCACGCCTGGTCGGGCGTCCACGGCACGTAGTCGCCAGTTGCAGCAGGCCGCTGCCCCGCCCCATGCATTGAGCCCGACGGCCGATAAGCACGGTCGCTGCCGGTCAAATTGGGGGTGGCGTCCTGCTCGAAGGTGCGACGTTCCGGAAGCGCCTTGTCGGGAATGTCGTCGATCGTCCCGCGCAGCCACGCATTCCAGCCCGGCGGTGTATTCGAGGCGTCATTCGATCCGGAATAGATGACCCAGCGACGGGCGGGATCCTTGCGGTGACGGTAATAGACATTCCCGGTCGCATCGCGACCGACTTCCTCGCCACGAAAGTGCGAGACGATGCTGGTGCCCCACGAGGCGCCGTTCCACCATGTGAATGCGTTGGCGAAAATACCCATGCCGCGCCGTTAGCGCCTCTTCGCGCCCCGACGCAAGATCAGTGCGGCCAGACGACCGTATCGCCCGGAGCGATGCCCAGTTCTGCGGCTCGTCCACCGGCAATTTCCAGCACCGCCTGGATTTTTTCTCCCGACGGAATCGGCTCAAGCGAGAGTGGCACCGCGGACTCCTCGATTCGGAAGATCCTTCCTCCCGGCGCGATGAAAATCAGGTCGAGCGGGATGAATGTATCGCGCATCCAGAAGGACACGTCCTGCGGAGCTTGGTACGGGAAAATCATGCCGCGATCCGGAGCGAGCGATTGGCGGTTCATCAGCCCGTACGCCTGCTCCTGCTCGCTACGCGCAATTTCAACGGTGAATTGATGGTTGCCATTGGTCGTGGACACAACGACAATGCCCTGATCGAGCCCTGCAGGCGATTTTTCCTCAAACACGGCAGGCGCGGCGCTCTGATTGCACGACGCGAGCGGGAAGATACACAGCAACAGGGCAAGTCGAAGCGTCAATCGCGGCGCAGCTCCACGGCGGTCAGGCCCTTGCGCCCTTCGGCGATGCGCGCTTCGAACTGATCGCCCGGCACCATGTCGTCAATCGCGGCCAAGCGAACGGTTTCCATGTGAACGAAAATATCCGCGTCGGGGTGATCGACGCGCGTGACGAAGCCATAGCCCTTCACACGGTTGAACCATTTGACCTCAACCAGTTCAAAATCCCCGGCCGCATCGGTCAGCGCCTTGCGATCCGCCCGCTGGGCAGGTGTGGTCGTCGTGCGGGTCGGGCTGGGCTGCGCTTCGCTAAGATCGATTGAAAGGATCTCGCGGGCCTGCATGCCGCGCTGCTGCTGTTCGGCAATACATTCGACAATTGCGCCTTCAGGAAGACTTCGTCGATCATGATCGCGCAGAACGGAGAAATGAATCAGGATATCACCTTCGACGTCATCACTGACGATGAAACCGAACCCGCGAGTTGCGTCGAACCATTTAACGCGGCCAACCACGCGCATGCCGGTGTCGTCCTCATCAGCGTCTTCTTCGCTGGAAAGGATGATCTGCCCGGAGACTGGAGTGTCGCCATTCGGCGATACAGTCTTTGGCGTCTCGTCGGCACTGTTATGACGCACTCATCCCCCTTAGCACGAGGCGTTAATCGTTAAAACCATCTTGGGACGCATACGCGGAGCAACAAGCTCTCTACCGACCGATCAACCCATTAATTGTTGCGGGTCCGGCTCGATTCCCGCTGGCAATAATATAATTCGCCGGGATAAATCCAGCCCGTGTCCTGCTCGAAGCATGGCCGCAAGCCACTTTTGACGTGTTTCACGATCAGCATCAGCATTGGCATATGGACCGAACCGACGGCGCTGGGCGAAGCGAAGTGCAGCGGAAATCGTTTCTTCGATCGGGCAATCGAGCGCAGGCTCGCGGTCTTCTTCTCCAATTCCTGCCGCATATAGCGCGGAACTTACCCGTCGGTTACCATAACCGCGGAACCGCAATGCACGCGCTTTCGATGCGGCAAAGGCGGCATCGTCGACATAACCGAGGTTCGATAGTCGTTCGACGATCTGGGAAACCGGCGGATCGCCTTCGTCTTCCCAGCCGCGCTCCTTCAACTTGCGTTGGAGGTAAATGGCGAGCTTGGCCCGGGACGTGGCGAAGCGCGCAACGTAAGTCAAAGCCAGCTCATCAAGCATCGCCGAAGTCAGCGGCGCACGGGGTCGGCGGGGGCGCTGGGAAGGGTTCACGCCATGTTTGTGCCATAGTCGCGACCCATCAGAAAGCGTCACCGGGGTCGCGTTCAGGACGCGTGGATGGCGTTTGGGCAATTTTTCAAGCGAGATGGACTGCGTGAGCGATAGCGAATTCCACCACGATCCGATGGCGCCGACGGGTACAACTCCCACGACCGACCCGTTGCCACGCCGATTTTCAGACTTTGCGACGCTTGGCGACGCGCTGGACTATGCCGCGACCGGCCGTCGCGGAATGAACTTCCACGACGCGCGCGGAACGCTGACCCAAGCTTATCCTTATTCCCAGCTTCACGTCGATGCGATCGCGAATGCTCGCCGATTTATTTCGCTGGGCCTGAAAAAGGAAGATCGCGTCGCAATGGTCGCGGAAACCGGCCCCGAATTCGCCGCCTGTTTCTTCGGCGCAATCTATGCCGGCCTATGGCCTGTCCCGCTTCCTCTCCCGACCAGCTTTGGTGGTCGAGACGCCTATGTCGCGCAACTGCTTGTCATGCTAGAGAGCAGCGATCCCAAGCTTTTCCTCTTCCCGCCGGAGCTGGCCGAATTTGCCAGTGAAGCTGCTGCGGAGCGCGATGTCGAAGGCCGCGACTGGACGACGCTCGGCGATATTTCCGAAGCAAAGGGCGAACTGCCGAGCGCAGTCGAGGATGAAATCGCCTATCTGCAATATTCGTCGGGCTCTACCCGCTTCCCCCACGGCGTCGCGATCACCCATCGCGCCCTGCTCGACAATCTGCACGCCCACGGCCAGGGCACTGGCCTCGAGGCCAACGACCGCTGCGTCAGCTGGCTCCCATGGTATCATGATATGGGCCTCGTTGGCTGCATGCTTTCGCCGCTCGCAAACCAGGTCAGCGTCGATTACCTCAAGACGGAAGATTTTGCCCGCCGCCCACTGGCATGGCTCGACCTCATCAGCCGCAATCCCGGCAATTCGCTCTCTTACTCGCCGACGTTCGGCTACGATATCTGTTCGCGCCGCATGTCGTCGCAAACCCGCGCCGCCGACCGTTTCGATCTGTCGCGCTGGCGTATCGCGGGGAACGGCGCCGACATGATCCGCCCCGACGTGATGCAGGCCTTTGTCGACAGCTTCGCCGACGCTGGCTTCAAAGCGCAGTCCTTCTGTCCGTCCTACGGCCTTGCCGAGGCCACGCTCGCTGTCTCGATCATGCCGCCGGGTGAAGGAATTCGCGTCGAGTTGGTCGAGGAAAGCGAATTGTCCGGCGTTGGCACTCCGGAGCAGGAACGCCCGCGTCGTTACCGTGCGATCGTCAATTGCGGAAAGCCGGTCACCGGAATGGTGGTCGAGATCCGCGATTCGGAAGGCAATGTTCTGGGCGATCGCGCCATTGGGAAGCTGTTCTGCAAGGGCTCGTCAGTGATGGTCGGCTATTTCCGCGACGAGGAATCGACCCGCGCGTGCATGCCGGGCGACGGATGGCTGGACACCGGCGACATGGGCTATGTTTCCAACGGCTACATCTTCATCGTTGGCCGCGCCAAGGATATGATCATCATCAACGGCAAGAACCACTGGCCGCAGGACATCGAATGGGCGGTCGAGCAATTGCCTGGGTTCAAGTCGGGCGACATCGCAGCGTTCGCGATTACCGGCCCGACCGGCGAGGAAACTCCCGCCGTGCTGGTCCATTGCCGGGTCAGCGACGCCGATGAACGAACCAAGCTGCGCGACGATATCCGGGAGCGTGTGCGGGCGATCACCGGGCTTACTCCTGTGGTCGAACTCGTTCCGCCCCGCACCTTGCCGCGGACATCGTCGGGCAAGCTGGCGCGGACCAAAGCCCGCAACTTGTATCTGTCGGGCGAAATCGTACCGTTCGACGTTGCTGCCTGACCATGCGTCCCGGCCTAAATACTTGCTTTGGGATGTAGCGGCGTATAACCGGCGCCCCGCAGCCCTTCGCGGGCTTCAGGACTGGCCTTTAGGGGTATAGCTCAGTTGGTAGAGCATCGGTCTCCAAAACCGAGGGTCGTGGGTTCGAGTCCCCCTGCCCCTGCCACGTCCTGAAATCCCGATATGCGGCACGACGATGAAACGCGAGGCACCTTCGTCACTTGAAATGCAAAGGCGGCGCCGCTAACTGCAATTTCATTCCGACATCGGAAACCCCTCTCCCCTTCCCGGCCGGTCCGGGGCGGAGGTAGGGACTTACCGGAAAGTCGGCCCAGAAGGCCGGCGACAATGAGAAAGAGTGCAAACAGGTGGCGAAAACCAGTCCTGGTCAATTCATCCGTCAAGTGCGCGCCGAGGCCGGCAAGGTCGTTTGGCCGACTCGCAAGGAAACGATCACCACCGCCATCATGGTGCTGATCATGACGTTGATGCTCGCGATCTTCTTCCTTGGCGTCAACTCGCTTCTGGCGACGATCGTCCGTTTCCTGCTCGGCCTGCTGGCCTAGTCAAAAGGCAATATTCATGTCCCGCTGGTACATCATCCACGCTTATTCCGGGTTCGAGAACAAGGTCCGCGAATCGATTCTCAGCGAGGCTAAGCGCCTCGGTCTCGAGCCGTTGGTCGAGGCCGTCGAAGTCCCGACCGAGACGATCACCGAAGTGAAGCGTGGCAAAAAGGTCCAGGCGGAGCGCAAGTTCATGCCGGGCTACGTGCTCGCCAAGCTCGCGCTTAGCGACGACGTCTACCACCTCGTGAAGAACACGCCGAAGGTTACCGGCTTTCTCGGGCCGAACGGCAAACCACAAGCGATCCCCGATGCGCAGGCTCTGCGTATGCTCGACACCAAGGAAGAAGCCGCTTCGGCACCCAAGCAGAAGATCAAGGTCGATTATGAAATCGGCGATGCGGTCAAGGTGCTCGATGGTCCGTTCGCGAGCTTCAACGGAATCGTCGAAGAACTCGATTTCGACCGCGCCCGAGTGAAGGTCAGCGTTTCGATCTTCGGTCGCGCAACACCGGTCGAGCTGGAATTCGAACAGGTCGAACGCGTCAAGTGATCGTTGGCGTCCCAACGTTGGCAACGGCGTCGGGAACCATATGGCCATTCTTCGGTTCTTCGTAGCAACGCGAATTGAACATATTGAATGGAATTATCGACATGACCGCTCGAATCCTCATCGTCGAGGACGAAATGCTGGTCGCGATCGACATGGAAGCTATCCTCCAGCAGCGCGGGTATCAGTGCGCAGGGATTGCCCCCGACCTCGATACTGCGGCGGAATATTTCGACACCTCATTAGACCTCGCTCTGGTCGACCTGAACTTGCGTGACGGCCGTACCGGACCGGAGATCGGTGCCCGGCTGTCGTCTCGGGGAGTTCCGGTTATCTTCGTAACCGCAAATCCCGAACAACTGGGTCAGGGTATTGCCGGAACGATCGGTGTCATTACCAAACCGACCAACGAATATGCGTTGGTCGATGCCGTCGAATATGCCCTTTCCAGGACCCTGGGCATGCCCGCCGAAGTCCCACCCGCACTCAAGGTGTTCGGCTAAGCAACGAAAATTCATGTTCAATGGTGCGCGCTAAAGGATTCCCGATTTCCAGCTCCGTTTGTTACGTAGCGGGAAAGGGTGGGTAATGGCGAGATGAAAGCACTTCAGGTCTGGCACGATTTCGTTGGCGACAAAAACCCCGCAACCCTTTTCGCGTTGCTCGACCCCGATATGGTTTTTGAAAGCCCCGTCGTGCACAGGCCGCAGGAAGGTCGCGACATTGGCATGCGCTATTTGCTTGGTGCGATGCGGGTTTTGGGTAACGAGCATTTTCATTATGTCGGCACGTGGACGAGCGCGGACGGAGCGGTGCTGGAGTTCGTAACAGAAATCGATGGACTGAAGGTCAACGGCGTCGATATCATGCGCTTCTCCGATGACCGCGAACGGATCATCCACTTCAAGGTCATGGTCAGGCCGATGAGGGCAATGGAGATCGTCCGTGAGCGAATGGCCGCCCTGTTGGCCGCAAGCGCGGCTTGAATTCGCTCGATAATCTGTTAGAGGCGCGGCCTTCCAACGCATCGCTTTGGGAATTTGCGGGAGGTGACGCCTTCGGGTCGATCCGTCTGGACCGCTAAACTTGAAATGCCCGTGCCTTCGCGCGGGCCCTAGAGAGTGAGAAAAATGGCAAAGAAAATCACGGGCTACATCAAGCTCCAGGTGCCGGCCGGCACCGCCAATCCTTCCCCGCCGATCGGTCCTGCACTGGGTCAACGCGGCGTCAACATCATGGAATTCTGCAAGGCGTTCAATGCCGCCACGCAGGACATGGAAAAGCAGATGCCGATCCCAACGATCATCACGGTCTATGCGGATCGCAGCTTTTCGTTCGTCACCAAGACCCCGCCGGCAAGCTTCCTTCTCAAGAAGGCCGCAAAGCTGAAGTCGGGCTCGAAGGAGCCGGGCAAGGTTTCCGCGGGTACGATCAAGCGGTCGCAGGTTTCGGAAATCGCCGAGATGAAGATGAAGGACTTGAGCGCCAACGATCTCGAAGCGGCGACGAAGATCATCGAAGGCAGCGCCCGCGCGATGGGCCTCGAAGTGGTGGAGGGCTAACCCATGGCTAAGCTGACCAAGAAGCAAAAGAATCTCGACGGCAAGGTCGAAGAAGGCAAGCTGTACGGCGTTGGTGAGGCGATCAGCCTCGTCAAGTCGCTGGCCACTTCCAAGTTCGACGAAACCGTCGAAGTCGCGCTTAACCTGGGCGTCGACCCGCGTCACGCCGACCAGATGGTCCGCGGCGTCGTCAACCTGCCCAAGGGCACGGGCAAGGACGTTCGCGTCGCCGTGTTCGCCAAGGGCGACAAGGCTGATGAGGCCAAGGCCGCTGGCGCCGAGATCGTCGGTGCGGAAGACCTGATGGAAGCCATGCAGAATGGCGACACCAACTATGACCGCGTCATCGCGACGCCGGACATGATGGGTGTCGTCGGGCGCCTGGGTAAGGTGCTTGGCCCCAAGGGCCTTATGCCGAACCCGAAGCTTGGCACCGTAACGCCGAACCCGGCAGAAGCGGTTCGCCTTGCCAAGGCAGGGCAGGTCGAGTTCCGCGTCGAAAAGGCCGGGATCATCCACGCCGGCATCGGCAAGGCGAGCTTCCCCGAAGGCGACCTCAAGGCGAACTTCGACGCTTTCGTAGACGCCATCGTCAAGGCGAAGCCCAGCGGCGCCAAGGGCAAGTATGTCCAGAAGGTCGCCATCTCTTCGTCGATGGGTCCAGGCGTTAAGGTCGACATCGCCGAGGTCGCGGGCGCTTAGGCGCGCCCGATCAAGGCATCCGAGGGGCCGGGCGGCGACGCCCGGCCCTTTTTCGTTGCGGGACGCCGCGAGGACAGCCAAATAGGCGGGCATGCTGATCGAAGGAAACTACCAGGAAAACGGTTACGCGCTCGTCCGCGACCTTCTCCCTGTCGATGTCACCCGCGCACTATTGACGATTATCCGGCGCCGGATTCCGCCGGGGCCATTGCCGATCACGCGCGACGACAGCCCGATCCTCAAGCGTTCAGCGTTCGAGATTTACGGCAACAAGATGCCGCCGCTGAAAACATTTCTGTGGGCGCTGACGCCTGCGATGGAGCAGATCACCGGCAAGCGCCTGATCCCGACCTACGATTATTTTCGGATCTATCAGAAAGGCGACATCTGCCGGATCCATCGAGACCGTCCGGCCTGCGAGCACAGCCTGTCGCTGACGCTCGATTACAGCGACGACAAACCGTGGCCACTAGAACTTGGTGGGCTTGGCGCGGACGGGCCCGAATATGTTTTCGCGGACGACTTTGGTGACGAGCCGCTAGCATCCCTTGCCATGACGGCAGGTGATGCGGTTGCCTATCGCGGGGTCACGCACCGTCACGGGCGAATGACACCCAATCCCAACCGCTGGTCGGCGCACCTGTTTCTGCATTGGGTCGATCCGGACGGCCCGCACGCGAAAGAGGCGTTCGATGGCGACGGTGTTGCAAATCGCGTCGACTTCGAATTCCCGGCGGGGCTGACATGAGCGGCGCGACAGTCCTCACCAGAGAACGCTACGAGGAATTGCTTCGGCCGCTGACCAAGGAATTGAGTGACGCCGCGCGCTGGATTCAGGAGACCCAGCAGCGCGTTGTCATCGTCTTCGAGGGTCGCGACACGGCAGGCAAAGGCGGTTCGATCGACATGATCAGCCAAGTGCTCAATCCGCGCCACTGCCGGGTGGTCGCGCTGCCTTCGCCAAACCCGCGCGAACAGGGTCAATGGTATTTCCAGCGCTACATGCAGCACTTGCCCTCGAAAGGGGAGCTCGTGCTGTTCGACCGTAGCTGGTATAATCGCGCCGGCGTCGAAAAGGTCATGGGCTTTTGCTCCGATGACGAGGTCGGAGCTTTCTTGAAAGCTGCGCCGGAGTTCGAAAAGCACCTCGTCGACGACGGCATCCTGCTCTACAAATATTGGCTCTGCGTTGATCAGGAACGGCAGGAAGAACGTTTCGCCAACCGCCTGAAAAATCCGCGCCGACGTTGGAAACTGTCGCCGATCGATATTGAGAGCCGGACCCGCTACGAGCAATATACAGAAGCGCGCGAGACGATGCTGGCCGCCACCAATACCGACTGGGCTCCATGGACGTTGATCGACTTCAACGACCAACCGGTGGGCCGCCTGACCCTGCTTCGCGATTTCCTCGACAAACTGCCGGACACCAAGTTGCCAGTTGCCGAAATCCCCTGGCCCGATCTCAGCCACGACCACCATCGCGAACGTTATTCGGTAATCCGCCCGATCACCGATTACCCGATCGACTAACAGCGTCTTGGCTCGGCGAACGCTTTAACCTAGGTTGCGACGCGGGGCTTCCAAGGGGGAAACTATGCGCGCCGTCAAACTCGTCTCGACCTTGGTGATTTACTATCTGGTGATTATCGGCGGCACCTATTTGCTGCTCCGGAATTTCCCCGATGTGCGCAGCTACCTGCCGATCGGCGGGGCACAGGATTTGATTGGTGCCGAACAGGGCAAGAGCGTGCTCGAGGCCGCCGCCACCGACCCAAAAGTGCAAAGCCTCGGACAAAGCCTGTTCTGGATGTCGGTCGCGATCATCGGCGCGCTGATGACCGCGCTCCCGGTCAGCTGGGTTTATATGACCACCCGCGTCGACGAAGAATATGACCAGTCGCTGATCAGCTCGATCCTGATCTTGCCAGTCGTGGTCACCTCGATTGTCATCGTCGTTCAGAACAGCCTTGCGCTGGCTTTCGCGCTGGGCGGGATCGCCGGCGCGGTACGGTTCAAAAACAGCCTCAAGAGCTCGGGCGATGCGCTTTACATTCTGCTCTCGGTCGGGGTCGGGCTTGCATCGGGGATTGGCGCGGTCGAACTGGCATTTGTCATGGCGCTGGCCTTCAATGTCTGTTTCGTTCTCCTGTGGGTTAGCGAATATGGCGAGCGGGCCGGCATGAAGCAATTCATGACCGACTTCGACGGCGAAGATTGTCCGCCTGCTGCTGCTGCGGGAGGGCCGCCGACAGCTTCGGCAGACCCGGCGGCCCAATGCGAGCCGCCGAAGACCTGACGCAAGTGGTTTTCAGCCCAGACAGGTCCTGAGGATTTTTGCAGCGGCCTGCTCGTCCGTCGCAATGTCGGAAAAGAACCCGTTGAGATAGGCTAGCGCTTTCGACTGACTTGACGGTTCCAAGCCTGGGATCGAGGCCAGCAAGGCCGGAATTTGTGAGCGCTGTGCCCGGAATTCGGGATATAGCGCTTTTGCCTGCTCATTGTGGCGGCACAGGCCGCGATAACGGCGCTGGCGGACATTTGAAACCGGAACACCAAAAGGCGGCGTTGCATAAGGCGCGTTGACGATCCCGGCGAAGTCGAAATCGTAAGGCAACGGAACGATCTGTCTTGATGCCGAGCCGCCGACGCCGATCGGCTTGCTGTTATGGCAGCATTGGTCGCCAGCCGGGCCGGCCTGCATCGCCCAATCGAGATTGCCAATCATATATTCGAACAGGCCGAAACGCGCTGAGTCGGTTGGCGACAGCAACGCAACGGGGAAACGTTCGCCCATTTTCGCTTCGCGCATTCCGTTGCGCTTGGCGACATCGTCGGCATCCTCAATGAAGAAGCCATATCGGCTGGCGACGAGTTTGCCGGAATCATCGACGTAATCGATTTGCGCCAGCCGTGTGCGAAAGCTCAGCGGGGTGAGCTGGTTGTAAATCCGATAGGCCGAATATTCGAGCAACGTATATTGGTTGAAGCTGGTCGGGGAACGGCAGTGCGTGACCAACTTGAGTTGCTCCTGGCCGGCAAAAACGGAATTGGCGGGCGGCGCAACTTGAAAGCGTACGCGGATCGGCGGAAATTGGCAGACATCCTTGGACCGACGGGTGATCCCGCGCGGTTGAAGCAGTACGGTGAGCCCTTGCGCGCTGGTGTCCGTCAATATCCCGGGCACCCGTGGCTCTTGGTCCGCGTGGGCGCGAGTCAATGACGAAAAATTCGCCTTGAGCGTGATTTTGAGGAGCGCATCGCTCCCGAATAAGGGTTTGGGTGGCGCAGGCGTCTGCGACCACGCCGAGCTGGAAATCGCGAACGTAAATAATGCGGCGAGTAACGATTTGCGCATCATGGCCTCCGTTCGGTGACATGTGGGGTGACACGGTCGCCCACGATCTCGATCCACCCGAGCGACCCGCCATAATAAGAAGAGATTGCGGTATCGATCAGGACCAACTTACCGTTCAGCGCAAAGCGCGGCGGCCCCTTTTTCGGCGTATGCCCAACGACCAGCCGTTTCGTGCCCGTGACACGTAGCGCAGCATCGAGTTCATTCTCCGCCGTCCTCCCGCCACTTCCGGTCCCATTCGCCAGTCCGCGGTACCACAACGGGCCATTTTCGTCATTGATGATCGCCTCCGGACTGACATCGCCCGCTTCAATGGCAGCGCGCGTGCGGCGATTGATCTCGTCAATCGGGATCAGCGCATATTGGCCATTGATTCCGCCGTGTGCGAACAGGTTTTCGCCAATCTTCACAACAGCCGGAAGCTGCGCCGCCCATTGGCCGAGCTCGCCCTTGGGAGACCAAGCCGTGTCATGTTCCACCTTTCCGAGCGGGGTCTCAGTGATCCATATTGTCTCGATTGCTTCCGGCGCAATTGCAGGATCCTTGGACAGATAGTATTCGCTGATTCGCGCACGGTTGGCCTGAAACGCTTCCGCGCGCCGACGTGCGCTTCGACGGTCGGCGAAGGCGGCATATTCTCCTGGGTGGACATAGCGAAGATCTCCGGTCACCTGCATGGCCTCGTGATTGCCGAGCAAGACGATGACCCGCCCCCCGGCGTTCCGCGCCTGGCGATCCAGCTGCTGGAGATGGCGGATGATTTTGAGGCTATCGGGTCCACGGTCCGTCAGATCCCCGGTCTGGACGAAGATCGTTTTCCCGGCGGCCCATTTGTTGTCGGCGCTGACCAGTCCGGACGCGCGGGCGATGGCAATCCACGCGGAATAGTCCCCGTGCAGGTCGCCAACAGCAATGATCCGCTGATTTGGAGACTGGGCGGTAAGTTGCGCACCATGAAAGAAGGCGGCGAGCAAGGCCGCAACGATCACCGTCCAACGCCGGATCATCCACCCGCTCCCGTGACTCACTGGAGAATGGGGCGCGAGAAGCCGAACTTTGTCAAGTTTTGCTGGTCAGGCCACAGCCTGCAAGCGGGCTTCGCTCCATCGTTCACCAAGCATGGCATCGAGCGCATCCGGGCGAAAGGGATCAAGGCCCGATCCCGGGAAGAGGGAGAACTCTCCGAACCAATATTTGCCATCGACGTCGTAGAAATCGACGCGCAGGAAGTCATGACCAGCCGCCAATCGTTCCGCAGCATTGAGCATTGCGACCAAATTTGGCGGCGGCAGCGCAGCGATCGGATTTTCGCTCAGAGGTATCCAGTCGCGGTCAAACTGGGTCCAACGATGCTTTTTCCCGCGCTCGACATGCAGCTGCACAACTTCAGCACGGCCACCAAAAACATAAATCTTGTAGTCCAGCGGCAGGACCGCTGAGTCAGCACCGATGAACGGTTCGACGATGAGGCTACGTTCGGCCGCGCCATAATGCCACTCATCGAGAATTTTGCCATAAGATCGCGCCAGCCAGCGCGGGGCGTTCCGGCGCGCTGCTTTCCAGTCGTCCAGATTGCGAACAAAACGGATCTGGTTGCAGCCGTGGTTCGACTTCACGACCAGCGGGAAATCGATGGGTGGAATTTCCGGCAATTCACCGCCCGACCATGCCGTTGGAACTACGTTCTCGGTCCCAACTCGCTCCGCCGCCAGCTGCTTCGAAAACAGCTTGTCGGTCAAAGCCGCACGTATAAGCGAGCGGTCGTTGAGCTTGCGCCACTGGACCCATTCGGTGAAGCGCCGAGGTTGATCGAGGTCGGGCCATCGCCAGTGCCGCCACCAATAGATTACCGAGACTCGAAAACGTCTCCAATGGTGCCGCAGATCGAGCTGGCTCAGCCCTGTTGACGGCGCAAAGGCGATCAAGTGGGTGTTCAAGCAACAGACCAGTAGATCGGCTTGAAACTTCCGCCATTGCTATCCAGCGCGGAACAAGCAGTGAGACCGATGATCAGGTCCATCTGCGCCTCGAACGTCACATGGTCGCCCGCCTTGCTCATCGGCGGAAGCACCTTGAGTTCGCCAGTCTCGCCATCGACTGGCACATTCATGAAACAATTGAACGCGGTCGGGATCATGTCCTCGCTGATACCGTAAGGCGCCAGCGCGGCAGCAAGATTGCCGAAGCAGCCGCGATGCGGATCGTTATCGCCATAGATGATCCGGAACGTATCCTTGCTGCACGGCGTCAGCAGGAAGTCATGGCGACCAACCGTGTCCTCCACGATGTCCAGCATCACGTTCGATCGGTTTGAGTAAAGCGGGTCGCCTTTCGAAAGGTAGATCTTGCTGGCATAATCCAGCGTCCGACCCGACGAAATAACTTCACCAACGTCGGTTCGATTGAATGCCAGCAGGTCGGCAACCTGCATTCCCTCGGGGTCGATCACCGTCAGGCGCTGGCCCTTGTCGAGCGGGAAGGCCACGCCCGAGCGCGGCGCAATTTCATGGATCAACGTCTGTTTCCTTCTTCGACTGGCGGCCGCTGAATGGGCAGCGCCAGTCGTCGTTCACTGCCCGACCGCTATACTGGCGCGCGGCAGAAATGGAGCCGTGCTCCGCAAGCATTGGGTTGGGTGAGCCCGCCAATCGCGAGTCACGCTCCAGGATCGTCGTGCGCAGTTTGTGGTACCGCCCCTCGTCGCGCAACCGTTCGAACTGATCATGCAGGTTGAACACCATCGCCGGCACGTCGAAACGTCGGGCCGGGCGGCTTGACCGGGGATGCAGGCCGACGACGAAAAAGGCCTCACCGCCAAAACTCATTGCGAAATGGGGGTCGTCGGGGTCGTGCGCGACACGCGGATCGGCGGGCTGGCCGAGCCAGGCGTCCTTGTCGCTCAGCGACTGAAGTCGGCGCCACAACCCTTCTTCGAACGCATGCTCATCCGCCGGCGCGCCGGCTTCGAACAATACGACCAGCGACTGGAACGGGATCGGGTCGCGGCGATACTCTCGGGCCAGGTCCATCAACGTCGGAAGAATGCGCAAATCGTCCCAGCCAGAGCGAAAGTCGCGGGCGACGACGAAGCGCATCCCGTCGCGATTCAGAGCCGCCTTCGCGCCGACGCATGGAAAGTCCGCCGCTCCGACGAAAAGTCGAAAGCGATCTGCGAGGTCGTGAAGTCGGTCGTCGGCGGGAGCCAGCATGGCAGTGTAACGGGCGGCGACGGATTCAGTTGCTTCGACCTGCCGCCTGAAAAGCGGACGCTTGATCTGCGGTCAAAATCCTCTATAGGCCCGCCTGTCTCTCTTCGGAGGGACGCTCGTCCGAGACAGTCGCTGGGGGTTTCCCCCTTAATCTGCGGCCTAGACGGGGACTGGAATTCAAGGACGGACGCCCTTTCGCGTCCGGTCGTGCGCGGGGCAAGCCCCACGCCTCTTTCCTCCATCCCCCGGACTTGTCGGAGCATGGGCATCGCCTGTGTCTCCAACCGCGTGCCGGATGGTCCGGCGCTGCGGAACATTTGGGAGTATGGCATGGATCGTTCGCAAAAAGCCGATCTGGTTGCCGAGCTGAAGAACGTCTTCGCCGAAACCGGTGTTGTGGTGATTACCCGCAACCTCGGTCTTTCGGTTGCGCAGTCCTCGGACCTGCGCTCGAAGATGCGCGATGCCGGTGCCCAGTTTAAGGTTGCGAAGAACCGGCTTGCCAAAATCGCCCTCGAAGGGTCGACGTACAGCCCGCTCAGCGAGTTCCTTGTGGGACCCACTGCGCTGGCCACTTCGTCCGACCCTGTCGCGGCTGCCAAGGTGGCAGTCGAGTTCGCCAAATCGAATGACAAGTTCGAAATCGTTGGCGGCGCGATGGGTGATACGTTGCTCGACGTGAACGGAGTGAAGGCCCTGGCCGAACTTCCGTCGCTCGACGAGCTTCGCGGCAAGCTGGTGGGCCTCATCCAGGCGCCGGCGACGAAAATCGCCAAGATCGCGATGGAGCCCGCTGGCCAATTGGCGCGCATTTTTGCCGCCAAGGCTGCAGCCTGATTTTTCGTTTGAACTCAACGCACGACAACTTTGGGCCGAGTGCCCACCTGGAGATTATAAATGGCTGACCTGAACAAGATCGTCGACGACCTGTCGGCTCTGACCGTCCTCGAAGCAGCGGACCTCGCCAAGCTTCTCGAAGAAAAGTGGGGCGTTTCGGCCGCCGCTGCCGTCGCCGTCGCCGGCCCGGCCGCCGCTGCTGGCCCGGCTGCTGAAGAGCAGACCGAATTCGACGTGATCCTCACCGGCGACGGTGGCAAGAAGATCAACGTCATCAAGGAAGTCCGCGCCATCACCGGCCTGGGTCTCGGCGAAGCCAAGACGCTGGTTGAATCGGCTCCCAAGGCCGTCAAGGAAGGCGTCAACAAGGACGAAGCAGAAAAGATCAAGAAGCAGATCGAAGAAGCCGGCGGAACCGTCGAGCTCAAGTAAGCTTCTCACATCGAGATTTCGTGGGTGTCTTGAAGCGCCTGCGGATGGGAAAGGGCGGCCTCGCAAGAGGTCGCCCTTTTTCGTTGCCGGCCAAGACACCCGCTCCGCGGCGGACGATCAGGTCAGAATGGGAAAAAGTAGGGGATCGCCATCGATCCGACGGCCCAGGTCAGGATGTTGAGCGGAAGGCCGACCTTGACGAAGTCGAGATATTTGTAGCCGCCCATCTGGAAGACCAACGTGTTGGTCTGATAACCGAACGGCGTCGCAAAGGCGGCACTGCCTGCCATCATCACCGCGACCAACATCGGGCGTGGGCTGACGGCCAGCGAATCCGCAAGCGCCACCGCAATCGGCGTGACAAGCACCGCAACCGTCGCATTTGAAAGAATTTCGGTCAGCAGCAACGTCGCCCCATAAAGCAGGATCAGCGCATAAAGCGGATTGAGACCATCGAGCGAACTGATCAGGCTTTGCGTCACCAGGGCGGCCAAGCCGGTCTTTTCCAGTGCGATACCCAGCACAACCATCCCTGCGATCAGCATCAGGATTTCCGGACGAAGCCCCTGGTACGCTTCGTCCGCCGTGATGATTCGAAGCATGATGAGCAGCACCGCTCCGCCAAATGCAGCCGCCGCAATCGGTGCGATATTGAGCGCGGCCATCAAGATCACGCCGGCAAAGATAACGGATGCGGCAATTGCCTTCCACACTACCAGCTTATGCCCCTCGGCAAAGACATCAGGCGTCCCGAGCGTCAACTGGTGAAGGTCAGGATTGTGCGAGTGAAGCATGGCATCGGACGTCGTCGTCGCAGGCCCGTCGCCGAGATATCGGCTCGCGAAAAATAGGTAAATTCCGCCGATCGCGGCAACTACCAGGCCGACCGGCGTAATCTCAAAGATGTTGAATCGCGGCTGTCCGGCAAGCGATGCCATGTCGTTGACCAGAAGGTTGGTAGACGTGCCGATCAGCGTGCATGACCCGCCCATGATGGCCATGTAGGAAAGCGGGATCAGGTACCGCTTCGGGTCGACGTCGAGGCGCTTGGCGATATCGCGGACGACCGGCGCGCCCATGACCACGATCGGGGTATTGTTCAGGAAGGCCGACGCACCGCCGCTCACCCCAATCAGCAGCCAGATGCCGGCCTTGCCGATTTTTTTGCATAGCGCCACGCCCTTGTTGATCGCGGTGTCCAGCAGGCCGGACAATTCCATCGCGTAGGCAATGACGAACAGTGACGCCAACGCGATAATCGCGGGCGAAGCGAACGCACCCTGAACCTCAACCGGGCGAACCGCACCGGTCACGAGCAGGACGGCGGCACCGCAAAGCGCGACGACATCTGCGCGAATCTTGTCGGCAATCAGCGCCGCGATAACGGCGGCAAGCACGCCAAGCGTGATGAGTTGGTCGCTGGTCACGCCGCGGTTCGACCATGACGCGGCGGCGATAGCAAGTGCAGGCTCGCATTCCTGCCGCTTTTGCTGTTAATCTGCGACCATGGCCACACACCACCGATTCACGATGACCGCCGCTGCATTGAGCCTCTCGCTAGCCGCCTGTGGCGGGGAGCGAACGCAAGAACAAAATCTCGAGGATGCGGCGTCCAATCTCGCCAATCTGATGCCGATCCCGACAACCGCTTCGACTCTCGATCGATCGGGGTTGATCAATGCGGCCGAGGAGGCGGCAAGCGCCTACGCTACCGGAACCGACGATGGCGACATGCAACGATCGATGTCGGGACGACGGTTTGCATTCCGGATGGCGTTCGGCTGCCCAGGCTTTCCGCTCCCCGATGCCGCGGCACCGTCGATGCGGCTAAAGATGCGTGAAGACGGCAAGAGTTACGAGGTCCGCGCAACCTTCTCGCTGAATGCGGCGGATGCGGGATTTGCCAAGCCTTCTGCTTCTGCGCCGGCGACTGCAGGCCCCGATCCCTCACCCGTCGTTGAGACCGTTGAGGGATTCTGGATCCAACGCCCCTGGTTGCGCGCCGAACAATGTCCGAAGTTTCCGCTGCAACCTGTATCGCCTAACGCTGACGGAGAGAAAGAAACGCCGAAGGCGGATGCAGGCGGCGATCAGCAACTGCCCGTGCCAATCGAGCCCGACCGCACCATCGGCATTGCCCGCTTCTTCACTTCATCGGATTCCCGCGTCGGAGCGCGGGAGGGTCGCGACTATGTGAAGATTGCGACGATTGCTGAAGGAAAGCCGCCGCCACCGGGCATATTCCTCGTCGTCGAAGGTCGCCTGCGCGCCTGGCCCGACGGCAAGGTCATCGAATGCCGCGACGCGCTGGAGAACGGCAAGCCGACTGGCGGTCGTCCGTCATGCATCATCGGAACGACCATCGACCGCGTAGCCTTCGAACGCGCTGACGACCGGGCGGTCATTGCGGAGTGGTCGAACTAGTGAAGCTAGACGCGCCCTTCTACCGCCTTCCGCTGCGCTTCGACGCCGCTGCGCTGGCGGCGGAAGTGAGCGCCTTTCCGGCGCCCGCCTGGGTTCCCCATCCGCAGAAGTTCGACGGCAATGATTATGTGCCGCTCATCACCCCGTCCGGGATCATCACCAATGAGTTTGCCGGTCCAATGGGGCCGACAATCTATCTCGACCAAAGCCCGTATCTGAGCGAAGTCATGGCGACGCTCGATTGCGTCTGGGGGCGATCACGGTTGATGGGCCTGGTCTCCGGCGCGACCGTTCCTCCGCACGTCGACACCAACTATTACTGGCGCACCCACATCCGCGTGCACATCCCCATCGTCACCAATCCCGATGTTCGCTTCACCTGCGGCGATACGACTGTCCAGATGAAGGCGGGCGAATGCTGGGTGTTCGATACGTTTCGCCAGCATCATGTCGCCAACGACGGTGCCGACAAGCGGATCCACCTGGTTGCCGACACCATCGGGGGCGAGCGACTATGGGACCTCGTCCACGCGGCAAAGCAGCCCGGCATGCAGGATCGCGAACCCGAACTGATTACGCGCGGGACCGGCGGCGGAAAATTGCGGTTCGAGCAGGCGAATTTCCCAACGATCATGTCGCCGTGGGAAATGCGTTGCCTGTTCGACGAGCTGCTCGGCAAGACGGTGGCAGGCGCGGGACTCGACGTAGTACGACTTCGACTCGACCGCCTTTGCGACGGCTGGGCAGCCGCGTGGGCCGAACATGAAGATCGCTCCGCCGGGCTGCCGCAATATCGTGGCATGGCAGCCGCAGCGATCCACGACCTGTCGGCCGTTCCCGGCGGCAGCGCATTGCTGCTTGACAACGGGATCACCCTCTACACCTTGCTGATGCAAACGGTCTTCGACAATGTTGTCGAAAGCGAGCGCGTCAGGATGTCCAGGGCCAGTGCGCTCGCGGCCGCAACCGGGCAGCGTCTGGCATCGTGATCGACAGGCATGACGCGGCAGCGCTGTTCGATCGTCCGATCTTGCTGATCAGTACGCCGCGATCCGGTTCGACCTTGTTGTTCGAGACCCTGGAAAAGGCGCCCGGATTGTTCACGCCCGGCGGCGAAAGTCATGGGCGGATCGAACGCATTGCCGGCCTGTTTCCGGGCGAGCGCGGGTGGGATTCGAACCGCTTGACCCAAGACGATGCGACACCAGCCACGATCAAAGCATTAAGTGCCGGCTTCTACGCGGACGCGCGCGATCGCGATGGCAATGCACCCGAAGGGCCCATCCGTTTCCTTGAAAAAACTCCGAAAAATGCGCTTCGTATCCCGTTTTTCGACACGGCCTGGCCCAACGCGCATTTCGTCTACCTGTATCGCGACCCACGGCGAACCCTGTCGAGCATGATCGAGGCGTGGTCGACGGGGCGTTTCCGGACCTATCCCAAGCTGCCGGGGTGGCATGGTCATCCTTGGTCACTGTTGCTCGTTCCGGGCTGGCGGGCGCTTGATGGCAAGTCGCTTCCCGAAGTCGTCGCGCACCAATGGTCGATCACGACCGAAACGATCCTGACGGATCTCGATGCGCTTCCTGCCGACCGCGTCCATGTGATTGATCACGCCGAATTCCTGGCCGACCCACAAGGTTCGGTAAGCTCTTTTTGCGACCTGGTGGGACTTGGCTGGGATCAGCAGCTCGGCGCGCGCCTGCCGCTTTCGAAGACCACGGTAACGGAGCCATCGGATGACAAATGGCGAGCCAATGCTGACGCGATCGAGCGAATATGGCCGATCGTCGCCGACGCCGACGAGCGGGCACGGGCGTTCGTGGCAAAGCGAAACCGCTAGCCAATGATCGCCAGGTCAAATTGCTCGCATGCCCAGAACATTCGGGGAGATGCGGCAGGCTAACCGACTGCCGATCCGGAATCGACCCTTGCGCGGCGCCGGAATCGCGCTATATCAGACCTATCCAAACATAACGGCTCCGCCGCACGATGTCGTGCGCTCGGGGCTTTTCCTGTCCTTGCCGGGACACGGGCTGATCCGCGCAGCGGCCCGAACGTATGGCAAGGAATTACAGGTGCCGCGCCGGACTTAACACCAAGGGCCGCGTGTCGACGCGCGCCCCGAGCGCAGGGATTTTCATGGCGACCAAAGCGAAAGACGTGCCCACCCAGGCCCGCATCAACCAGCAACGCCGCATCCGCAAGATCTTCGGAAACATCCACGAGATCAGCGAAATGCCGAACCTCATCGAGGTTCAGCGCGAAAGCTATGAGCAGTTCCTCCGCTCGAACCCGGCGATCGGCTATGTGTCGGGCCTTGAAAAGACCCTTCGGTCGGTCTTCCCGATCCAGGATTTCGCGCAGACCGCGCACCTCGATTTCGATCGCTACGAGCTTGAAGAGCCGAAGTTCGACACCGACGAGTGCCGCCAGCGCGGACTGACCTATGCCGCGCCGATGCGCGTCACGCTTCGCCTGACCACGTTCGAAATCGATCCCGACACCGAATCCAAGTCGGTCATCGATATCAAGGAGCAGGACGTTTACATGGGCGACATGCCGCTCATGACCAAGAACGGCACCTTTATCATCAACGGGACCGAGCGTGTCATCGTCAGCCAGATGCACCGTTCGCCGGGCGTCCTGTTCGACCATGATCGTGGCAAGACCCACTCCAGCGGCAAGTTCCTATTCGCCGCGCGCGTCATTCCGTATCGCGGTTCATGGCTCGACTTTGAATATGATGCCAAGGACATCGTCAACGTCCGCATCGATCGCAAGCGCAAGCTTCCCGTCACTGCGCTGCTTCACGCGCTCGGCCTGACTAGCGAAGAAATCCTCAACACGTTCTACAATCGCGTCGTTTACGGCCGCGGCAAGAACGGCTGGCAAATTCCCTATTCGGCAGAATCCTGGCGCGGCATGAAGCCGAACCATGACGTGGTCGACGCGGACAGCGGCGAGATCATATTCAAGGCCCTTGAAAAGATCAGCCCGCGCCTCGCCAACAAGGCAGCAAAGGATGGCCTGAAGAACGTCATCATCCCGACCGAGGAAATCTTCGGCCGGTTCAGCGCCTATGACCTGATCAACGAAAAGACCGGCGAGATCTACATCGAGGCCGGCGACGAGGTCAGCGAAGAAAATCTCGAGAAGATGGACAAGGCCGGGATCGATCGTCTCGAGCTGCTCGACATCGATTACGTCAACACGGGTCCGTGGATCCGCAACACGCTGAAGGCGGACAAGTCGGAAGACCAGGATTCGGCGCTTGCCGACATCTACCGGGTCATGCGTCCTGGCGAACCGCCGACGCGCGAAACCGCCGATGCCCTTTTCTACGGCCTGTTCTTCGATTCCGAACGCTATGACCTGTCGGCCGTCGGCCGCGTCAAGCTCAACATGCGCCTCGGCCTCGACGCCGAGGACACCGTCACCACCCTGCGCCGTGAAGACATTATCGCGGTGGTCCAGGAACTGGTGAACCTGAAGGACGGCAAGGGCGATATCGACGACATCGACAACCTTGCCAACCGCCGTGTCCGTTCGGTCGGCGAATTGCTGGAAAACCAGTATCGCGTCGGCCTTTTGCGCATGGAGCGTGCGGTCAAGGAGCGCATGAGCAGCGTCGATGTTTCGACGGTCATGCCGAACGACCTGATCAACGCCAAGCCGGCGGTTGCCGCGGTTCGTGAATTCTTCGGCTCGTCGCAGCTCTCGCAGTTCATGGATCAGACCAACCCGCTGTCGGAAGTGACCCACAAGCGCCGCGTCTCGGCCCTCGGGCCGGGTGGTCTGACGCGTGAGCGCGCCGGCTTCGAAGTCCGCGACGTTCACCCGACCCATTATGGCCGTATCTGCCCGATTGAAACGCCGGAAGGCCCGAACATCGGCCTGATCAACAGCCTGGCGTCGTTCAGCCGCGTCAACAAATACGGCTTCATCGAAACGCCGTACCGCAAGGTCATCGATGACAAGGTAACCGACGACGTCGTCTACCTGTCGGCGATGGAAGAGCAGAAGCACACCATCGCGCAGGCCAATGCCGAGCTCGATAAGAAGGGTGGCTTCGTCGAGGAAATCGTGTCGAGCCGCCGCTCGGGCGACTTCTTGATGGCACCGCGCGACACCATCACACTGATGGACGTCAGCCCCAAGCAGCTCGTCTCGGTTGCAGCATCGCTCATTCCGTTCCTGGAAAACGATGACGCGAACCGCGCGCTGATGGGTTCAAACATGCAGCGTCAGGCCGTTCCGCTCCTGCAGGCCGATGCGCCGCTGGTCGGAACCGGCATGGAAGAAACTGTGGCGCGCGATTCCGGCGCTGCGATCGGCGCACGCCGGTCGGGCGTGGTCGACCAGGTCGATGCGACCCGTATCGTCGTTCGCGTCACCGAAGACATCCACGCAGGCGAATCCGGCGTCGACATTTACACGTTGATGAAGTTCCAGCGTTCGAACCAGTCGACCTGCATCAACCAGCGTCCGCTGGTGAAGGTTGGCGATACGGTCAACGCCGGCGAAATCATTGCCGACGGTCCCTCGACCCAGTTCGGTGAGCTCGCGCTCGGCCGCAACGTGCTCGTCGCGTTCATGCCGTGGAATGGCTACAATTACGAAGATTCGATCCTGATCAGCGAACGTATCGTGAAGGACGATGTCTTCACCTCGATCCACATCGAGGAATTCGAAGTCATGGCCCGCGACACCAAGCTTGGGCCGGAAGACATCACCCGGGACATCCCCAACGTCGGCGAGGAAGCGCTTCGCAACCTCGACGAGGCAGGCATCGTCTACATCGGTGCCGAGGTCGAGCCGGGCGACATCCTGTGCGGCAAGATCACGCCAAAGGGCGAGAGCCCGATGACGCCGGAAGAAAAGCTTCTGCGCGCCATCTTCGGTGAAAAGGCCAGCGACGTGCGCGACACTTCGCTCCGCCTTCCGCCGGGCGTTGCCGGAACGATCGTCGACGTTCGCGTCTTCAACCGTCACGGCATCGACATCGACGACCGTACCCGTTCGATCCAGACCGAGGAAAAGGACCGGTTGAAGAAGGACGCCAACGACGAAAAGGCGATCCTCAACCGCACGACTTATTCGCGTCTCAAGGAAATGCTGCTCGGCCAGGTCGCGACTGCGGCGCCGAAGGGCATCAAGAAGGGCGCGACGCTCGACGACGCGACGCTGGACGAAGTCGAGATGGCCGATTGGTGGAAGGTCGCCGTCAAGGACGACAAGCGCCAGGCGGACGTCGAGGCTCTCAAGGTGCAGTACGACGACGCCATCGGCGTCATCAATCGCCGCTTCGAGGATCGCGTCGGCAAGCTGGAAGCCGGTGACGAGCTGGCCCCGGGCGTGCTCAAGATGGTCAAGGTGTTCGTCGCGGTGAAGCGCAAGCTGCAGCCGGGCGACAAGATGGCCGGCCGTCACGGCAACAAGGGCGTGATCAGCCGCATCCTGCCGATCGAGGACATGCCGTTCCTCGAAGACGGGACGCACGCCGATATCGTTCTCAACCCGCTCGGCGTGCCGTCGCGAATGAACGTCGGACAGATTTTCGAAACCCACCTTGGCTGGGCCGCTCGCGGTCTTGGCAAGCAGGTCCAGGACATGCTGGATTCGATGCACGAGGCGGGCAAGGAAATCACCGGCAAGGACGTTAAGGAAGTCCGAGCCAAGCTGAAGGACCTCTACGGCCCGAGCTACGACAAGGACATCGATGCCCGTGACGACACGGCGATCATGGACCTGGCGCAGAATCTGGTCGGCGGTCTGCCGATGGGAACGCCGGTGTTCGACGGTGCGCGCGAAAGCGACGTAACGGACATGCTGGAGAAGGCCGGTCTCGACAAGTCGGGTCAGGTCACCTTGTATGACGGTCGTACCGGCGATGCCTTCGATCGCAAGGTCACCGTTGGCTACATCTACATGCTGAAGCTGCACCATCTCGTCGACGACAAGATCCACGCCCGTTCGATCGGGCCGTACAGCCTGGTTACCCAGCAACCGCTGGGCGGCAAGGCACAGTTTGGTGGCCAGCGCTTCGGGGAAATGGAGGTCTGGGCGCTCCAGGCCTACGGCGCGGCCTACACGCTGCAGGAAATGCTGACGGTGAAGTCGGATGACGTCATCGGCCGCACCAAGGTCTATGAGGCGATCGTCAAGGGCGACGACACGTTCGAGGCCGGCATTCCGGAGAGCTTCAACGTGCTCGTCAAGGAAATGCGCAGCCTGGGCCTGTCGGTCGACCTGGAGTCCACCGTGGACGCCGACGGGAACGACCGCGACGCCATCGCCGCCGAATAAGCCACTTGGGACATTCCTTCCCTCCCGCAGCAGCGGGAGGGGGTTGGAGATTGAATGATGAACGAACTGACCAACTTCGCGAACCCGGTGGCAAAGCCGGAGACCTTCGACCAGATCAAGATCGGAATCGCGTCACCCGACAAGATCCGTTCGTGGTCGTTCGGCGAAATCAAGAAGCCGGAAACCATCAACTACCGCACGTTCAAGCCCGAACGCGACGGCCTGTTCTGTGCGCGCATCTTCGGTCCGATCAAGGATTACGAATGCCTGTGCGGCAAATACAAGCGCATGAAGTACAAGGGCATCGTTTGCGAAAAGTGCGGCGTGGAAGTGACCGTTTCGAAGGTCCGCCGCGAACGCATGGGCCATATCGAACTGGCCGCGCCGGTTGCCCACATCTGGTTTCTCAAGTCGCTGCCGAGCCGCATCGGCCTGCTGCTCGACATGCAGCTCAAGCAGCTTGAGCGCATCCTCTACTTCGAGAGCTATGTCGTCATCGAGCCGGGCCTCACCCCGCTCGAGAAGTTCCAGCTGCTGACCGAGGACGAACTCCTCGAAGCGCAGGACGAATATGGCGAAGACGCTTTCTCCGCCGGAATCGGCGCGGAAGCCGTCAAGCACATGCTGATGGACCTCGACCTTGAAGGTGAACGCAAGGACCTGCTCGACGAGCTGGCCGTCACCAAGTCGGAACTCAAGCCGAAGAAGATCATCAAGCGCCTCAAGGTCGTCGAAAGCTTCATCGATTCGGGCAACCGCCCGGAATGGATGATCCTCGACGTCGTTCCGGTCATCCCGCCCGAGCTGCGCCCGCTGGTGCCGCTCGACGGTGGCCGCTTCGCGACCTCGGATCTCAACGATCTGTATCGCCGCGTGATCAACCGCAACAATCGCCTCAAGCGCCTGATGGAGCTGCGTGCGCCGGACATTATCGTCCGCAACGAAAAGCGAATGCTTCAGGAGGCCGTCGACGCATTGTTCGACAACGGCCGCCGTGGCCGCACCATCACCGGTGCGAACAAGCGTCCGCTGAAGTCGCTGTCCGACATGCTCAAGGGGAAGCAGGGCCGATTCCGTCAGAACCTGCTCGGCAAGCGCGTCGATTATTCGGGTCGTTCGGTCATCGTGACCGGTCCGGAATTGAAGCTTCACCAGTGCGGTCTTCCCAAGAAGATGGCGTTGGAGCTGTTCAAGCCGTTCATCTACTCGCGTCTCGACGCCAAGGGTCTGTCGATGACCCTGAAGCAGGCCAAGAAGTGGGTCGAAAAGGAGCGCAAGGAAGTCTGGGACATTCTGGATGAGGTCATCCGCGAACATCCCGTCCTTCTGAACCGCGCGCCGACGCTTCACCGCCTTGGCATCCAGGCGTTCGAGCCGGTCCTGATCGAGGGCAAGGCGATCCAGCTTCACCCGCTGGTCTGCGCCGCGTTCAACGCCGACTTCGATGGCGATCAGATGGCCGTCCACGTCCCGCTGAGCCTCGAGGCGCAGCTGGAAGCGCGCGTGCTGATGATGTCGACCAACAACATCCTGTCGCCCGCCAACGGCAAGCCGATCATCGTTCCGTCGCAGGACATGGTGCTGGGTCTTTATTATCTCTCGATGGAGAAGGAAAACGAGCCCGGCCAGGGCATGCTTCTGGCCGACATGGCCGAAGTGCACCAGGCGATTGCTGCCGGTGCGGTGACCCTTCACACGAAGATCACCAGCCGAATCCCGCAGACGGATGAGGACGGCAAGACCTACATGAAGCGCTTCGAGACGACGCCGGGCCGCATGCTGCTCGCCGAAACGCTCCCGAAGAGCCACAAGGTGCCGTTCGAAACTGTCAACCGCCTTCTGACCAAGAAGGACATCGGCGACGTCATCGACGAAGTCTATCGTCACACCGGCCAGAAGGAGACCGTGCTGTTCGCCGATGCGATCATGGGTCTTGGCTTCCGTCACGCCTTCAAGGCCGGCATTTCGTTCGGCAAGGACGATATGGTCATCCCGCCCTCGAAGGTTGCACTGGTCGACGAGACCCGCGCGCTGGTGAAGGATTACGAGCAGCAGTATCAGGACGGCCTGATCACGCAGCAGGAAAAGTACAACAAGGTGATCGACGCCTGGTCGCGCTGCGGTGACCGCGTTGCAAGCGAGATGATGAAGGAAATTTCGTCGGTGAAGATCGGTGAGGACGGACGCGAAGTCCCGACCAACTCGATCTACATGATGGCCCATTCGGGTGCTCGTGGTTCGCAAGCGCAGATCAAGCAGCTTGCCGGCATGCGTGGCCTGATGGCCAAGCCGTCGGGCGAGATCATCGAAACGCCGATCATCTCGAACTTCAAGGAAGGCCTGACCGTCCTCGAATATTTCAACTCGACCCACGGCGCCCGCAAGGGTCTCGCGGATACGGCGTTGAAGACCGCAAACTCGGGTTACCTGACCCGCCGTCTCGTCGACGTGTCGCAGGACGCGGTCATCGTCGAGGAAGATTGCGGGACCGAACGGGCGCTGGAAATGCGCGCGATCGTCCAGGGTGGTACCGTGATCGCCTCGCTCGGCGACCGCGTTCTGGGCCGGACGACGGCCGAGGACGTCGTCGATGCCAAGACCGGTGAAGTCATCGTCAAGGAAGGCGTATTGCTGGACGAACCGATGGTTGCGCGGATCGAGGAAGCCGGCATGCAGGCGATGAAGATCCGCTCGCCGCTGATCTGCGCCAGCAAGCAGGGCGTGTGCGGCAAGTGCTACGGCCGTGATCTGGCACGCGGTACGCCGGTCAACATCGGTGAAGCGGTCGGCGTCATTGCTGCCCAGTCGATCGGGGAGCCTGGCACCCAGTTGACGATGCGGACCTTCCACATCGGCGGCGCGGCGCAGCTCAACGAGCAGTCGAACCTCGAAGCGCCGGTCGACGGCACCATCGAGCTGCGCGACATGCCGACGATCCTTGACAGCAAGAGCCGGCACCTGTCGCTCTCGCGTTCGGGCGAAATCGCGATCCTCGACATGGACGGTCGTGAACTGTCGACGCACCGCGTTCCTTACGGCGCGCATCTTCTGTGCGAAGACGGTCACATCGTCAGTCGCGGCGATCGCATTGCCGAATGGGACCCCTCGTTCAGCCCGGTCATCACCGAGCGCGCGGGCATCGTGAATTATCAGGATCTCGTCGAGAACCGCACGATGACCGAGCAGACCGACGAGTCGACGGGCATTTCACAGCGCGTCGTGATCGACGACGTCAACAAGGCGAAGAAGGACGATTTCCGTCCGCGCCTGACGCTGACGGCAAGCGGCAAGGGCGAAGACGCCGTCTACCGCCTGGCGATCGGCGCGATTGTCGCGATCGAGAACGGACAGGAAGTGAAGGCCGGCGACGTGCTTGCCCGACTCCCGCGTGAAGCCGCCAAGACCCGCGACATCACCGGTGGTCTGCCGCGCGTTGCCGAGCTGTTCGAAGCGCGCAAGCCGAAGGAAAATGCCATCATCGCCAAGGTGAGCGGCAAGGTCACCTTCATGAAGGACTATAAGGCCAAGCGTAAGATCGCGATCGTCCCCGAGGACGGCAGCGATCCGGTCGAATATCTGGTCCCCAAGTCGAAGGTGATCGACGTCCAGGAAGGCGATTACGTGAAGCGCGGCGATAACCTCGTCGGCGGTTCGCCCGATCCCCATGACATCCTGGAAGTCCTCGGCGTCGAGGCGCTGGCCGAATATCTGGTTGCCGAAATTCAGGAAGTCTATCGACTGCAGGGCGTGAAGATCAACGACAAGCACATCGAGGTGATCGTTCGCCAGATGCTGCAGAAGGTTGAGATCACCGATGGTGGCGATACGGTCCTGCTGGCCGGCGAACAGGTCGACCGTGAGGAAATGGACGAGGTCAATGCCAAGCTGACCAAGAAGCAAAAGCCGGCGGTCGGAAAGCCCGTGCTGCTCGGCATCACCAAGGCGTCGCTGCAGACCCGCAGCTTCATCTCGGCTGCTTCGTTCCAGGAAACAACCCGCGTGCTCACCGAAGCCTCGGTGCAGGGCAAGGTCGACATCCTCAACGGCCTGAAGGAAAATGTCATCGTCGGCCGCCTGATCCCGGCGGGTACCGGCGCGGGCATGAACCGGATGCGGGTTGCCGCATCCAGCCGCGATGCCTCGCTCAGGGCGCAACAGCGCAAGCTTGCCGACGCCCTGATCGCGCCGAATTCGGCCGAGGAAGAGCATGAGGCAGAGCTCGCCCGCAGTGCGCGCGACAGCGCCGGGACCGGTGACGATCCCCTCGGCAAGGTCGTGTCGTCGGGCCACGGCACCGATGCCGATGCCGGCGATTACCTGAACGAAGAACCCGCCGCGGCGAGCACCGAGGAATAATCTCGGCCTCCGTCCAAGGACGTCAATGAAACTGGCCGTCGCCCCACCGGGCGGCGGCCTTTTCATTGCGGCGCATTCGGCCCCTTCCCTTTGGCGAGCGATGCCCTAGGTTTCGCGCAGCACGCGGAGTTGCGGAAGTTATCAGGGAGAAATTATGGCAAATCGGCGGAAGTTATTGGCACTATCCAGTGCGCTGGGCGCGCTTGTCGTCGGTAATGGCGCCGCTGGCGCCCAACAGGTGCCGATCGTCCAACCCGGAGCGCCGGGATCGCCCGCCAAGGTGCTGACTCCACAGGAAGCCGCGAAGGTTGCAGACACCCGCTATATTGCCGCCGACGTCGAATTCATGCGGGGCATGATTCACCATCACCGTCAGGCCGTCGAAATGACCGCACTCGCCAAGTCGCGGACCGCGAACAAGGAGCTACTGACGATGGCGGAGCGGATTTCCGCAAGTCAGGCCGACGAAATGAAATTCATGCGCGAGTGGCTGGAAGCCCGCGGCTTTGCGCCGACCATGCCGACAAACCATGCCGACCATATGGCAATGGGCCACGGTGCGACACCGACGATGAAGGGGATGGCAACGCCGGAGCAAATGGCCGCGTTGGCAGGGGCGCGCGGCGGCGACTTCGATTTGCTGTTCCTGCAATTGATGACGTCCCACCATGCCGGTGCCGTCGCAATGGTCGACGATTTGTACAACAAGGCCGGGTCAGCCTACGATCCGGTCCTGTACCAGTTTACCACCGATGTGACCAACGAACAGACTGCCGAAATCAAGCGCATGGCCGCCATCAAGGCCGAATTGTCGAGCGACCCGCGCGAGAAATTGCGCGCCGGATTCCGCGACGCCGGCCAATCGATTTCGAATCTCACTCTGGTTGCGGAGATGCCCAAGCCCGCCGGATTTTTCGATCCCGCCAACCCGGCCGGCTACCCCGCGCTGAAGGCGAACAAGGATGCAAGGCCGGGTGAAGACCCGCGCTACGCTCCAGAAAAAATGTCGAAGGACGAGCCGACTTACAGTGACCGTACGCCATTACTCAGCTTTGCCCAGACCGACATGGCGTTCAGCGGCGATCGCCTTTTCGTGGGGAATTATCACGGCTTCAACACCTATCGCCTAGGTGAAAATGGTGTTCCCGCGCAGGTCGGCTCAGTCGTCTGCGCTGGCGGTCAGGGCGACGTCTCCGTCGTTGGCAACCTGCTGATCATGTCGGTCGAACAGTATCGCGGCCGCGTTGATTGCGGCGCACAGGGCAACCAGGGCGAAGTCAACAAGGCGCGGTTCCGCGGGATCCGGATCTTCGACATCTCCGACCTTGCCCGTCCGCGCCAGGTCGGACTGGTCCAGACATGCCGGGGATCCCATACCCACTCGGTCGTCAAGGGTCCGGAAGGCGACGGCAAGATCCTCGTTTACGTTTCCGGAACATCGGGCGTGCGCAAGCCGGAAGAACTGGCCCGCTGCAACGACATGCCATCGTCGAATACCAGCTATTTCCGGATCGACGTGGTAGAAATTCCGGTCGCCAATCCAGCGGCAGCGCGAATCATCGACAGCCCGGCAGTCTTCGCCGATTTGAAGACCGGGGAACTGGCAGGCCTGTGGAAGGGCGGCGATCACGGCGATAACACGCAAGACACCGCGCCAACCGATCAATGCCACGACATCACCGTCTTCCCATCACGAAAGCTTGCCGCCGGCGCCTGTTCGGGCAACGGGATCATCTTCGACATCAGCGATCCGCGCAAACCCAAGCGCATTGACGTCGTGAACGATCCGGGTTTTGCCTATTGGCATTCCGCGACATTCAACAATGACGGCACCAAGGTGATCTATACCGATGAATGGGGCGGTGGTGGCCGGGCGCGCTGCCGGACCCAGGACCGCAAGGATTGGGGTGCTGACGCCATCTACGATATCGTCAACGGCAAGCTGATCCGTCGCGGCACGTACAAATTGCCTGCGGTCCAGTCCGAGCAGGAGAATTGCGTCGCGCACAACGGGTCGATCATCCCCGTTCCCGGCCGCGACATCATGGTTCAGGCCTGGTATCAGGGCGGTCTGTCGGTGTTCGACTTCACCGACAGCAGCAAACCGACCGAAATCGCTCATTTCGACCGCGGGCCGATCGACGACAAGCGCGACGTGATGGGCGGTTACTGGTCGACCTATTTCTACCGTGGGCGGATTTACGGGACCGAAATTGCCCGCGGCCTCGACGTCCTTGCGCTCAAGCCCAGTGCCCAGCTTAGCGCGAACGAAATTGCTGCTGCCGGGCTTGCCGAACATGGTCCGACGTTCAACCCGCAGGACCAACATCCAATCACCTGGCCCGCCGTTCCGGTGGTAGCGCGGGCTTATGCCGACCAGTTGCGCCGGTCTGGTGCACTGGAGTCCGGGTTCGACCAGCGGTTGGTCGCTGCCCTGGCCGAGGCGGACGGGCGCATTGCCGCAAATGCGAAGGATACCGCTCTTGCCGTGCGTCTGCGTGCGCTTGCAGCAGAAAGTGGCAAGGCGAGCGGTGACAAGCGGCACGCGGGGCTAGCAAAGGTGCTGGGCGAGATTGCAGCCCGCCTGGGCTGATCGCCTGTCGACGAAAAAAGCCCCGCCCGAGCATTGCTCCGGCGGGGCTTTTTTGTTGGCGTCGTGCCTAAATCAGCACTTGCCGCCGTTGATCGCATTCTCGGTGCAGTTGGCCGCCGACTGAACGTCTTCGCCAGCACCGCGAACGGTGTTGCACGCCGCGAGCACGAGGCCGCTCGCGATCATCATTGCGGTTACGATTTTACGAGCCATGATTGATTCTCCTTACACGGGCGGAACGACAATGGCAGGCTTCCCTGCCATTTGTCCACCACCGAGCCGATTGGTCGACCTGCTGTGAACGCGGCAGGACGCAGAGGGTTTCCGATACGGGAGCGAAATTTCTTCTCAGACTGCAACGGGCGCCGAAATATGCGGGTGCGGATCATAGGCTTCGAAGGCGAAATCTTCGGCCTCGTAGCCAAACAGGTCCTGCCCGCGATCCTTCAGCACCAGTTGCGGCAGAGCGCGTGGTTCGCGTTGCAGCTGGGTGCGCGCCTGGTCGAGATGGTTGGAATAAAGGTGCACGTCTCCGCCGGTCCACACGAACACGCCGGGCTGCAAGCCGCATTCCCGCGCCAGCATATGGGTCAGCAATGCATAGCTGGCGATATTGAACGGAACGCCAAGGAACAGGTCGGCGCTGCGCTGATAAAGCTGCAGGTTTAGGCGGCCTGCTGCGACCTGCGTCTGGAACAGGCAGTGGCACGGCGCCAATGCCATGCGATGCAATTCACCCGGATTCCATGCGGTGACGATCTGGCGTCGGCTGGCGGGATCGTTGCGGATCAGGGCGACGAGTTCGGCAATCTGGTCGATATGGCGCCCGTCCCCCGCCTCCCAGTCACGCCATTGCTTACCGTAGACCGGGCCCAGGTCGCCCTTCTCGTCGGCCCATTCATCCCAGATGCTGACCTTGCGATCTTTCAGCCAGCGCGTGTTGGTGTCGCCGCGCAAGAACCACAGCAATTCGACGATGATCGATCGCAAATGAAGTTTCTTGGTGGTCAACAGCGGGAAGCCAGCGGCGAGGTCGAAGCGCATTTGCGCACCGAAATGGCTGAGCGTTCCGGTGCTGGTTCGGTCCATCTGTTCGACACCATGGTCGAGCACATTCTGCATCAGGTCGAGATATTGCCGCATGGCGTCAGCCTAGCTTCGAGAACGCATTGGTCCAAGCGCCTTTCATCGATTTTGGACATATTCCGCGCCGAAGCGGACGCTGTTCGAATGGTGCGCCTTCCCTGCCCTCCCCATAAACGGATGGCATGTTCCATCAGCGTGCCGAATCACCGCTACGATTGAACGGGTTATGGGCGGCCCGGGGCTTTCTAAAGCTTTGGGTTGTCGTTTCAGAGGGTCGTCAGCTGAAACGGAGGAACGCCGCTATCCTAACAGATGCGATCCCAACGACAACGGACTTTAGGTCGCAGCAATGTCATGAGTTTCGACGCGGGCTTCGGCACGGGCAACCAGGTCCTCGAATTGCGGATCATTTCGAAGCGGGTCGAGATCGGTATCGAGACGAAGATATCTGACCATCGGAGGCGGCGCGCGGTCAACGAAGGTTCCAAGCAGCTCGATCGCTGCCTCCTTGTCGTTCAGGAACCTTGAGAGCGCACAGGTCAGATTCCAGCGCATCGTGAAATTGTCGGGGTCCATAAGCAGCGCGCGCTTGATCCAATCTTTTGCGCGTTCGCCATCGCCCAGGACCGCCAGTGCAACCGCGCCCAAGCCAATTGCCGAACCGATGGAAGGATCCTGAGCAAGTGCCCGCTGACAACGGTCCAACGTTGACTGGGCCGATCGCTTCAGCCCCTGAACATCGTCAACGGCGGCATAACAAGTCTGCAACATGCCAGTGGAATGGTAGTCGCTTTCCATTAGCGCGGCGGCCTTTTCGAAATAAGGGATAGCATCGCGCATCTTGCCGCTTCGACTAAGCAGGCGAGCCGCCTCCTTGTTGACCTCCCACGATTCCGGATCGAGCCGTAGCGCAGCCTTGATCTGCCGATCGGCCTCTTCCGGCGTGCCCTCCTCGTCGGCGAGATAGCGGGCCTTGACGCAAAGCGCCTCGGCAAGTTCTGGATCGAGCTGGAGCGCACGCTCGGCTGCCGGGAGCGCATCTTCTGGCTTGTCGTGACGGAAGCGCATTTCAGCTTGCGCAAGCGCAATCAATGCCCAGGCTTTTGCGTAATTCGGATCGATCTCAGTCGCTTGCCTTGCGATTCTGACTACGACTTCGTCTCGGCGAATGTCGCCGTCGTTGCCGCTGATCCAATGCTGTCGAGCCATCAGATACAGATTGTAGGCCTCGACGCTAGACGTGCCGCGATGCTCGATCGCTTTCTTTTCTTTTGGAAGCAGTTTCAACCGCAGAGCGGACACGATCGCTTTGGAAATTTCATCTTGAATGGCGAAGATGTCGGTGAGATCTCGGTCGTAGCGGTCCGCCCAAACGTGATCGCCAGCCTCTGCGTCGATAAGCTGCGCGTTGATCCGGACACGTTCGCCGGACTTTCGGATACTGCCTTCTAGAACGTGCGTGACGTTGAGCTGGCGACCGATTTGTCCGGCCTCGAGCGTCTGCCCTTTCAGGGTAAAAGCCGTGTTCCGGGCAATGACCGAAAGTGCGGAGACCTTGGAAAGATCGGTGATGATGTCGTCGGTGATTCCGTCACTGAAATATTCCTGCTCAGCATCTCCGCTCAGGTTGATGAACGGCAGGACGCAGATTGACACTCGACGCGCTGGCGCGCCTTTCTTCTCTCGTTCTTCTACCGCCTGCATGGGCGTGCCAACGAGGACTGCCACACTGCTCTCGACTTTGCGCCAGCCCGATTCGTTTCTGTCCCCCGTCCAACCGTTGAGATCTGCGCACTGGATCTGGTTGAAAGGTAGCGGGGGCATCGTTCCGTCCGTCGTGATCTGGACGAGCGTTCCTGCTTCGCGTGCGACTTCAGCCTCGGCGCGAACCCACTGCGAACGCGCCGCTTCCGCCGACCACAGCACGACTACTGCCTTCGCCGATCGAAGTCGCTCTTCGATGACGTCAGTGTAGGAGCGGTGCGCGGGCAGTTCGTCGTCGCGCCAAACACTGTGCCCGACGCTTCGAAGCGCGTCCACAACCCGCGCTGCCTGCGCTTCGGTCGACCGGCCGTACGAAACGAAAATATCGGCCATCTAGTCTTTCTCCCCGGAGACAAACTTGACCTAAAGCAATTTCCGACATCACGATAGCCGAATTGGCTCGATGATCCGGCACCGCAGCGCAGCAGGCGACGAACTAGGCTGGCCTACGTTAGCAGGACTAGAGCAAGGAGGAGGCCGCAACGGGCCCGAAGCTGTCAATAGCAATTTGGGATGAGCAAACGGCCGATCGCTGGAAGCTGACAGAAAGGTTTGTTCGCGGCGTAATGGAAAGCGTTTTGAGTTTTGAGGTAGCCCTTCGTCCCGCCGACGTCGGCGAGGGCCTCGCTGGTACGTTGGGTCAGATTCTAATCCTGACCTGCGCAGACCTTGATCTGGCTTGGCTCCGGGCGGGGGTTGGTGGCGGTATAGAGGGCGGCGTAGGCGTCGGTGCCGTCGATTTTTTCCATTCGCAGTCGGGTCAGACCGACGCTGGCGAATTCGCAATCGAGCAGCGTTGGCGGGGTGCCGTGACGCTTGATCGGGCGATCGGCGTCGACGACAACGACCATGCCTCCATCTTTCAGGCCCGTGCGCAAATGCCAAAGGAAAGCATAAGGCTCGGTCACCTCATGATACATGTGGACTAGGAAAATGCGGTCGAAACTGGCGGTGGGCAGCTTCGGGTCGGCGGGCAGGCCGAGCCGCACCGCGACATTGTCGAGCCCTTCGCGCTGGACCCGCTGGGCGAGGCGATCGCGCACTTCGGGCACGATATCCTGCGCGAGCACCCGCCCCTTCGGGCCGACAACCGGTGATAGGCGAATGGTGTAATAGCCCTCGCCAGCGCCGATGTCGGCGACCGACATGCCCGGCGTGATCCCGGCAAAGGCGATCACCGCCTCCGCCTCTCCGACGCGGTCGCGGGCATCCTCGGTGGAGAAGCTGTCCGAGACGATCGGCGCGACGGCGCGCTGCGATACGGGGAACTGGCTTTTCTCCTCCGCCTTGCAGGCGGTGACGAGGAGGGAGGCTAAAAGCGGGAGGCTGAGGAGGAATTGCTTGGTCGCGGGAATGAATCCCGCGCCGTCAGTCCGCGCTTCACGCGGCTGGCCGCGCTTCGCCGTCTCTTGCGATGCATCGACGATGCTGCGCATCGGCAATGCTTCGCACGGCGGCTCAGTCCACATCCTCAACGTCCACTTTTTCGCCGGTCACCCGCTGCGACAGGGCCGAGGCCATGAACCGGTCTAGATCGCCGTCGAGAACGTCGCTCGGCGCCGTCGAGATCGTTCCCGTACGCAGATCCTTGACCAGCTGGTAAGGCTGGAGAACGTAGCTTCGGATTTGGTGGCCCCATCCGATGTCGGTCTTGTTGGCGGCGGTGGCCTCGGCTTCGGCTTCGCGGCGCTGCAATTCGGCTTCGTAGAGGCGCGCCTTGAGCTGCTTCATCGCCTCGGCCTTGTTCTTGTGCTGCGAACGCTGGTTCTGACACTGGACGACGATGTTGGTCGGGATGTGGGTGATCCGAACCGCGCTGTCGGTGGTGTTGATATGCTGTCCGCCCGCACCCGATGCGCGATAGGTATCGATTCTGAGATCGCTCTCGTTGACGTCGATATCAATGTCGTCGTCGACCTCGGGATAGACCCAGACGCTGGCGAAGCTGGTGTGGCGCCGCGCCGAGCTGTCGTAAGGCGAAATTCGGACGAGACGGTGGACGCCGCCCTCGACCTTGAGATTGCCATAGGCATTTTCGCCCTTGATCAGGATCGTTGCCGACTTGATGCCCGCTTGATCGCCGCCATGATGATCGACAAGTTCGACCTTCATGCCGTGGCGTTCGCCCCAGCGGGTGTACATGCGCAGCAGCATCGACGCCCAGTCGTTGGACTCGGTGCCCCCTGCCCCGGCGTTAATTTCGACATAGCTGTTATTGGCATCGGCTTCGCCCGCAAGCAGCGCCGCGACCTTGTCGCGCTCGGCGCGTTCGGCGAGTTCGGCAAGACTTCGCGACGCCGTCGTCGACCATGCCGGAATCGCCCTCCATCTCGGCCATCTCGATCAGCTCGACGGTGTCCTTGACCTCGGTCTCGATCCGGGTGGTCGCGCCGATTGCCTCTTCCAGCCGGCGCCGTTCGCGCATGACGTCCTGCGCGCCCTTGGGATCGTCCCAAAGGGTCGGGTCCTCGACCTTGGCGTTGAGCTCGCTCAGCCGGTTCTGGGCCGCGTCCCAATCGAGGAAACGGCGGAGCAGCTGGGTGGCGGCCTTGATCTGGTCGACGTAAGCTTGCGCTTCGGCGCGCATGGATAATTCCTCATTTCGGGTCCTGCGATGACAGGACGCCGTTCATTCGCTGACGTTGGCTGGAAACCGCCTAGTAAATCCCGCCCTGCCTTTGCAAGAAATCCTCTTGCGGCGGCTTGGTCGCGACCGGTTGTTGCGGTTTGGCCCGGACCGGTTTCGCGCGCGCCGTCTTGACCTGTCCGTCGGCCTCCGCCTCGCGCTCGTCACGGCGGAAGGAACGGCGCGGTTCGGTTTCCGGCTGGAACGCCTCCCAGATCACCGACGACTTGGGATCGACCGTGGTCGGGAACGCACCGAACACGCGCTTGCCGGTGACCCGGTCGATGCGGACCATGCGAATGCCCTCCGGCGCGACGAACGGGATTTTCGGTTCGTCCTTGAGCGCGGCTTCGGCCCATTGTTTGAACACCGGCGCGGCGATCCGGCCACCCTGAGCATAGCCGCCCAGCGATCGCGGTTGGTCGTAGCCGAGATAGACGCCGGCGACGATCTCGGGGGTTCCACCGACGAACCAGACGTTGGTCGGACCCGTCGTGGTCCCGGTTTTGCCGAACAGCGGGCGATCGAGGCTGCGCAATACCGTAGCGGTGCCGCGTTCGACGACCCCTTCCAAGATGTGGACCATCTGGTAGGCGGCCTGCGGGTCGAGCAATTGCTTCTGGCGCAGCGGCGGGCGCGGCATCGCCTTGCCATCCCAGTCATCGGCATTGCAGCGGTCCATCACGGAGCAGCGATTGTCGGTCCGGTAGATGATCTTGCCTTCGCGGTCCTGGACATAATCAATGATCGTCGGCTTCACCTCGCGCCCGTGGTTGGCGAGCACGGCGTAGGAATTGACGAGCCCCTGGACCGTGACATCGCCCGCGCCCAGCGCGATCGACAGATAATTGGGATAATCGCCGAGCCCGAGCTTTTTCGCATTGGCGACGACCTTGGGCATCCCGGTCTGGCTGGCCGCGCGGATGGTCATTAGGTTGCGCGACTGTTCGACGCCCCAGCGCATCGTCTTGGGTCCGGCATAGCCGCCGTCGAAGTTACGGAAACATTTGTTACCGAGTTCCGCCCCCTGCCAGACGCAGAAGGGCGCATCGACGATGATCGACGCCGGGGTCATGCCATTTTCCAGCGCGGTGACATAGACGATCGGCTTGAACGACGAGCCCGGCTGACGCTTCGCCTGAGTGGCACGATTGTAGGACGATCCGATCACGTCGAATCCGCCCTGCATCGCCAGGATCCGGCCGGTGCGGACTTCCTCGGCAAGGAAAGCGCCCCCGATCTCGGGTATCGAGCGAAGCGCATAACTGCCCCCGCCGACCTGCTTGGCGATCACGATCATGCCGGGTTTGAGATTGGACCAGGCACTGCCACCGCCGCCTCGCTTGGATTGCTGCGCATTGCCAGAAGGAAGGGTACCGCGGGTGCCGTCGGCAAAACCAAGCGTCGCGCGACCAGACGTTTTGTCGAGGATGACGGCCTTCTTCCAGTCGGGAAATCCGGTACCGAGCGCGGCGTTGCGAAGCAACGCGGCCCAATCGCCATCGACGTCAATGGTCAATCCGGTATCTTTCCAGCCGCGCCCGCCATCGAACGTGGCCAGACCCTCACGCAGCGCTTCGGCAGCGGCATCCTGCATCTTGGGGACCATCGACGTGCGCACCCATAGCCCGCCAGCGTAGACGCTGTTGGGGCCATTGTCGGCGGTTTCGCCGAACCGTTTGATGAGATCGCGGCGAACCTCTTCCATGAAATAGCCGCCCATCTGGCGGAATTTCGCATTCGATCCGTAGGGAATCGCGTTGAGCGGTGACGACGATGCTTCACTGCGCTGGGCCGCCGTGATGAAACCGTTGCTGGCCATTTCGCCGAGCACATAATTGCGCCGCGCCATTGCCCTTTCGGTGGCTCGAACCGGGTCGTAATTGCTTGGCGCCTTGGGAAGGACGGCCAAATAGGCGGCCTCCGGAAGGGTGAGGTCGACAACGTCCTTGTCGAAATAGGCGCGGCTCGCGGCCTGGATTCCGTAGGCGTTGCGCCCGAGGAAGATCGAATTGAGGTATAGTTCGAGAATCTGCTCCTTGCTGAGAGTATCCTCGAGCCGGAAGGCAAGGATCGCCTCGCGCGCTTTTCGGCTGATCGCGTAGGAATCGTCCTGCAGCAGATATTTGGCGACCTGCTGGGTAATCGTTGAGCCGCCGCGGGCCCGCCCACCGGTCACTGCCTTAGTGGAATAATCGAATACCGCCCCGACAAGGCCCGGATAGTCGATGCCGCCGTGGCTGAAGAACGTTTTGTCTTCGGCAGACAAAAAGGCGTTGACGACGAGCGGCGGGTATTCGTCATAGCTTAGTTCGACACGGCGTTCGCGGGCAAAGGTCTGCACCGGATTGCCATCATGGCCGCGCACGTTCGAGGGAAGCGCCGAACGGTAGGCAAGCAGGGTTTCCGAACTGGGCACCGACAGCGAAAAGTAGACGAAGGTGGCGGCGCCGAAAAAGAAGGCAACGACCCCTGCCCACGTCAACCGGCGAAACCAGCGCTTTTCCCACCACGGATCAACGCGCGCATGGATGCGCGCGTTGAACGCGACGAGGTCTGGCAAACGGGACATCAGGTCAGGAATCGTCGGCATGGTCGGCGTCAGCATCTAGCCGTAATGCGCGCCCACGCAAAGCAACTCAACGCGCACGAAGGATCGACGCTTGCGTCTCGAGCGCGCTTGCGAGCGCATCGACGATTGGCTTGCGACCCTCCGGACGGAGCAGCATGGCCTCATCCTCGGTGTTGCTGAGATAGCCGGCCTCGAACAGCACGCCGGGCACTTGGGAACGACGGATGACATGGAAGGCCGCGAATTTGTGCGGCTCCGGCCTGAGAAGGACGTTGTTCCGTCCCAAATCGACAAGACGAGACGCCAATGCGGCGGAATCGGTCATCTGTTCGCGAAGCGCGAGATCGGCGAGCAAGAATCGCACGCTCGCATCGCGGTCGCTCGACAATTGTCCGCCCGCCGAATTTTCGGCTGCCGCAAAGCGCGCCGCCTCTGCGTCGGAGGCGACATCGGACAGCGAATAGACGGTGGCGCCGCGGGCTGCCGGATTGGGGGCGCTGTCCATATGAATGGAGATGAACAGGGTCGCGCCGATCCGGCGTGCGATATCGGCGCGTTGTTCCAGGGAAAGTGTCTCATCGCCGTCGCGGGTCATGGCGACGCGGACCCTGCCTCCTTTGGCGAGCCGATCCCGCAATTCGCGGGCAAGCGCAAGCGTCAGGTCCTTCTCTACGGTGGAAGCGGAGACCCCGCTTGCGCCCGGATCGCGTCCACCGTGACCCGGGTCGATCAGGATGATTGGGCGTCCCGGCGGGGCAATACCGGTGATTGCGACGTTGCGAACGGGTTCGGCAAGCGCAACGGTGACCCCGCCGGATCGCGCCTCTCCCAGCAAGGCGTCGTCGCTCGGCGCGCCAACCTGCGAACTTGACCAGACGAATGCGCTTAATCCGGCAAGCAGCAATGCGCCGAGGGAAACTGCAATCGTGAGGCCGCGCTTCATCGGCCTTCCTATCGCCAGCGCGGCGCCTTCAGGCAAGCGTCGCAGTTTCGATTGCGGCGACGAGTGCGCGATGCTACCGCTCGCTTGCTCGCCGGTTTGGCGGCCCGCGCGTTCAAAAAGCGCGGTTTCACGAGGTTGACGCTACATGACGCCACTGGATGCCACCCATATGCTCCCTGCCGGGCAGGGTATGGCGTTCGTCCGCAATTCCGGACGCGTTGTTGCAGCAGAGGCAATATCCGCACAGATCGCCGCCGCCATCGAGGCCACGGCCCAAACCAACATGCGCCCCCATCCGTCAGGGTGCGGGCGCATCCGGAGAATATTAAATGCCAACGCGCATGCTAATCGATGCGCGCCACCCGGAAGAGACCCGGGTAGCGGTCGCAACAGGCAATCGGATCGAAGAATTTGATTTCGAATTTGCCGAACACAAACAGCTTAAAGGGAACATCTATCTCGCCAAGGTAACCAGGGTCGAACCGTCGCTGCAGGCGGCGTTCATCGAATATGGCGGCAATCGCCATGGCTTCCTGGCCTTCAGCGAAATCCATCCCGATTATTACCAGATCCCCAAATCGGACCGCGATGCCCTGCTTCGCGAAGAAGCCGAACATGCTGCCGAGGAAGAGCGCCTGCGCTTCGAAGCCGACGACATGGCGCTCGATCCGCATCATGAAGATGACGGCACCGATGACCGTCCCGACGAACCGATGGACGGCGACGAGGGCGGTAACGGAATGGACGCCGTCGGAACCGAGAGCTCGCGCTCCCCGGTTGACGAAAGCGCTGCCGACGAGCTTCGCAAGAAGCGCCAGGCACTGCGCCGTCGTTACAAGATCCAGGACGTCATCCAGCGCCGCCAGGTGCTGCTGGTCCAGGTCGTCAAGGAAGAACGCGGCAACAAGGGCGCCGCGCTGACCACTTACCTGTCGCTTGCCGGCCGCTATTGCGTGCTGATGCCGAATACCAGCCACGGCGGCGGGATTTCGCGCAAGATTTCGAACGGGTCGGATCGCAAGCGCCTGAAATCGATCATGAGCGACCTCAACCTGCCGTCGACGATGGGTCTGATCGTTCGTACCGCAGGTCTCGAGCGCACGAAGGTCGAGATCAAGCGCGACTTCGATTATCTCGCCCGCTTGTGGGACGAAATTCGCGAAAAGACGCTCGGCAGCAGCGCCCCGGCGCTGATCTACCGAGACAGCGACCTCGTCAAACGTGCGATCCGCGATCTCTACAACAAGGAAATCGACGAGGTCATCGTCGAGGGCGAGGACGGCTACAAGGCCGCGCGCGGCTTCATGAAGCTGCTGATGCCCAGCCATGTGAAGCGGGTCACCCATTATGTCGATCCGACCCCTGTGTTCCAGCGTTACGGGATCGAGGATCAGCTCAACGCAATGTACCAGCCGGTCGTCCAGCTGAAGAGCGGCGGCTATCTGGTCATCAACCCGACCGAGGCACTGGTGTCGATCGACATCAACTCGGGACGTTCGACGCGCGAGCATAATATCGAGCAGACGGCGTTTGCGACCAACATCGAAGCGGCGCATGAAATTGCTCGCCAGTTGCGGCTTCGCGACATGGCCGGTCTGGTCGTTATCGATTTCATCGACATGGAACAGAACAGCCACAACCGTAAGGTTGAAAAGGCGATGAAGGACGCGCTCCGCAACGACCGCGCGCGAATCCAGGTCGGTCGAATCTCCAGCTTCGGGCTGATGGAAATGAGCCGCCAGCGCCTGCGCACAGGCGTGCTGGAAGCGTCGACCAAGGAGTGCCCGCATTGCGAAGGCACCGGATTGACGCGGACCGCCAGCTCTTCGGGACTGAGCGCATTGCGGATCATCGAAGACGAGGCCGCCCGCGGCCGCGGCGAGAAGATCACGCTCCGTGCGGGTCGGGAAGCTGCGGTTTACCTGCTCAACAAGAAGCGCGCGGAACTGGCCGAAATCGAGGAACGCTACGGCGTGACGGTCGAGGTCGTGATCGACGAAGTTCTTGAGGGCGCCCGAATGGCGGTCGAAAGTTCGGGCCCCAAGCCGGTTAACGCACCGCGCGCCGCTGCGCCGATTGTCGAAGACGATGACGACGACGATTTCGATGACCAGGCGGACGACGAAGTCGACAACGACGACGAGGAAGAAAGTGAACCTCGTGGCGGTCGCGGTGAACGCGGCGATCGGGACGAAGGGGATGGTCGCAAACGCCGCCGCCGCCGTGGCGGTCGTGGTCGCAATCGACGCCCACAGGACGATCGGGCCGATGATGCCGATCGACCAACGGGTGATGATGACGCACCGGCCGAACCGGAGGGGGAGACCCGGGCAGCGCCTGAACGTCATTCCGATGGTGAAAGCGATAGCGAAGGACCCCGTCGCCGGCGCGGTCGACGTGGCGGTCGTGGCCGTCGCGGGCGTGGCGGCGATGCCCAGGGCGAAATCTCGAACGACGAAGCGCCAGCGGTCGAAGCGGTAACAACCGACCCCGAACCGCAGCCCGAAGCGCCAGCGAACGAAGGAGACGACAAGCCCAAGACCCGTCGTCGCCCGCGCGCTCGCAAGGATGGCGCCAAGCCGGTCGAGACCAAGACCGAAACGCCGGTTGCAACGCCGGACGATGTGCCCGCCCAGCAGGAAAAGCCGAAGCGGCGGACCCGCGTCAAAAAGGTCGAGCCCGCAGCGGCAGATGCGCCATCCGCGGAACCGGTGAAAGAGGCACCCGCTGCCGAAGCCCCGGCCAAACCGAAGCGCGCACCCCGCGCCAAGGCCAAGCCGGCGGCAACCGACGAGTCCATTACTTCGGCCGCACCGGCTCCTGCCGCCAAGCCAAAGGCCAAGCCACGGGCGAAAGCCGCCCCGGCGGCAGCAACGCCGGCAGAAACCGTTACCGACGATGGGTTTGCCGACGATGGCACGCCGCGTCGCGGGGGTTGGTGGCAGCGGACATTTGGCTGAACATACCAACGATCGAAAAAGGGAGGGGCAAAACCCCTCCCTTTTTCATCGGGCGTTCAGGCCGCAAGTGAGACAGCGGGGAATGCGACGAATGACAAAACGCCTGCTTGGCTGGCTTCTGATCGCCCTGACCCTTGTGACCGCCGCGGCCCAGCCCGCGGCAGCGCAGTCGATCCTGCGCGACAGCGAAACCGAATTGCTGTTCCGCGACATGAGCGCTCCACTCATCACTGCGGCCGGCCTGGACCCCAAGAACGTCAAGATCGTCCTGATCAACGATGGCGAGATCAACGCCTTCGTCGCGGGCGGACAGGTCGTTTACATCCACAGCGGACTGCTGACGGCGGCCGATAACGCCAACCAGGTCCAGGGCGTGATCGCGCATGAACTGGGCCATGTTGCGGGCGGCCACGTCATCCGCTTCGACGAGGGTGCGCGTGCCGCGACGGGCATCACCATCCTGTCGCTGCTGCTCGGCATCGCGGCTGCAGCCGCCGGAGCACCCGACGCCGGCATGGGGATCGTTCTGGCCGGCCAGCGCGCGGCAATTGGCAACTTCATGTCGTTTACGCGGGCGCAGGAAAGCTCCGCCGATCTGGCTGGCGCATCATATCTGCGCAAGGCCGGCGTCAGCGGCAAAGGCAGCCTCGCGTTCTTCGACAAGCTTCGCAAACAGGAATATCGCCTCGCGGTCTATGCCACCGACAGTTATGATCGGACCCACCCGTTGAGCCAGGAACGCATCCAGGCGCTCAAGGAAGTCTATGAGAAAGATCCGGCCTGGACGCGCCCGACTGACCCTGCGTTGGAAGCGCGGTTCCAACGTGTGAAGGGAAAGCTCCTCGGCTACGTCGATTCCAAGCAGGCAGTCGTTCGCTATCCCGAAACAGACCAAAGCGTGGCTGCGCATTATGCGCGTGCTTATGCCTATCACCTCGGCGCGTACCCCGACAAAGCATTGTCCGAATCCGACGCCTTGTTGCGCAGCGAGCCAAACGATCCGTTCTTTCTGGAGCTGAAAGGGCAGATCCTGCTCGAGTCCGGCCGTCCGAAGGAAGCGATCCCCCTCCTACGCCGTGCCGTTGCCGCGGCGCCCGACCAACCGATGATATCCGTGACGCTTGGTCATGCGCTGGTCGCGACCGAAGATCGGACCAACCTGGCCGAGGCCAAGCAGGTCCTGAAAAATGCCGTTAGCCGGGACAATGACAATCCCTTCGCGTGGCTTCAACTCGGCATGATCTACGACCAGGAAGGCGACCGCGCGCGGGCTTCTTTGTCGATGGCCGAAAGTCAAAATTTACAGGGTCAGGCGAAGCTGGCGCTGGCGAGCGCCAACACGGCAATGGCCGGAATTCCCAAGGGCACTCCCGACTATCTCCGAGCGCAGGACATCGCACTTGTCAGCCAGGCGCAGCTGGACAAGGACAAAAAACGCAAGAAAAAGGATAAGCCCGAAGGTGACGGAAATTAAGAATGGCACCTGGGGGCCGGCAATCGTCGGTGGGGTAATCGGATCGGTCGTAACGGCGGGGTTGCTGGCGCTGGTTGCGCCGCAATTGATCGGGCCGCGCCTGGTCCGCGATGCGCTGGCCCGCGATCCGCAAATCCTGATCGAGGGACAGAAGGCGCTGAATTACCAGCAAGCCGTCAAATCACTCGAGCCGATCCGTGCGCAGCTGGAAACGCCGTACGCATCGGCCTGGGCCGGTTCGGCCAAGCCTGACATCACGATGACCTATTTCTTCGACTATGGTTGCGGTTATTGTCGTCAGTCGAACCCGGCGATTGATCGGCTGATTGCCGAGGATAAAGGACTTCGCGTGGTTTATCGCGAATTGCCGATCCTGGGCCCTGACAGCGCGGTCGCCGCGCGCGCGTCACTGGCCGCCGCGAAGGCCGGCAAGTTTCGCGCATTCCATGACGAATTGTTCGCCGCCGGCCGGCCGACGACCCAGAATATCGGCGCGGTCGCCCAGCGTCTCGGGGTCACCCCCGAAATGGCCAGGGACGCGTCATTCGACGGAGAAATCCGACAAAATATCGCGATGGCCGAACAGCTTGGGGCGACCGGAACGCCATTGTTCGTGATCGGCAACCAGATCATCAATGCCGCAGTACCCTATGAGGACATGAAGATCGCAATTGCGGAAGCGCGCAAAGCCAAAATCTAGCGCTGCAAATTAAGATCAGGCGTCGTCGCTCTGGCGGCCCTTGAAGCCCTGCGCGATGACATACCATTCGGACGAACCCTTGCGGCTGGCCGGCGGTTTGGCGTGTTTGACGACGTTGAAGTGGCGCTTGAGCTGCGCAACCAGATGATTGTCGGCACCGCCCGCCAGCACCTTGGCAACGAATGCGCCGCCTGGACGCAGGATCTCAATCGCAAATTCGAGCCCGGTCTCGACCAGTCCCATGGTGCGCAGATGGTCGGTCTGCGGATGGCCGACGGTGTTCGCGGCCATGTCGCTCATCACCAGGTCGGCGTGGGGCGTCCCCAGCGCCTCGCGCAACCGGTCGGGTGCGGAATCATCCATGAAGTCCATTTCGAGGATGACGACCCCGTCGATCGGATCCGTCGGGAGCAGGTCGATGCCCGCGATTGCGGCCTTTGGCGCCTTTTTGCGGACAACCTGGCTCCAGCCGCCCGGCGCTATGCCGAGATCGACGACCGCAGTAACGCCCTTGAGCAGGTTGAACCGCTCGTCGAGCTCGAGCAATTTGTAGGCGGCACGACTGCGGTAGCCCTCGGCTTTCGCCTTTTTCACATAGGGATCGTTGAGCTGGCGCTGCAGCCAGCGCGTTGAACTGGTCTTTCGGCCTTTCGCCGTCTTGACGCGGGTATGAAGTCCTTCGTTGCCGCGCTTCATACCGGATGTCCGTCATTCGCCATTAACGAGCGCAGGATGCCCTCACGAATACCGCGGTCGGCAACGCCGAGGCGATCGGCGGGCCAGATATCGAGGATCGCTTCGAGGATCGCGCATCCCGCGACGACCAGATCGGCGCGTTCGCTGCCGATGCACGGAAGGCCGGAACGGCCGTCGAAATCCAGTTCGGCAATCATCGTCGAAATGCGCCTCATATCATCGATCGGAACGTGAAGCCCATCGACCGCACGGCGGTCGTAGCTGGGCAAGGCGAGATGAACGCTTGCAAGCGTCGTCACCGTCCCCGACGTGCCGAGCAGGCGGATGCCGGGAACATCGGCGGGCAGGATGGCGGCGAAGCGGCTGAAGCTGTCCTTGGCGCGGTCGCGCATCCGCGCGTAGGCGGCGATACGGTCATCCCCGTCGATCGCGGCGCGGCCTTCGCTTTCGGTCAACGAGACGACACCCCACGGTGCCGACCACCAGGCGCGAATGCGCGGGGGCTCATCGCCCTCGCCGGGTTCGACCAGCACCAGTTCGGTCGACCCCCCGCCAATGTCGAAAATCAGCGCCGGCCCGTCGCCGGGTTCGAGCAATTTGTGGCAGCCCAGAACGGCCAGTCGCGCCTCTTCCTGCGGCGCGATGATTTCCATCACGATGCCGGTTTCTTCGCGCACCCGTTCGATGAAGTCGCGCCCGTTGGCAGCACGGCGGCAAGCTTCGGTCGCGACCGATCGCGACAGCGCCACGTGGCGGCGGCGCAATTTGTCGGCACATACTGCAAGCGCCCCGACCGCGCGGTCCATCGCCTGCTGGGTCAATCTGCCCGAACTGCTAAGCCCCTCGCCCAAACGGACGATCCTTGAAAATGCATCGATGACGGTAAAGCCTTCGGCGTTCGGACGAGCGATGAGCAGGCGACAATTGTTGGTGCCAAGGTCGACGGCACCATAGGAATGACGATGCTGCTGCCGCGCCTGCGGCGGTCCTGCCGGTGCCGCCGACCCGGCCGGCATGGCGGGGGGCGGCGTGGTGGCGACGCGCTCCGCCATAAAACCAACGCCTTTTGCTACGCCGTTGTCCAAATCGGCAACGGCTGACTTGGCACCGGTTTACTTCACCTTGTCGCCATTAAGCAACCGCGCTGGCGAGCGAAGGGCCAATGACGTTGACAGTGCGGCACGCTCTTTCTATCTCGCGGCCCGGCAACAATGCCCGATCGTCTAATGGTAAGACTACGGATTCTGATTCCGTCTATCGAGGTTCGAATCCTCGTCGGGCATCCACTTTCCCATCATTTCAGCCACCAGCGGATCACGCTCGCGACAATTCCGAGCGCGGCGACGCTCAGCGCCCAGATTCCAAGCATCCACAGGATACGCTTCCACCACGGCCCGGGCCCGACATCGCGATCCATCAATGGTAGCCGTCCTCGGCGACCTTTCCGCGGAAGACCCAATAGGCCCAGGCGGTATAGGCCAGGATGATCGGCATGATGATCGCAACGCCCACCAGCATAAAGACCTGACTTCTCTCGGGTGCCGCCGCGTCCCAGATCGTGACGCTGTCCGGGACGACATAGGGCCACATCGAGATACCGAGGCCCGCCATGCCGAGGGCGAACAGCCCGAGCGCAAGGAGGAACGGTCGATAGGTCCGACGCTTCTTCAGCGACCGAAACAAAGCAAAGAAAAGGATAGCGGTGACCAGCGGCACCTGGCTCGCGAACAGCAGGTTCGGCATTTTGAACCACCGTTCCCAATATTGGCCGTAGAGGAACGGCGTGGCGAGGCTGACTGCGCCCATCAACACCAACGTGCCGATGGCAGCTGGCCTGGCTAGGCGGAAGGCATGGTTCTCGACCTTGCCGCGTCCCTTGATCGCAAGGAAGGTGGCGCCGAGCAGGGTGTAGCCAACGACGACGCCCGCTCCGGTGAGCAGCGAGTAAGGCGACAGCCAGTCGAGCCATCCCCCGGCGTAAGCGCGCCCTTCGACGGTGACGCCCTGCAGCAGAGCTCCCAGAATCATCCCTTGGCTTAGCGCGGCGGCAAGTGAACCGGCGAAGAACGCCCCGTCCCAAAATCTCTCGTGATCCGGATCGCGCCAGCGGAATTCGAACGCCACGCCGCGAAAGACGAGGCCGAGCAGCATCGCGATGATCAAGGGATAGGTGGCCGGAAGGATGATTGCATAGGCGAGCGGAAAAGCTGCGAACAGGCCGCCGCCGCCAAGCACCAGCCATGTCTCGTTACCGTCCCAGACCGGCGCGATGGCGTTCATCGCCTGACTCCGCTCTTCCCCCCTCCCGAAGAACGGGAAGAGGATGCCGATGCCGAGATCGAACCCGTCCATCACGACATACATGAACACAGCAAAGGCAATGATGAACGCCCAGATGGTGGTGAGGTCGGCGTTGACGAACATCACTGGTCCTCCGGTTCGCGTTGCTGGTCACCCGCGGGATTTTGCGCAGGACCTGGCGTGATACCGGCGGTACGGATCGGCGCCCGTTCGCTCGAGGCGACTCCGCTTTCTCCGCTGTGCGGCACCTGATTCATCAATTTGAGGATATACCAGGTGCCAATCCCGAACACCGCAAAATAGACGATGACGAAGGCCGCCAGCGACACGGCCACGGCGGGCGCGGCAAGCGGACTGACGCTGTCGGCGGTTCGAAGAAGGCCGTAAACGGTCCACGGCTGGCGTCCGACCTCTGTCGTGACCCATCCGGCGATGACCGCAACGAACCCTGACGGGCCAAGCAGGATCGCGGTCCGGTGCAGCCACGGCCAATCGTATAGTTTGCCGCGCATTCTCGCGATCATGCTCCACAGGCCCAGCCCGAGCATCGCAAAACCGATCCCGACCATGATCCGGAACGACCAGAAGACGATTCCCACCGGCGGGCGATCTTCTTTGGCGATCGTGTCGAGCCCGGCCAGCGGTGCATGGGGATCATGTTTGAGGATCAGCGACGACGCCTTGGGAATTTCGATCGCATAACGCACGGTTTCGGCCTTGCTGTCGGGAATTCCGAACAGGATCAGCGGCGCGCCATTGGGGTAACTCTGGAAATGGCCTTCCATCGCCATGACCTTGGCGGGTTGATGTTTCAGGGTGTTGAGGCCGTGCATGTCGCCGGCGAAAATCTGCACCGGAGCGACCAGCGCGGCCATCCACATCGCCATCGAGAACATCTTGCGCGCGTGCGCATTCGTCCGGTCGCGCAGCAAATGCCACGCCCCAACTCCGCCGACGACAAACGCGGTCGTCAGGTAGGCGGCGATGACGGTATGGACCAAGCGGTAGGGGAAGCTGGGGTTGAAGATGATCGTCCACCAATCGGGCCCGGGAAGAAATTGTCCGTTTGCACCGATTATGTGACCCTGCGGCGTGTGCATCCAGCTGTTCACCGACAGGATCCAGAAAGCCGAGATGAAGGTGCCCAGCGCGACCATCAGCGTGGCGATGAAGTGCAATCTCTTGCCGACCTTCTTCATCCCGAACAGCATCACGCCAAGGAAGCCGGCCTCGAGGAAGAAAGCGGTAAGCACTTCATAGGCCATCAAGGGCCCGATTACCCCGCCCGCCTTGTCGGAGAAGACCGACCAGTTGGTGCCGAACTGGTAGGACATGACGATCCCGCTCACCACGCCCATCGCGAAGGTGATGGCGAAGATCTTGAGCCAATATTTGAACAGGTCGAGATAGAGCGGCTTGCCCGTCTTGAGCCACAGGCCCTCCAGTACCGCGAGGTAGCTTGCAAGCCCGATCGAGAAGGCGGGGAAAATGAAATGGAAGCTGACGGTGAAGGCGAATTGCACTCGCGCCAGGATCAGCGCCGTCGAGTCGACGTCCATCGGTTTTCCTTATCCGAAAGCGGCCATGCCGCTCTTGTAGAGCATATAAGCGGCAACCACGAAAATGAGGATGGCGAATACAAAAACAAGCTGGCCCGACGAGGATAGTTTTTTGGCCGCGCGCGTCCCCGCCAGGCTGCCGAGCAGGCCGCCGGCGATGAACACGCCTGCCAACGCCCAATCGACCAGGCCCGACAGCGCGTAATTGAAGGCAGTCGTCAGTCCGAAGCTGGTAACCGCGACCAGGCTGGTCCCGACCGCATTGATCATCGCCATGTCGGTCGCCGCGATCAGGCCAGGGACGATCAGGAAGCCGCCGCCGATTCCGAAAAAGCCGCTGAACGCGCCGGTGCCCAGGCCATATGCCCCCAGTTTGGCGGCGTTTTCGCGGCCAAGCACGACATCGCCGCGACCTTCGCGATTCCGGCGTTTAAGCATCAAGATGCCGACCGCGATCATCACCAGTGCAAACAGGAACAGCAGTTTCTGCCCGTCGAACGCCTTGCCGACGGTCGATCCGGCGAATGCGCCGAGAATTCCGGCCCCCGCGAACAGCAAACCGCATTTCCATTTCACATTGCCGGCGCGAGCATGGTTGAACAGCCCGAGCGCGGCATTGGCGGCGACCGCGAGCGCGCTGGTGCCGATCGCCATATGCGGACTTTTGACCCCAACCAAGTAGACCATCAGCGGCACCGCAAGGATCGAGCCGCCGCCGCCAACCAGCCCGAGCGAAAAGCCGACTAAAGCGCCGGAGAAGGCCCCTAGCACGATTTGCAGCAGGTCGAGGGTCATGCAGGCGTCGTTTCGGCAGCATGCGGCCTGACCAGCCACTCATGCCCCTTGAGCATTCCATTCCAGTAGACCCACGGCAATATTTCCGATTTCAGCAACCACGACAGGCGGCGCGGCCGGGTGCCGTCGATAAGCCAGCTCGGGAAACTGGGCAGCAATTTGCCGCCATAACCGAATTCGGCGAGGACGATCTTGCCGCGCTCGACCGTCAACGGGCATGAACCATAGCCATCGTAAACCGCCCAGGAATCCTTGCCATCGAGCACGGCGAGCGCATTCACCGCGACGATCGGCGCCTGTTTGCGCACGGCCGCGGCGGTTTTTGCATTGGGCATCGATCCGCAATCGCCGACCGCGAAAACATTGGCGAAGCGCTTGTGCCGCATCGTGAAGTCGTCGACCTCGACCCAACCGCTCTCCGCCGCCAGCGCGCTGTCCCGAACGACATCGGGCGCGACTTGCGGCGGAACGACATGGATCATGTCGAATTCGCGGGTCACCTCGCCTTGTTCGGTGGCGAAGGTCGCAACTTTGTTCTCGCCATCGACGGCGACCAGCTTCGACCCGAATTGCAAATCGATGCCGTAACGTCCGACATATTCCATCAGCGCGGGGACATAAGCGGCCACGCCGAACAGCGCGGGCCCAGCATTGTGAAATTCGACGTCAATGTCCTTCAGGGCACCGTTATCGCGCCACACGTCGCACGACAAATACATCGCCTTTTGCGGGGCGCCTGCGCATTTGATCGGCATCGGCGGCTGCGTGAACAAAGCACGTCCCTTGCCCAGCTTTTGAACCAACTCCCAAGTGTACGGCGCCAGGTCGTAACGATAGTTGGACGTCACTCCGTTCTTTCCGAGTGTCGCTTCCAGTCCCTTGATCCCGGCCCAATCGAGCTTGATTCCAACCGCGACGACTAGCAGATCGTAGGTGATGGCGCGTCCATCGGCGAGGCTAACCAGATTGTTGTCCGGGTCGAACCCGCTCGCCGCTACCTGGAGCCAGGTCGCCTCACTGGGCATCACGCTCGCTTCGCTGCGGTGCGTCGACTTCGCGTCGAAAACACCCGCGCCGACCATCGTCCAGCCGGGTTGGTAATAATGGTCCTGCGCTGGCTCGACGATCGCAATATCCAGCCCCGGACGGCGATTGAGCATTGATGCGGCCGTTGCGATCCCGGCTGAACCACCGCCGACGATGACGACTTGGTGATGAAGGTCTGCCATGGTCAATCCTCCGTTTCGAGACGGTCCCGCATGGCGCCAAGGTCGTAGCCGGCGGTCGCGGCCATGCGGATCACTTCATCGCTGGAAAGGCGGTCGCGCGCCGCAATCGCCCAAAGCTGGGCCGATCGCGTACCGGTTCGGCAGAAGGCCAGTACCGGCTTGTCGAATCCGGTAACGGCCTTGCGGAATTCCAGCGCTTGTTCGTCTCTCAATGATCCGGGCGTGATCGGGATGAACGCCGTTGCAAGCCCGGCTTTCTCCGCCGCACTGGCGATGTCGGCCCAATCGGACTGCCCCGCCTCCTCACCATCAGGCCGATTGCCGACGATCGCCTTGAAGCCCATCGCCTTGAGTTCGGCGACATCCTCTGACGTAATCTGACCGCTGACCGACAAATTCGGGGTAAGGGTTCGGATATCCATGAGTCAGCTTCCTTTGCGATCTAGGGTCAAGCGGTGGAGGGCCATTCCGGCAACCATCGCAGCGATAAAAGGGAAGACTTTTGCCGGTACCAGGGCGATCGAGGCGACAGCGGGACCCGGACAGATGCCAGCAAGGCCCCATCCGATTCCGAACAGGATGGCGCCGCCAATCAGCTTTCCATCAAGGTCCTGCCGTTCGGGCAGGCTGAATTTCTCGGCAAACAGGGGGTGACGCATGCGGCCCTGGATCCCCCAAGCAATGGCCATAACGAGGACGGCCCCGCCCATCACGAAGGCCAGAGTGGGATCCCAGTTTCCAAGAAGATCGAGGAATCCGCGAACGCGCGCCGGATCGACCATGCCGCCGATCGTCAGGCCGGCCCCGAACAGGACGCCGGACAGAAGCGGCGGCAGCAGGCGGCGCAGGCCGTTCACCACGCAATTCCCGCGGCGCGAAGCCCGATGATGGTCAGGATCCCGGCCAGCATGAAAGCGGCGGTCGCCACCAGTGAGCGCTGGGAGAAGCGACTGACCCCGCACACCCCGTGGCCGCTGGTGCAGCCGCTTCCCATCCGAGTCCCGAAGCCGACCAGGAGGCCCGCGACCAGGACGGCAGGGAGCGGGACGTAGTCGATCGGGTTGACGCCGCGCACCAGCATGACGACCAACGCGCCCATCGGCAGACCGAGCAGGAACATCCAGGCCGAAGACATCGACATGTTGCCGCCGCTCAAACCCAATCCCCGCGCGGCGATTCCGGAGACGCCGGCAATTCGCCCGGCGCCAAGCAGCATGATCGCACCAGCCAAACCGATCAGCAGGCCGCCGATCAATCCGCCGACTGGATCGGCGGCAGGAAAACCGGGAATCACAAGGAATCCATCGGGAGTTTGAGGTAGCGAATACCATTCTCCTCCGGCTCAGGCAGATGTCCGCCGCGGATATTGACCTGGAGGGACGGAAGGATGAGTTTCGGCATCGCCAAGGTCGCATCTCGCTGCGTCCGCATTGCGACGAAATCGTCCTCGCTCACGCCGTTATGGAGATGGACGTTGCCCGTCCGCTCGGCAAGAATGGTGGTCTCCCAGACATATTCGTCGCGGTTCGGTGCCTTATAATCGTGGCACAGGAAAACCCGCGTTTCGTCGGGAAGCGCCATCAGGCGGCGCACCGAACGGTAAAGTTTGCGCGCGTCGCCGCCGGGAAAGTCGGCCCGCGCCGAGCCATAGTCCGGCATGAACATCGTATCGCCGGCAAACAAAGCGTCGCCGATGACATAGGCCATGTCGGCGGGCGTGTGACCGGGTACATGCATTGCAACGAGCGGAATATCGCCGATCTTCAGTTCATCGCCATCTCTCAGCAAAGCATCGAATTGCGACCCGTCGCGGGCGAATTCGGTACCTTCATTGAAGATTTTCCCGAAGACTTCCTGAACGGTCACGATTTCCCGACCGATTGCCAACTTGCCGCCGAGTTTCTGCTGCAAATAAGGCGCCGCAGAAAGATGATCGGCGTGCGCATGCGTTTCCAGGATCCAGTCGATTTCGAAACCGTGCTGGTGGACAAAATCGATCATCAGGTCTGCGGAATCGAAGCTGGTTCGGCCCGACGCCTGATCGAAATTCCACACGCTATCGATGATGGCCGCACGTCCGTTTGCGACATCGGCAACGACGTAGCTGACCGTGAAAGTCTCCTCGTCGAAGAAACCCTTCACCAATGGCGCAGGCACGGCGCCCTTCACGACGTCCCGAACTTGCGTGGTGGCAGCAGAAAGAACGCTATCGGTCATGCCGGACTCCTTTGGATTGATCGATGACGAGCGACGGACAATAGATGTCGTGAAGAGCGCCGAGAAAGCGCAGCATCCGTGGATCGGCAATCCGATAATAAACGGATTGAGCCTCCTTGCGTATCGCGACAAGATCAGCAGCGCGAAGTTTCGCAAGATGCTGCGAGAGAGCAGACTGGCTCATGCCGATCCGCCGCGTGAGGTCGCCTGCAGACATCTCGCCCGCTTCTGCCAGGTAACACAGGACGAGCAGCCGTCCCTCATGGGCGATGGCCTTCATCGCCGCGACGGCCTGAGCAGCCTGGCCAGCAACCAACACGGCCTCTTCATCAAGAACTGGAATTTGCTCCATAAGCGGATACTAAATTAGTATTACCTTATGGAATGTCAACCCGCTCTTTGACGCATGCAGGATTCAGACCTGCGTGCCTGCAATCCAATGCTCGATGCGAGTCTTGAAACTGCGCTTTGACGGAATGAACCCGTCACCGGCATCATTTGCGACCTGGCAAGCAATGTGATCGTCCATGCCGTCGTAAATCATCAGATTAGGCGGCAACTTCGGTCGCAAAGTCTCCCGGCCACGCATGACGTCCTCGGCCATATTGAGGCTGCGGTGGACGTCTTCGGCGGTGAAGGGCTTTAACAGGCAGCCGAGCGCCAGGTCAGGCATTGCAAAGCCCGGCGCCTTGCCGGTGACGAAAAGGCAGGGAATGTCGAAATCGCCGAGACGAACCGCGACCGAGAAACCGGTTGAACCGCGTGCCAATTGCAAGTCGACGAGCGCGAGATCGGGATCATATTCCTCAGCCGCTGCAATCGCGCTGTCGAGATCGTCCGCCTTGGCAACCACCCGATAACGCGGATTGTCCTCGACAAGGAACTTCAGCGTCGTCGCAAGCTGCGCGTCGTCTTCGACAATCAGGATCTTCAGCACGACATGCCTCCTCGGCGGTTCGGGAAAAATCCAGTTTCCTGAACGGGATGCTTGCGCATCAAGCCGCCACCGCGAATCCCAAGGTTGATGAGTTAACGACGAGCGGAATCAAAAAAGCGGCGAGCCGAGGAAATTACCCCTTCTCGCCGCCATGAATTTACAAATGACGCAAACTCAGGCGCGGTAGAAAATATGCGCGCCAATCTTTTCAACCTTCTGCAGGTTGCGGCGCCATTTCGGCGCGACATAATCCGCATGGTACCAAAGCACGTCGGTCGGAAGGATGTCGACCGCATTGTCGACCGCGACGCGAGTGATGGCCTTGGCCTTCTCCCAGGCAATGCTGGAGGTATCGACGCGCGGGAACCGGCCACTGCGAACGAAGCTGAACTGCGCTTTTTGCTTCACGACGGCGCACCAGCTATTCGGGTACTTCCCCGACGCGGCGCGATTGAGAATGACCCGGGCAACGGCAAGCTGCCCCTCAAGCGGTTCGCCCATACTTTCGAAATAGACAGCGGTAGCGACGCATTTCTCCTCGTGATCGAGGTCCGGGCCATCGCTGTGCTGCGCAACCATGTCGCCCAGGCTGGGCTTGGGCGCATCCGGCGTGACAGCGGGGGTCGCGATTTGCTCGCTGATGTTCGTCAGCACCGCATTGATCGGCTTGAGCGCCGGAACGGTCTGGCCCCATGCTTCGGTCGATCCACCGACCAGCACGAGACAAATAGTAGCCACCGCGACCAAGCCGCGGCGTTCAATAATCGAAAACATTCTTTGTCCTGATATGGCGGTCAGCTGCCGGCCGCGATCCTACCCTCCCAGAGGTCGCGTCGTCGCGGCTGCATACTGTCCGTCTTGCCCTGGAGCACCGCGATCATGTCGCATGTGGTGGCCCGCTCGCTCTTAATTGCTGCAGTGCACATAAAGCTTACTGACATTGCAGCAAGTAACTTCGCGTTAAGTCGAGCCGCGCTTGCGTTGAATGGGCGAAAAGCCATGGAACCCTGAACAGATGTTCAGTTTCGCGCCGCTTTTTCGCATGTTTTGCATGCGGTTGGGGTTGCACCATTCGCCCCATTTCGACCATTCGAGCGGCCAAATGAGGAGAATTCGAAATGGCCTATTGGCTGATGCGGTCGGAACCCGACGTTTACGGCTGGGACGACCTGGTGCGCGAAAAAGGCACGGAGTGGGATGGCGTGCGCAATTACACGGCGCGCAACTTCCTGAAGGAGATGGCGCCGGGCGACCTTGCCTTCTTTTATCACTCCAACAAGGAAAAGGCCGTGGTCGGGGTGATGGAGATTACCCGGGCGTGGCAGGCCGACGGCGCCGATGGCAAATGGGCCAGCGTGCGGGTCGAACCGCGGGACAAGTTGTCCCGGCCCGTGCCGTTGTCGAAGATCAAGGCCGAGCCCGGGCTGGCCGCGCTCGAAATGCTTCGCCAGTCGCGACTGTCGGTCACCCCCGTGAGCGAGGATGAGTGGCAATTTATCTTGAAGATGGCATCCGCCTGACAAGCCGACGAACGAAAGGTCGCGTCAAGCGTTTTCAAGCTTGCGCGACGCGCGCTTGCGCTCGTGCGGATCTAGGTGACGCTTGCGCAGGCGGACGACCTTGGGCGTAACCTCGACCAGTTCGTCGTCCTGAATGTAGGCAATGGCCTGTTCCAGGCTCATTCGGCGCGGCGGGGTCAGGCGGATGCCCTCGTCCTTGCCGCTGGCGCGGAAGTTGGTCAGCTGCTTCGACTTGAGCGGATTGACCTCAAGGTCCTGCGGCTTGGCATTTTCACCGATGATCATGCCTTGGTAGAGCATGTCGCCGGGTGAGATGAACAGGACGCCGCGCTCTTCGAGCATGTTCAGCGAGTAAGCCACGGCCGACCCCTGTTCCATGCTGATCAGTGCACCGACGCCGCGGCCTTCGATTTTGCCCTTGTGGGGGCCGTATTTCTCGAACAGGCGGTTCATGATTCCCGTACCGCGCGTGTCGGACAGGAATTCGCCGTGATAGCCGATCAGGCCGCGCGACGGGGCGCTGAATGTCAGGCGGGTCTTGCCGCCACCCGACGGACGCATGTCGGTCATCTCCGCCTTGCGCATCGCCATCTTGTCGATGACGGTGCCGGAAAATTCGTCGTCGACGTCGACGACGACGGTTTCATAAGGCTCCTCGCGGCCATCCGGACCGTCTTTGAACAGGACGCGCGGACGCGAAATGCTGAGCTCGAAGCCTTCGCGGCGAAGGGTTTCGATCAGCACGCCAAGCTGCAATTCGCCGCGACCGGCGACTTCGAACGCTTCGCCGCCGGCGGTTTCGCTGATCCGGATCGCGACATTGCCTTCGGCTTCGCGTTCCAGTCGCTCGCGGATCACGCGGCTTTGCACCTTGTCGCCGTCCTTGCCGGCAAATGGGCTGTCGTTGACCGCGAAAGTCATGCTGAGCGTCGGCGGATCGATTTCGCGCGAAAGCAACGGTGCGGTGATTTGGGGGGTGCCGATGGTGTTCGACACGGTCGCCTTCATCAGACCCGCGATAGCGACGATATCGCCCGCGCTGGCCAATTCGACAGGAACGCGTTCCAACCCTTCAAAGGCAAACAACTTGCTGACCCGGCCGTCCTCGACCGTCTTGCCATTAACGTCGATCGCGCGGATGGGATCATTGACGTTGAGCGTGCCGCTTTCGATCCTGCCGGTCAGGATACGACCGAGGAAATTGTCACGGCTGAGCAAAGTCGCGAGCATCTTGAATTCGGCATCCTTGTCGAGGCCGGGATCGGGAACGTGGCTGACGATCGTTTCAAACAACGGCGTCAGATCGCCGTCACGGACGTCGTCCGTCTTGCCCGCATAGCCGGCACGGCCCGACGCGTAGAGCACCGGGAAATCGAGCTGTTCGTCATTCGCCTCGAGGTTGAGGAACAGTTCAAACACTTCGTCGAGCACTTCGGCGGGACGCGCATCGGGACGGTCGATCTTGTTGACGACGACGATCGGCTTAAGGCCGAGGCCGAGCGCCTTGCCGGTCACAAACTTGGTCTGCGGCATCGGGCCTTCGGCGCTGTCGACCAGGAGGATGACGCCATCGACCATCGAAAGGATGCGTTCGACCTCAGCGCCGAAATCGGCGTGGCCCGGCGTATCGACAATGTTGATGTGCGTGCTGTTCCATTCGACCGACGTGCACTTGGCCAGGATGGTAATTCCGCGCTCTTTTTCGAGGTCGGTCGAAATCCATCGCGCGCTCTTCGATGCGCTGATTGTCGCGGAAGGTGCCCGATTGGCGAAACAGCTGGTCGACGAGCGTGGTCTTGCCATGATCGACGTGGGCGATGATCGCCACGTTGCGAAGGTTCATATCGATGTCCTGAAAACGAGTTCGCGCGCCCCCTACAGCAAAGCGCGCGATGCTGCAATGCAGCGAGGGGATTTAGGCCACTAAATTCGTGCCGGCGGGACGCCGAATTCCACACTTCCGACAAGCATCGCAGCGAACAGAAGGAGAATGGCGCCCCACAGCAAGACGATACCCGCCGTCATTCGCCAGCTTCGCGGGGGAAGTCCGACGATGAGGAAAGTCATAATGCCAGCGATATTCACGCAGACCAAGTTTAGTGCAAACAGCAAGAGCGCGCCCAGTCCGAGCCCCACCAGGCCATTCGAAAAGAACAGCCCTGCGGCGGCAAGCGGTGGAACGAGGGCGACCGCGATCATCACCCCGACTAGTGATAGCGACGCGCCTTGGCTAAACGCCAGCACTCCCGCCGCACCGCAGGCCAACGCAAGCGCAATGTCGGCAGGATGCACGATTGCACGGTTGCGAAGTTCGTTGGAAAGCGGGTGTATCTCGATGAGCAGTCCGATCAGGAATGCTGACGCCAGTGCCAGCATGCATCCCACCGCAAGAGTTCTTGCTGCGCGAAAGCCGAGGTGGCGATCTCCGGTAGTGGCGCCTAATGCCATTCCCATCGTGGGTCCGAGCAATGGCGCGATCACCATCGCACCGATAACGACCGCGACCTGACCACTGCGCATTCCCAGCGCGGCGATGATCGTCGCAAGCACGACGGTAATGAGGTAGGCCGGCCTGATCGACAAGCTCGGCTCGAGATCGTCGTACAATTCCTCGGTGCTGATCCGGTCCCTGCTGAAAAACGCCTCAAGCCGTGTCGGCGGCGGAAGATCTGGCAAGGCTGTTTCGTCCAATTCCTCGAGCGGCGGGAGCAGTGCGTCGATGCTGATCACGATCACCGAAAACCCTGAAACGGAGTCGAATTTCCGGTGCAGCGAATCGAGGAATCGTTCGACATAGCGATTTTGTACAAGGCACGAAAACTTGTTCAATTCGCCCTCGATCGGCACTTCCCAATAGCGACGGCAATGGCGAGCGATTGCAACGCGTGCTTCGTCCGCCGCAACGTCGGGAACGATGATATCGACCAGTCGGACAGACATCGCGTCGCCCCGCGACGCCTAGCTCGGAAGCCGTTCGAGGATTTCGATGCCGCGCTCCAGGGCGCGCAATTCGCTTGGGGCAAGCCTGGCAAGTCGCCCTTCGAGACCTGAATCGCCAGTTGGCGGATGCTCGAGATAGGTGCGGCCCTCGTCCGTAAGCGAGAGTTGGAGACGACGGCGATTGTCCGGGTCGGCTTGCCTTGAGACATGGCCGGCGCGAACCAGCGTATCGACGGCGCGACTGACGGCTGGGGCGCCGCGACCCACCGCCGCCGCAATCTCGTTGAGCGTTGCGGGACTCGCCTTGGCGATTGCCGCCATCAGGTCGCGCTGCTGGCCCGCTGCCTTCGCCGCGGCGGCGTCGCCGACCAATTGTTCGAGCAATCGGGCAAATCGCGCCGCAAGGGCGCCCGGTGATGAAGATCCCCACATGACTTCACCCTATCAATCATTTCGTGTTTGGCAAATTTGCGGTTACGCAAATATGGATGAGCAAGCGACCGCCCTTCCCGCGCACCGTCTGGGTGCTCGGCATCGTCAGCTTGCTGATGGACCTGTCCAGCGAGATCTATCACGCGCTGCTCCCCGCATTCCTGACCGTAACATTAGGGCTTCCGGTGGCCGCAATGGGCGCACTCGACGGTATTGCCGAGGGCACTGCGAATGTCGCCAAGCTGGTGTCGGGCAGGCTCAGCGACCGCAGCCGCCGACGCAAGCCCTGGATTCTTCTGGGCTACGGAATGGCGGCGCTGTCGAAGCCGTTATTCCCGCTCGCGAATGGTGCGATGCCGATCCTTGGCGCGCGCTTCATCGACCGGATCGGCAAGGGAATTCGCGGCGCGCCACGCGACGCAATGATAGCCGACGAAACGCCGCCCGAATTGCGCGGGGCTGCATTCGGGCTTCGGCAATCGCTCGACACCGTCGGCGGATTTCTTGCCCCAATCGCCGCTGTCGGGCTGATGTGGGCGCTTTCCGGCAACATTCGCGCCGTCTTCTGGATCGCGGTCATCCCGGCGATGTTGAGTGTGGCTTTTGCGGCGTCGATGCTGCGCGAGACCCGCGATCACTCTCCCATCGTCGCCAAAGCGAAGTTCGGCGGTTTCGGAGGGCTCGATCCACAGGTCAAACGTCTGCTCGGAATCGGCTTTCTGTTCGGGCTTGCACAATTCTCCGAGGGATTTTTGATCCTCAAGGCGATGGACGTGGGGCTTCCCGCGACCCTGTCCCCGCTTATCCTGGCGCTATTCAGCCTGGCATATCTGCTGCTCGCTTACCCGGCCGGAATGCTCAGCGACCGGATCGATCCGAAAAGGCTCCTGCTGGTCGGAATCGTCGTCCTGATTGTAGCCGAACTCTGGCTGGCGCAATCGGGGTCGATCGTCATGGTCGCAATCGGCGTGGTTCTGTGGGGGGCTCATATGGCGCTGACCCAAGGAATTTTCAGCCGGATGATCGCCGATGCTGCGCCTGACGACCAACGCGCGACCAGCTTTGGCGCATTCTTCTTCGTAGCCGGGATTGCGGCACTTCTGGCCAGCCTTGGTGCAGGAATGCTGTGGGACCGGATGGGTCCGGCCAGCACCTTTACCGCCGGTGCCGTGGCGGCAGCGGCGGCGGCGTTGGCGCTGCTCCTGCTTCCAATCCGCGGGGTCGCCCGGATCTAAGGTGCCTGGCGAAACGGGGGCATGCGGCCGGCCACGACGCCGCCAGTGACAAACTGGTTTTTCAATGCCGCAACGACATGAATGCCGAGCAGGCCAATCATTGCGAAAGCGAGTATTTCATGGGCTTCACCAAGCGCCGGAATTGGCACCGTCGGAAATTGAAGATCGCCGACCAGCTTGGTCATAGCCCCGCCCTTCGACACCGCGGCAAGTCCCGTCAGCGGCAAAGCGATCATGAGGAAATAGAGCAAGCGGTGAGTCCAGACCGCGATCGCTCGCTCCCATCGCGGGAAATCCTGCGGATATGGCGGCGGCGGGTTCATCAAGCGCATTCCGAGACGGACGATGGCGAGCAACAGGATGACCACCCCGACCGTCTTGTGCCAGTCGAAATATAGGGCCCGCTCCGGACTGCCCTTGGGAAAATCGTGGAAGGTGAAACCCAGCCAGATTTGCGCGATGATCAGGGCCGCGCTGAGCCAGTGAATGACGACGACAAGACCGCGATAACGCACCGCCATCGGTCCGCTCAATTCTTCGACCATGTAATCGCTCATCACTCGACTCCCTGCCCGAACAACCTACCGCGTAAATTTCTCTCCTTTGGCGGCTTTGTCCAGCAACAATTGGCTGAAACTGAAATCATCGCCCATGCGGTCTTCGACCGATTTAAGTCCATCGACGATCTTCTGCAGACCCTCCGTGTCGGCCCAGAACATCGGCCCGCCGCGATAGACCGGCCAGCCGTATCCGTAGATCCACACGACATCGATATCGCTGGCGCGCTGGGCCATCCCTTCCTCGAGGATCTTGGCGCCCTCATTGACCATCGTGTAAAGCGTACGCTGGACGATTTCCTCGTCCGAAATCTCGCGGCGCTCGATGCCCTTTTTGGTCGAGAAATCCTCGATGATGTCCTGCACGACCGGCGACGGTGCCGGGCGACGCTTTTCATCGTAATCGTAGAAACCGGCGCCTTTCTTCTGGCCCCAGCGATCGATTGCGCACAGCGCATCGCGCAAGCTTTCAATGCGTGTCGGGTCGCGGTGCCAGCCGATGTCGACACCGGCAAGGTCGCCCATCTGGAACGGGCCCATCGGCATTCCGAAATCGACATGGACCTTGTCGATCTGTGCCGGGGTCGCGCCTTCGAGGAGCAGCTTTTCCGCTTCGCGATGACGCGGGATCAGCATGCGGTTGCCGATGAAGCCGTAACAAACGCCCGCGACCACCGCGACCTTCTTGATCCGCTTGGCAAGCTGCATCGCGGTGACCAGAACGTCGGGCGCGGTTTTGGCGCCGCGCACCACTTCGAGCAGCTTCATCACATTGGCCGGCGAGAAGAAGTGAAGGCCGACGACATCTTGAGGCCGCGAAGTGACGGCGGCTATGTCGTCGATGTTGAGGTAGCTGGTGTTCGACGCCAGGATGGCGCCCTGCTTCACCGTCTGATCGAGCTTGGTGAAGATCTCCTTCTTCACATCCATATTTTCATAGACCGCTTCGATCACCAGGTCGCAGTCGGCTAGGTCACCGAAATCGAGTGTCGGGGTGAGCAGGCCCATCGCCTTTTCAACCTGTTCAGTGGTGAAACGGCCCTTGGCGGCGCTGGCCTCGTAATTCTTGCGGATGACGCCGGTGCCGCGGTCGAGCGCGTCCTGCGCCATCTCGACGATCGTCACGGGAATACCGGCCGACAGGAAGTTCATTGAAATTCCGCCGCCCATTGTCCCGGCACCGAGCACGCCGACCTTCTTGATAACGCGCGACTTGGTGTCTTCGGGAATGCCGTCGATCTTCGACGCCTTGCGTTCGGCAAAGAAGAAATATTGCTGGGCCTTGGCCTGCGTCCCGCTCATCAACTCCATGAACTTCTGACGCTCGACGATCACGCCTTCGGCATAGGGTTTGTTCACCGCGGCCTCGATGCACTGGATGTTCGCTTCGGGAGCCTGGAAGCCACGCATCTTGCGCGCATTGGCCTTGCGGAATTCGTCGAACATGCCCGGATTGTCACGTGCCTCCTGGAGCTTCTCGTCACGCTCCGACGATTTCGGAAGCGGGCTGGTGTCCTTCACTTCCTCGGCAAAGGCGACGGCATGCTGAAGCAAGTCGCCTTCGATGATGCGATCGATGAGACCGGAATCATGCGCTTCCTTGGCGGAGATCATGCGGCCCGATGTCGCCATGTCGAGCGCGAGCGGCACACCCGCCACGCGCGGAAGACGCTGGGTCCCACCGGCGCCGGGCAGCAGACCAAGCTTGACTTCGGGAACACCGAATTTGGCGTCGCCGACCGCGACCCGGTAGTGCGAGCCGAGCGCGACTTCCAGACCGCCGCCAAGCGCGGTGCCGTGGATGGCGGCAACCACCGGCTTCGAACAATTTTCGATCCTGTCGACGACCTCGGGCAGCCACGGCATGACCGGCGGCTTGCCAAATTCGGTAATGTCGGCGCCGGCGAAAAAGGTCTGGCCTTCGCAGCGAATGACGACCGCCTTGATGCTGTCGTCGCCTTCGGCCTGTTCGATGGCCGCAACCAGTCCCTGGCGGACGGCGGCACCGAGCGCGTTGACCGGCGGATTATTCGACGTGACGACAAGGACGTCATGGTGCTTGGCGGTGGAAATCGGGCTGTCGGTCATGGAGCTCTCCGGTAGTTTTACGCCGAGGTTCGGCCATAGCTTTGATGATTGAACGGATGACAGGCCGAAAGGCCGCCGTCGACGGCAATGGCCTGACCATTGACGTAGGACGATTCATCCGAGGCGAGGAAAAGGGCGGCGTTGGCGATTTCAACTGGCTGACCGCCACGCTTCAAGGGATTGAGGTGCCCGATCCGGTCTTCTTGGCCCTTTTCGCGGGCGCGCTCGAAGATGAATTCGGTCATGCCGGTTTCGATCAGTCCCGGGCAAATTGCATTTACGCGGATGTTCGCGCCGACCATTTGCGTCGCCGCGACCTTGACCAGGTTGATCACCCCGGCCTTTGAAGCCGAATAGGCTGGCCCGCCGGCACCAGCGCGAATGCCGGCAACGCTTGCGGTCGCAATGATCGATCCGCCACCACGCGCCTTCATCACAGGCGCGGCATATTTCACGGCGAGGAACGGACCGATCAGATTGATCCGCAAGATTTCCGCCCAAGCCGCCAAATCCTGATCGAAAATGCCGTCAAACCCGCCGGATACACCGGCATTGGCAAAAAAAATGTCGAGACCGCCGTGGTCGGCGACGACGGTTTCCACCAATGCCGCAACCGACAATTCGTCACCGGCATCGCAGACCATGTCCGCACCCTTAAGATCGGCGCCGACCACTGTTGCACCTTCGTGTCGGAACAATTCGACCGACGCCTTTCCGATTCCCGATCCGGCGCCGGTGACGATTGCAATCTTGCCCGACAGGCGGCCCATCAGAGGCCAACCCCAATCGTGCTGCCGCCATCGACGACCATGGCCTGGCCAGTCATAAAGGTCGAGGCATCGGAGGCCAGATAGACTGCAGCCCCCGCGATCTCGCGCGGTTCACCGATCCGGCGCAGTGGCGTGCCCTTGGTCACCAGCTTGAGCGTATCGGGGTTTTCCCACAGCGCCTTGGCGAAATCGGTCCTGATCAACCCGGGCGCAATGCAATTGACGCGCACACCCTTGGGGCCGAATTCTGCCGCCAGGTTGCGTGCCAGCTGGAAGTCGGCGGCCTTGGAAATATTGTAGGCGCCGATCACGGTCGAACTGGTCAGCCCGCCGACCGAGGATACGATGATGATCGATCCTGCCTCACGGTCGAGCATTTCGGGCGCGACCATTGCAATAAGCCAGTGGTTGGCGATGACGTTATTTTCCAGGATCTTGCGGAACTGGTCGTCCTCGATACCCGCCATCGGGCCGTAATATGGGTTGGAAGCAGCGTTGCAGACGAGCACGTCGATGCGGCCAAACTGGCGGCGCGTTTCGTCGACCAGTTGGTGCAGCGCGTCCTTCGACGAAATGCTGGCCGCAACCGCGATCGCCGTGCCGTCGCCATGGACGGCGTTGATAGCGTCGGCCACCTCGTCGCAGGCATCCTGCTTGCGGCTGGAAATGACGACCTTCGCGCCTTGCTCGGCCATTGCCTCGGCAATCGCCTTGCCGATCCCGCGCGATGATCCGGTAATGATCGCGACCTTGCCGGTCAGGTCGAACATTCCGCTCACGCCGGAAGCTCGGCATGCTTGGCGAACTCGATCCTCGCGATCGACCGGTTGTGCACCTCGTCCGGCCCGTCGGCGAGGCGCAGCGTGCGGATGCCGGCCCAGCTGTGCGCGAGCTGGGTATCCTGCGACACGCCGGCACCGCCGAACGCCTGGATGGCATCGTCGATCACCTTCAATGCCATATTCGGCGCCTTGACCTTGATCATCGCGATTTCGGCCTTGGCGGCCTTGTTGCCGACCTTGTCCATCATGTCGGCCGCCTTCAGGCAGAGCAGCCGGGTCGAATCGATCTCGATCCGGGCTTCGGCGACGCGTTGTTCCCAGATGCTGTGTTCGCTCAGCCGTTTGCCGAACGCGATGCGCGACTGGAGCCGCCTGACCATCAGGTCGAGCGCCTCTTCGGCCGCGCCGATGGTGCGCATGCAATGATGGATCCGGCCCGGGCCAAGGCGACCCTGCGCGATTTCGAAGCCGCGTCCTTCGCCCAGCAGCAGGTTCGAGGCCGGGATGCGCACGTCCTCCAGGCTGATTTCCATATGGCCATGCGGTGCGTCATCGAACCCGTAAACAGTGAGCGCGCGATGGATGGTAATGCCATCGGCGCCCATCGGGACGAGCACCATCGATTGCTGCTGGTGCTTGCGCGCCTCCATATCGGTCTTGCCCATCAGTATGGCGACCTTACAGCGTGGATCGCCCGCGCCGCTTGACCACCATTTGCGGCCGTTGATGACGTAGTCGTCACCGTCGCGGTCGATCCGGCATTCGATATTGGTGGCATCGGATGAAGCGACGCCCGGCTCGGTCATCAGGAAAGCCGAACGGATTTCGCCCCGCATCAACGGGGCCAGCCACTCGTCCTTCTGGGCGCGGGTGCCATAGCGGTGAAGCACTTCCATGTTGCCGGTATCGGGCGCGGAGCAATTAAACACTTCGCTCGACCACAAAAAACGCCCCATTTCCTCGGCGCAGATCGCATATTCCAGGTTGGTCAGCTGCTCGCCTTCGAACGGGAACGTCTCGTCGACATGCTGGAGCGCGCCTCCCGGCGGCATGAACAGGTTCCAAAGACCGGCCGCTTTGGCTTTGGGCTTCAGTCCTTCGATCAGGTCGAGCGGCTGCCAGCGATCACCCTCGTCAATCTGCTTCTTGTAATCCGCGACTCGGGGGCGGACGTTCGTTTCGATAAAATCGCGCACGCGGTCACGAAAAAAAGCCTGCCGTTCCGTAAGGTCAAAATCCACGCGGCAATGCCCTCCTTGCGCTTGATGTCCGTCTCGTTCCAAAACGGGCTAGGACTTGGTGCAGCGAGAGGCAAGATTGATGGCCGACCTAGAGACATTCCGCGCGCAGACCCGTGCATGGTTGGCGACGAATTGCCCGCCCGAGATGCGGAAGCCGATGAAAGGCGAGAAGGATGTGTGCTGGGGCGGGCGCAACGCCGTGTTCCAGTCGTCGGCGCAGGAGCAGTGGCTCCGCGCGATGGCGGATCGGGGCTGGACGGTTCCCGATTGGCCCAGCGCCTACGGCGGCGGCGGCCTATCGGCGGCCGAGACGAAGGTCTTGAAGGAAGAAATGGCTGCCATCGGCGCAAGATCTCCGCTGACCAGCTTTGGCATCTCGATGCTTGGACCGGCGCTCCTGAAATATGGCACCGAGGAGCAAAAGACACACTACCTCAGGCAAATTGCGCGCGGCGAGATACGGTGGTGCCAGGGCTATTCCGAACCGGGTGCAGGAAGCGACCTGGCCGGGCTGCAGACCAAGTGCGAGGACATAGGCGACCATTGGCTGGTCAACGGCCAGAAAGTTTGGACATCCTACGCCGACCAGTGTGACTGGATCTTCTGCCTTGTCCGCACCTCTACCGAGTCCAAGCACGGCGGGATCAGCTTCCTGTTGTTCGACATGGAAAGCCCCGGCGTCTCGACCAAGCCCATCCTGCTGACCAGCGGCAATTCGCCGTTTTGCGAGACATTCTTCGATGATGTGAAAGTCCCCAAGGACCAGGTCGTCGGCGAGGTCAACAAGGGCTGGGACGTTGCCAAATACCTGCTCGGCCACGAACGCGAAATGATCAGCGGCATGGGGCTAGGCGGCTCCGGCGAGGCACTGGGCAAGGCAGTCGGCGGGGTCGAGGATGCATTGCTTCGCGCCGAAATTGCCGATTTCGATGTCGACGCCATGGCCTTTGCCGCGATGAGCGAGCGGTTCATCGACCAGTTGAAGGCCGGCGATTCCCACCCCGCCTTTCCATCCGTCATGAAATATGCCGGGACCGAGCTCAACAAGCGACGTTACGAGCTGATGATGGCGGCTGGCGGCAACGAGGCGCTGGAATGGGACAGCGACGCCTCGCGCGGCGGCAAGGTCGCCCGCGAATGGCTTCGCACCAAGGCCAATTCTATCGAAGGCGGGACGAGCGAAGTCCAGCTCGGGATTGTCGCCAAACACATTCTTCGACTGCCGGGAGCCTGAGGCCATGATGACGCTCAACGATGACCAGCGGATGCTGGCCGATACCGTCGCGCCGTTCATGGCCGACGAAGGGGCAATCGCCAAGCAGCTGCGCCATTGGCGCGACATCGGGTGCCAGGACGGCTTCGGCCACGGCCTGTGGAAACAATTGGCCGAACTCGGGCTGACCGGAATTCTCATTCCCGAAGCGCAAGGCGGCGCTGGTCTCGGTCAGGTCGAGGCCAATATCGTGCTCGAGGAGATTGGGCGCAATTTGACTCCCTCCCCATTCCTGACGACGGCCGTGGCGGCGGTACGCGCACTCGAAGGCAGTCCGCAGGCCGAGCGCTGGTATCCAGGCATCGTTTCGGGGGAAACCGTTGCTGCGCTTGCCGTCGATGAAGGCAAGCGGCACGATCCGGCCGCGACCGCACTGTCTGCGACTCGCCATGGCAACGGCTTTTCGCTGAGCGGGACGAAGCAATTCGTCGTTCACGGCGGCAGCGCCGACATCATCCTAGTCGCGGCAAGGACCGGGGGATCGGCGGGCGATCGCGACGGAATCACCTTGTTCGCAGTTCCCCGGGACACCGCCGGCATGACCGTTGAAAATGTGTCGATGGCCGATGCCAGCAAGGCGGCCCGATTGACGCTAGACAAGGTCGCGCTGGATGCCGATGCGGTGATCGGCGAGGTCGATGGCGGCTGGTCGCCACTCACCCGCGCCCTCAACGCCGGTCGCGCCGGTGCGGCATCGGAACTGACCGGTGTCGCGACGGGCGCTGCCGAAATGACCTTCGATTATCTTCGGCAGCGCAAGCAGTTCGGCAAGTTGATCGGCGAATTCCAGGTTCTCCAGCACCGTGCCGCGCACCTCTATGGCGAGATCGAAATATCGCGTGCTGCCGCGCTCAAGGCTGCGCAATTGCTCGACGCGGGTGATGACAAGGCCGCGCTGATGGTCGCCGTGGCAAAGGCCAAGGCGGGCAAGGTCGCCAGATTGAGTGTTCAGGAGGGCGTCCAGATGCACGGTGGCATCGGCATGACCGACGAACATGACGTCGGATTTTACATGAAACGTCAGGCCGTGCTCGACGAATTGTTCGGCGGACCGCGCTTTCACGCTGCCGAAGTTGCCGCGCTCAGCGGTTACTAGGGCCGGTCGAGCAGGAAATTGATCCGGGCAGTGGCGACCGGCCGTTCGCGGTCGGTCTGCCAGGCCACGACATCGACATTGGCGATACGATTGCCCAATCGTTCGATCACCGCCTCGGCATGCGTATCGCCGCGCGATGCGCCAGCGCCGCGTAAATAATCGACCGTGACGGTGACCGGTTTCATCACGACCGTTTCGTCGCCGATCGCTTCGGCCAATGTGGTGAACGCCGCAAATTCGAGCAGGCCTGCAATCGCGCCACCGTGCAGATAGCCGGGACGCCCAACCACATCGTCGTGAAAAGGCATCGCAAATCGCGGAGTGCCGCCATTCGTCCGATCGACGGTCAGGCGGAGGACTTGTCCATAAGGCGGAATATTGGTCACCGCGCGTCCCTAGCGCGGCAACACTCTCGGGTCAGCCCCTCGACTTGTAACTAGCGACACAGCCGAGGATAAAACTCGTCAAAAGTGCGAGCTGGACCTTTCCGCCCGGATCCGACCAGCCGAAATAGCTGGAGCCGAAGCCAACCAGCGCGATAAACATCGCAATTGCAAGACCTGCTGCCATCGTTCCCACCCTCGATTCCAAACCTGACGAGCGCCATTTCTGGCGCTTTCGGCACCGATTTGCCCAAAGTTGGTAAACAAGAGGTAAAACTTGCCCGATGGAAGTGGAGGCGTCATAGCGCCGCCCAGGACTCAAAGCAGGATCAGCACGCCATGAAAGCCCGTGTCTTCGTCACCCTCAAGCCCGGTGTCCTCGACCCCCAGGGCAAGGCGATCCACCATGCGCTGGAGGGCCTCGGCTTCGGCGGCGTCAACGATGTCCGGGCCGGAAAACTGATCGAGCTGGACGTGTCGGAGACCACCAGCGACGAGCAGATTGAAGACATGTGCCGCAAGCTGCTGGCCAACACCGTCATCGAGAATTTCAAGATCGAGCGGCTGGCCGCCTGACATGAAGAGCGCCGTCCTCGTTTTTCCCGGATCGAATTGCGACCGCGACCTTGCCGTCGCCATTCGCGACGTCACGGGTGTTGCCCCGGCGATGGTCTGGCACCGCGATACCGAATTGCCCGACGGCGTCGATTTCATCGCGGTTCCGGGCGGCTTCTCATACGGCGATTACCTGCGCTCCGGTGCGATGGCGGCGCGGTCGCCGATCATGCGCGCAGTGAGCGACGCGGTTGCCCGCGGCGTTCCGGTCCTTGGCATCTGCAACGGCTTCCAGGTTCTCACCGAAGCGGGTTTGTTGCCTGGTGCATTGATGCGCAATGCGGGGCTGCACTTCGTCTGTCGGACGGTCGGCCTGAAAGTGGAAAAAAGTCAGTCGATATTCACCGCGCGGTATCAGGTCGGCGAAGAACTCGCCGTCCCGGTGGCTCATCACGACGGCAACTTCCAGGCCGATGCCGAAACCCTCGATCGGCTGGAGGGCGAAGGCCGGGTCGCGTTCCGCTATAGCGGGACCGTCAACGGATCTGCGCGCGACATTGCGGGAATCATCAATTCGAACGGGAATGTCCTGGGCATGATGCCCCACCCCGAACGCGTGATCGAAGCAGCGCACGGCGGCACCGACGGCAGACGATTGTTCGAAGGCTTGCTCGAAGCAGTCGCATGACCGCATAACTCCTTAATGCGCGCCCGTAGCTCAACTGGATAGAGCAGCCGACTTCTACTCGGCTGGTTGAGGGTTCGAATCCTTCCGGGCGCGCCAAAGGAGAGACAGATGAAAATCGATCCGACCAAATTGCCCGACGAAGCGACCGAATATGTGCGCGATTGGACGGCCAAAAGACAGGATAAGCTTCTGCGCTGGGGGGCCGGCATCGGATTGTTTGTCGCCGGTGCCGCCTTCGCCGGCCTGGCGCTGGTCAGAATGGCCCCGCTCACCGAAGGACCCGCAGGCGCCTCGATCGGAGCGACATCCGCGGTCTTCACCCCGCCTGACCCGGCAAGAATTTCGGAAGGGCCGGCGGGCGAATCCATCCTGCGCGGCAAGGCGATTTTTGACGATACCGGAACGCACGCCGCCGCCTTCGTCGGAAATGCGATGGCGTGCAAGAATTGCCACCTCGATTCAGGTCGCCGCGCGGATAGCAGCCCGATGTGGGCGGCGTGGATCGCCTATCCGCAATATCGCAAGAAGAACAATTCCATCAACACGATGGAAGACCGGATCATGGGCTGCTTCCGTTACTCGATGAACGCCCCGAACAGCCCGTCGGGCGGGCCCCCGCCCGCAGGATCGGACGTTTATCGCGATTTGCAGGCCTATTTTCACTGGCTCGCGACCGGAGCGCCGATCGGACATTCAATGAAAGGCGCCGGTTTTCCCAAACCCGCCCTTGGCGAGGGCGGATATGATCCGGCGCGCGGCAAGCCGATCTTCGAGGCCAAATGTTCCGGCTGCCACGGCAGCGACGGTCAGGGCTCAAGCCAGCCTGACGGCACTGTCATCTATCCGCCGTTGTGGGGGCCGCGCAGTTACAATTGGGGCGCTGGCATGGCCCGGATTGATCTTGCCGCCGGCTTCATCCGTGCGAACATGCCGTTCGATCAACCGGGCACCTTGACCGACCAGGAAGCATGGGACGTAGCGGCATATATGGATCAGCACGAACGCCCCAGAGATCCGCGCCAGACCGGAAGCGTTGCCGACAATGCCAAGGCGAATTTCGACGGACAGAAAACCTATTACGGCCAGACCGTCGACGGCAAACTGATCGGAACCGGAGTCGCGCCCGCCCGCCGCTAAACCAGCTTTCCAGGATTCATCAGCCCATCAGGATCGAGACCGCGCTTGATCGCTCGGATAGCCGCGACGCGATGCGGCGACAGCCGCGCAAGTTCGTCGCGCTTCATCTGGCCGATGCCATGTTCCGCGCTGATCGATCCTCCTGCCGCAACGACCAGATCGTGAACTAGCCGGGTGACTGCATCGCCTTCACGCACCAGCCAGTCGGGTCCGCCGCGTTCGCATGCGCGAACGTGAAAATGGATGTTGCCGTCACCCAGATGGCCGAAGCCCGAAGCGTGGGTGCCTGGGAAAGCACGCTCGATTGCGGCTGCTGCGTTTTCCAGGAATGCGGGCATCGCATCGACCGGGACCGAAATGTCGTGCTGCGTGGCGGGGCCGAATTCCTTTTTCTCGGCCTCCGACAGGCTGTCGCGAATTTTCCAGAACGCGGCGGCCTGCGTCTCGCTCGCGGAAATGGCGGCGTCTTCGATCAGACCGCTTGCCAGTGACGGCGCAAGCAATCGCGCGAGCAATTCGTCCGGCCCCTCATCGGCGGGATCGATCGATGTTGCTTCAACCAAGGCATGCCAACGATGGCTTCCTGCCAAGGGCGCTCGCGTCCCCTCAACCTGATTGATTGCAGCAACGAGACTTTCTTCGGGCAGAATTTCGAAGCCCTCGATCCGGTCCGTCTCACGTTCAAGATGCCGCAGAACGTCGAGCGCGGCTTGCGGGCTGGAAAGGCCGATCCATGCGACGGCGCGCGACGCCACCGCGGGCACGAGCTTGAGGCGGACCGCAGTGATAACTCCAAGGGTCCCTTCGGCACCGATCAGCAATTGGTCGAGACTGGGGCCGCGATTATCCTTTTTCAATCCGAGCAAGCCGTCGTGGATACTGCCATCGGGCAGAATGGCCTCGACCCCTTCCACCAATCCGCGCATCGGCCCGAAACGAAGGACCTGGGTGCCGCCCGCATTGGTCGATGCCAAGCCGCCGATCGTGGCCGAGCCTTTCGCGCCGAGCGTCAGCGGGAAGCGCAGGCCTTCGTCCGCGACTGCCTCGTGCAAGACCTGCAGGATGACACCGGCTTCGGCGACGCAAAAGCGCGCACCAGGATCGATCAATCGAAGATGGTTCAGTCGCCTAGTTGACAAGATCAGTGACGATCCGTCGGCCCGCGGCGTCGCGCCTCCGACCATCGATGTATTGCCGCCCTGCGGAACCATCCGAACGCCATGCTCGTACGCCATTGCCACGGCGGCGGCCGCTTCTTCGGTCGACGACGGCTGGATGATGGCGCCGCTGACCCCGCTCCATCGTCCGCGCCAGTCGGTTAGCCAAGGGGCGATGTCGGACGCGTCGGTAATCGCGATCGCGGCGCCAAAACGCGCACGCAATCCGTCCACCAGTTGCTGCTGTTCCGGGCTCATCTTTTTCCCCTACGCTTGCCCCGCCGCCGCCTGCAAGCGTAAGGCAAGGACATGTCGAAACCGCAAAGCATCACGATCGTCGTCGCACGCGCGATCAATGGCACCATCGGCAAAGACGGGACCTTGCCTTGGCACCTGCCCGGCGACCTGAAGCATTTCAAGAATGTCACGATGGGTTCGGCGATGATCATGGGCCGAAAGACGTTCGACAGCCTTCCCGGTGTCCTGCCTGGGCGTCGACATATCGTCCTGACCCGCGACCGCAATTGGCAGCAGATCGGAGTTGAGGTCGCCCACGGGAAGGATGAAGCGCTGGCCTTGGCGGGGGACGACCGGGTTTCGGTCATTGGCGGTTCGGATGTCTTTGCGATGTTCCATGATGTCGCCGACAAGATCGAACTCACCGAGGTCCTGGCCGAGGTCGAAGGCGATGTCTTCATGGACGACCCGCGTTCCACCGGTTCGTGGCGCGAGATCGCATGCGAAGATCATTTGCCCGAGGGCGAGCGCGCCGGATATCGTTTCACGACGCTGGTGCGCGGCACGCCCTGATCAGGGCTTCGTCGGAATCGCCGCGAGCCGCGCGAGCTGTTCCCCCAATACTCGGTCAACCAGCGGGCCCATGTCCTGGCCATTGCCGCGTGCAAAGCCACCGGCGCGGTAGGTCATTACAACGCTGGTCCGGCCTTGTGGTGCAGGGCCGACGCGGATGTCCATCACACCGGCGACCCCTTCGAATTTCAGCGGTCCAAGTGCGCCGCCCATAACGAGGCGTTGCCCCGGAACGATGTAATTGACGCGAAGGTGCTCGACCCCGCCGCCGCCGGGCAGGGTTTCGCAAAAGCAGCCACCGGCTTTGGGCTCGATTGACAGATTGGCCGCCTTGCCGCTGAAGGTATGATCGTCGCTCCACCAGTGTGCGACCTCTACGAGCCTCGACCATGTTTGCGCCGGGGCAAGGGGTACGATTACCTCGTGGCGGATCTCAAATCCGTGGGGCGACTGGCCAACGACAGCGGCGCTGGCGGGCGCTGACGACAGCGCGATTGCGGCAAGCGCGGTGATGACGGTTCGGATCATGGCGCGGCTCCTTTGCTGACCAAAGTGCCGCAACGCGCCCTAGCTGTCGAGGATCGCGTCGATCGCCGCCGCGACATCGGCAACGCTGGCCATTCCGTCAACGCGGCGGACCAGGCCCTTTGCCTCGTAGAAGGGCAGGATCGGCGCCGTCTTGTCACGATATTCGGCCATCCGGGTGCGAACCGTCTGTTCGTTATCGTCCTGACGGCGCTTGAACGTGGTCCCACCGCAGACGTCGCAGACGCCCTCGACCACGGGAAGGTGCATCTCGTCATGATAAGGCGCGCCGCATTTGGAGCAGGTGAAGCGCCCGGTGATGCGCGTGACGAGTTCTTCCTCGTCGACCACCAGTTCGATGACATGGTCGATTTTGCGGTCGCGTTCCTCAAGCAGGATCTCGAGTGCTTCGGCCTGGGGCTGCGTCCTTGGATAACCATCAAAGATCGCGCCGGTCGCGCCATCAAGGTCGAGATGCTCGCCAATCAACGCGGACACGATGGCGTCACTAACCAGCTCGCCGCGATCCATGACGGCACGAACCCGCAATCCCACGGGGGTCCCCGCCTCGCGCGCCGAACGCAACATGTCGCCGGTCGATAACTGGACCATGCCGCGCCGCTCCTCGAGCCGCTTGGCCTGCGTGCCTTTGCCAGCCCCGGGGGGTCCAAGCAGGATAATGTCCAAACTCTATTCCCCCTCCAGGAACGATAGCCGCCTTAGCGCTTGCGTGCGCCCTTCAACTTCGCCTTCTTGATCAGATCACCATATTGATGGGCGATCAGGTGGCTCTGAATCTGGCTAACCGTATCCATCGTCACGTTGACCACGATAAGCAGGCTAGTGCCGCCCAAGGCGAAGGCAATACCCATCTGCGACGCCGCGATCTCCGGGATCATGCAGATCAGAACAAGGTAGCCTGCCCCAATCACAGTCACCCGGCTGACCAGATAGTCGAAATAGTCTTCGGTCGCCTTGCCCGGGCGTATGCCCGGGATGAAGCCGCCGTGCCGTTTGAGGCCGTCGGCCGTTTCCTCGGAATTGAACTGCACCGCCGAATAGAAGAAGCAGAAGAACACAATTCCGGCGCCATAGAGAAACAGATAAAGCGGAGCGCCATGCTGGAGCAGCGTGCTGACGGTGATCAGCCAGTCGCTTGCGTTCGGATCGTTCTGCGCACCCGACATCTGAATAACCGTCAGCGGCATCAGCAGAAGCGATGAGGCGAAAATCGGCGGGATGACGCCGGCGATGTTGATCTTCATCGGCAGGTGGCTGCGATCCTGCTGGATCGATCCGCGCGCGGTCTGGCGCTTGGGATATTGGATCAGGACCCGGCGCTGCGCACGCTCGACAAAGCAGATGAAGAGGACGAGGACGGCTGCAAGGATAACAATCCCGAACACCACCAGCGGATCCATCGATCCGGTGCGGCCGCCTTCGAGAAGCTGCGCCACAGCACGCGGCAAGCCCGCGACGATGCCGGCCATGATGATTAGAGAGATACCATTACCGATACCGCGGCTGGTGATCTGCTCACCGATCCACATCAGGAACAAGGTTCCGCCGACAAGACTGACGGTCGCAGCGATTCGGAAGAGCATGCCGGGCTCGACGACCGCCGAAATGCCGTTGGCGGCACCGAGTGTCTCGAGCCCCACCGCGATGAAATAGCCCTGGACGGTGGTCAAAAGGACGGTGAGGTAGCGGGTATATTGGTTGAGCTTCTTGCGTCCGGTCTCGCCCTCTTTCTTGAGCGCGACCCATGGTGCGTAAAGCGAGCCCATGAGCTGCACCACGATCGACGCGGTAATGTAGGGCATGACGCCCAGCGCGATGATCGAGGCACGTTCGAGGGCGCCCCCGGAGAAGGTATTGAAGACGTCGAGCACACCGCCCGTCTGGGTGGCATAGAGCTGCTGCATCGACACCGGGTCGATGCCGGGGATCGGGACGAACGACAATAGCCGGAAAAGGACCAGCGCCCCCAGCGTGAACCACAAGCGACGCTTGAGTTCGGTCGCTTTGGAGAAGCTTGCCAGCGAAATGTTGGAAGCCAGTTGTTCGGCTGCGGATGCCATTACCAAATCCCTGCAAAAATCAAAGGCGGCGACGGGCAGAACCGCCCCCCGCCGCCCGATATAGTCACTCGAAGGCCCTTGCGAAGCCCCTAAGACGGAAAAGGCTTACGCCTTCTTCTCGGCTTTGGCGGCAATCTTCGCGGCGCGGGTCTTGCCCTTCTTGGCAGCGGCCAGTGCGGCAGGATCCTTCGCTTCGATGATCTCGACCTTGCCGCCAGCCTTTTCGACGGCCTCGATCGCGCCCTTCGACGCGCCGGCAACCTTGAAGCTGACCTTGGTCTTGAGTTCGCCCTTGCCAAGCAAGCGGACGCCGTCCTTGCCGCCACGTGCAAGGCCAGCGGCCTTCAGCGCGTCATGGTCGAGCGTGCCCTTGGTATCCAGCTTCTTGGCATCGATCATCTTCTGGATCGCACCGAGGTTCACCTCGGCGAAGTCCTTTGCGAAGATGTTGTTGAAGCCACGCTTCGGCAAACGCATGTGGAGCGGCATCTGGCCGCCTTCAAAGCCCTTGATGGAAACACCCGAACGGCTCTTCTGGCCCTTCTGGCCGCGCCCGGCAGTCTTGCCCAGGCCCGAACCGATGCCACGGCCGACACGGACTCGACCCTTGCGGGCGCCATCATTGTCGCGAATTTCATTAAGTTTCATGTCGTGCACTCGCTTTCGCTTTTGTCGCGCATGAAGCCGGCAGCGTGGCCACCGGCTCCAAACAGGTTGGTATTAGTCTTCGACCTTCAGCAGGTGCTGGACCTTGCGGACCTGCCCCATCACTTCCGGGGTGGCGACGACTTCAACTGTGCGATGCATCTTGTTGAGGCCGAGGCCGACCAGGGTCGCGCGCTGGGTCTTGTCACGACGGATCGGCGAACCGGTCTGCGTGATCTTGATTGTCTTGGTGTCGTTCTTGGCCATGACTTACTCCGTCACCGCATCGGCGGTGGCTTCGGCCTCGGCGCTCGCCATTCCACCACGGCCAAGCAGGTCAGCGACCTTCTTGCCACGACGCTGGGCTACTGAACGCGGGCTGGTCTGTTCTTTCAGCGCCTCGAAGGTGGCGCGGATCATGTTGTAGGGGTTCGACGTGCCGACCGACTTGGTGACAACGTCGGCAACGCCCAGGCTTTCGAACACGGCGCGCATCGGACCGCCGGCGATGATGCCGGTACCCGACGGAGCCGAGCGAACCGTGACCTTGCCAGCGCCGAAATGGCCCTTGCCGTCATGGTGAAGCGTGCGACCGTCGCGAAGCGGGACTTGAACCATGGCCTTCTTCGCGGCGGCAGTCGCCTTGGAGATGGCTTCCGGCACTTCGCGCGCCTTGCCGTGACCGAAACCGGCGCGACCCTTGCCGTCACCGACCACGACCAACGCTGCGAAACCGAAGCGCTTACCGCCCTTTACGGTCTTCGACACGCGATTGATGTGAACCAGCTTTTCGATCAGGTCTTCGCCGTCGTCGTCGCGGTTGCCACGGCGATCGTCGCGGCGGCCACGGCCACCGTCACGTCCACCACGGCCGCCGTCGCGACCACCGCCACCGCCGCGACCACGGCCGCCCGCGGCGGACCACGATTTTCGGTCGGCGCAGGGGCCGGGGCTTCGGCGGGCGCCGGAGCCGGCGCTTCAGCCGGAGCAGCAGCAGCTTCGGCAGCCGGGGCTGCGTCTGCATTTTCCGCTGCTGCGACAGTTGCGGGCGTGCCCTGCGGGTTTTCGGCCGCCGGGGTTTCGGTGGTTTCCACCGGGGTCTGCTTTTCGTCAGCCATTTAGAACTCCAATCCACCTTCGCGGGCGGCATCGGCGAGGGCCTTCACCCGGCCATAAAACAGGAAGCCGCCACGGTCGAACACGACCCTGTCGACACCGGCCTTCTTGGCCTTGGCGGCAAGCGCCTTGCCAACCGCAGCTGCGGCTTCGGCAGTGGCGCCGGTCTTGGCCTTGACGTCCTTGTCGAGGCTGGACGCCGAAGCCAGCGTCTTGCCGGCTGCGTCGTCGATGACCTGCGCATAGATGTGACGGCCCGAGCGGTGGACCGAGAGACGCGGCTTGCCGGCGGCACGAGCGCGAAGCGCGCTGCGAACCCGACGACGGCGGCGATCGAAGAGAGAGAGTTTCGCCATGGCTTACTTCTTCTTGCCTTCTTTGCGGTAGATGAACTCGCCGCGATATTTGATGCCCTTGCCCTTATAGGGCTCCGGCTTGCGCCAGCGACGGATTTCGGCAGCGACCTGGCCGACTTTCTGCTTGTCGATGCCGCTGATCTCGACCGTGTTGGCATCGGGGGTCTTGACCTCGACACCTTCCGGAACAGCGTAGTTGACATCGTGGCTGTAGCCGAGCTGCAACTTGAGGTTGCGGCCCTGCGCCTGCGCACGGTAGCCGACGCCGGTGATCTCGAGAACCTTGGTGAAGCCTTCGGTAACACCAGTCACCAAATTCTGCACGTTGGTACGCTGCATGCCCCAGGCCGAGCGCGAACGCTGCGATGGGCTGATCGGCTTGACGCTGATCGCACCGTCATCGAGGTCGTACTTGATGACATCGTCGAGCATTTGCATGCTCAGCGATCCCTTCGGACCCTTGACGGTCAGGGTCTGGCCTTCGACCGACGCCGAAACGCCGTTTGGAAGGTCGACCGGTTTCTTACCGATGGGCTCATCAGAACACCTCCGCCAGCACTTCGCCACCGACGTTCTGGTCGCGGGCTTCAGCGTCGCTGAGCACGCCACGCGGCGTCGAGACGATCGTGATGCCGAGGCCGTTGCGGATACGCGGTAGCTCTTTTGAGCCCGAGTAGACGCGGCGGCCCGGCTTCGAGACGCGGGCAAGGTGCTGGATCGCAGGCTGGCCCTCGAAATATTTGAGTTCGATCCGCAGGCCCTTCTGGCCCGACAGTTCTTCCTCGGTGTAACCGCGGATATAGCCTTCGCGCTGAAGCACATCGAGCACGTGGGCACGAAGCTTCGACGCCGGCGTCAGGATGGAATCCTTGCGCGCCTGCTGGCCGTTGCGGATGCGGGTGAGCATATCACCCAGGGGATCGGTCATCGCCATATCAGATGCCACTTACACCCGACTTGAACCAGGGAACCAGGTCCATCGCCCATTTCCCGCAGCATGATCCGCGACAAGCGGAAGTTGCGATAGAATCCGCGGCTGCGGCCGGTGAGCCCGCAGCGGTTGCGGATGCGGGTCGGATTACCGTTGCGCGGCAGTTCGGCCATTTTCAGGCGCGCGATCAGACGCTCGGTTTCATCGAGTGACTTATCATTCGCTTTTGCCTTCAGCTTTTCCAGCTTCCCGCCGTTTGCGCGACGAGCTTCTTGCGACGCTCGTTCTTGTTCACGCAATTCAGTTTCGCCACCACTTAAGTTCTCCAGCGCCGCTTACGCGGCTTCTTTTGTTCGTCCGCCGGAAAGGGAAGTTCAACAAACGCAGCAGTTCGCGCGCTTCTTCGTCCGTTTTGCGGTGGTGGTGACAATTACGTCCATTCCCCGGACCTTTTCGATCTGATCGTAATTGATCTCGGGGAAAACGATCTGTTCCTTCAGGCCCATCGCATAATTGCCATGGCCGTCGAACGACTTCGGGTTGAGACCACGGAAATCGCGGACGCGGGGTAGTGCGACGGTGACGAGACGGTCGAGGAATTCGTACATGCGGTCGCGGCGAAGGTGACCTTGCAACCGATCGGGATGCTTCACGCAGCTTGAACTGCGCGATCGACTTCTTCGCCTTGGTGACGACCGGCTTCTGACGGCAATCTTTTCCATCTCGGCCGAAGCGGCCTCGACCTTTTTCTTGTCCCGGGTCGCTTCGCCAATGCCGATGTTGATGACGATCTCGTCCAACTGCGGAACTTCAAGTGAGTTCTTGTAGCCGAACTTCTCCGTCATCGCCTTGGCGATGCGCTCCTCGTAATCCTTTTTCAGGCGCGGCGCTAAGCTTTATCAGCCATTGATCAGCTCCCGGACTTGACGGCCACGCGGACCTTCTTGCCATCCTTGGTTTCGAAGCGGACGCGGGTCGCCTTGCCGGTCTTGGGGTCGGTATTCGCGACCTTCGAGACATGCATCGGCGCTTCGCGACGCTCCAGGCCACCTTGCGGTTGTCGGCTGGGTTGGTTTTTGTGGCGAATGGCGACATTGACGCCGGCAACGACGACCTTG